>PLZB01000049.1 GCA_003151955.1 Acidimicrobiaceae bacterium
GCCGCCGCCATCTCGGCCCGGGGGCTCTTCCCCTGACCCCCGAGATCCGGGTCAGTCCGTGCTCGACCCGGCCGGGAAGTGGATGAACACCAGGCTGAAGGGGTGGCCGTGGAAGTCTCCGGCGGTCCGGCGGACCTCCGAGCCGAACGTCCCGTTGCCGGCCTCGTTGTAGTCCGTGACCGTGATCGTCCCCGGTCCGTCCGTCCCAACCGCCGTGACGAACATGGCGTGGCCCGGATCCTTCTCCCCGTTGGCGAGGACGACGCCCGGGACGTTGACCCGGACGGCGGCGTCGCCCACCTGGGGCTGGCTGTCGATCCACGACGCCGGGACCTTGGACGGCCACAGCCCCACGTAGGAGGCGACCTGGGCCGGCATGGTGTGCCCGGTGGTGGCCTCCATCCAGGCCACATACGAACCACATTCCCGGTTGTGGTAGCCGAGCGGGTCGATGATGCTCGACAGGGGTGACTGGCAGAGCGAGTCCGGGTAGGTGTCCCCCCCGGCCCGGTTGCAGGCCGTCCCGGGCGCCACCAGGACCTGGACCACACCGCTCCCTCCCTCGCCGGCGGTTGCCGACGTGGCGGCGGTCGCCGACGTGGTGGCGGTGGAGGCGGCCGTCGCCGAGCCCCCGGGCGCGGTGCTGCTCCCGGCGCAGCCCGTCATGAGGAGACCGAGGACGAGGACGCTCGTCGGGAGCCCGACCCGGTTCCTCACCAACCCCGGTCCACCCACGCCTGCAGGTTGGGGGACTCCGCCCCGATGGTGGTCCGGTCCCCGTGGCCGGGCAGGACGATGGTGTCGGCCGGGAAGGGGGAGAAGAGCCGGTTCTCCAGGGACTCGATGATGGTGGGGAAGTCCCCCCCCTCGAACTTCGTCCCCCCCGGGCCACCAGGGAAGAGGGTGTCACCGCTGAAGAGCAGCGGGGTCCCCTCCACGGCGAAGCACATCGACCCGGGGGTGTGCCCCGGGGTGGCGACCGTCGTGATCCGGAGCCGGCCTACCTCGAGCGTCGACTCGTCCTCGAGGATGTCGTCGTAGGAGGGGAGCATGGCGGCATCGGCGGCGGCGACCCCGACGGCCAGGCCGGCGTCCCGGACGGCCCCCACGGCCTGGATGTGGTCCCAATGGCCGTGGGTCTCGACCACCCGGCGGACCCCGAGGTCCCGGCAGAGCTCGAGGAGGAGCTCGTGCTCGTTGGCGGCGTCGATCAGGACGGCCTCACCGGTCTCCCGGCAGCGGACCACGTAGACGTTGTTGTCCACGGGGCCGACGACGACCCGGTGGACCTCGACCAAGGTGTCCTCGTAGTCGATCACAGCGCTCCTCCCGGCGGGGTCCCGGCGGCACGGCCGCCCGCTCCCACTCTATTGACTGCCCGGGCCCCCGGCCGTCCGCCTCGCGGGCCCGCCCTTGACTCCTTGGTCAAGATCGGGTGGATCTGGTAGACACAACGGATCGTCCCGTATCCTCCGGGAGCCGACAAGGAGATGACGATGAATTTCGCCTTCAGTGAGGAGCAGGAGGAGCTTCGCCGCTCCGTCCGCCGCTTCCTCGACGACAAGTCGCCGTCCGCCGAGGTCCGCCGCCTGATGGAGACCGAGGACGGCTTCGACCCGGAGGTCTGGGACCAGATGGCCAACCAGCTGGGCCTACCCGCCATGGCCATCCCCGAGGAGTACGGCGGGGCGGGCTTCGGCTACGTGGAGCTCATCGTGGTCTTCGAGGAGACCGGTGCCTCCCTCCTCTGCTCCCCCCTCTTCGCCTCCGTGGCCCTGGCCGCCAATGCCCTGCTCCAGTCCGGGGACGAGGCGGCCAAGAAGGACCTCCTCCCCGGCATCGCCTCCGGTGAGACCCGGGCCACCCTGGCCATCACCGAGGACAACGGCCGCTGGGACCTCGACGGGATCACCCTGGGAGCCACCGAGTCGGGCGGGTCCTGGACGCTCGACGGCCACAAGATGTTCGTCATCGACGGCCACAGCGCGGAGCTCGTCCTGGTGGCGGCCCGCACGGCCGGGGGCGTCAGCCTGTTCGCCGTCGAGGGGGACGCCTCCGGGCTGACCCGGACCGCCCTCTCGACCATGGACCAGACCCGGAAGCAGGCCCGCCTGGAATTCTCCGCCACGCCGGCCCGGCTGATCGGGGCGGAAGGCGGAGCCGGCCCGGTCCTGACCCGGACGCTCGACCTGGCTGCCGTGGCCCTCGCCGCCGAGCAGGTCGGGGGCGCCCAGCGCTGCCTGGACATGGCCGTGGAGTACGCCAAGACCCGGATCCAGTTCGGCCGGCCCATCGGCTCCTTCCAGGCCATCAAGCACAAGTGCGCCGACATGCTCCTCGAGGTCGAGTCGGCCAAGTCGGCCGCCTACTACGCCGGCTGGGCCGCGGCCGAGGACTCCGAGGAGCTCCCCGTGGTGGCCAGCCTGGCCAAGTCCTACTGCTCCGAGGCCTATTTCCACGCCGCCGCCGAGAACATCCAGATCCACGGAGGGATCGGCTTCACCTGGGAGCACGACGCCCACCTCTACTTCAAGCGGGCCAAGTCCTCCGAGCTCCTCCTCGGTGACCCCAGCTACCACCGCGAGCTCCTGGCCCAGCGCATCGGCATTTGAACCCCCGGGCCCGGCAGCGGCCCGACCGGGGCCCCAGCCGGAGCGGCCGGTGAGCGAGGTCTGGGCCGCCCTGCCAGGTCCGGCCGGGAAGCTGGCCGTCTACGTGGCCACGGGCCAGGCGGCCCAGGTCCCCACCCGGGCCGTCGTCATCTGCCACGGCTTCCCCGTGGAGCGCGACGCCGCGGCCCGGACCGGGCGGAGCTTCCCCGCCCTCGCCGACCGCCTTGCCGCCGAGTCCGGCTGGCTGGTGGTGGCCGGCTGCCTCCGGGGGGCGGGACCCTCCGAAGGGGACTTCTCCCTCGACGGCTGGCTGGCCGACCTCGGGGCTCTCGTCGACCACGCCGTCACCCTCGGCGGAGGTGGGGTCTGGATCGTCGGCTTCGGGTCTACCGGGTCCCTGGCCCTCTGCCTGGCCGACCTCGACCCCCGGGTCGGGGGCGTGGCCTGCCTGGGATCGACGGCCACCTTCGCCGACTGGGCCCAGGACCTCGCCGGAATGCTCGACTTCTCCCGCCAGGTCGGCGTGATCCGGACACCCGGCTATCCGGAGGACCGCGTCGCCTGGGGGGCCCCCTTCGGGACCGTCCGGCCCGACGAGTCCGCCGCCCGGATCGGGCCCCGCCCCGTCCTCGTCGTCCACGGGACCGACGACGAGAGCGTCCCCGTCTCCGACGCCCGGACCCTGGCCGACGCCGTGGGACCCTCGGCCGAGCTCCGCCTCCTCGTGGGGGCCGGTCACCGCCTCCGGGCCGACCCCCGGGCCATCGCCCTCGTGATCGGCTGGCTGGAGCGCCAGGGGCCCTGACCGGCGCGGCGGTAAGGTGCCGCCACGTCCACTATCCCCCGGCCCCCGAGAGCTGCGGCCGCCCTCCTCGCCCTCCTCGCCCTCCTCGCCGCCCTCCTTCCGGCCGCCTGCGGCCCGGCCTCCGGGTCGCGGCCCCGGTCGCCGGATCCTCTCGGGTCCACGGCCCCCGTTCCCGCTCCGACGTCCTCCCCGGAGTCGGGACCCCCCGCTTCCGGTCCCTTCACCGAAGTCACCCTCACCCTCGACGACCCGAGCCGTCCCACCCCTGACCGGGGGACGGTCCCCGGCGGTCCGGGCCGGAGGCTCCGGACGCTGATCCTCCGGCCGTCGGGACCCTCCGGAGCGCGCCCCCTGGTGGTCTTCGCCCCCGGATACGACAGCGACCCCGAGGCCTACACCACCCTCCTCGAGAGCTGGGCCGCCGCCGGCTTCCTGGTGGCCGCCCCCGACTTCCCCGGGTCCGCCGACGACCTCCCCGGCGCCCCCGTCGAGACCGACATCACCGAACAGGCCCTGGACGTCTCCTTCGTCGTCTCCTCCCTCCTGACCGGGTCGGAGGGCCCGGTCGACCCGGGCCGGATCGCCGTGGCCGGCCACTCCGACGGAGGGGACACCGTGGCCGTGCTGGCTCTCGACCCCGGCTACCGCGACCCCCGGATCCGGGCCTATGTCTCGCTGGCCGGCCAACTCCCCGCCGGCGTCGACGACCCATTCGGGAGCTCGACTGCCACCGGGGACTTCCTCGTGATGGTGGGATCCGACGACCAGTACGGAGAGGCACCCCTGTCCCGGACGGTCTTCGACCTGGCCACCATGCCCAAGGCCCTGGTCGTGATCACCGGCGGCGACCATCTCGGCCCCTTCGAGGGATCCTCCCCTCTCGGGGACGCCGTCCGGGCCGCCATCGTCCGGTTCCTCGACCTGACGCTCGGGGGCCCCGTCCCGGTCGACGGCGACCGGATGACGTCGGTCCTGGACCCGCCGGTCGGTTCCGACTTCTGGACCGTCACCACCGGGTAGACCGGGCCCGACAGGACCGGGCGACGCCGATCCCGGGGCCGTCCGACGCCAGGTCGAGCGGGTCCTCTCCCTCGACCACGCTGCCCGGGAGTTCCTCCGGGTGGGGGAGCGGGACCCCGTCATCGCCTCCCTCCAGGCTGCCGCTCCCGGGCTCCGGCCCCCGCTCTTCTACTCGCCCTACGAGGCGGCCGCCCGGGCCGTCCTGAGCGCCCGCCGTCCGGCCCGGCAGATGACGGTGGTCCGCCGGCGCCTCGGGGAGGCCCACGGCCGGGCCTTCGAGCTGGCCGCCCGGGACGAGGTCGCCTTCCCGACCCCGGAGGCCCTCCTCCGGGTCGGGGCCTTCCCCGGGCCCTGGCCGCTCGCATCTACGGCCTGGACGGGCCACCCGGCCCGGAGGAGTTCCGGGTGCTGGCCGAGCCCTGGCGGCCCTTCTGGACCTGGGCCGTCGTCCTCATCAGGGCGGCCTCGGGCCGGGCCGGTCAGATCAGCCGGCCTGTCCCCTCCCAGTAGGGGTCCCGGAGCAGCCGCTTGTAGAGCTTTCCGGTGGGATGGCGGGGGAGTTGCTCCTCGAAGTCGATCGTCCTGGGCGCCTTGTAGCCGGCCAGGTGCTCCCGGGTGTAGGCGATGAGCTCGGCCGCCAGCTCATCCGACCCCTCGGTCCCGGCCACCAGCTCGACGGCCGCCTTGACCTGCTCGCCCATCTCGTCGTCGGGGATCCCGAACACCGCCGCGTCGGCGACGGCCCGGTGGCCGACGAGGACCCCCTCGATCTCGGCCGGGTAGATGTTCACCCCGCCGCTGATGATCATGTCGATCTTCCGGTCGCTCATGAAGAGGTAGCAGTCGGCGTCGAGGTAGCCGATGTCCCCCAACGTCCCCACCCCGGGGGCCAGGTGGGCGGCCTCGGTCTTCTCCGGGGCCTTGTGGTACTCGAAGTCGCTGCCCAGACGGCTCTTGAAGTAGATCTGACCCGACTCGCCCACGTCGCAGGCACGGCCGTCCTCGGCCACGATCATGAGGTCCGACATCAGGGTGGCCCGGCCCAGGCTCCCCGGCCGCTCCAGCCACTCCGGGCCGGAGATCAGGGTCAGGAACCCCCCCTCGGTCCCGCCGTAGTACTCCGTGATCACCGGCCCCCACCACTCGAGCATTCGCCGTTTGACCTCCACCGGGCAGGGGGCGGCCCCGTGCATCACCGTCACAAGGGAGGTGCCCTCGAAGCGCCCGCGGACGTCCTCGGGGAGCTTCAGGAGCCGGGTGAACTGGGTCGGGACCAGATGGATGTTGGTGACCCGGTGGTCGTCGACCAGCCGGAGGAGCTCGGCGGCGTCAAAGTGGTGTCGCATCACCACCGTGCTGGCCGCCCCGAGGAGGGGGAACACCGAGAAGGCCCACTGGGCCGAGTGGTAGGCGGGGCCCTCGAGGAGGGTGACCCCGTCGGCCGGGACCTGGAGGAGGCCGGTGGCGGCCTGGGCCACCATGGCCACCATGGCCAGGTCGTGGCCCACCCCGGTCAGCGTCGACCGGACCCCCTTCGGGAAGCCGGTGGTCCCCGAGGTGTAGAACATCGGGCCCCCGCTGACCTGGTCGGCCGGCTCGTCGGCCGCGGAGCGGGCCAGGAGGCTCTCGTAGGCCTCGAACCCGTCGGGAACCGTCCCCCCGACGATGATCCGGGTCGGGCACCGGTCGGCCCGGGGGTCGGTGCAGGCCTCCACGGCCGCGGCCGCGAAGCGGTCGTCGACGACCAGGGCGGCGGCGTCGGAGTCGTCGATGACGTAGGCCAGCTCCTCGGCCACCCAGTGCCAGTTGACCGGCACCACGAGCAGCCCGGCGTGCATGGCTGCCACCGTCACCTCGAAGAACTCCCGGCGGTTCCCGCACAGCAGGGCGATGGTGTCGCCGGCCGTCAACCCGGAGGCCCGAAGCCCGTGGATGACCCGGTTGACCCGCTCGTCGAGCTCGGTCCAGGTGGTGGCGCCGGAGTCGTCGACGAGAGCGACGGTATCTCCCTTACGACCTGCGATCGCGCTCGTGATGGTTGCCATCAGGCCCTCCCCGGACGGACCCGGGGTGGTCACCCGGGAGTCGGTTCCCCACTCTAGACAAACAATCAAACGTTCATTAAAGTCGCGGGATGGGACGACGGGCCGGAGTCACCTCCGATGAAACCCGCCGCGAGCTGCTCGAGGCCACCATGACCGTCCTGCTGGCCCGAGGCTACGGAGGCACCCGGGTCTCCGAGATCGCCAGCGAGGCCGGCCTCACCCCGGGATCGATCTACAACCACTTCTCCTCCAAGGCCGAGCTCCTCGCCGCCGCCATCGCCACCCAGGCCCCGGACGTGATCAGCGAGCTGATGGCGTCGGGCGACGAGGCCTCCGTTCTCGACGCCTTCCGGCGGATCGGGGCCCTCCTGGACCAGAACAGCCGGGCCATGGGGCCCCTCCTCCTCGAGCTCGTCGTAACGGCCGGCCGGGACCCCGAGGTGGCCGGTGTCGTCGTGGGGGACTTCGCCTCCAAGGAGGCGGCTGCCACCGAGCTGATCCGACTGGCCCAGGGCCGAGGCGAGATCGATCCCACCGTCGACGCCCAGGCCCTGACCCGCTTCACCACCATGGTGGCTCTCGGCTCCCTCGTCGTGGGAGCCCTCGAACTGCCCCCGGTCGACCACGGGGCCTGGGCCGACGTGATCGACCGCATGCTCAGCGCCGTCGGGACCCACCCAGGAGGTTGAGATGACCGACACCACCGTCACCCCCGCCACGTCTGACGCCGTCTTCGACGAGCTCCACGCCTGGCTGGAGGACAACTGGGATCCCGACCTCACCGTCGGGGTCTGGTGGCAGCGCCTGGGCCTGGCCGGCTGGGCCGCCCCCGGCCTTCCCGTCGGGAGCTTCGGCCGGGGCCTGGGACGCAACGATGCCGTCCGGGTCCAGACCGACATCGCCGGGTTCGGGGCCCTGGGCGCCCCGGCCGGCCTCGGGCTCCTCCTGGCCGCGCCCACCATCGCCACCCACGGCTCGCCGGAGCAGATCGACCGCTTTGTCCGCGACATCGTCACCGGGGTGGCGTCCTGGTGCCAGCTCTTCAGCGAGCCGGGGGCCGGGTCCGACCTGGCCGGGCTGTCGACCCGGGCCGTCGAGGACGGCGAGGAATGGGTTGTGAACGGCCAGAAGGTCTGGACGTCGCTGGGACAGTCCGCCGACTACGGCATGCTCATCGCCCGGACCGACGTCGACGTCCCCAAGCACCAGGGGATCACCTGGTTCGCCATCGACATGCACCAGCCCGGCGTCGAGGTTCGGCCCCTCCGGGAGATGACGGGCCACGCCATGTTCAACGAGGTCTTCCTCACCGACGCCCGAGTCCGGGCCGACGCCCTGATCGGCGGGAGGAACAACGGCTGGGCCGTGGCCAACACCACCCTCATGCACGAGCGCTCCGGTCTGGGGGCGGGCGGGGGATCGGCGGCCGGCGGCGGGGCCATGCCCGGATCCGTGGCCGACCAGTTGGACCGCCGGGCCGGCGACTTCTTGGCGCCCCCCGGCCGACCCCGGCGCAGCGGCGGATCCGGATCCGGGGTGGTCGGCATGGCCAGCGGGAGCGCCAAGCTCCTCGTCGACCTGGCCAAGGGCAACGGCACCAACACCGACCCGGTCGTCCGCCAGGACCTCGTCCGGCTCCACGTCATGGGCGAGCTGGCCCGGTTCAACAACCTCCGGTTGAAGGGGGCCAAGCAGGCCGGGCGGGACATCCCGGGCATGGCCAACATCTCCAAGTTGGCCATGAGCGACATGGTCCGCCTGTCCCGGGATCTCGGGCTCCGGATCGTGGGCCCGGCCGGGATGCTCCACCCCTACCGGGACGAGGACCGGGACCCGATCGACGCCGCCACCGGGAACCCCTTCCTGGGCATGGTCACCACCATGGCCCTGTTCGCCCAGGCCCCATCCATCTACGGGGGCACCGACCAGATCCAGCGCAACATCATCGGCGAGCGGGTCCTCGGGTTGCCCAAGGAGCCCAACAACGACAAGACGGCCCCGTTCTCCGAGCTCCCCCGCAACGCCTGACCGCCCAGCTGTGACCGTCACCGACCCCCGACAACGCCACCTCGAGCTCCTGGCCCGGCTGGGGGCCGGCCCGGCCCTGAGCGACGACGACGCCGTGGCCCGGCTGCTCGGGACCCTCGAGCTCGACCGGGTCGACCAGGTCCGGTTCCACGCCCCCCTTCCCACCGGCGACGGCCGGGTCTTCGGTGGCCAGCTGGTGGCCCAGGCCCTCCAGGCAGCCTCCCTGACCGTCGCCGCCACCCGGCCCGTCAATTCCCTCCATGCCTATTTCGTCAGGGCCGGCCGGCCGGGAGTCCCCCTGGTCCTCGACGTCTGGCCGTGGCGCGACGGCGGGTCGTTCTCGACCCGGCACGTGACCGCCTCCCAGGACGGGGTCCCGGTCCTGGAGCTCATGGCCTCGTTCCACGCTGAGGAACCCGGCGCCAACTGGCAGCTCGGCCCACCCGCCGCCGTCCCCTCCCCCGAAGGGCTCTCCCCGCTCGGCCTGTCCTGGATCCCGTTGTCCGCCTTCGACATCCGACCTGTCCTCGGCCTTCCCGATCCGGCCGGGTTCCCGAAGCTCCATCCCTTCTGGATCCGGACCCGGGCCCCGGTGGGCGACGACCCCGTCACCCACGCCAGCCTGCTCGTCCACCTCTCCGACATCGCCCTGATGGGCCGGGCCGCCGGCCCCGGGTGCCGGTTCGACGTGGGGCGGTCGGCCAGCCTCGACCACGCCGTCTGGTTCCACCGTCCCGCCCGTGTCGACGACTGGCTCCTCTACGACGCCGAGCCCACCACCAACGCCGGGGCCCGGGGGCTGGCCCGGGGCACGCTCCACACCGCCGACGGGGCCCTGGTGGCCACGATCGTCCAGGAGGCCCTCCTCCGGCCCGGGCCCGACGACGCCCGGGCCGATTGAGAATGCCGCCATTCGCCAATTGGGGCCCACGGCCGGGGGCTCCGTGGCACACTGGTGCGATGCGCCCCGGTGAGGACCCCCGACAGTTCCCGGCCCACCGCCGATGGCCCCGAGCCGAGGAGTTCGCGGGGAGATGACCGGGGAGGGGGGGACAGAAACAGGGGAGCCCAAAGCGGGTCGGTCCCTGGCCCGGGGGATGACGGGGAGCCAGATCCTCCGCCACTACGCTCCGGTCCTGATCGGCCTGGTCGTGTTCGCCGTCGTGGCCACCGTGACGCCCACCAGGGTCCAGACGGCCCGCGCCTCGGCGTCGACCACGCCGTCGTCGGTGCCGGCCATCAACTACCCGGCGGGCGACGCCCCCGGGGATCCCGGCACGTCGGCGGGAGGTGTCGTCTGCGGCGGCTCGGCCCGCCAGGTGACCTGGTCGGACTACGCCCCGCTATGCCAGCCCGCCTTCCCGGCCGGCGCCGCCAACGGCGGCTCGACCTCGGTGGGGGTCACCGGGGACACCATCACCCTCAGCTTCCGGTTCGCGGCCACCCCGGCCGAGGTCAGCCTGGCCGAGTCCCTGGCGCCGGGCGCCATCGGCAACGAGGCCGAGGCCATCGAGTCGATGAACGACTACATCAAGGTCTTCAACCAGGCCTACGACCTCTACGGCCGCCACGTGGTCCTGAAGATCTACCAGGGCACCGGCGACGTCCTGCTCGAGACCGGCGGCCAGGACCAGCCCCAGGCCGAGGCCGACGCGGCCACGGCCAAGTCCCTGGCCGTCTTCGCCGACGTCTCCACCCTCTTCAACACCACCCTCTACGACAACGCCCTGGCCAACGAGGGCATCGTCTCGGTGGGTGGCCTCTTCCAGTCCGCCCCCGCCATGAAGGCCCTCGCCCCCTACGAGTTCTCCCCCGGGCCCGACTGCCAGCAGGCCTCGCTCTCGTCGTCGGCCGTGATCGGCCAGGCCCTGGCGCATCTGCCCGCCATCTACGCCGGTGACGCCACCACCAGGACCAAGACCCGGGTGTTCGGGATGCTCATCCCCGACACCCCCACCTACACCGAGTGCAGCAACACCACCGTCAGCATCCTGGCCTCCAAGTACCACGTGAAGCTAGCCGGCATCGTCCGCTACGGCCTCTCCTCGCTGTCGGGGACGTCGGAGGCGGCCAACGCCATCGCCCAGCTCAAGACCGAGGGTGTCACCACCGTCCTCTGCGCCTGTGACCCCCTCTACCCGATCTACTTCACCAAGGCCGCCGACTCCCAGGACTACCACCCCGAATGGCAGTCGCTCGGCTTCGGGGACGCCTTCAGCCGGCTGCCCTCCCAGGACCAGTGGGCCCATGCCATCTCCGGCGCCGAGGCCACCCTGCCCCAGGACCAGCAGGAGGCCTACAAGGTCTTCCGGATGGTCGACTCCAACCCGGTCCCCCCCACCTACGCCAGCGTCTACGAGCCCCTCCTCCTCTTCTTCGACGCCCTCCAGGCCGCCGGTCCCGACCTCACCCCCCAGCACTTCGCCGAGGGGTTCGACTCCCTGCCGACTTCGCTCCCCGGGGGCCAGTTCGGGATCTGGCAGTTCGCCCCCGGCACGGTCTCGCCGTCCCAGAGCTTCCAGATGCTTCAGTGGAACCCCACCGCCGTCAGCCCCCAGGACGGGATCAAGGGGACCTGGCAGGTCTGCAACGCCGGCCGGGTCTTCTCCTACTCCGATCCCACCGCCGGGCTGCCGAGCGGGAAGCAGCTCCAGTGCCCGATCAAGTTCTGAGCCTCGGCCACCGGCTCCGGGCCGTCCGCCGGCTGCCGCCCATGGCCGGCGTCCTGGCCGTCCTGGTCGCAGCCGCCGTGGTGGCCGTCGTGAAGCTCCCCAAGGGCCTGCCCCCCGGCATCGTCCTCCAGGGTCTCGTCCTCGGAGGCCTGTCCTCCTTCACGGCCATGGCCCTGGTCCTCGTCTACCGGGCCGCCCGCATCGTCAACTTCGCCACCGCCGGCATCGGGACCCTGGGCGGCGCCTTCGCCTTCGTGGCCGGGGCCGGTTGGGGCCTTCCCTACGTGGTGGCGGTGCTTATCGGCCTGGCCGTGGCCGTGGCCGTCGGCTGGGCCGTCGACGCCACCGTCATCCGCCGCCTGGGCCGGGCTCCCAGGCTGATCCTGACCGTCGCCACCATCGGCGTCTTCGAGCTGCTGGGGGCGGCCCAGTTCGCCACCAGCCACCTGTCCGGGTCGTTCGCCTCACCCCAGAACTACCACTCCCCCCTGACCGGATCGGGCTCCTGGGCTATCCAATTCACCGTCTACCCCCTCATCTTCACCGGGGACACGGCGGTGGCCATGGTGGCCGTCCCGCTCGTCCTGGCCGGCCTGTGGTGGTTCCTGGCCCGGACCGAGCACGGCACCGCCATCCGGGCCGTGGCCGACTCCCCTGAACGGGCCGTCCTCCTCGGCATCCCGGCCCGGCGTGTCAGCCGGGTGGTCTGGATGGTGGCCGCCGGCCTGTCCGGCCTCGGGGCCATCCTGACCATGCCGATCCTCCAGACCCAGCTGGCCGGGTCCCCGCCCACCCCGATCGACCTCCTGCCGGCCCTGGCCGCCTTCGCCCTGGCCGGCTTCGAGTCCCTGCCCGAGGCGGTGGGGTGGTCGCTCGTCATCGGGGTCCTCCAGCAGGCTGTCTTCTGGTCCTTCGCCAGCAGCACCTACTCCGACGTGGCCCTCTTCGTCCTGGTCCTGGTGGGCCTGGCCTTCCGTCGCCAACGCCACGGCCGGGTCGACGACCAGGGCCTCGGCGACTACGTGGCCGTCGGCGAGGTCCGCCCCGTCCCCACCGCCCTGGCCCGCCTTCCCGAGGTCCGCATCACCAAGATCGCACTCCTCGTCGTCCTCCTGGCCGCCGCCGCCCTGGTCCCCCTGGCCATGGCCCCCTCGTCGGTGGTGCTCGTCACCTTCATCGTGATCTTCGCCATCGTGGCCGTCTCCCTGGTGGTGGTGACGGGCTGGTCCGGTCAGATCAGCCTGGGCCAGTTCGGCTTCGCCGGCATCGGGGCCCTCGTGACCGGAACCATGATCGTTCACGCCGACGCCGACCTCTTTGCCGCTCTCCTGGTCACGGCGGCCGTCACGGCGGTGGTGGCCGCCGGGGTGGGGGCCCTCGCCGTCCGGCTCCCGGGTCTCGCCATGGGGGTCGTGACCCTGGCCTTCGCCGTGGTCGTCTCCGAGTGGCTGCTCTCCGGCACCAACTTCCCCTTCTTCAACCCCACTTCGGTGGGCCGGCCCGAGCTCTTCGGCCGCTTCTCGCTCACCTCCCACCGCTCCTACTACGAGCTCTGCCTGGCCTTCCTCGTCCTGACCCTGCTGGTGGCCAGGAATCTCCGTCGCTCCCGGGCCGGCCGGGCCGTCATCGCTGTCCGGGACAACCGGCGGGGGGCGGCCGCCTTCGGCATCAGGTCGGCCCGGACCAAGCTCTTCGCCTTCGCCGTCTCCGGGGCCATCGCCGGGGTGGCCGGCGGCCTCTACGTCGTCGCCCTCGGGGGTCTCGGCTTCGGCGGGATCGACCCCCTCGAATCGGTCAACGCCTTCGTCATGGTGGTGATCGGCGGCCTCGGCTCGATGACCGGTGCCGTCCTCGGGGCCGCCTTCGTCCAGAGCACCAGCTACTTCCTCTCCGGCGGGGCCACCCTGGTGGCCCTCGGTCTCGGCCTCCTCGTCCCCCTCATGATCTTTCCCCAGGGCCTCGGCGGTGTCGTCTACCAGCTCCGCGACGCCCTTCTCCGCCGGGTGGCGGCCCGGCGCCACATATCCCTCGACGTGGCCGCCGACGCCGGAGAGCCGGCCCCGGCGGTCGACCCCGGGCGCGACACGACCGACGAGGTGCCCGCCCCCGTCGCGGCGGAACCCACCCCTGAGACCGCTCCTGCGCCCCTAGTGGCCGGCCCGGCCCTCACCGCGGCGCTGGCCACGGCCGAGTCCATCGCTTCCATGGCCGCCGCCCTCCACCCGGCCCAGCCCGAGCCGGTCCCGGTCGACCCGGCCGCCACCGGCAACGAGGTGGGCAGCATCCCCCTCCTCGCCGTCGAGGACGCCGACGTCCACATCGGACAGGTCAGGATCCTGGCCGGCGTGAGCTTCACCGTGGCCCGGGGCGAGGTCCTGGCCCTGCTCGGCACCAACGGGGCCGGGAAGTCCACCACCCTCCGGGCCATCGCCGGCGTCCTCCCCACCCGCCGGGGCCGGATTCTCTTCGACGGTCGGGACATCTCCAGGCTCGACCCCGAGGACCGGGTCCGGGCCGGGATCGCCGTGGTCTCGGGAGGACGGGGGGTCTTCCCCTCCCTGACCGTCGACGAGAACCTGGCCATGGCCGGCTGGGTGGCCCGCCGGGGCGCCGGCTCGGGTCGTACCGGGTTGGTCGAGTCCAGGGCCTTCGTCCACGACCTCTTCCCCCGCCTCCACGAGCGCCGGCCGGTGCGGGCCGGGCTCCTCTCGGGCGGCGAGCAGCAGATGCTGGCCATCGCCCAGGCCCTGCTCTGCTCCCCCCGGCTCCTGATGATCGACGAGCTCTCCCTGGGCCTGGCCCCCACCGTCGTGGCCGAGCT
Source organism: Acidimicrobiaceae bacterium (assembly GCA_003151955.1). GTDB lineage: Bacteria > Actinomycetota > Acidimicrobiia > Acidimicrobiales > UBA8190 > PALSA-743. The sequence goes on from PLZB01000049.1 coordinate 14,004, forward strand.
CCTCGACGTGATCCGCCGGCTGGCCGACACCGGGGTGGCCGTCGTCGTCGTCGAGCAGTCCTTCAACGTGGCCACCGCCCTGGCCCGCCGGGCCGTCTTCCTGGAACGGGGCCGGGTCATCTTCACGGGCGCCACGGCCGAGCTCCACGAGCGGCCCGATCTCCTCCGGTCGGTGTTCCTCGGCAGCCACGACGAGCTCCCCCCGCCGGCCGAGGACGCCGCCGCTGCCGCCCCGTCGGCCCCGCCGGTTCCCGTCGCCGGCAGTCCCGCCTTCGCCGTCCACGGCGTCTCCAAGCACTTCGGCGGGGTGGCGGCGCTCACCGACGTCGACCTCCACGTCGGGCCCGGGGAGATCCTGGGCGTGATCGGCTCGAACGGGGCCGGCAAGACCACCCTCTTCGACGTCTGCTCCGGCTTCCTCACCCCCGACATCGGCCGGGTCGTCCTCGGAGGCCACGATGTCACCGACGCCCCGGCCGCCTCCCGGGCCTGGGCCGGCCTGGGCCGGGTCTTCCAGGATGCCCGCCTCTTCCCGTCGTTGACGGTGGCCGAGACGGTGGCGGCGGCCCTCGAATGCTCGGTGCCGGTGGCCGACCCCTTCCTGGCCATGTGGTGGACCCACTCGGTGAAGTCCTCGGAGGCCGAGCTGGCGAGGCGCGTCGACGAGCTCCTCGACGAGCAGGGGCTCGCCCAGGTCCGGGACCGGTTCGTCTCCGAGCTCTCCACCGGCACCCGCCGGATCGTCGAGCTGGCCTGCATCGTCGGCCACCGGCCCAGCGTCCTCCTCCTCGACGAGCCCAGCTCGGGACTGGCCCAACGGGAGTCCGAGGCCCTCGGACCCCAGCTCCTCGGCCTCCGGGACCGGACCGGGGCCGCCTTCGTCATCATCGAGCACGACGTCCCCCTGGTCCGCTCCATCGCCGACCGTCTGATCTGCCTCCACCTGGGCGAGGTCATCGCCGAGGGCACCCCGGCCGAGGTCCTCAGCCACCCCGCCGTCCTCTCCTCCTACCTGGGCGAGGACGACGTGGCCATCAGCCGGTCAGGAGCGGTCGGGGCCCGCTGACCCGGTCAGGGCCGGCCCGGGGGGATCCGGCCGGCAGCCACCGCAGCCACCGCGGTGGCCAGTGCCACGGGGACCAGGACGAGGAAGAGCCGCCCGCCGATTCCGCCGACGGTGGCCAGGAGGGCGAGCCCGGGCATGGCCGTCGTCACCGCAGCCACGGATCTGGACCGCCGGGTGCGGCTGGGGGCGAGGGGACCGAGATACCCGGTGCGGGTCAGCACGGCCAGGACCGTCCCGACGAGAACCCCGACGATGACCCCGACCAGTCCGCCGACGACCCCTCCGAAGAGGATGCCGAGGAAGGCCACGAACCACGCGCCCGAGACCATGAGGACCACGCCTCCGTAGAGGGCACCGGCCACCATGCCGGCGCAGCAGCCGGTACCGGCCCAGTCGGCCAGGATGCGGAGAGTGGTTCCAGCCCGGGGGTCTGCGTCGACGGTGTCCCGGCGGGCCCGGCACCGCTCCGTCCACGCCAGGGTGGTCACGACGATGTCCCGACCCTCACCGGCTCGGCCGCCCGGAGCTCAGGCAGCGCCCGCCACCTTGTGGGCAGGCCCTCCATGAGGAAGGCACTGTCGAGGACGGCCGTCCGGGGCGGGAACGCCCTGGAGTCGTCGAAGAAGCTGGAGGAGACATCGTCGAGGTGAACGGGGCTCATGGCCCACGCTCCGGTCTCGAGCTCGACGCCGTCGAACATCCCGTCGGTCGGGGTAGTGGCGTAGCCGGCGGGCGCCGAGCGGAAGAACTCGGAGGCGGTCCCGAGATCGCCGAAGACCGATCCCGACAGGTCGACCTCCGCCGAAGGGTCGGCGTGGGCGGCCACCGTGAGTCGGATCCGGCCGTCCCGGCTCGTGACCCCGATCCGGTAGCGGCCGGCGGCCTCCTCCACGTCGAACCGGGCCCGGTGGTGCCAGCCGGGGAAGGCCCGACCCCCGGCCAGGGTGGCCAGCCGGGACGAGGTGTCCCGCCGGGGGATGTAGACGCCCTGCGCCGGTCCGTCGGCCGTGTCCCAGGTCACGGCCACCCGGTGGGCGGCACCCTCCATGGTGAGTCCGAGCACCCGGGGCAGTCCGGCAGGGCGGACCGCTCCCAGCCGGAGGAGGCAGATGCCGGCCAGGGCTTGGCCTCCGACCAGGGTGGGACGGAAGGGGGAGGGGAGGAGCCCGGCCATGGTGCCGGGATCGATCCGGTAGTTGACGAGGATCCGTCGTTCCATGACGGCCTCGAGCACCGGCCGTCTCACGTCGGGGTCCCGGCGGCCCGGCGGGACTGACGGCGGCGGAGGACGACCTGCTCGGGGCAGACGGTGGAGAGGAAGCCGCCCACGCAGAGGGCGAGCCGGTCCTCGACCAGGGTGTAGAGGATCCGGTTGGCATCCCGTCGCTCCCGGACCAGGCCGGCCCCCTTCAAGATGGAGAGGTGCCGGGACACCGAGGGTCCCTTGATGGAGAACCGGGAGGCGATCTCGCCGGCCGAGAGCTCGCCGCCCCGGAGGTCCTGGAGGATCTGCCGGCGGGTGGGGTCGGCCAGGGCCCGGAACACCGATGCGTCGTCTTCTGCCATCTCGCTATTTAGCAATATAGTTAGATACAAGTCAAGCTGGGCTGGCGGGAAGGTCCCCCGGATAGTCTGTTGCGTGCTCGGTCGGAGGGGGAGGGGGACGCCCCAGGGGGCGTTCACCGACGAGATCCGGGGTCTGCTGCTGCGGATCCCGGGGGTCTCCGGGGTCGACCGGCGCGGCGACCTCCGGCTCACCGTCCACCGGTCCGGCCACCAGGGGCCGCTCGAGGTCTACCTCGAGAACCTCTTCGCCGAGGTCGCCGGCGTGGGGTCCGAGGAGCGCCAGGCCCGGATCGGGCAGTTCCTGGTCATGGCCAGCAGGGACGAGGGCAAGGCGGACTGGCCGGATGCGTCCGCTTCCCTCATGCCCGGTCTGAAGGGCATCGGCTGGGTGGCCCAGAGCGCCACCCGGGGGGCCAAGCCGGTGGCCTGGACCCCGTTCGCCCCCTTCGTCGTCAAGGTCACCGCCGTCGACCAACCCACCTCGATGAGCTTCGTGACCGAGGACGACCTCGGGCGATGGGGGGTCGCCGCCGCCGAGATCGAGGAACGGGCCGTGGCCAACCTCGGTTCGTCCGAGCTGCCCCTGGCCGAGTCGGAGGCGGTCCCCGGGGCCTTCCACATCGTCGGGCCCGACGGCTACGCCTCGTCCTGGCTGGCCGTTCCCGGCCTCTTCGACGCCGTCGCCGACGCCGTGGGCGGCCCTGCCCTGGCCCTGGTCCCCAGCCGGGACACCTTCTGCCTCGTGCCTCTCGACGACCGGGACCGGGTCACCGCCGCCCTGGCCTGGGCCGAGGAGGTCTACACCCAGGCCCCCCGGCGACTCTCCCCCGTTCCCTACGTCGCCGCCCGGTCCGACGGCGCCGTCGCCGTCTGGCAGCCCCCGCCCGACCCCGGGCTGGTGAACGCCGTGGCCCGGGCCGAGCGGATCCTGGCCCTCTACGAGTACGACGAGCAGCGGGCCGTCCTGGCCGACCTCTTCGAGCGGACCGGGGAGGACGTCTTCGTGGCCAAGCTCCTCGTGGCCGAGCAGCCCGACGGCCGGGTGGTGTCCCGGGCCAGCTGGGCCAAGGGGGTCAACAACGGCCTCCTCCCCCGGGCCGACCTCGTCATGCTGGGAGGGGAAGGTGTCATCGAGACCCTCGAGGTCCCCTGGGAGGCGGCCTGCACCATCGCCGCCGACTTCATCGAGGCCGTCCCCGGGATGGAGCCGGCCCGGATCCGGATCGTGGGCTGGCCCGAACCGGTCATGGCCGAGCTCAGGGCCGCCGCCGTCTGACAGACCGTCCACGCGCAGTTGAGCCTGGACTGGCATATGTCTGGCACAAGGATGGGTTGAAGTGGTGCCAAGAGTGTGCCAAAGTGACACACATGGACCTGGGACCGTACATCGAGGAGATCCACCGCCAGCTCGAGGCAGTGGCCGAGGCGGGCGGTGAGGAGGCCCGGGTCCTGGCCGAGCGGCTCGTCGGACCCCTCGACGCCGCCATCCGCCTCTCCCTCCTCGACGCCCTGAGCGACGCGGCCCGGGAGATCACCTGCGACCTCGCTCCCGGCTCGGTCGAGGTCCGCCTGCGGGGTCGCGATCCGGAGTTCGTCGTGACGGTGCCGGTGGATCCCACCGACGACGTCTCCGCCGTCGGGACCGTCACGGCCCCGGGGGGCTGGTCGGACGGCGACGTCGGGGGTCCGGCGGCGGACGAGGGGGGAACGGCCCGGGTCAACCTCCGGATGCCCGACCACCTCAAGGCCCGGGTCGATCAGGCTGCGGCCGTCGAGGGGCTCTCCGTCAACGCCTGGCTGGTCCGGGCGGCCGCCGCCACCCTGGAACGGGGCGACCCGAGGCGACCGTCCGGGCCACGAGGCCCGCAGGGCTCCCAGCGCGTCACCGGCTGGGCCCGCTCGTGACCACCGACCGACACCTGTCAGAAAGGACCGCCATGCCCAGCTTCGACACCCCCGATCCGATCTCGGTCACCCTGGATGTCGGCGTCGGCGATCTCCGGATCGTGGCGTCCGACCGGCTCGACACCGTGGTCGAGGTGCGGCCCAGCGATCCGGCCAAGCGCGCCGACGTGACCGCCTCGGAGCAGACCGGCGTCGAGTTCGCCGGCGGCGTCCTCCGGGTCAAGGGCTCCATGCGGTGGAAGCGGCTCAGCTTCCGGGGCGGCGGTGAGTCGATCGACGTGCGGATCGAGCTGCCCGCCGGCTCCCACTTGCGCGGCCACGCCGGGCTCGCCACGCTGGTGTGCACCGGGACCCTGGGCGACTGCCACTACACGACGGGAGCGGGAGACATCACTGTGGAGCAGGTTGCGGGCGACGGCGAGCTCGCCACAGGCACGGGAGCGGTCCGGGTGGCCCGGATCGGGGGCTCGGCGACGGTCAGGAACAGCAACGGCGACACCTGGATCGGCGAGGCGGGCGGCGACCTCTGGGTCAGGGCCGCCAACGGCCGGATCGGCGTCGACCGGTCCCGGGCCGCCGTGACGGCCCGGACCGCCAACGGCGACATCCGTCTCGACGGCGTCGATGGCGGCGTGGTGGTGGCCGAGACGGCCTGCGGCAAGGTGGACGTCGCCGTCCGGCCCGGGGTGACGGCCTGGCTGGACCTCCACACCGGGTTCGGCCATGTCCGCAACCTCCTGGAGGTGGGCGGGAAGCCCGGGCCCTCGGAGGACACGGTCGAGGTCCGGGCCCGCAGCGCCTTCGGCGACATCACCGTCAGCCGGTCCGACCTGGACGACAGCACCCGGGGCGCGGCCTGACGTCGCCGGTCCGGGGCCCGGCCGTGGCAGGCTGCGGTGGTGGCCCCGAAGAGCGACCGACAGCGCAAGCAGCGCCGGCAACGGGCCAGGGACCGACGGCTCGAGCCCATCCGGGGAGCGGCCGGTCGGCGGCTGGGATCGCGCCGGGGGCTCATGTCGGGCAAGGTCACGAGCTACCGGAAGTTCGCCGTGGGGGTCCGGCGCCAGGGTGGCCCCCCGACCCCGGGAACGGGCCGGGTCCGTCGGAGTCGGCTCTGGCGTTGGGTCCTCGGTGCCCTCCCCGCCCTCGTCCTGGCTGTCTGGGTGGTGGCCCGGTTGACCCGGCACCTCTGAGGAACCCGGCCGAGGGGGGCCGGTCCGGATAGCGTCGTGAGTGTCGACACCAACGCCGGCCGGACCACGACGGTGGGGTCGTTCCAGGTCTTCCTCCCCGACAGCCTCCCCTACGTCCGGGCCGACCTCACCGGGGCCGTGGCCGCCGCCACCGTCGTCCCCTGGGCCAGAACCCCCTCTCCTCCGAGACCCGGACCCTGGTCGAGAACGTGACGGCCACCTTCGTCGACGATCCCCGGGACCCGGCCCGGGCCTGGGTCGTCCTCACCGTGGGCCTCCAGACCCTGGGCCTCCTCGAAGCCCGGTGTTGACACCGTGGTCGTCTGCTTGCAAAATGCAAGCATGCCGAACGTGCTCGTACGGGACATTCCCGAGGCGGTACACGCCGCGTTGCAGCGTCGGGCCCAGGAGCGGGGCCAGTCACTGCAGCAGTACCTCTCGAGAGAATTCCACCGGATGGCCCTGAAGCCCTCGCTCGAGGATGTGCTGGACCGCATCGAGCGGCATCGGGGTGGCCGGGTCGGGCTGTCCCAGGCGGTCGAGGATCTCGACGAGGCCCGGTCGGATCGGTGATCGTCGTCGACGCCTCCATCCTCGCCACGGTCATCGCCGACGACGGTGCCGACGGCCGCCGGTGTCGGGCCGAGCTGCGGGTTGCCCGGGACGTCGCCGCCCCGGATCTGGTCGACGTCGAATCGGTCTCGGTCCTCCGCAAGCGTTGGACAGCCGGCCTGCTCTCCGCCAAGCGGTTTGCCACCGCCGTCGAAGATCTCGAGGAACTTCCCATCGACCGCTTCCCGACGGCGCCGCTGATGCGGAGGGCCTACGAGCTCCGGGCCAACGCGACGCCCTACGACGCCACCTACGTGGCCCTGGCCGAGATCCTGGGCTGCGAGCTCCTGACCGGAGACGGCCGGCTGGCCCGTGCGCCCGGGACCACCTGTGCGATCAGGGTCCTGAAGTGAGTGCCGCTCAGGCCTCGCCGTCCCCGACCGCCTCGTCGACGGCCTCTCGGAGCCGCCGGGCCGCCGCCCCGGGATCGGCCGATCCGGTCAGGTAGCGGACCACGACGAACCGCCGGGCCCCCGCCGCGGCCAGGGCGGGAACCGCCTCCGGCGTGACCCCCCCGGTCACGAAGACCGGCCGTCCGGCCCGGCCGGCGGCGTAGGTCAGATAGTCGGGGCCCGTCCCGGACCGGCCCGGCTTGGTGGGGGTGGCCTCCACCGGCCCGGCCGAGACGTAGTCGACGGGCTCGGACCGGCTGGCGTCGAGCTCGGCCTCGGCATGGGTGGAGAGGCCGATGACGGCCCCGGGCCCGAGGATCCGGCGGGCCAGGGCCGCTGGGGCGTCGTCCTGGCCGACGTGGACCCCATCGGCCTCAACCTCCAGGGCCAGGTCGGGCCGGTCGTTCAAGATGAAGGGGACCGCCAGCTCGGCGCAGACGGCCCGGGCCAGCCGGGCCCGGGCCAGCAGGGGCCCGGCCTCGAGGGTCTTCTCCCTCAGCTGGACCAGGTCGACCCCGCCCCCGATGCAGGCCTCGAGGAACCGGGCCAGGTCGGGCCGGTCCCCGGTGCAGAGATAGAGCCGCCGCCCCGCCAGCAGCGAGGCTCGATCAGGGTTCAACGACCCCCGCCGGCCTTCTTGGCCGGGGCTTTCTCGGCGGCCGTCTTCTTGGCCGGGGCCTTCTTGGCCGGGGCCTTCTCGGCGGCGGCCCGGGCGGCGGCCTTCATATCCTGCTTGTAGGCCCGGACCCGGGCCAGGGTGTCGGCGGAGACGATGTCGGCCACGGAGCGGAAGGTGCCGGGATCACCGAAGGGGGAGGTGGCGGCCTCCCAGCCCTCGGGGCGGACCCCGAGCTGCTTGGCCAGGAGGGCCCCGAAGATCCTGGCCTTCTGGGCCCCGAAGCCGGGGAGCTCGTGGAGGCGGGCCACGAGGTCCTTCCCAGAGGTGGCGCCGGTCCAGACCTTCTCGGGCTTGCCCCCGTACTTGTCGACGACGAGGAGGCAGAGCTCCTGGACCCGGCGGGCCATCGAAGTGGGGTAGCGGTGGAGGGCGGGTCGCTCGGAGAAGGCGGCGGCGAGCTCGTCGGGGTCCATGGCGGCCAGGGCCCGGACGTCGAGGTGGCCCCCGAGGCGAAGCTTCAGCTCGGCCGGGCCGGCGAAGGCCCACTCCAGGGGGATCTGCTGGTCGAGGACCATCCCGATGAGGAGGGCGAGGGGATCATTGGAGAGGAGGGTGTCGGCCTCGGGCCGGCCGGAGAGGTAGAGGCTGGGCATGAAAGGACTGTAGATCGGGAGGGGCCCGGGAGGGATCAGAGGGAGGCGTAGAGGGCGTCGATGAGGGCACGGTTGCGGGGGTCCTGCCAGAGGTGGCCGTAGCGGTTCATGGTGTAGCCGAAGCCGATCCCGGCCTCGGGGTCGGCGAAGCCGAGGGATCCTCCCGCCCCGAAGTGGCCGAAGGCCCCCGGGTTGGGGCCGAGGGGCCGTTCGGGCTGGCTGAGCTGGAAGCCGATCCCGAAGCGGGAGGGCCGGCCCAGGACGAGGTCGGGCCCGGAGACGACCTCCGTGGTGGCCCCGGCCAGGGTGTCGGCCCCGAGGAGGCGGAGCGGTCCGAGGGTGCCCCCGGTGGCCAGGGCTCCGAAGACCCGGGCCAACCCCCGGGCGTTGCCGTGGCCGTTGGTGGAGGGGTGCTGGGCGGCCCGCCAGGCCCGGCTGTTCACGGTCCCGAGGCCGGAGATGCCGGGGGGGTTCCCGTAGACGGGGCGGAGGCGGATGCCGTGGTCGGGGGGGAAGAGGAAGTCGGCGGTCCGGTCGTCGTCCCCGGGACCGGTCCCGAAGTGGAGGTCGACTCCGAGGGGCCGGGCCACCCGGTCGGCGAAGGCGGCACCGAAGGTCTGTCCGGTGACCCGGCGGACGAGCTCCCCGGCCAGGAAGCCGAGGGTGTTGACGTGGTAGCCGTGGGCCGAGCCCGGTTCCCACCAGGGTGCCTCGGCGGCCAGGGCCGAGGTCATGGCCCCCCAGTCGTAGAGGGCCCCGGGGGGGAGGTCCCGGCGGACGCCGGGGAGGCCGGCCTGGTGGCTGAGGAGCTGCCGGAGGGTGATCCCCTCCTTGCCGGCGGCGCCGAACTCCGGCCAGTGGCGGGACAGGGGGTCCCCGAGGTCGATCCGGCCCTCCTCGACCAGGATCAGGACGACGAGGGCCACCAGGGCCTTCCCCACCGAGAAGATGTCGACCAGGGTGTCCTCCGTCCAGGGCCGCCGCCGGCCGGTGTCGGCCCAGCCCCCCCAGAGGTCGACCACGGGCCTCCCCCCCAGGGTGACGGCCACGGCCGCCCCGACCTCGTCCCGGGCCGAGAAGTTCCCGGCGAAGGCGTCCCGAACCGCCTCGAAGGCGGGGTCGCAGAATCCCTCGATGGCTCAGCCCCCCGGGAGGAGGGTCTCGGTGCCGGCCGGCTCGTCGTAGGTGACGGTGAAGGCGTAGAAACCGGCCACCCCGAGGTTGACGAAGGGGGTCTTCTGGGCCTGGACCATGACGAGGTTCTCCGACCGGGAGGTTCCGGTGGTGAAGCTCCAGAAGGGGGTGGCGGCCCCCGGGAGGGAGACCGAGAGGGGGAGGCCGGGGGTGACGGTGGAGGTCCCGGCGGTGACGGGGGCCCCGGCGAGGGGGGTCCCGTGGAGCTGGACGGCGGCGGTCCCCGAGTCGAGGAGGCCGGGGACACAGCCCCGGGTGGTCCCGACGGCGACGCAGAGGCTGATGGAGGAGTCCCCCCAGAATGCGGTCCCGCCGGTGGTCCCGAGGGAGCGGAGGGGGATGGTGGTGACGGTCGGCCCGGTGGGGAGGGGGGCGCCGAGGACGAGGGTCCCCGAGGAGCCCGAGAGGTGGAGGCTCCAGGTCTGGCCCAGGCTCCCGGGCATGCCCAGGATGGGGCTGGCCAGGTCCTGGCCGGAGGTATTCATGGCGATCCCCAGGATCCCGTCGTCCCCGGCGGCGATCGCCGCGGTGATCCCGGCCGCGGTGGGGCAGGTGGGCTTGGCCGCGTCGCAGGAGGTGCTGGTGATGAGGCCGAAGGGGACGGGCCGGGCCGTGGCCTGGGAGCCGATGGTGACGACGGCGTCGGCGACGACCCCGGTGAAGACGCTCCCCCCGGCGTAGGTGATGGTGTTCCTGGTGGTGGTGGCCGTCACCCCGGAGCCGGGCCCGGTCCGGATGGCGGGGGCGAAGACGTGGAGGCCGACGGAGCCGGTGTCGAGGAGGACCCGGACCGGGGGGGAGCTCCCCACGGTCACCTCCACCTCGGGGTTGGCCCCCTTGGGGGTGCCCTGGCCCCCGAGGACGGTGACGGGGACGGAGACGGGGGGGAGGGTCCCCCCGGGGTTGGTGGTGGCCGGGCCCCCGTCGCCCTTGCCACCGGCCGAACCGCACGCAGCCAGGAGGAGGGGGAGGGCCAGGATCAGGAGAGGGCCGAGGTGGCGGCGTCGGGGGAGCCGGCTGGGGAGGGCCATGGTGAGGGAATGGTAGGGCCGGCGAGCCCGGGGGACAGGTCGCCGCGTTGACGCCCACCCCATTGTGACGTACGATCCGATGGATCGGACTGCCTGTTCGATACACAGGAGGGGATGTCCGACCATGGAGTTGACCGAGGCCGTCGATCTTGCCGATTCCCGCACCTTCGCGGCGGGGGTGCCCCACGACTACTTCACGTTCCTCCGCCGGCACGACCCTGTCCACTGGCAGGAGGAGCCGGCCGGGCCGGGGTTCTGGGCCGTCACCCGCTACGAGGACTGCGTCGCCGTCAACCGGGACTACGAGCACTTCTCCTCGTTCCGGCGGGGATCGCTCCCCTTCGAGCTCCCCGACGACGTCGTCGAGCAGCACCGGCTGATGATGGTGAACATGGACCCGCCCCTGCACACCCGGTACCGGCGGCTGGTGAACAAGGGGTTCACCCCCCGGATGGTGTCCCAGCTCGAGGAGACCATCCACAGCGTCACCGACGAGATCATCGACGGGGTCTGCGAGAAGGGGGAGGCGGAGTTCGTCACCGAGGTCTCCTCCCGGCTCCCCCTCATCGTCATCGCCGAGCTCCTCGGGGTCCCGGCCGAGGACCGGGACCGGATGTTCGACTGGTCGAACCGGATGGTCGGGTACGAGGACCCCGAGTTCGGGCTGACCGAGGAGGACGCCGCCAACGCCTCCCTCGAGCTCTACGCCTACGCGGCCCAGCTCTTCGCCGAGAAGCGGGTCGGGTCCCACGAGGACCTCATGACGGTCCTGGCCAACATCGAGCTCGACGGGGAGCAGCTCACCGAGCTCGAGCTCGAGCTCTTCTTCCTGATGCTCACCATCGCCGGGAACGAGACGACCCGGAACCTGGTCTCCGGGGCGATGCTGGCCTTCTTCGAGTTCCCGGACCAGTGGGAGCGGCTCAGGGCCGACCGGTCCCTCCTGCCCTCGGCGGTGGAGGAGATGCTCCGGTTCGTGAGCCCGGTGATGAACTTCCGGAGAACCGTCACCGCGCCGTTCGAGCTGAACGGGAGGAAGCTGGCCGAGGACGACAAGGTCATCTTCTTCCACTCCTCGGCCAACCGGGACGAGACGGTCTTCGCCGACCCGATGCGGTTCGACGTGGGCCGGAGCCCCAACCCCCACATGGCCTTCGGGGGCGGGGGGCCCCACTTCTGCCTGGGGGCCAACCTGGCCCGGATGGAGATCCGGGTCATCTTCGACCACCTCCTGGACCGGCTCCCCGACCTCCGGCCCAACGGGCCCGCCGACCGGCTCCAGTCCCAGTTCATCAACGGGGTCAAGCACCTCCCGGTGGCCTTCACCCCCTCGGCGCCCCTGGGCCGGGTCTGAGCAGGTGGGGCGGCGGTCGCCGGACCAGCTGAAGGACGTCATCCGGGACTTCCGGCGGGACCAGATCATCGACGTGGCCCGGCGGCTCTTCGGGGAGCGGGGGACGACGGAGGTCTCCATGGACGAGATCGCGGCCGAGGCCCAGGTGGCCCGGTCGACGATCTACGTCTACTTCGCCAACCGGGACGAGCTCCTCCGGGCCTGCCTGAAGCAGATGTACGGGCTCGTCCAGTCGGCGGTGGCGGGGGCCTCGGAGGTCGACGCCACCCCCCGGCTCCGGCTCCGGGCCGTCGTCAGGGGGTTGCTGGAGCGGATGGACGACAACTCGGCCTTCTTCCGGCTGGCCGTGGCCACCCAGTCGGCCCCCGGCAACGCCGGGGCCGCCGTCGACGCCGAGCTGGCCACCATCGCCCTCGACATGGCCCGGCTCCTGGAGGACCTGGTCCGGGCCGGGGTGGAGGCCGGGGAGTTCCGGGCCCTCGACCCGGCCCGGGGTGCGGCCCTGATCGGCCAGCAGATCTACGGGGCCATGTCGGTCCGGGCCGGGGACCCGGCCCCGCTTCCCCTGGAGGAGGCCGTGGACGAGATCTGCGACTTCCTCCTCCAGGGCCTGGCCCGCTGAGGAAGGATCCCGGTATGCGAATCGACCTCTGGATGCCGACCCCGAACCCCTTCACCACCCCCGAGCTCCTCGAGGCGGTGGGCCGGGAGGCCGACGAGCGGGGGATCGGGACGATCTGGGTGGGGGAGCACGTCGTCTTCTTCGAGAACTACGCCTCGGCCTACCCCTATGCCGACGACGGGAAGATGCCCATCCCCCCGGGGACAGGCCTCCTCGAGCCCCTCACCACCCTGGCCTTCCTGGCCGGTTGCACCCGGGAGGTCCGGCTGGGGACGGCCATGCTCCTCCTTCCCCAGCGGAACCCCGTCTACACGGCCAAGGAGGTCGGGACGATCGACTGGCTCTCGAAGGGCCGGGTCGACCTCGGGGTGGGGGTGGGCTGGCTCGAGGAGGAGTTCGAGGCCCTGAACGTCCCCTTCGCCCGGCGCGGCGTCCGGACCGACGAGTACCTCGCCGTCCTCGACACCCTGTGGTGCGACGAGCCCTCGGCCTTCGAGGGGGAGCTCTACACCCTCCCCTCCTGCTCCATGCAGCCCAAGCCGGTCCAGAGCCCCCATCCCCCCATCCACATCGGCGGGGAGGGGGAGCCGGCCCTGCGGCGGACGGCCCGGGCCGGCCAGGGCTGGCACACCTTCAACCGGCTCCCCGCCGACCTGGCCGCCCCCCTGGCCCGTCTCGACGAGCTCCTCGCCGCCGAGGGCCGGAGCCGGTCCCAGATCACCGTCACCGTCTGCCCCTACTTCCAGGCCTTCACCCCCGAGATGATCGACCAGTACGCCGAGGCCGGGGCGGACAAGGTGGCCGCCCTCTTCTTCGCCGGCGGTCCCGACGACGTCCCGGCCGCCTTCGACGGTCTCCAACCCTTCCTGGACCGGGCCGCCGCCTGCTGAGCGGTTCCCCGGGGGGCCGGGGTCGTCAGGTGTCCAGGGCGGGTGGGGATGCCATGCTGGGCTGGTGGAGGGGCGGCACCAGGTGATCCTCATCGTCTGCGCCCGGAGGGACTGACCGTGCAGGACCACCAGTTCCACGTCGACGTCGAGGGGACCCCGGCCGAGGTCTGGAAGCTCTTCTGGTACCGGGGGCCCCGACCCCCGACGGCCTCGGGGGTCACCATCGAGATCCTCCACCCCGGCGACGAGGTGGGGGAGGGGCTCATCCGGCACTGCACCTTCCGGGTCCCCCGCTACCTCCTCTCCGGGGGGGTGGGCCGCTCCTGGGAGTGGCTGACCGAGGTGCGGCCGGTGGAGTCCTGGAAGTACGACGCCATCGGGAAGCCCCTCTGGTCGAGGGCCGAGGGCTGGACCCGGCTCGAGGACCTCGGGGAGGGGCGGACCCGGATCCATTTCCGGGAGACCTACGAGGCCTTCAACCCCCTGGCCCGGCTCCTCCTCGAGAAGCGGGTCCACCGGTTCATCTCGAAGGACAACGACCGGCTCATCGGCGAGGCCATCAACGGGGGGATCGCCCAGCTCCGGGCCCGGCGGGCCGGAGGGCCGTGAAGATCTGGAAGGCCAGGGGGAAGCGGCACAGCCCCCGTGGCTCCCCGAACCGGGCCAGGTGGACCTCCACCACGGCGCGGGCCCCCTCCATCTCCGCCTCGGGGACCCCCATGAAGCGGAGCTGGGCCTCGTCGATGACGGCCAGCCCCGCCGCCTCCACCACCAGCTCGTGGTCGACCCCGTCCACGTCGGCGAAGCCGGCGGCGGTGAGGATGGTCGTGACCCGGTCGGGGTCGGCCAGGGTGAAGGGCCCGGTGGGGGAGGTCCCCGGGCCGGCCGGCAGGGGAGCGGGGACGAAGGGGGCCAGGACGGGGCCGACGAACCAGGGGTTCCGGTCGAGGGACTGCCAGCAGGCGAAGCCGAGCCGGCCACCCGGGCGGAGGAGGCCGGCGATGTTGGTGAAGGCGGCGACGGGATCCTCGAAGAACATGACCCCGAACTGGCTGAGGGCCACGTCGAACGGGCTCCCCTCGACGGGGTCGGTCTGGACGTCGGCGGACATGAACGAGCATCCGGTGGCGTCGGCCTCGGCGGCACGGCGCCGGGCCAGGGCCAGGAGGGGCTCGGAGATGTCGGCCCCCACCACCCGTCCCCCCGGGGCGACGACCCGGGAGGCGGCGATGGCGGTCTTCCCGCCCCCGGAGCCGACGTCGAGGACGGCCTCGCCGGGTCGGAGGTCGAGGGCTCCGAGAAGGTAGGGGGTCACGGTGTCGGTGAGCTGCTCCCGACGGGGCCACATCGCCGCCCAGTCCTCGTCGTTCCAGCGCCGTCGCTCGGCCTCGTTGGTGGGCATTTCCGCAGGCTAGGCGGCCCGGGGTGGCCCACGGGGTCCCCCGGGTAGGCTCCGGCCGTGTCCGTCGCCGCCGCCGGTCGGCTCTGGCAGGCCCTGGCCTCCCTGCCCGGACGGGGTGACGACGCCCGGGCCGTCCTGAACGGACTCCTCGGGGACGTCCTGGCCGACCAGGGCTCACCGCTGGCCATCCCCATGACCCTCCGCCACCTGGGCTCCGACCTTCCGTGGAGCGGGACGCGCTGGCCCGGCTCCCCGACGGGTTGGTCCGGGCCTGGCCGGTGCCGGTGGAGGAGATCACCCTGATCGGGCACAGCATGGGGGGACTGGTCGTCCGGTCCGCCTGCCACTACGGGCCGACCCATCGGGGTCGACCGGTCCGGAGCTGGTTCCACCGTTCCTGGACGGCCCGGGTCCGGCGGGTCGTCCTCCTGGGCGCCCCCAACACCGGGGCTCCCCTCGAGATGCTGGCCACTATCGCCAGCGCCGCGCTCTGGGCTCTCCCCCTGCCACCGGCCCGGCTCGTCGGCCTCGGCCTCGGCCAGCGGAGTGCCGGCATCCGGGACCTCCGGTTCGGGGCCCTCCTCGAGGGGGACTGGCTCGAGCAGGACCCCGACGCCCGGCGGCGGCCGACACCCCACCGGGTCCGCCCCCTGCGACGGGCCGACTACCTCCTGGTGGCCGGCCACCTGGCCGCCCAGCCGGACACGGTCCTGGCCCGCATCCTCGGCGACGCCCTGGTCACCGTGCCGAGCGCCACCGGCCGGCTGGCCCCGACGGCGGAAGGGGACCGCTCCCTGTTCCCGGGCTCGACCAGCCGGGTCCTCCCGAGCACGTCCCACCTGGCCCTGGCCGCCGATCCGGGTGTCTACGGCGAGATCGACCGGTGGTGGCGAGGGTGAACGTCGAGGTGGCTGTGGTGGGCGGCGGCCTCCTGGGGTTGGCCACCGCCTCGGCCCTGGCCCGTCGGGGCCGGGAGGTCGTCGTCCTGGAACGGTTCACCGTCGGGCACGGCTGGGCCGGCTCCAAGGGGACGGCCCGGGTCTTCCGGCTCGGCTACGACGAGCCCGGGTACGTCACCATGGCCATGCGGGCCGGGGAACTCTGGCGGGACCTCGAGGAGGCCTCGGGCCGGGCCCTTCTGGAGGAGACCGGCCAGGTCACGTTCGGGGTCGACCTCGAGGTACTGAAAGCTTCCCTGTCGGCGGCCGGGGCCCCCTGGGAGCCACTGCGGCCCGGGGACCTGACCGAGCGGTTCCCGGGGCTCGCCGTCACCGGTCCGGCTCTCCTCGAACCCCGGTCCGGGGTCCTCGCCGCCGACGCCTGCCTCGAGGCCCTGGCCGCCACGCCCGGGGTCGACCTCCGGGAGGAGACCGGGGTCGGCGCCATCGACGACGACGGGCGCCGGGTCACGCTCTCCACCCCGACCGGTCCGGTCACGGCCGAGCAGGTGGTCGTCTGCGCCGGACCCTGGTCCGCCTCTCTCCTCGGCGGCACCGTCCCGTCAGGACCGTTCCGGGCCAGCCTGGAGCAGGTCGCCTATCTCGAACCCGGGCCCACGACTCCGGTTGTCATGCCGGTCTTCATCGAGCGGGCCCACCCCTGGGTCTACGGCCTCCCCGTGGCCGCCGACAGGGTCTACAAGGTGGCTCTCCACGGGGGCGGACCGACCGTCGACTCCGACCGGGCCACCGACGATCCCGATCCCGACCTACTCGCCACCCTGACCGCCGCCTCGGCCCGGATCCTCCCCACCCACGACCCCATTCCGGTCCGGACCGAGCGCTGTCTCTACGACCTGACCCCCGACGAGGACTTCGTCCTCGACCGGGTGGGCCGGGTCACCCTGGGATTCGGGACGTCGGGCCACGGATTCAAGTTCGGGCCCCTCCTCGGGGAGGTCCTGGCCGATCTGGTCACCGGGGTGGAGCCGTCGGTGGACCTGGCCGGATTCGGCCTGGGCCGGAGCGCCCTCAGGGGGCAGTGACCGGTGGCGAGTCGCCGATCCGGGAGAAGACCGTGGAGGTCGAGGAGGACGGGTACCAGGAGAAGATGAGCACTGCGAGGTACCCGTCCCGGACGGTGACAGTTCCGGTGTAGCCCGGTCCCCGGATCCGGTAGCCCGATCCGAGGCGCACCACCGAGGTCGGGGTGGCCGGCCTGCCCATGAGGATCATTCCCCCGATCGGGTCGGCCTGGGTGAACGGCACCGGGGCGAACGGTCCACCGCCTTCCGACCGGTAGAGCATGGTCCCGATCTGGAGGTCGACGGTCCCACCCTTCACCGGGCAGGACACCGGGCAGCTCTGGTCCAGGAGTCGGTCGGGGGCCTGGTAGACGGCGTGGGAGACGGTGCAGGTCGTCCTGATGCAGGACCGCTGGTCGAAGGTGAAGCTCGACGCCGCCGACGTGGTCCGGACCGCCGCCAGGTAGGCGTCCCGCGGTGAGAGAACGGGAGGGTTCCCCGCTGAGACGCCGGCTGCCGTCGCGGCGACGAGGAGGAGAGCGGCCAGGCAGACCCAGGCTGTCGGCCTCACCGGCTACCGGCCCGGAAGGCTTGCCAGGCTCCAGCCGCTCTGGGCCCAGAAGGCACAGGTGAACTGCTTCATGCCCGTCAGGACCGAGGTAGACGGGGTGTCGAGCGAGAGGTAGTTCCCACCCGCGCCCAGGGCGGGCCAGGTGAGCCCCCCGCCGGCCGGGTTCCCAGTGGCGGCGAACCGGGTCCAGGCTGTGGAGACGGTGGTGGCGAGCTGCTGATCCGCTGGGGAGAAGGTCAGGGGCCCGGTGGACTCGACGGGGCCGTCGAAGACGTAGGGGAGCTCGGCCGAGTGCATGGCCCCCAGGTCCGTTCCCGGGGTGGGGAGGACGAACTGGTTCGGGGTGTGGTCGAACTCGTACTCGTAGACGGTGGTGTACTTCGACAGCAGCGTGGCTGACTCGACGGCCGGGCAGGCCAGGATGGCGTCGCCGACGGCCTGGCCCAGGGCGGCCGAGGGGTCGGGGTAGTCGGCCAGGGGGTACTTCGCCTCCACCTGGGGGCCGACCGTCGGTCCGAAGAACTTCTCGACCGCCGGGGCCCAGTCGGCGGCGCCGAGGGTCTTCCCCGATGCGCTGTAGGCCAGGGCCGAGAAGAGCCGGCCCTCGTCCCGGTTCGCTCCGACGATGATCGGGATGTGGGGGAACTTCCCGGCCTGGAGGGCGGCCACCGGGTCGGTCGGGACGACGACGCCGTCGGCCGTCGGGAACCAGCTCGCCCCCTGGCCGAAGACGAAGGTCGGGTCGGAGGGGAGGGCACCCAGGACGTCGGGGGCCGGCTTCGACTGGAGACAGGTCACCACTGTGGTCGGGTCACTGCAGCCCAGGATCCCGGCCAGCTTGGCCCCCTGGGCCTCGCTGGTGGTCTTCGGAGGGATGGGGATGTCGCAGGGCCCGCTCTCGGTGATGGCCTTCTCGAAGAGGCCGGTGGCGGTGGGGGAGAGGAGCTGGGCGCAGACGCTGATCCCCCCGGCCGACTCCCCGTAGATGGTGACGTTCCCGGCGTCCCCCCCGAAGGCGGCGGCGTTGGCCTTCACCCACTTGAGCGCGGCCTGCTGGTCGAGGATCCCGGCGTTCCCCTCGCTGTGGTCGTTGGCGGCCGCCCCGAGCTGGGGGAGGGCCAGGAACCCGAAGGGGCCCAGCCGGTAATTCATGGTCACCATGACGTCGCCGCTGGCGGCCGCCACCCGGCTGGGGTCGTCGTCCATGCCGCTCCCCACGTCGAACCCGCCTCCGTGGATCCAGACCATGACCGGGCGGGGCGTGGTCGGAGGGGTGGCCGGTGCGAAGACGTTCAGAAAGAGGCAGTCCTCCGAGCCCATCGTGATGTTCACGACGGGGAGGACCTGGAGGCAGGAGGACCCCGGGGCCTTGGTGGCCAGAGGGGTCGTCCACGGTTTCGGGGTCTGGGGGGCCTCGAACCGGAGATTCCCCACCGGGGGGGCGGCGTAGGGGATGCCGAGGAACTTCCGGAGGGACGCCTGGGCCACCCCCTGGACGGGCCCGTCGGTCGTCTTGATGGTGAGCGGGCTCCCGCCCACCTCGTAGCGCGACGGGTCGAGGGTGGGTGTCGTGGCATGGCCGGCAGGTCCCGACCCGCCCGAGCACCCTCCCCCCACCAGTGCCACCACGCCGACAACCGCCAGACCGACCCCCCGCAGTGCACGCATCCCGTCGAGATTACCGGTCCCGGTCCCGCCGTCTATCCTGACGAGGCCCCCCAAAGGAGAGATCGCATGACCACCCCTGACGACCGGCCCCCCTTCAAGGTCGCCGACCTGGCCCTGGCCGAGTTCGGCCGCAAGGAGATCGAGCTGGCCGAGCACGAGATGCCCGGCCTCATGGCCATGCGGGCCGAGTTCGCCGCCGCCCAGCCCCTGGCCGGGGCCCGGATCACCGGATCCCTCCACATGACCGTCCAGACGGCCGTCCTGATAGAGACCCTGACCGCCCTCGGGGCCCAGGTCCGCTGGGCCAGCTGCAACATCTTCTCCACCCAGGACCACGCCGCCGCCGCCGCCGCCCTCGGCCCCTCCGGCACCCCGACCGCCCCCGCCGGCGTCCCCGTCTTCGCCTGGAAGGGGGAGTCCCTCGAGGAGTACTGGTGGTGCACCGAGCAGGCGCTGCTCTGGCCCGAGGGCGGCCCCAACATGATTCTCGACGACGGGGGGGACGCCACCCTCCTTGTTCACAAGGGCGTCGACTTCGAGAAGGCCGGCGCCGTCCCCACCCCCACCGAGGCCGACTCCGAGGAGTACACCTACGTCCTCGCCCTCCTGGCCCGGAGCCTCACCGAGGACCCCTCCCGGTGGACCCAGATCGCCAACGGCATCAAGGGCGTCACCGAGGAGACCACCACCGGCGTCCACCGGCTCTACGAGATGGAGCGCGCCGGGGAGCTCCTCTTCCCCGCCATCAACGTGAACGACGCTGTCACCAAGTCGAAATTCGACAACAAGTACGGCTGCCGCCACTCCCTCATCGACGGGATCAACCGGGCCACCGACGTCCTCATCGGCGGCAAGGTCGCCGTCGTCTGCGGCTACGGCGACGTCGGCAAGGGCTGCGCCGAGTCCCTCCGGGGCCAGGGGGCCCGGGTCATCGTCACCGAGATCGACCCCATCTGCGCTCTCCAGGCCGCCATGGACGGCTACGAGGTCGACACCCTCGACAACGCCCTCGACCGGGCCGACATCATCATCTCGGCCACGGGCAACAAGGACATCGTCACCGCCGCCGACATGGCCCGGATGAAGCACCAGGCCATCGTGGGGAACATCGGCCACTTCGACAACGAGATCGACATGGCCGGCCTGGCCAAGGTGGCCGGCATCGAGCGGGTCAACATCAAGCCCCAGGTCGACAAGTGGGTCTTCCCCGACGGTCATGCCGTGATCATCCTGTCCGAGGGCCGCCTCCTGAACCTCGGCAACGCCACCGGCCATCCCAGCTTCGTGATGTCGAACTCCTTCACCAACCAGACCATGGCCCAGATCGAGGTCTTCACCAACCCCGGCCAGTACGAGAACAAGGTCTACGTCCTCCCCAAGCACCTCGACGAGAAGGTCGCCTTCCTCCACCTGGCCGCCCTGGGAGCCAACCTGACCCGGCTCACCGACGACCAGGCCGCCTACATCGGCGTCCCCCTCGACGGTCCCTACAAGCCCGACACCTACCGGTACTAGACCGGGCCAGGTCCAGAGCCGATGGCCGTCACCGGGGTCCACACCCTCCTCTACTCCTCCGAGTCCGAGGCGCTCCAGGACGTCCTCCGGGACGTCTTCGGGCTGACCTTCATGTGCGACGACCTGGCCGGTACCATGGCGGAGCTGGCCGGGAAGGGCATCGTCTTCAGCGGGGACCCCGAGGACCAGCGTTGGGGCACGTCGGTGACCATGGTCCTCCCCGGGAAGGTCGACGTCATGCTCTACGAGCCCCGACACCCCTCGCCGACCTGATCCCACCGTCGGCTCCGGCCCCGCACTGCTCGTGACGAGCTCCCGGACTGCCCGGCGACGCCGGGTCCTCGTCGGGGCCGGCGTCCTGGCTCTGGTCGGCATCCTGGTCCCTGTCCTCCTCCTCCATAGTTCGGCCCCGCCGTCCGAGGGCTGCTCGGTCGGGTCGGCTCCCACCGACTACGGCCTGACCCCGGACCAGACCCAGAACGCGGCGATCATCGCGGCCGTGGCCGCGGGACGGGGACTGGCCGACCATGCCGTGACCGTGGCCCTGGCCGCCGCCCTCCAGGAGACCCAGCTCCAGAACCTCGACCACGGCGACCGGGACTCCCTCGGTCTCTTCCAGCAGCGCCCATCGGAGGGGTGGGGGACACCGGCCCAGATCCTCGACCCCGTCTATGCCGCCACCGCCTTCTACGACCACCTCGTCCTCATCCCCGGCTGGGAGACCCTGGCCGTCACCGACGCCGCCCAGCAGGTCCAGCACAGTGCCACCCCCACCGCCTACGCCGCCTGGGAGGGGGAGGCCCGGGCCCTGGCCGAGGCCCTGACGGGGGAGACCCCGGCGGGACTCTCCTGCCGGCTCCCCACCTTCGACGGGTCCTCACCGGCGGCCGGGGCCCTGGCCGGGGCAGCCTCCCGGGAGTTCGGCCGAAACCTGCTCGGGGCCACCGTCGAGACCAAGCTGGGCTGGGCCGTGGCGGCCTGGGCCGTCGGACACGCCTGGCGCTACCACCTGGCTACCGTCTCCTTCGACGGCCGGACCTGGAGTGCCTCCTCCGGGGGCTGGGCGGGGGACTCGTCCGCCGGTCCGGTCGTGACCACCACTTCGGCCTGAGCCCTCGACGGCGCCATCGGGCAGGCTGTCGGGAACACCGACGACGGGAGGGCAACCATGGACTGGGACGACTGGACCGGGAAAGTGGCTCTGGCCCTCGGACCCGACGGCAAGGGACGGTTCCAGGCCCTCTTCGCCCCCGGGGCCCTCTTCAGCGACCCGGTCAGCGCCCCCACCACCGACCTGGCCGCCATCGAGGCCATGACCGATGCCTCCTTCCCGGACTGGCACCAGGAGATCCTCGCCGTCCACGGCGACAGGACCGGGGGGTCCTTCGAATGGATCGGCCGGGGCACCCTGGGCGGGACCACCCCGATCGTCATCCACGGTTGCACTGCCGTGGACATCGACGAGGCCGGCCTCGTCACCCGGTGGCGGGACTACTTCGACCTGAAGGAGATCGAGGGCCAGTTGGGCGGACCGGTGGGGAATAGCGGCCGTGGCCGACGTGGACGACGGACCTGACCGGGAGCCGGTACCGGACCGGGCTGCCGTGTTGGCTTGGGTCGCCGGCTACCAGGCGGCCTGGCGGTCCCCCGACCTCGGTCGACTGGCCGACCTCTTCGCCTCCGATGTCCACTACCTGGTCTCCCCCTGGGCCGACCCGATCGTCGGCCTCGAGGCGCTGGCCCGCTTCTGGGAGGCGGAACGCGACGGCCCGGACGAGCCCTTCCAGTTGGCCTCCGAGGTCCTGGCTATCGAAGGTCGCAGCGCGGTCGTCCGGGTCACCGTCGACTATGGCCCCCCAACGGCCGGACGGTGGCGGGACCTCTGGGTCCTCGTCTTCGACAGCCTCGGCCTGGTGGCCCGATTCGAGGAGTGGCCCTTCGCCCCCGACCAGCCCGACGGTCATGAGCCGGGATCGCCATACGGCCTGAGGTCCCCCGGACTCAGGCCCAGCCGAGCTCCTCGAGCCGGGGGTCGCTGATCCCGAAGTGGTGGGCGATCTCGTGGATGACGGTCTTGCGGACCTGGGCCCGGACCTCGTCCTCGTCGTTGCAGTGCCGGCAGATGGCGTTCTGGTAGATCGTGATCCGGTCGGGGAGGGCCCAGCGGTAGGACATCGGGCCCCGCTTCGTGAGCGGGACCCCTTCGAAGAGGCCGTAGAGGTTCCGGCCCACGGCCTCGTCCTCGACCAGGACGACGACGTTCTCCATGGCCCCGGCCAACTCGTCGGGGAGGGAGGCGATGGCGTCGCCCACCAGCTCCTCGAAGCGGTCGTCGGTCACGGCGAACATCCTCCCGACCGTACCGGGACCGGGGGCCCGACCGGGGTCGGGTCTCCCCGACCCGGCCGGGCCGAGCCGGTCAGGTCCCCTTCAGGTTCAGGACCTGCCGGAGCTCGTGGACCACCTCGACCAGGTCGGCCTGGTCGGCCATGACCTGGCGGATGTCCTTGTAGGCCCCGGGGTGCTCGTCCACCAGCTTCGAGGCCATCCTGTCGTCCCAGGTCCGGTCCCCCATGGCCTCCTTCAGGGAGTGCCCCGTGAACTGCTTCCGGGCCTCGTTCCGGCCCATCTTCCGGCCCGCCCCGTGGGAGCAGGACTCGTAGGAGAGGGGGTTCCCCGCTCCCTTGACGATGAACGAGGCCGCCCCCATCGAGCCGGGGATGACGCCCAGGTCTCCCCCACCGGCCCGGATGGCGCCCTTCCGGGTCACCCAGACCTCCTCCCCCCGGTGGGTCTCCCGGGCGGCGTAGTTGTGGTGGCAGTTGATCCGGGTCACCGTCAGGGCCTTGTGGACCACCTTTCGGAGGGCGGCCAGGGCCACGTCCATCATCTGCTCCCGGTTGGCCCAGGCGTAGGCCTGGGACCAGAGCATGTCGGCGATGTAGGCGTCGAACTCGGGACGGCCCTCGGACAGCCAGGCCAGGTCCCGGTCCTCGAGGACCTGGCCCTCCTCGCCGGCCACCAGCCGGGCCGCCTTGATGTGGGCGCTGGCCAGCTCGTTGCCGATGCCCCGGCTCCCCGAGTGGAGGACGAGCCAGACCCGGTCACCCTCGTCGAGGCAGACCTCGACGAAGTGGTTCCCCGATCCGAGGCTCCCGAACTGGGCCGCGATCTTGGCCTTCTGCCGGCTGCTCAGCTCCGAGGCCGAGCCGGCCGGGAGCCCGAGCTCCCGGAGGGCGGGCGGCTCGGTCCCCTCGCCCCGGGCATGGCCCTGGCCGATCCCGGCCGGGATCCGGTCCCGGAGGAGCCCGTGGAGCTTCCCCAGGTCGTCGGGGAGGTCCCCGGCCACCAGGTTGGTCTCGGCCGCGATCATCCCGCAGCCGATGTCGACGCCGACGGCGGCGGGGACGATGGCGTTGCGGGTGGCGACGACGGAGCCGATGGTGGCCCCCATCCCGAAGTGGGCGTCGGCCATCAGGGCGACGGGGCCGGCCAGGATGGGCAGCCGGGAGGTCCGGAGGGCCTGGGCCCGGGCGCCGTCCTCCAGGTCGCTGGCCCAGGAGATCAGGTTCTCGGTGATGGTGGTGGGCATGGTCTTCTCAGTCTTTCGTGTCGCCGTCTCGTGTGGTGGTGGCCGGGTGGTCGGACCGGGGTGGTCAGGCCACCCCGGCCAGGTAGGGCTCCCAGAGGGGGTCGGGCAGCTCGATCTGCAGGAGCAGCCGGGCCGTCGTCCCCACGGGGCGCTTCGGGGTGGTCATGAGGGTCCAGCCCAGCTCGGAGAGGAGCCGGTCCCCCTTCTTCTGGTTGCAGCGCCGGCAGGCGGCCACGACGTTCTCCCAGACGTGCCTCCCCCCCGGTCGGGACCGGGGGATGACGTGGTCGACGGTGTCAGCCCCTTGGCCGCAGTAGCCGCAGTGGTGCCGGTCCCGGGCCAGGACGGCCCGGGAGGTGACCGGGATGCTGGCCCGGTAGGGGACGGCCCGGTACCGGGAGAGCCGGATGACGGCCGGCCGGGCCATCTCGATCGTGGCCGACCGCAGCGGGGTGGGCCCGGCCTCGAGCAGCTCGGCCTTCCCGTCCATGAGCAGGCCGACGGCCCGGCGGGTGCTGACCAGATGCAGCGGCTCGTGGCTGGCGTTCAGCAGCAGCACCCGCACCGTCCTCTCCTTTCCTTGTCGTTCTCGTCGTGGTCATGGGTGTGACAACTGAAGAGACCGTCAGCAAGGGATCAGCGATGGAGCCTCACCCCGGTGTCGAACCGGGGAAGCCGGCGCTACGAGGGCCGGGTGCGCGCCGGCGCGTGAGGCGGGAAGGCGCGGGGACTGGAAGGGGTGCATGGCCCGATGCTGTTGGTCGGTAGGGTGCTCGTAACCGCCCCCCACCGGACTCCCGGTGGCTCGATCCCGGAGCTCGTCTCAGTGACTGGTTCAACCGCACCGTCCGGCCACGTTCCCGACCCCCGCCGCTGGCTGGCCCTGGTCGTGATCGCCATCGCCCAGCTGATGGTGATCCTGGACGCCTCGATCGTGAACATCGCCCTGCCCGACGCCCAGAAGGCCCTCGGTATCTCCTACGCCAACCGGCAGTGGGTGGTGACGGCCTACACGCTGGCCTTCGGGGGCCTCCTCCTCCTGGGCGGGAGGATCGCCGACTACGCCGGTCGGAAGCGGGTCTTCATCATCGGCCTCCTCGGCTTCGCCGGGGCCTCGGCCCTGGGCGGGTTCGCCCCGGACCAGGGCCTCCTCTTCGCAGCCCGGGCCCTCCAGGGATGTTTCGGGGCCGTCCTGGCCCCAGCCGCCCTCTCCCTCATCTCGGTGACCTTCACCGACTCGAAGGAGCGGGCCAAGGCCTTCGGCGTCTACGGGGCCCTCTCCGGGGCCGGGGCCGCCATCGGGTTGATCGCCGGGGGTCTTCTCACCGAGTACGCCTCGTGGCGCTGGTGCCTCTTCGTGAACGTCCCCATGGCCCTCATCGCCGTCGTCCTGGCCATCCCGAACGTCCGGGAGAGCCGGATCCACGGGAAGACGAAGTACGACGTCCCCGGGGCCCTCCTCTCCACGCTCGGCTTCGTCTCCCTCGTCTACGGGATCACCGAGGCGGCCACCCCCGGCTACGGCTGGGGCTCGGCCCGGGCCTTCGGCCCGCTCGCCGCCGGGGCCGCCCTGCTGGTCGCCTTCGTGATCTTCGAGTCGAGGACCGAAAAGCCGCTGCTGCCCCTCAACATCATCCTCGACCGGGTCCGGGGTGGTTCCTACCTGGCCCAGTTCTGCATGGCCGCCGGGCTGTTCGGGATGTTCCTGTTCATGACGTTCTACTTCCAGCTCGTCCACGGCTTCAGCCCCGTGAAGGCCGGCCTCTGCTTCCTCCCCTTCTCGGTCGGGATCGCCGTGAGCGCCACGGTGACGAGCCAGCTCCTCCCGAGGATCGGCCCCCGGCCACTCGGCTCCATCGGCCTCGTCATGGGCTCGGGTGGCCTGCTCTACCTGTCCCAGATCACGAACACCTCGAGCTACGTCGGCTCGGTCCTCCCGGCCATGATCGTGATGAGCCTCGGCCTCGGTATGACCTTCGTGACGGTGGCGTCGACGTCGCTCTTCAACGTCCCCTTTCACGAAGCCGGCGTGGCTTCGGCCGTCCTGAACACCACCCAGCAGATCGGCGGGTCCCTGGGCACGGCCATCTTCAACACCCTGGCCATCAGCGCCACCGCCACCTACGCCCTGGCCCACCCCTGGCGGGGCGCATCCCTTCCGCCCCACGTGAGCCCGCCCGACGCCTTGACCCACGGCTTCACAGTGGCTTTCCGCTGTGGAGCGGGCAGCCTCTTCGTCGGGGCCGTCATCTTCTTCGTCATGGTCAACGTCGACCGGCACCACCTGGCCCAGCACGATGACGTCGGCGAACCAGCGGTCGACGATCCCGACCCCGTGGAGGTCGACGTCTGACGGTCTGTCGATGGTGGCGGGCCCGGGGTGCCGCCCCCCGGCGGGGTGGGGGAATGGGCCCCACCTGAGCCTGGCTCGCCCGCAGACGCAGCAGCCGGAGTCGAACCGGCGTCCTTACCCTTATGAGGGGTCTGCACAACCTGCCGTGCTCTGCTGCGGAGAGGACCCGGAGGTCCGGAGTGACCGAGGGGAGTCGAACCCCCTAACCCTGGGTTCACAGCCCAGGTCCGCACCGTTTGGATTCGGCCACAGTGCTCGCTGTCGGATTCGAACCGACGGTTTCCTCCGTGTGAAGGAGGCGCCTTCCCGACTTGGCCAAACGAGCCTGGTACTCACCCTGGGAGTCGAACCCAGCCCGTCCTCGAAATCAGCGAGGCGCCTTTCCGCTCGGCCTGGTGAGCTTGGTGATGGTGGACACGGGCGGAGTCGAACCGCCGCCTCCCGGGTTTCAACAACCGGACGCTCTCCCGACTGAGCTACACGTCCCTGGGGGAGCCGACGGCGAGAGTCGAACTCGCTGCCTCCGGGGTACAGGCCCGGCGCCCCTCCACGAGGGCCTCGTCGGCATGGTCGCTGCGCCTCACCGGCTCGAACGGTGGTCTCCTGGGCCAAAACCAGGCGTGCTGCCGCTGCACCAAGGCGCATCTGCGATGGAAGGGTCGACCGGGCTCGAACCGGCTCCTCGTGGGTGGAAGCCACGCGTGCCGCCAGGAACACCTCAACCCCGTGCGGTCGCCGGGAATCGGACCCGGTCCTGCGCCTCGGCAAGGCGCTGTCATGCCGGTAGACCACAACCGCCTGCATGGCGCCGGAGCGCCGGAGGTGCGAGTGGGGGTCGAACCCACGTCTTCCGGGTTGCAGCCGGTCACCTACCCACCTCGGCCATCGCACCTTGGGCTCCGAGACGAGGGGTCGAACCTCGGTCTGCGGGGTAACAACCCGCTGTCCTTCCATTGGACGATCTCGGAATGGCCGGCCCGGGCGTGGCGTCCACGCCGGTCGACCCGTGCCGCGACGGGGAGTCGAACCCCGGCTCCCAGACTGAGACTCTGGCGGACTCCCGTTATCCGACCGCGGCGTGGAGGAGGAGCGGAGGGAGGAGCAGTTGAAGCCCATGGCCCGAGGACCACGATCTGCATAGCAGGCAGTCCCGGTCGCCCGGACCGGTTCACCCTCCAGCAGCGCAGGCGGGGCTCGAACCCGCAGCCTCCCGGGTGAAAGCCGGGTGCGTCTCTCCAATTTCCGCCACTGCGCCAGGGAGTGGATGGTTGAGGAGTCGAACCCCCGGGCTCGCACCCGCCTCCGGCCTTCGAAACCGGCTGGCACCCTCGTGCCGGAACCATCCATGGTCTTGACCCCCACCAGAGTGGGGAGTGCCGTCGGGCTGAGTCGAACAGCCAACCGTCTCCGTAGGAGGGAGCCGCTCGATCCATCGAGCTGCGACGGCGGGAACGCCTCCGACGGGAAGGGGGCCGTCGGAGGGTGGAGCCACGGGCCGGGGTCGAACCGGCAGCCTCCGCCGTACCGGGGCGGCGCTCTTCCAACTGAGCTTCCGGGGCCTGGGCCTTGCCGGCAGGACTCGAACCTGCGATCTCTTCCTTCGGAGGGAAGCGCTCTCATCCAACTGAGCCACGGCAAGTGGATGGCGCCCCGGGCAGGACTCAAACCTGCGATCTCCGGTTTCGTAGACCGGCGCTCTCTTCAACTGAGCTACCAGGGCGTGGGGCTGGGGCAGCCGGCCACCGGCCTGTCCGCTACAGGCCGGTGGCAAGCCGCCGGCGACGCGTACGGGATTCGAACCCGTGACTCCCGGATCGACAATCCGGTGCTCTCCCGCTGAGCTAACGCGTCGTGTTCCGATCCAGGCGGATCAGGATTGGCGGGATCGAAGCAGTTCGATCAGCTCGGACTCCACGTCCGTCCCGACCGCTGCCTTCAGGAGGAGGTGGGCCACCTCCCGGTCATCGGCGGGGAGGCACTGAGCTCCGTTGTATCCGTTCATGTCCAACAACCAACGAGCGAGCAGCAACGCCGTTCTCTTGTTCCCCTCGCCGAACGCCTGGGTCCGTGTCACCCGGAAGGCGAGGATGGCGGCGGCCTCCACCGCCTCCTCGAGATGATCGATCGAACTCAGAGCCCGGGAGAGCCGGTCCAGCTCGTCGGGCTCGTCGAACCACTCATCTTCGTACCTGACTGCCCTGTTGAGAGCAACCGCTAAGCCGAGCGACGGTCGGATCAATGGTCGTGCAGGTAGCGGAGCAACTCGCGGTACTCGGTCAAGCGCTCGGTCAGCCAGGCGCGATCGTCAGGGGTGAGATCGTCGAGGATCTCCGCCTTGCGCCTGGGGGGCTGGTACTCACCGCTCACCTGTCCAGCCTAACGCCGGCATCGGGGCTGGTCGGGTTGGCCGGAATCGAACCGGCGACCTCGGCGATCCGAACGCCGCATGCTTCCTGGCTACACCACAACCCGTTGGTGCCGGGGGCGGTCCCGGCGAGCTCGGAGGGGAGGGTTCGAACCTCCAACCGTCTGGTTCAGGGCCAGCTGCGCCACCGATTGCGCCACCTCCGAATGTCGGCGAGGGGTCGTGCCCCCACCGGTGCGCCCCCTGGGATTCGAACCCAGAATTCGGGAGTAAGGGTCCCGCCGGTTTCCGTTACCTCAAGGGCGCTCGATGGGCGGCAGGAACCCGGCGGCCGCCGACGGCGGTGCCGCTCCGGCCAGGGGGCCGGTCCCTCTCCCCGATGCGTTGGAGGACGGAGGGGAAGGGGAGGCGGGACGGCGTCCCGCCGGGTTCCTGCCAGCCCGGTGCGGATGAGAGGAGTCGAACCTCCACGGGTGGTGAGCCCACCGGGGTCTGAGCCCGTTGCGTCTACCGGTTTCGCCACATCCGCGTGCGGTCGGGTGACGGGCATCGGGACGCGGGGCCCCTCGGGCCCGGCCCTCGGCCGGTTCCGATGCTCATCACCCGACGGTGGACCTGAGCGGACTCGAACCGCTACGAACCTCCTTGCAGGGGAGGGGCACTTCCGATCGTGCTCCAGGCCCGTCGTCCGTGGGGCAGGAGTCGAACCTGCTCTGGCAAATGCCGCCCGGTCTACAGCCGGGTGCCGTCCAGCACGGCGTCCCACGGATGGGATCAGTCGGTATCCCGCGCCGGTACGGCGCGGGCCTGATCCCCTTGCTGGCGATCTCTTCAGTTGTCAATGTGCAAAACGCTTTGCGTTTTTGGCGCGACGAACCAGGCCCTATCAGGGCATAGATCGTTGTTTGTCAGAGCAACCGGGCAAAGGAACCCCGATGTCCGTGGCGGTCGGCCTGAGCCTCCCGCTCCGTCAGCTCTGTTGTCTTCCCTCTGCTGTGCCTGCCCGGAGAACCAGAGGAGCCGCTCCCTTTCGGAAGCGGCTCCTCGACGGTGTCCAGACTGTGAAAGTCCTGGTCATGCCGTCGAGGGCACCTCCTGCGGGTTGGTCTTGGGGTCTTCGATACCTGGGGTCTCCAGGGAATGCAACGACCCGACCGACCACGCTCGCGACCCTGCAAGGGCTTTCGCCCCGGCAAAGTACCGGGCTTGCCGGCAACTGGTCACGGACATGTACCTCATGGTCGCAGTATACATGCTTCGCAGCCCATTGGAAGCACTTTTGTGAGTCTCGGGCAAAAAGACCCGCCACCTGCGCCTCTGGATTGCAAAGCGCCGTGGTCAGTCGTCCCCGAGGAGGCGGTCGTAGCGGGAGAGGGTCCGCGGGTCGAAGGCGACCAGCCGGATGAGGCGGACCTCGGAGGGGGTGCCCCGGAGGGTGTCGACGGCGATCTCGGCGGCCCGGTCGGCCGGGAACCGGAAGGCCCCGGTGGAGATGGCCGGGAAGGCCAGGGACCGGGCCCCGATCCGGTCCGCCACCTCGAGACAGCGTCGGTAGCAGGAGGCCAGGAGCTCCTCCTCCCGGGCCCCGCCCCCCGACCAGACCGGACCGACGGTGTGGATGACGAACCGGGCCGCCAGGGCGAAGCCAGCGGTGGCCTTGGCGTCCCCCGTCCGGCAGCCCCCCAGGGCGGCACAGGCCCGGTGGAGGTCGGCCTCACCGGCGGCCCGGTGGATGGCCCCGTCGACCCCGCCCCCGCCGGCCAGGCCTGAGTTGGCGGCGTTGACGACGGCGTCGACCGTCTCGGTGGTGATGTCCCCCAGGACCGCCACGATCAGGGCCACGGCCCCGATGGTAGCGAGCCGACCTAGTCTCGGGGCGGGCCGGGACTCCCCGGCCCGGGGAGGGTGGACCAGCCATGACCGTCATCGCCCAGACGAAGGCCGGGGCCGTCGCCGGCCGGGAGAAGGAGGGGGTCCTCCTCTTCGCCGGGATCCCCTACGCCGCCCCCCCGGTGGGGGACCGCCGGTTCCGGGCCCCCGAGCTCCACGGGGGCTGGGAGGGCGTCCGGGACGCCACCCGGTTCGGGGCCGTCTCCGTCCAGGTCGGCGACAGCCTGGGGGCCATCGGGGCCGGGGCCCAGCCCGACTGGAGCGAGGACTGCCTCTTCCTGAACGTCCAGACCCCCGCCCTCGACGACGGGGCCCGTCCCGTCATGGTCTGGATCCACGGGGGGGCCTTCGTGAACGGGACGGGGGCCATCCCCTGGTACGACGGCTCCGGCTTCGTCCGCCAGGGCGACATCGTCGTGGTCAGCATCAACTACCGGCTCGGGGCCCTGGGTTGGCTCCAGCTGGCCCAGCTCGACCCCGCCTACGGGACCTCCGGGAACAACGGCCTTCTCGACCAGATCGCCGCCCTGGAGTGGGTCCGGGACAACATCGCCGCCTTCGGGGGCGACCCCGGCCAGGTCACCGTCTTCGGGGAGTCGGCCGGGGCCATGAGCGTGGGTTCCCTCCTCGGGGCACCGGCCGCCGCCGGCCTCTTCGCCCGGGCCATCGCCCAGAGCGGGGCCGCCTCCAATGTCTCGACGGCCGACGATGCCGGAACCGTCACCGACGCCCTGGTGGCCGAGCTGGGTGGGGGCGGCCTCGAGGCCCTCCTGGCCGCCTCCCCGGAGCGGCTCCTCGAGGTCCAGCAGGCCGTCTCCCTCCGCCGGCCCACCGCCGCCACCGGCCTCCCCTTCGGCCCCGTCGTCGACGGCACCGTCCTCCCCCTCCCACCCCTCGAGGCCGTCCGGGGCGGCTCGGCGGCCGGGGTCCCCCTCATCACGGGGACCAACCGGGACGAGTGGCACCTCTTCGGACTCGGCCTCGGACCGGTGAAGGACGAGGAGACCCTCCTCCGCCGGCTGGGGAGGATGGTGCCCGACGCCGGAGCCCTCCTGGCCGCCTACCGGGAGGACCGGCCCGGGGCCGGCCCCGACGAGCTCTTCTCCGCTGTCATGACCGACCGGCTCTTCCGGATCCCCGCCATCCGGCTGGCCGAGGCCCAGGCCGGCCACCAGCCCGACCACACCTTCCTCTACCTCTTCGAGGTCCCCTCCACCGCCTTCGACGGTCGCCTCGGCTCCTGCCACGCCCTCGAGATCCCCTTCGTCTTCGACAACCTCACCAAGAAGGGGGTCGAGCTCCTGACCGGGCCCGAACCCCCCCAGTCGGTGGCCGACGCCATGCACGGGGCCTGGACCGCCTTCGCCCGGACCGGCTCCCCCCACCACGAGGGCCTCCCCGCCTGGCCCCCCTACGACCCCGGGGACCGGGCCACCCTGCACTTCGGGGTGCCCCTCCACCTCGAGCGCGACCCCTCCGCCGGCGAGCGGGAAGCCTGGGCCGACCTCGTCTGAGGTCGGTTCCTGCACGGCAGCCGCTGGTAGGTTCACCCCCGTGCTGATGTCCCCCCGCTACGACGGCCCCCCGGTCATCTCGATCACGGGAGCCCCCGACGGGGCCCTGGCCCCGGTCGTCCGGCAGCGGAAGCGCCTCGAGGCCCTCCTGGCCAAGCTCTCCCCCGGGGACTGGCAGGCCCCCAGCCGCTGCGACGGCTGGACCGTCCAGGACGTCGTCGCCCACCTCGTCGGGGTGAACGCCTTCTGGGGGGCCTCCGTCCGGGCCGGTCTGGCCGGCCAGCCCACCCGGGTCCTGGCCAGCTTCGATCCCGTCGAGACCCCCGCCCTCATGGTGGCCGGCATGCGGGACCTGACTCCCGAGGTCGTCCTCGAGCAGTTCGTCTCCTCGAACGACGGCTTCCTCGACCTCCTCGCCGGCCTCGACGACGACGGCTGGGCCACCCTGGCCGAGGCCCCGCCCGGCCACCTCCCCGTCCGGCTCCTCGCCCACCACGCCCTCTGGGACTCCTGGATCCACGAACGCGACATCGCCCTCCCCCTCGGCTCGACCCCCCCGGTCGAGCCCGACGAGGTCGCCGCCTCCCTCCGTTACGTGGCCGCCCTGACCGCCGCCCTCATGACCGGCTCCCTCACCGGAACCTTCGCCCTCCGGGCCACCGACCCCACCCTGACCTTCGTGATCGACCTGGCCGACACCGCCGCCCTCGGCGACGTCGACGCCCTCCCGGCCGGACCCTGCCTCCTCGGTGACGCCGCCACCCTCGTCGACGCCCTCACCTTCCGGGTCCCCCTCCCGGCCGACGTCCCCGCCCCCTGGATGGAGATGGCCGGGGGACTGGCCGCCGTGTTCCAGGCCGAGGTGACGGCGGGCGGGTAGGGCGGACTGGGATTACACCAACTGGTATAATACCGATTGGTGGAACACAGGAACCCCTTTCGATTCGGTGCCCATGTCGACGACGTCTGGTTCTGCGACCGGGCCGATGATCTGGCTGCCCTGGTGTCGAGGATGGAGGGCGGGATCCACACCTTCGTCCTCTCCCCGAGACGATACGGGAAGACTTCGCTGATTCTGGCCGCCCAACGGGAGTTCGTGGCCCGAGGGGGTAGAGCCGCCTACGCCGACCTGATCCTGTGCACCAACGAGGGCGAGGTCGCCACGACCGTTCTCAGTGCCGTCGTCCACGGGATCCTCCGGGGGCCCCGGAAGACGGGCCGCAGTCTCGAAGGCATCCTGAAGCGGCTGCGGTTCACGCCCACCGTCAGCATGGGCCCGGACGGTTCGGTCACCCTGGGCCTTGATCAGGCCGCCGCCGGACGGGCCTGGCGGCAGATCCTCGACGACGCCGTCGACCTGCTTGCCGAGGAGGCGGCCCACGGCCCCGTCACCCTGGCGCTCGACGAGTTCCAACAGGTTGCAGAGATCGGACCCAAGGGCATCGGGGGCACGTTCAAGGCCGTGGCCGACCGGCTCAACCACACCGCCGTCGTCTTCAGCGGTTCCCACCTGTCGGTGATGCAGAAGCTCACGAAGGACCGGGGCGCCCCCCTCCACGGGATGGGGGAGATCCTGAACCTCGATGTCGTACCTCTCAGGGAGATGGAGGCCTATCTCCGCCGGCGGGTCAGATCGGGGGGGAAGACCATGACGGCCGCTGATGCCCGCTCGCTCTACGAGCTGGCCGGGACGATCCCGAACGACGTCCAGTGGTTGGCCTACGCTGCCTTCGAGGCCGCCGGCGGGGATGTCGTGGGCCTTGCGGAGATCGAGGCAGGGATGGCGGCCATCGTGTCCCGACAGGCTTCGGGATTCGCCGAGCGCTTCGAATCCCTCGCTCCCAGCCAGCAGCGGATCCTCAAGAGGCTGGCTGCGTCACCGACCCGCCACATCTTCGCCAGAGATTTCCTCGAGGCCGTCGACCTGGCCAACGCCAATGCCGTGACCAAGGCGATCGCCGTCCTGGACCGGGCCGAACTGATCCGCGTCAGGGCCGGGGTCCATGAGGTGGCCAGTCCTTTTCTCCGGCATTGGCTCCTGGCCAGCCGGACCCGCTGAGCCGTCAGCCCTCCGCCGGTGCCCAGGGCTTCATCCAGGGGGAGGCCGGCCAGTTCTGGGCCGCGGCCATGAGCGGATAGCAGGTGGCCCCGTCGATCGACTCCCTGACGATGTCGGCGTGGCCGGCGTGGCGGGCCGTCTCGGTGATGAGGTGGAGGAGGACCCAGCGGACCGACCAGGCCTCGACGTCGTCGGGGAACCAGGGGACCACCTTCGGGACGGGAACGGCCTGGCCGAGGTCATCGATGGCGGCCACCACGGCGTCGGTCTCGGCGCAGGCGGTCCGGTAGTCCTCGATGACGCCGGCCAGGGTCTCGGAGTCCTCCAGCCGGAAGCCGGCCTCGTAGTCCCGGCGGTCCCCCCGGGCGCGGTCCAGGACGGTACCCGTCCAGGACCGCTCCACGGCGGCCAGGTGCTTGATCAGCCCCCCGACGGAGAGGGTCCCGGCCGTCGGGGCCAGCCGGGCCTGGTCGTCGGTGAGCCCGTAGGCGGTGATGACGGCGGCGGCGCGCTGCGCGGACAGGAAGGAGAGGAGGCCGTCACGCTCGTCGACGACGGGGGGGACCATACCGGGCATCTGGGACGACCTTTCTCGGGGGACACCAGCATCCTGCCGGATTGAACAGGACATCATCTGGCCTCTTTGTTCATGCCGGCGCGGGAGGTGGCGCCTCAGCCCACCCGGGGGTCGGCCGCCTCGGGGTCGAGGCCGTAGCGGGTGATGGCGTCGGTCACCTCGGCGGGCTTGGCTTCGCCGGTGCGGGCCAGGGAGGCGAGGACGGCGACGACGAGGTGGGGGGCGTCGATCTCGAAGTGGCGACGGAGGGCGGCCCGGTCGTCGGAGCGGCCGAAGCCGTCGGTCCCGAGGGAGGTCCAGGGGCGGTCGACCCAGGGGGCGACCTGGTCGGGGACGGAGCGGAGGTAGTCGGTGACGGCCACGACGGGTCCGGTGCCCTCGGCCAGGGCGGTGGTGACGTGGGGGAGGCGGGGGTCGGCCTCGGGGTGGAGGCGGTTCCAGCGCTCGGCGGCGAGGGCGTCGTGGCGGAGGGTGGTCCAGGAGGTGACGGACCAGGTCTCGGCGGAGACGCCCCAGTCGTCGGCGAGGAGCCGGCGGGCCTCGGTGGCGGCCTGCCAGAGGGGGCCGGAGAAGAGGAGGGCGGCCCGGCGGGCCCCCCCGTTGCGGTTCCCGGCGGTGGGGAGCTCCGCGGGGGGCTCGAAGCGGTAGAGGCCGGCCAGGATCCCGGCCCGGACGGTGTCGCCGGCCTCCCCTTCGGGGAGGGGCGGCATGAGGTAGTTCTCGTTGTAGAGGGTGAGGTACCAGAAGGCGTCCTCGGGGTCCGGGCCGAGGACGCCTCTGACGGCGGCCTCGGTGATGACGGCCAGCTCGTAGGCGAAGGCGGGGTCGTAGATCCGGGCCGTTGGGTTGACCGAGGCCAGGAGGGGGGAGTGGCCGTCGGCGTGTTGGAGGCCCTCCCCGTTGAGGGTGGTCCGGCCCGCCGTGCAGCCGGCCAGGATGCCCCGGCCGCCGGTGTCGCCGAGGAGCCAGGCCAGGTCCCCGATCCGCTGGAAGCCGAACATGGAGTAGAAGAGGTAGATGGGGAGCATGGGCCGGCCCCAGGTGGCGTAGGCGGTGGCCAGGGCGATGAAGGAGGACATGGCCCCGGCCTCGGTGATCCCCTCCTCGAGGACCTGGCCCGACTTCGACTCGGCGTAGCGGAGGATGAGGTCGGAGTCGACGGGGGTGTAGCGCTGGCCGTCGGGGGAGTAGATCTTGGACTCGGCGATGATGGGCTCGAGGCCGAAGGTCCGGGCCTCGTCGGGGACGATGGGAACGACGAACCGGCCGACGGCTTCGTCGCGGACCAATGACCGGAGGAGCCGGGCGAAGGCCATGGTGGTGGAGACGGCCTGGGTCCCCGATCCGGTCAGGAACTCGGAGAAGACCGAGGGGGCGGGGTCGGGGCTGGGCCGGGGCTCGACCCGGCGGGAGGGGACGGGGCCGGCCAGGACCTGGCGGCGGGCCCGGAGGTACTCCTGTTCGGGGGAGTCCTCGGGGGGCCGGTAGTAGGGGGGGAGCTCGCCGTCGAGGGCCTCCTCGGGGATCTCCTCGGTGAGGAAGAGCCGGTCCCGCAGCGCCAGGACCTGGGCCTTGGTCATCTTCTTGATCTGATGGGTGGCGTTTCTGGCCTCGATCTCGGGGCCGAGGGTCCAGCCCTTGATGGTCTTGGCCAGGATGACGGTGGGGGCGCCGGTCTGCTCGGTGGCGAGCTTGTAGGCGGCGTAGAGCTTCCGGTAGTCGTGACCCCCCCGGGGCAGGGCCTGGAGGTCCTCGTCGGAGAGATGCTCGACGAGGCGGCGGAGCCGGGGGTCGGGGCCGAAGAAGTGCTCCCGGATGTAGGCCCCGGACTCGGTGGCGAACTTCTGGAATTCCCCGTCGGGGGTGGTGTTCATGGCGTCGAGGAGGACCCCGTCGATGTCCCGGGCCAGGAGGTCGTCCCACTTCGAGCCCCAGATGACCTTGATCACGTTCCAGCCCGCCCCCCGGAAGAGGGCCTCGGCCTCCTGGATGATCTTCCCGTTGCCCCGGACGGGCCCGTCGAGGCGCTGGAGGTTGCAGTTGACGACGAAGATGAGATTGTCGAGGTGTTCCCGACCGGCCATCCCCAGGGCCCCGATCGATTCCACCTCGTCGAGCTCCCCGTCACCGAGGAAGCCCCAGACCCGGGCCGCCGAGGTGTCGACGAGCTCCCGGTGCAGGAGATAGCGGTTGACATGCGCCTGGTAGATGGCCGTCAACGGTCCGAGGCCCATCGAGACGGTGGGGAACTCCCAGAAGTCGGGGGCGAGCCGGGGGTGGGGGTAGCTCGGGAGCCCCTTCCCGCCCACCTCGGCCCGGAAGTTGTCGAGCTGCTCCTCGGAGAGCCGTCCCTCGACGAAGGCCCGGGCGTAGATCCCGGGGGAGGCATGTCCCTGGAAGAAGACCTGGTCCCCGTGGCCCCCGTCGGACTTCCCCCGGAAGAAGTGGTTGAAGCCGACCTCGTAGAGGGCGGCCGACGAGGCGTAGGTGGAGAGGTGGCCCCCGATCCCCTCGCTCCGGTGGTTGGCCCGGACCACCATCACCGCCGCGTTCCAGCGGATGTAGGCCCGGATCCGGCGCTCGAGGTGCTCGTCGCCGGGGAACCAGGGCTCCTGGTCCCGGGGGATCGAGTTCACATAGGGCGTGGAGACCATGGCCGGGAAGTCGACCTGCTTGGCCCGGGCCCGCTCCAGGAGGGCCATCAGGAGGAACCGGGCCCGGACCCGGCCGTGGGTGTCGACCACGGCGTCGAAGGAGTCGAGCCACTCCGCCGTCTCCCCCGGGTCGATGTCCGGCAGCTGATGGGCCATCCCGTCGAAGAGCACGCCGCTCAGCCTACGGGTGGTCCCGGCCCCTTCGCTCCCCAGACCCGGCCGAGTCAGAGGGTGATCGATACAACTGCTGGGAGGATCGATGCATGTCCTCGGTGACAGTGCGCCTAGACAGACGGAGCGAGGTGCTCCTTCGGCCCGCATGTCCAACGGCAGAGGAGTGACCAGCAGGCACGTCTACGTCGACGCTGCACATGGTTCCGGAACCGGTCAGGGCTCAACACTGGCCTACGTCCACGAGCGGGCAGGAGGTGATGCCCTACTGACTGGCTCTCCCCGACGCGATCGCGTGGGCTTGGCCCCAAGGCGGTGACTGGCGACGCCGGGTGGGGCCGCTGATCATCGGCGTCCGTCGCGTATGACCGAGTCCAGGAAGCGCAAAGCCCGAGCGCCACCACCGTCCGGAAGGGTCTCGGGCTTGCTTCCCACGGCTATTGCCCTGGGGCAGCGCCGTGGTATCACCGACCGATGGTCGCCGTGAAGAACGAGACGCTCCAATCAGCGGTCCCGCCCAGAGGACCGAACGGGATCGGCGCGAAGGTTGCGGGAGAATCGACGGAGCCGTGCAACCTGGAGTGGTCCGGGGCCGTGTTGTAGGGCAAGGGAGGCGGCGTGACCGAGAACGAGGGCTTCGACGAACTCTACGGATCGACCCGGGAGGACCTGGTCCGGCAGCTTTACGCCCTGACGGGGGACGTGGGGACGGCCCGGGACCTCGTCCAGGAGGCCTTCATCCGGGCCTGGGCCCGCTGGGACAAGGTCGGCGGCTACGACCGGCCCGAGGCCTGGGTTCGGAAGGTGGCCTACCGGCTGGCCGTCGACGGCTGGCGCCGTGACCGGCGGACGGTGCTCCGGGCCGACGTGGCGACCGCCCCCCGGCCCGGGCCGGGGGAGGGGGAGCTCCTGGCCGCCCTCCTCGAGCTCCCCAAGCGGGAACGGGAGGCCATCGTCCTCCACCACATCGCCGGGCTCTCCGTCGAGGAGACGGCAGCCGAGCTCAAGGCACCGGTCGGAACAGTCAAGTCCTGGCTCTTCAGGGGCCGGGAACACCTCGCCTGTCTCCTCGGGGACAGCGGCGTCGAGACAACGAAAGGGGTGGTCGCAGGTGGCTGAAATCTCGACCGACCAGATCGGGCGGGCACTCGGAGACCTCAGGCCGCCGGCCGAGGTCGACTGGGAGCCGGCCGGGGAGCTCCGCCGGCTGGGCGGGGAGCGCCGGGCCCGGCGCAGTCGGATCCGGGCCGCCGCCACCGGGTTGGCCCTGGCCGCCCTGGTCGCCGCCGTGGCCGTCCCTGTCCTTCTGACCGGGGACTCCCCGGGGCGGCCCTCGACCACGACGGCCCCGACCGGTCCCTCGCCCTCGGAGAGCACGACGGTCCCGGCCACCAGCGTCCCGGTCACCACCGTCCCGGCCCCGACGACGGTGCCGGCCACGACGCCCACCACCCTCCCCCCGGCGCCGAGCCTGGCCCCATACCTCGGGCTCTGGCCCTTCACCGACTACGGCGCCGTCCAGACCTGGGAGGCGGCCTACCAGGCGGGGGGCCACGAGCCCTGGCACACCGACCCGGGCCAGAGCGCCCTCTCCTTCGTCCAGGGCTACCTCGGGTTCAGTGACATCGACACCGTCGTCGGCGTGACCACCGACTCCACCGGGGCCCACGTGGCCGTCGGGTTCCACACCTCCGGATCGGCGACCTCGACCGCTGCCGTCGTCCACCTGGTCCGGTGGGGACCGGGGACGGACGCCCCCTGGGAGGTGGTCGGGACCGACGACACCAGCTTCACCCTGACCACTCCTGCCTACGGGGACGGGTTCAGCACTCCCCTGGTCGTCGGAGGGACCATCACCGGAGTCGACGAGTCCGTGTCCGTCCAGGTCCGACAGCCGTCCAGTGCCACTCCTCTGGGCTCGGCCGCCGGTATCCCGGCGGGTGGGACCGGCTCGCCCTGGACCCAGACCGTGGGAAGCGTCGACGGGGCGACCGACCCGGTTCTCACCGTCGTGGCCGTCACCGGCGGCCATCTCCAGGCCCACGAACGCTTCACCGTCACCGCCCTACTCGCCAACGCATCCCTGGCGGCCGGGTAGGGGAGCCTGCCGTCAAGCTCGGGGACCGTTCCGTCGATGGTCCTCTCAGTCGAACGCGTCGACGGGGGGCAGCCGTGGGGTCGCAGGGTGAGTCGACCGAGGCCGGGTTCACCCTGATCGAGTTGATGGTGGTCCTGCTCATCATCGCCATCCTCCTCGCCGTCGCCATCCCCACCTTCCTGGGGGTGACGTCCCAGGCCAACGACCGGGCCGCCCAGTCCAATCTGGCCAACGCCCTGACGGAGACCTCGGCCCAGTTCCAGTCGACGGGCCAGTCCTACGGCAACCTGGGCACGGTGGTGCTGAACGCCAGCATCCCCGAGTTCTCCTGGGTGGGCCCGGGGACGAGCTGCGTGGGGGCGACCACCAACTGCATCAGCGAGGAGATCACCAACGCGGCCACCATCTCCGACTACCAGGGCCTGACCCTGGCCGTCTTCAGCAAAGGCACCAGCACCTGCTGGTACGGGGTCACCCTGGCCGTCGCCCCCCAGACCCACACCCTCGACACCGAGGCCTTCTCGGCCGTCGTCACCCCGGGTGCCGTCGGGAGCACGGCCGGGACGTTCTACTCCCGCCAGACCGTCAGTGCCGCCCACCCCACCTGCCAGGCCTCGAACGCCCTGGGGAACTGGACCTGGGGCACGTCGATCGCCACCGCCGGCGCCAACTGAGGGAAGCGGCCGGGGGTCAGCCGGCCGGATCGGGCCGGGGCCCCCCGAAGCGGGCCAGGGCGGCGGCGAATTCGGGTCCGGCCAGGAGCTCGGCGAAGACCCGGCCCTCGACGGCCTGCCGGGCCAGGATGACCTCGGGGTCCCCACGGAGGAGCCGGCGGGTGGCGAGGAGGCCGGCCACCGGCTTGGCGGCCAGGGCCGCGGCCCAGCCGGCCACGGTGGCGTCGGGGTCGTCGGAGACGGTGGTGGCGATCCCGAGCTCGACGGCCCGACCGGCGTCGAGGGGGCGGCCCAGGAGGAGGATCTCGGCGGCCCGGCGGTGTCCGACCAGGGCGGGAAGGAGGAGGGTGCTCCCCGCCTCGGGGACGAGGCCGAGGTCGACGAAGGGGAACCGGATGTCGGCGTCGGGGGCGACGGCGACGAGGTCGAAGTGAAGGAGGAGGGTGGCCCCCACCCCGATGGCCCTCCCCCGGACGGCGGCCAGGAGGGGCTTGGTGGCCGAGGGGAGGGCCCGGAGGAACCGGGCCACGGGGAGCTCGGTGTCCCCCTCGTCGCCCCGGGCGGCGGGGGCGGCGAAGTCGAAGAGGTCGTTCCCAGCGCAGAAGTCCCGTCCCTCGGCCAGGAGGAGGCCGGCCCGGAGGTCGTCGTCCTCCTCGAGGCGGGCCAGCCCGTCGGCCAGGGCCCCGTACATGGCGCTGGTCAGCGCGTTCTTCTTGTCGGGCCGGTTCAGCCGGAGGGTGAGGAGGGGCCCGTCGACGGTGGTCTCCACATCTGCCATTCCCACTGCCTACCCCGGTCCGGGCCCGGTGGGACAATGCCGGGATGGCCACGATCGAGCCCCCGGCCTCCGCCGCGGTGATCCTGGCCGCCGTGGAGGCCATCCCGGCCGGGAGGGTCTTGAGCTACGGGGACCTGGCCGAGTACACCGGGGTGGGCGCCCCCCGGTGGGTGGGCCAGGTCCTGGCCCATTGGGGGAGCGGGGTCCCCTGGCACCGGGTCGTCATGGCGGACGGCCGACCCGCTCCCCACCACGCCGCCGAGCAACTGGCCCGGCTGGCGGCCGAGGGGGTCCCCCTCCGCCCGGGGTCGGGCCGGGTCGACATGGCCCGGGCCCGCTGGGACGGACGGTGACCGGCTGGATCTCCGCGCTACCCGGCTCCGGGGGCCGGGGCCGTCGGGCTCGGTCTGAGATGGGGGGCCACCAGGTCGGCGTAGCTGCGCAGGCCGAGGTGGAGGGGTGTCGGGCCCAGCGGGCGTGGGTGCACCGTGAACTGGACGTAGGCTCCCTGCTTCATGGTCTCGGCCCGGACGTGACCCTGATCCGGGACGGGGACGGCGGGGCGGCCGGCTATCAGCTTCAGGGGACCGGCGATCTGTGAGCTGGTGTCGTCGAACAGGAGGACGTCACTGACGGTGGGGAGTATCCAGAAGGGCTGTTTGGCCACCACCTTCTTGAGCCGCCCACCGGCCACTCTCCACTTCATGGCCACCTCGGTGGCCTCCATCCCGTTCGATCGGCAGTGGTCGACGAGACCGGCCAGGACGTCAGGGGCCGCCGGGTTGGTGAAGAAGCTCGGCGTCCAGATCCCGTATCGGGCCAGGAGGAGCATTCGTTGGAATGTGTCGGTGGGAGCGGGCCTGGGGATGGAGCGGAACTGATCGAGTTGATCGGCGCCCTTGGCCGCT
This sequence comes from Acidimicrobiaceae bacterium, assembly GCA_003151955.1. Taxonomy (GTDB): domain Bacteria; phylum Actinomycetota; class Acidimicrobiia; order Acidimicrobiales; family UBA8190; genus PALSA-743. Next base: position 55,853 of record PLZB01000049.1, read on the forward strand.
CGACAGACGGTGCACGCCTCGGAGACGTTCGGTCCGAAGAGTTGTGCCGCCGCACCGACGGACTCGTTCCAGACGGCGGCCTCGTCGCCGTCGGCCAGGTGGATGTTGTCCCGGGACTGGCCCGGCCAGAACCGGTTCCGATGCTGCTGGCAGACCGGGGTGTCACAGTTCGAGCACCGCCAGACGGCCATCACGCTGCAGACACAGGTTGCCGGACCACCCATCGAGGCGGGCGCCGGGGCCATTGCGGTGTCGCAGTAGGGGCAGGGGGCGCCTGGTGTCAGCGAGCGGATCGGGGCGCCACACCATGTGCACTGGCCTCGGACGACCATGACGTTGTCTCGCCTCCCCCACTGACCGGGCTCTCGCCTTGTTGAGTCTTCTCCGCCGGAGAACCTACCAACCCGGCTCCCGAAGGGTTCTCTCGGGCCAACGTCACTCGGGATGGTGGAGACTGAACCCGTGAAACTCGCTATCCATTTCCCCAATTTCAACCTCCCGGGCGGACCCGAGGCGTTGGCTCCGACCCTGCTGGCCACGGCCCTCGCGGCCGAGGAGGCCGGCTGCGCCACGTTCACGGTCATGGACCACTGGTTCCAGATGGAGCAGCTCTCCCGCTCCGAGGACCCCATGCTCGAGGGCTACACCACCCTGGGGTTCCTGGCCGGGCGGACCGAGCGGATCACCCTCGGGCTCCTCGTCACCGGCGTCACCTACCGGCACCCGGGGCTGCTGGCCAAGACGGTGACCACCCTCGACGTACTCTCCGGGGGCCGGGCCCAGCTCGGGATCGGGGCGGCCTGGTACGAACGGGAGCACCGGGGCCTCGGGGTCCCCTTCCCGCCGGTGGCCGAGCGGTTCGAGCGGCTCGAGGAGACCCTCCAGATCTGCCTCCAGATGTGGAGCGACGACGACGGCCCCTACCGGGGCCGGCACTACCAGCTGGCCGAGACGATCTGCTCCCCCCGGCCCCTCCAGCGGCCCCGGCCCCGGATCCTGATCGGGGGGAGCGGCGAGCAGAAGACCCTCCGGCTGGTGGCCCGCTACGCCGATGCCTGCAACCTTTTCGCCACCGATCCGGCCCAGGTGGCCCACAAGCTCGAGGTCCTGGACCGCCACTGCGAGGTCGAGGGAAGGGACCCGGGCCAGATCGAGCGGACCGTGATCTGGTCCTCGCTGGCCGACGCCGCCGAGGACGTCGACGGCTTCCTGGCCCGGATGGAGGAGCTGGTCCGGCTCGGCGTGGAAAAGGTCTGGGTGGCCCCGGCCGGTCCGGACCCGGCCGGCTGGGTGGCCCGGTTCGCGGGCCGGACCGTCCCCGCCCTCGAGCTGCTCTGAGGCCCGGGACCTCAGCCCCCGGCCAGGAGCCGGGCCAGGTCCCCGGCCAGGTCGTCACAGAGCGAGACGAGGAGGGCGGCCCGGGCGGCCGGGTCCACAGTCTCGAGGAGCCGCTGGCGGTCCATCAGGTTGACCGGCGCCAGGTCGCAGAGCCGCCAGGCCAGGGCGCCGGCGGCGGCCAGGTCGGCCAGCTCCGATTCGGCCGGCATGGGGGCGGTCTCCCCCAGCTCGGAGAGGAGGGCCCGGGTCCTCCTGACGGCGGCCAGGGCCGCTTCGAGCCCCGCCCCGTCGGCGGGGTGACCATCCCCGGGGTCGAGGTGCTCGATCCGGGCCGTGGGGTAGTGGTCCTCGGCCAGCCAGTCCAGGACCCGGATCCGGCGGGTGCCCCGGGCCAGGAGGGCCCAGCGGCCGTCGGGGGTGGAGGAGGACCCCTCGATCCGGGCCACCGTTCCCACCGCCACCCGCTGGTCGCCCCCGCCGACCTCGGCCCCTCGGGAGATGAGGACGACCCCGAATTCCCGGTCCCCGGCCAGGCAGGTCTCGGTCAGGGCTCGGTAGCGGGGCTCGAAGACATGGAGGGGGAGGTCCCCTCCGGGGAAGAGGACGGTGGAGAGGGGGAACATGGGGAGCTCCCTCGTCCCGGATCCTCCCATCAGGCCCGGCCTTCGGGCTTCCGGTCCTCGACGGCCCGCCAGCAGTACCAGGCCACGATGCTCCGGTAAGGGCGGAACCGCTCCCCCCGCTCCTCGAGGTCGGCCGGGGAGGGGGTGGCCGGAAGGCCCCAGGCGGCGCCGTAGCCGGCCCGGACCCCGAGGTCCCCGGTAGGCCAGACGTCGAGCCGGCCCAGGTCGAAGAGGAGGAACATGTCAGCCGTCCAGGGCCCGATCCCCCGGACCTGGACGAGGTGGTCGACGACGTCCCGGTCCGGGAGCCGACCGATCCGGTCGAGGGCGACCTCGCCGGTGAGGACCTTTTCGGCGAGGTCGACGATGGCAGCCGCCTTGGCCCGGCTCAGCCCACTGCCGGCCAAGACCTCGGCCGGGGCGGCCAGGAGCGCCTTCGGGCTCACCACCCCCCCGAGGGCGGCGACGAGCCGGCCGTGGATGGTGGCGGCGGCCTTCCCGGCCAGCTGCTGGTAGACGATGGAGGCGGCCAGGGACTCGAACCGCTTCGAGGGCGGGGTCCGCCGCCCCAGGGGGGGCGGCCCGTGGCGGGCGATGAGGCCGGCCAGGACGGGGTCGGTCCGCCCCAGGAGGGGGAGGGCGTCGGCGACAGCGGCGGGGACCCTGGCCATGGTGGTCCGATCCTAAGGTGTCCCATGACCCTTCCCGTGCCTGACCCGCCGGAGCGGAAGGCCCCAGGTGGGCTCCTGTCCGAGCGGGAGATGTTGGTGGGCTGGATAGAGCTCTCCCGGGACAGCTTCCAGGCCAAGTGCGCCGGGCTCGACGGCGAGGGCCTGGCCCTGCGGTCGGTTCCCCCCTCGACCCTCTCCCTGACCGGGATGCTCCGGCACCTGGCCGAGGTGGAACGACACTGGTTCGTCGGGATCTTCTCCGGGGAGGAGGTCGAGCCGATGTTCTACTCCGAGGAGGACTTCGACGGGGACTTCGACGGGGCGACGGCGGCCAACGCCCCGGAGGCCCTGGCGGCCTGGGTGGCCGCCTGCGAGGTGAGCCGGACCGTCGTGGCCGGGGCCGCCTCCCTCGACGCCTCCTGCCTCCATCCGAGCCGGGGGGAGCTCTCCCTCCGCTGGATCCTGCTCCATCTCGTCCGGGAGTACGGCCGCCACTGCGGCCACGCCGACCTCCTCCGCCAGGCCGTCGACGGCTCCGTGGGCGGCTGAGCGGGACAATCTCGGGCCACCTGTCCATCGGGGCCTGGGCCGTTCGACTACTCCATGACCGCCTGCCACCATGGGCCGACCATCGGAGGACCACATGAAGTACCTCTTCCTGCTCAATACGGCCGAGGACGGCCTTCCCGATCCGGGGACGGCGGAGCACGCCGCGATGTTCCAGGCCTACGGGGCTGCCGTGGCGGCTATGGCCGAGGCCGGGGTCCTCGTGGACTGCGCCCCCCTCGAACCGGCCTCGACCGCCACCACCGTCCGGGTCCGCGGCGGCGGGACGGTCCTGACCGACGGTCCCGCCGCCGAGCTCAGGGAGCAGGTCGGGGGCTATACCTTGATCGAGTGCCCCGACCTCGACCAGGCCCTCCGCTGGGCGGCCACGATCCCGGCCGCGCTGACGGGATCGGTCGAGGTCAGACCGGTCATCGTGGTGGACCGGGGCTGACCCCCGACATCGGAGAGGTCCTGGCCGCCGAGCGATGGGGGGTCATGGCCACCCTGACACGACTCCTCGGCGACCTCGACCGGGCCGAGGAGGCGCTCCAGGAGGCCTCCGCCGTAGCCGTGGTCCGATGGCCCGTGGAGGGGATCCCGGACCGACCCGGGGCCTGGCTGGTCTCGGTGGCCCGGCACAAGGCCATCGACGCCATCCGTCGGGAGGCCCGCCGGCCGGAGAAGGAGGCGGCGGCGACCCGGTCCTGGGACCGGGAGGAGCCCGGCCCGGCCCCGGCGCTGGGACCACTCCCCGACGACCAGCTGGGGCTGATCTTCCTCTGCTGCCACCCCGCCCTCGACCCGGACGTCCGGGTCCCCCTGACCCTCCGGGCCGTCTGTGGGTTGACCACGGCGGAGATCGCGGCGGGGTTCCTCGTCCCGGAGCCGACCATGGCCAAACGGCTGGTCCGGGCCAAGGAGAAGATCCGACGAGCCGGGATGCCCTTCAGGACGCCCGGTCCGGTGGAGATCGGGGAGCGCCTCGGTGACGTCCTGCGGGTGATCTCCCTCGTGTTCTCCGAGGGCCACTACTCCTCCCGGGGGGAGACCCTGGTCCGGGCCGAGCTCTGTGAGGCGGCCGTCGGCCTGGCCCGGTCCCTCGTCGTCCTGCTCCCCGGCGAGCCCGAGGCGCTCGGGCTCCTGGCCCTCCTCCTCCTGACCGACGCCCGTCGGCCGGCCCGGACGGGGCGGGCCGGTCAGGTGGTCCTGCTCGAGGACCAGGACCGGAGCCGATGGGACGGGAGCCTCCTGGCCGAGGGGGAGGAGCTCGTGGAGCGGGCCCTGCGGATGGGCCGTCCCGGGTCGTTCCAGCTCCAGGCGGCCATTGCTGCCTGCCACGGCACAGCAGCCACGGCCGGGGACACCGACTGGCCCCAGATCGCCCTCCTCTACCGGGAGCTCCTCCGCTACGACCCCTCCCCGGTGGTGGAGGCCAACCGGGCCGTGGCGGTGGGGATGGCCGATGGCCCGGAGGCCGGTCTCGCCGCCATCGAGGAGGTGGCCGGGCACCCCCAGCTGGCCCGGTGGCCCCGTCTCGAGATCGCCCGGGCCGAGCTCCTCCGCCGGGCCGGCCGGGACGGCGACGCCGTCGCCGCCTATGGCCGGGCCCTCGACCTGGGGCCTTCCCCGGCCGAGCGGGACTTCGCGGAGCGCCGGATGGAGGAGCTCAGGGCAAGGTGGGCCCCGCCGTCAATGTCACTGTGAGTCGCAGCGCTCGCACCCTGCGACGCTAGCCCGGGTGGGGCGTTGGCGCCCCGCCCACGGGGGCAGCCCGGCGAGGCATGCTGGGCCCGTGGCCGCCCCCCGATCCTCCCGACCCGCTGCCGTCGCCGGGCCCCAGCCCGGGGAGACCGTCGTCTACACCGATGGGGCCTGCCGGGGGAACCCCGGCCCCGGGGGCTGGGCCTGGGCCGTCCCCTCGGGCCCCTACGAGAGCGGGGCCGAGGCCCACACCACCAACCAGCGGATGGAGGTCACCGCCGTCCTCCGGGCCCTCGAGTCCCTGGGCGGCCCCGTCCTGGTGGTGAGCGACTCGACTTATGTCGTGAACTGCTTCCGGGACCGCTGGTGGGAGGGGTGGATCAAGCGGGGCTGGAAGAACTCCCAGAAGCAGCCCGTGGCCAACCGGGATCTCTGGGAGCCCCTCATCGAGGTCGCCCTCGACCCGGCCCGGACCGTCCGCTTCCAGTGGGTCAAGGGCCACTCCGGGGACACCATGAACGACCGGGTCGATCTCCTCGCCACCGAGGCCGCCGCCCGCCAGACGGGAGATGCCGGCGGCGGGACCCCGGCCCTCCCCGGGCCCGGGCCCCTCCCCGGGGGAGGGCCCGAGCCGGAACCCGACCCCCCCGACACCCTCTTCTAGAGCTCAGACCTTCAGGCCGGCGGTCAGGAAGGACCTGATCCCGTCGGCGATCCCCCGGGCCGCCCCCTGGCGCCACTGGGGCGTCTCGATCAGCCCGGCGTCGGTGCTGTTCGCCATGTTGGCGCACTCGATGAGGACCTTCGGGACCGTCGAGAGGTTCAGCCCCCCCAGGTCGTCCCGGGTGATGAGCCCGTCCTGGCCGTCGTAGCTCGAGGTCGGCTCCCCGGTGTCAGACCCGAAGCTGTCCCGCACGTCGGTCCCGAGGAGGGCCGACGGGGCCACGATGGACCGGTTGTCACTGATCGGACTGACCACCGGGGCCGGCATGATCACCGTGTAGCCCCGGCCGCCGACCGGCCCCCCGTCGGCGTGGACGGAGACGGCGACGGCGGCCCCGGAGCCGTTCCCGATGGCGGCCCGGACGTCCACGCAGGGCCCCACCCCGGTGTCGGTCGTCCTCGTCGACACCACCGTGGCCCCCTCGGCCCGGAGGAGGGCCTCGAGCCGGATGGCCACGTCGAAATTGAAGCCGTGCTCGGTGTAGCCATCGGCCGTCGTGGCCCCGGCCGTGTCGCAGGACTCGGTGAAGCCCCCACCGTCGATGGGCCGGTTGATGGCGGCCGGATCCCCACCGTTCCCCCCGTCGTGGCCCGGATCGACGGCCACGGTCAGCCCGGCCAGCGGGAGGACCCCGACCGACCCCTCGTAGGGGGCGTCCCCGAGGGCGTAGACGGCGCCGTCCGCTCCGACCAGCCAGTAGCCCCGGCCCGAGGGCGTCGCCCCCATCCCGACCACGGCCCGGTTCAGGACCCCCCCTCCCATCGAACCCTCGAAGGGGGCGTCGCCGAAGGCGAAGATCCCCCCGTCGGCGGCCACGAGCCGGTAGCCCCCGGACGCCGGGTCCGCCGCCATCGAGACCACTGGGTGGGCCAGGGGCCGGCCTCCCGTGGACCCCTGGAAGCGGGCGGTCCCGAAGGCGAAGATCCTGCCGTCGGAGGCGACGAGCCAGTACCCCGACCCACCTGCGGAGGGCCTGAATCCCGCCATCGCTACAATCGGGGCGTTCAGCGACTTCCCGCCCATGGAACCGAGGAAGGACGCGTCGCCGAAGGCGAAGATCCCCCCGTCGGAGGCGACGAGCCAATAGCCCCTCCCTTCGGGGCTGGGGGCGATGGCCACGATGGGCTCGTTGAGGGGCCGGTCACCCATGGATCCCTGGAAGCCGGCGGTCCCGAAGGCGAAGATCCCCCCGTCGGAGGCGACGAGCCAGTAGCCCGACACTCCTGCGGAGGGCCCGGATCCCGCCATGCCCACGATCGGGGCGTTCAGCGGCTTCCCGCCCATGGAACCGAGGTAGGGCGCGTCACCGAAGGCGAAGATCCCCCCGTCGGAGGCGACGAGCCAGTAGCCCCCCCCATCCGCAGTGGCAGCCATCCCCACCACGACATGGTCCCCGACGGGGTGGGCCGGTGTCCCATGGCCGGCCGCCACCGCCGGTGCTGTCGTCCCCCCCGCCGTCCCCCTGCTCCCCGGCTCCGGGCCCTGGACCCGGCTCCGGGGAGCAGGCCCGGAGGTGCCGATCAGGACGGCGACCAGGGCCACCCCGGCGAGCAGGGCCACGACGACCACCAGGATCCTCCGGGCCATCGTCCCAACCTACCGGAGGGCTCCCCGCGCCCGGTCCTCCCCGGCCCTTTCTGACAGGGTGTCAGCCGATGATGCTGTCAGCAGGTTTTGGTCCTCCCCGGGCCCTCCCCGTAGCATGCCCCCATGGAGCTCAACGGCACTTCAGCAGTCATCACGGGCGGCGCCTCAGGACTCGGCGCCGGCACCGTCCGGACCCTCACTGCCCTCGGGGTGCGCTGCACCATCTTCGACCGGAACGAGACCGGGGCCAAGACCCTGGCCGAGGAGCTCGGCGAGGGGGCCAACTACATCGGCGGTGACGTCACCAACCCCGACGACTGCCAGGCCGCCGTCGACCAGGCCGCCGAGGGGGGGAACCTCCGGATCGCCGTGAACTGCGCCGGGACGGGCTGGGTGGGCCGGGTCATCAACAAGGACAACACCCCCCACGACCTCAGCGCCTTCAAGTTCATCCAGGAGCTCAACATCGTCGGGACCTTCAACGTCATGACCCGGGCCGCCGGAGCCATGGCCGGCCAGGACGTCATGAACGAGGACGGGGAGCGGGGCGTCATCATCAACACCGCCTCCGTGGCCGCCTTCGACGGCCAGATCGGCCAGCTGGCCTATTCGGCCTCCAAGGGTGCCGTGGTCGGGATGACCCTCCCGGCCGCCCGGGACCTCTCCGTGGTCGGCATCCGGGTCCTCACCATCGCCCCCGGACTCTTCGACACGCCCCTGCTGGCCCTGCTCCCCGACGACCAGCGGACCGCCCTGGGCCAGTCCGTCCTCTTCCCAAAGAAGCTCGGGGACCCCAAGCGCTTTGGCCAGCTCGTGGCCCACATCGCCGAGAACAGCTACCTGAACGGCGAGGTCATCCGCCTCGACGGTGGCATCCGGATGCCACCGAAGTAGTCTTCCCCGGAACCCGGACCATGGCCGACGGGGCAGGAGCCGACGACTTCAGCGCCTTCGACGACGAGGAGGGCCGCTACTGGACGGTGGAGGCCGCCCGGGCCTACCTCCCCCGGCTCCGCCAGCTCCTCACCATCCTCCGCCGGGCCGAGTCCATCGCCGCCCACGCCCGGACGAACGGCCACGGCAAGGTCCCGGGGCTCTTCCGCTCCGACCAGGACGAGGCCGGGGGGGACCTCGCTGCGGACGAGGTCGAGCCGCCCCCCGGGATCGACCCCGAGGCGGCCCTGGCCGAGATCGAGGATCTCGGGATCGTCCTCCGGGACCCGGCCCGGGGCCTGGTCGACTTCCCCGCCCTCCACCCCTCCGGCGTCGAGGTCCTCCTCTGCTGGCGGGCCGGTGAGGAGGACCTGGGCTGGTGGCACCTCCCCGAGGACGGCTTCGCCGGCCGTCGACGCCTCCCCTGGCCCCGGGAGCTCTGAAGTTCCCTAACGCTTGGCTCATCGCCCGCCAACGTCGCCTCTCGATACTGGGTTCAGACGGCACCGAAGAGCGGGGCCGCTGAACCAGAAAGGGGGGCGTCATGAAGCCGAGCCCTCGTAGCCACGTTGTCGCCTCCCGGATCGTCGCCGGCCTCGCCGTCGGCGGGCTCCTCCTGGCGGTTCCCGGAGCGGCCTTCGCCGCCGGCTCCACCCCGACCTCGGGCGGATCGGGCGGCTCGGGCTCCGGCTCGGCCTCCCACCCGACCTGCACTCCGGCCAACTTCGCCTCGGCCCAGACGGCCGTCGAGACCCAACTCACGGACCGGGTCACCCAGCTGAACAAGCTCGTCGCCAACGTGAACGGGACCGAGGGCCAATACCTGACGGCCGCCGACAAGGCCACCCTCCTCAGCGACCTGACCGGGACGGAGCTCCCCGGGATCCAGGCCCTCCAGGCCAAGGTCCCCACCGACACCACCTGCCCCGCCCTGGTGGCCGACGCCAAGTCAATGGTCGAGACCTACCGGGTCTACATGGTGATGACACCCCAGGCCGATCTCACCATCGTGGCCGACACCGAGTCCGCCATCATCACGAAGGTCCAGTCCACCTACCCGACCATCACCGCCGCCATCGCTGCCGCCCAGGCCCAGGGCAAGGACGTGAGCGGGGCCCAGGCCGCCTTCACCGACCTCCAGGCCCAGGTCTCGGCGGCCTCGACGGCGGTCTCCGGGGTGTCGGCCACGGTCCTGGCCCAGACCCCGGCCGGAGCCCCCGGCAACAAGACCGTCTTCGACGGGGCCCACACCAGCGTCAAGACGGCCCACACCGACCTGACCAACGCCCATACCGACATCACCACCATCGTCAACGACCTGAAGTAACCCGCCTCCGGAGGGGAAGCTGAAGCGGAAGGGCCGGCCCCCGGGGGGTCGGCCCTACCGTCGTCTCCCGTCCTCGTCTTGACTCGGCCAGGCTCATTGCATTAGAAATATGCATATGAAGTATGTAATCGGATCTTGGGTGACGGTATCGGTGGCGGAGTGAAGATCCGGGACGCCATCCTCGTCCTTCTGGCTCGGCAGCCCTCCCACGGCTACCAGCTGAAGGTCGACTACGAGCGCCTGACCGGATCGGCTCCGGTCAACGTCGGGCAGATCTACACCACCCTCGAACGTCTCGAGCGGGACGGCCTCGTGAGTCGGGACCCGGCGGGGAACGACCGCCGGGTCATCTACGTCCTGACCGGGCAGGGTCTGAAGGCGGCCCTGGCCTGGATCGAGGACACCGGGACGTCAGGGGCCCAGGGTCGCTCGGCGGTGGCCGGCAAGCTCCTTCTGGCCATGGCCGTCCCCGGGGTCGAGATCGACCGGGTCATCGACGTTCACCGGGTGGCCCTTCTCGACACCGTGCGGGCCACCCGTCGGCAGGCCCGGGGCACGGCCGGGTCGGCGGGGCCCGAGGGGAATCTCGAGAGCCGGATGATCATCGAAGCCGAGGTGGCCGTGATCGAAGCCGAGCTCCGCTGGCTCGACCTCTTCGAGGCCGAGCTGCGGTCGACAAGGAGGCGCATGTGAACGTCCTGTCCCTCGAAGGGGTCACCCTGGCCTATCCGGACGGACCGGGCACGGTCGTCGGCCTCGACCGGCTCACCCTCGCCGTCGGAGACGGGGAGTTCGTGGCCGTCATGGGTCCGAGCGGATCGGGGAAGACCACCCTCGTCAACGTCTGCTGCGGCCTCGAGCGCCCCACCGCAGGCGGGGTCGTGGTCGACGGTGTCGATCTCGGTTCCACCAGCCCCCGGCAACGGGCCCTCCTCCGTCGGAGCCGCATCGGCGTCGTCCACCAGACCGACGATCTCGACCCCGTCCTCCGGGTCGTCGAGAACGTGGCCCTTCCCCTGGTCCTGGGGGGAATCCGCCGACGTGACGCCCTGGACCTGGCGGTTCAGGCTCTCGACCGATGCCGGGTCGGAGATCTCGCCGACCGCTACCGGGACCAGCTCTCCGGTGGCCAGCGCCAGCGGGTGGCCCTGGCCCGGGCCGTGGTGGGGGAGCGGGTCCTTGTCCTCGCCGACGAGCCGACGGCCTCTCTCGACACTGCCGCGGCCCGGGATCTGGTCCAGTTCCTGGTCGTCCTGGCCGGGGAGGGAACCGCCGTCCTGATGACGACCCACGACGCCCGGCTCGCCACCTTCGCCGACCGGGTCGTCCTCCTCCGCGACGGGAGCCTGGTCGAACCCTCGATCGAATCCGCGGTCGGCTCCTCGTCGGCGCCGCCGGCATGAGCGGCCTGGCCCTCTCCACCCGGACGGCGTTCCTCCTCATCCGTGGCACCCCGGCCCGTTCGGCCGTGATCGGCGGGACCATCTTCCTTCCGGTGGCGGTTGCCACGGTGGCATCTCTCCAGGCCTGGCCCGCCCTGGCCGCCTTCACCATCGGCGCCGTTGGGGTGACAGCGGCCATCGTGGTGGTGGGGGTCGCCTCGGCCG
>PLZB01000042.1 GCA_003151955.1 Acidimicrobiaceae bacterium
GAAGAAGGGGTTCTGAATAACCCTCTGTGTGTGAGCGATCGTGTATTTCCAGTCGCCGTGGAACCGGTGTCGTGTCAGCGGGACGGCGGCGACGTCGGAGGTCGAGGTGTTCGGGTGCGCTGGCGGGCTGTCAGCGGACGGGAGATCGGCGGGTGGGTCCGATGTCGGCTTTGGCTATGACCGCCTGTGAATGTCCCGGGAGTTCAACGCCCGCAGGAACTTGACGAGGTCATGGACAGGGTCTGGTACTCCCCGAGGCTCAGCATGATCCATAGCGTGTTCCCCGGTCCGGCCAGGCGGCCAGGACCTCTGGTTCGGAGTACGGCGGGAACTGGTACGGGCTGGACGTCGTCGGAGTCGTGCTCACGACGACGCGCCCGTTGACGCCAAAATCGGGATTGATGAAGCCCTGCGAAGTGAGCTGCCGGAATCCGACGACGATGTCCTGCTGGCTGCCTGCCGGACTCGCGTAGTCGAGCTCCTGGATCATGCTGCCCTCGGCCCAAGGGACCACGGCGTCGCCTTGGAAGGTTCCCGGGTACGAGACGTCGCCGCCGTGACCATAACCGGTGTCGAGAGTGCCCTCCGAGGTGAACCCGACCGAGAAGCCGGTCGGAGTCGGGTTCATTGGGTCCTCCGCGGCGAACCCGGATGCCGAGAATCCGACGATGCCGAAAGCGCCGTTGCCACGAAGGAACATGTGTCCCACGAAGCTGGCATCAAACACAAGGTTGTCCCAGACGGCGTGGAAGCTCTGGGAGAAAGCGGGATCGGCCTGTCCGGTCGAGGAGAATTTGATCACGTCGATGCCGTAGGTGCCCATGTTGCCGCCGATGGCTTCCACCAGGATGGAGCCATCGGGCTCTTCGTAGAGGCCGGCGATGCCCTCGTCCGGTCCGATTCCGGTCATGTCCACCTCCGCCCACCCTCCGTTGCCGAAGCTGGTGTCGAGCCGGCCGGCAGGGGTGAGAGCGGTCAGCCAGAACCTGGAGCAGCACCCGCTCGGGTAACTGTCGACTCCGACGATCGTGCGGCCGTCGGTGTCGGAGAGGACCTGCTCGGCTTGCGGGTCGACGGGGTCGTGGGTGGGAGGCGCGACAGCGGCCCAGCCGCCGCTGCCGAACGAACGATCCAGGGAACCGTCCCGGCCCAGGCGACCGACGTCCACGCCGTCACAACAGCCGGCCACGATGATGCGTCCACTCTCGTCGACCGTGATCGCGGCTGCTCCGGGCTCCGAGTTGCTCGGACCTGTCAGGTGCACGGTGCCGCCCGAGCCGAAGGAGGTGTCTGGTTGGCAATTCGGTGTAAGTGCTGAGATCGTCTCGACGTCACCCGAGCGCGTTGCGATGTCGAGGCCGCCCGCGGCAGTGGGAACCAGGAGCGGTGGTCCGTCGTCATTCGTGCCCGGATCGAACGGCGCCCCCCCATTGCAGCTCCCATCGAGCGAAGCGCCGGTAACGGACAATGCGATCGAGGTTGGTGACGGTGGGGTTGTCCCTATTGGCGTGGTCGTTGCGATCGGCGTCTGAGCTGCAGGCGGTGCCGTCGTGACAGTCCGAGGTGTGACGGTCGTGGTATCGCGCAGGCTGGCGTGCACTGGCGCTCGTACCGACACGAACGCGGCCGTCAGCGCCATGAGGCCGAGCACTCCGATCGATGCCCACGCGGTCGTCCGTCCGAGTGCCTTTCCCGCCACGTCGACGAGGCTACGACCTCGTGTCCACTCGACGCGCCGTGGGCGTGCACAGGTTGAGCCGGGCGGCGCGCCGGACCTCTCGACTCCGCAGAACTGAGCTCACCTGTCGCCTCGCTGCGCGTTGCTCGGGACGCCGGTGTCCCCTTCCGTCAGAGCGACGAGACCGGTCGGCCGGCGGACCGGCCGGGCTCGCGGCGTCACAACCCAGCGTCAGGCTTCGGTGCTGGGACCCCGGCTCTCACGGGACCTTTTTCGACCCTGAAGGAGGATCACCGGTCGGGGAAGATGTCGTTGGCCGTGAGGGCTCGCATGCCCTTCGAGCGGACGACTTGGTCTCGGGCGCAGACGATGAACTCGACGGACTCCGGGTCGGCGAGCTGACTCACGTGGAGCTTGCGGACCATCGTTCCGAGGACGGAGGAGCCGTTGACCTGCCGGGTCCACTTGGCCTCGCCGACTGCGACCGGGGAGCGTTTCCGACCGGCCAGGACGACGGCGTCGAGCTGGCAGGGGTCGGCGGCCGGTCCGGCCTGGGTGTTCCACCATTCGCCGACAGCGACGGCCTCACCTCCGAAGTCGCCGGAGTCGGCGAGGAGGCGGATGTGGTCTCGCAGAGCGTGTTCGTAGCGGGCTCCCATGAAGTCGGAGAACTCGGCCAGGATGATCTGGCGGGTGGGACGAGCCAGGCCGAGCTCGATCTGCTCGCGGTGGGGCTCGACGCATCGCAGCCAGAAGGCGAGGAAGTTGTCGGCGACCCGGTAGTAGGTGAGCTTGGTCCGGGCCGGGTTCTCGGTGACCGGGACGACCCGTTCGAGGAGCCGGACGTCGGTGAGGTACTCGAGGGTCCGGGTGGGGATGCCGGTAACGGCCCCCCGGATCTCTTGAAACGAAGTCTTGCCGGAGGCGACGGCGCGCAGGACCTGTTCGGGGAGGTGCTGGCGGCGGTGGCCGACGATGTCCTCGTCGCCGAGGACGAGGTCTCCCTCGCTCAAGAGGAGGCCGTGCTCGTTGCAGACGAGCCGGTCGATGTTGTCCTCGAAGGTGGCGGTGTCGTCCCAGAGGTCGAGGTACCGGGGGATGCCGCCGCAGACGCCCCACGCCGCGGCCCGCTCGGCCGGCGCCAGGTGGGGCAGCATGAGAGCGGCCTCGTGAGGGCGGAAGGGTCGAACGTGGAGTCGCAGCGTCATCCGGCCGTAGAGGGGGGCGTCCTCGGCCTGGATCGCCTCCATGATGCCGACGGCCGAACCGAGGAGGAGGAGCTTCAGGTTCGACGTTCCCGTCACAGCCCTGTCCCACAGGGCCCGGAGGGCTTCGGGGAACCGTTCGTCGACGTTGACGAGTTCGGGGAACTCGTCGAGGATGACGAGGAGGGGCTCGGTCTCGGCCGCGTCGGCCAGGACCTCGAAGGCGTCGTCCCAGGAGACGAAGGGTCGGTCGGTGAGAGACCGTCGGCCCAGGGCGATGATTCCGGCCGCCTTCTCGGAGAGGCCGGCCAGCTCCTGGTCGTAGGGCCGGGTCCGGCAGATGTGGCGGATCGTCCGCCGGCCGGAGCCGAACTCGTCGGCCAGGGCGGTCTTCCCGACCCGTTTGCGCCCCCAGACGACGCCCAGCCCGGCGCCGGGCTGACGCCACCACTGCTCGAGGGCGGCAAGCTCATGGACTCGATTCACAAAAGGCACAGTGAAGTATCATACATGGTGCGTACCATACGTAGCGTTGCTGCCGCTCTGTCGAGCCCCAGTAGGATGTCCACCAATGGCGACCGTCCCGGCACCCGGCGTCAACCCCAAGTGGGCCGACCGAGAGGCCGACAAGATCAACTTGGCGCTGGACAAGGTTGGGATGACCGAGGCTGCCAGGACGCGTTGGTGGAACCACTCCGCCTACGAGGAACTTGGCGGATGCACACCGGCGCAGGCGTGGCAGCGCCGAGAGCAGGCTCAGGTGAAGGCGCTGGTTGAGAAGCTCGTCTCGGAGGCATTCGCCTCCCGTTTGGCCGATATTCGGTCGTCCTGACCCGGTCTGGGAGTCAGATCTCACCCTCGTTCGGTGCCGGCATCCCTTTTACAACATTCCACCAGCCATCGCCCTGGTCATCAGATCAGCCGGAGCTCAGAGCCCGGCCCAGGAGCCCGGCTGCCTCCCGGTCCCGTTCGGGGAGGGCGTGGGAGTAGACGCGGAGGGTGGTGCTGGCGTCCTTGTGGCCGAGGCGGCCGGCGACGGTGCGGATGTCGGTGCCACCGCCGACCATCTGGGTGGCGGCGAAGTGGCGGAGGGCGTGGAGGTGGGTGTCCACGCCGACCTTCTTGGCGATCGACGTGACGTAGTGGGTGACGGTGTCGGGGTTGATGGGCCTTGTGCCGTCGTAGGTGAAGATCGGCGCCGTCGGCTCGACGGTGGTGCCGAGGTCGTCGGCCCGGCTGGTGGCCTCGGCCAGGTGGCGGCGTAGGACCTCGAGGCCGAAGTCGTCGAGGGCGAGTTGGCGCGCCGCGTGGGTCTTGGTGTTCTTGACGACGATCTGCTTCCGGCCCAGGACGGCCACGGAGCGCTCGATGGTGAGGGTGCCCGCCTTCCAGTCGACATCGCCCCACCGGAGGCCGCACAGCTCCCCTCGGCGGGCTCCGCTGACGGCGGCCAGGGCGATCAGGGCGGCCATGTCGGGGTCGTCGGCCTCAGCGGCCTTGATCATGGCCCGGACCTCGGTCGGGGTCGGGGTCTTCTCGGTGCGGTGGGCGAGCTTGGGTGGGGAGGCGTCGGCCACCGGGTTGGAGCCCAGCCAGCCCCACTTGACTCCCTGCCGGCAGGCGGCCCGGAGGACGGCGTGGACCTGGCGGACCGAGGCGGGAGCCAGGCCCCGGTCGGTGAGCGCGGCGTAGAGCTGGTCGAGGGTGTGGGGGGTGAGCTTCCGGAGCGGGGTGGAGCCCAGGGCGGGCCGGATCGTCTTCTCGATCAGGCGGCGGTACTCCCGCATGGTGGTGGGGGAGCGGCCCTCCCGGTCGATCTGCTCGAGCCAGCTGTCGAGGAGGCGGCCGACGGTGGCGGTGGTCCCGCCGGCGTGGCCAGCCTCGACCTCCTTGATCAGCTCCCGGAGGGCCTCGTCGGATGACTTGGCCCCGCCGTGGTGGGTCCGGCTCACCTGGCGGGGCTTGCCGGTCAGGGGGTCCCGACCGGCTGCCACCCGGAGCTCGTAGACACCGTTGGACACGGTCCCACGCAGGAGGCGTTTCGATCCCTTCACGGGACCATCCTACCCGCCGTATGGGATTTCTGTGGGATGGGCCCCCGGTCGGTTTTCTGGAAACCGCCTCTGACCTGGTGCGCCCCTCGGGATTCGAACCCGAAACCTGCGGATTAAGAGTCCGTTGCTCTGCCGTTGAGCTAGAGGCGCCTGGAAAGTGTAGCCACCGGCAGGGCACCTGGGGGACGGACCACGGGGCAGACGTCAAGGGGCCCCGATGACGGGACCGCCGGACAGGGCGGATCGGCCAGGCGAGAAATGGGGTGACCGAGGGGACTTGAACCCCCGACCTCCAGGGCCACAACCTGGCGCTCTAACCAACTGAGCTACGGCCACCGTGAAGGCACCAGCATGGCACACCCCGCACCGGGGTCGGCACGGGCCGGGGTAGCCTGACAGGGACGCCCGGGGACCCCGGGCGCCGATCGTCCGCCTCCGTAGCTCAACTGGATAGAGCAGATGGTTTCTACCCATCCGGTTGCGGGTTCGACTCCTGCCGGGGGCGCGCTCACATTCTGGAAGCCGGCCAGATGCCGGTCCGGCCCGGGTCCGGCCGCCTTGGCGAGAACGTCCGTGCAATCGTCGAACCCCTGGCCGCGGGCCACCCGGTGCCACGCATTGGCAGTGCTACTCTCGCCAAATGAGAGGAACACTCTCCACGGTCGGGGGGCGGCGGGGATGACCGAGCCGCCGCCGGTCGATCTGGGCCTGGGCCAGGCCGCCCTCCCGGCCGAGAGCCTGGCCGGGCTCCTCCGGCGCAACGCCGCCGATCCCGCCGTGGCCGGAGCCCCGGCCATCCGGGTCGGGGACCGGATCTGGACCCACGCCGAGTACCTGTCGGCGTCCTGCCGTTGGGCCCAGCTCTTCCTGACCTATCGGCAGGAGGGCCGCCCCCTCCACGTGGCCGTGCTCCTCGACAACAGCCCGGAATACCTCTTCGCCTTCGGGGGAGCGGCCCTGTCGGGGGGGGTGGTGGTGGGCGTCAACCACACCCGGGGCGGCGAGCAGCTGCTCCACGACATCACCCACACCGACTGCGTCCTCCTCGTCTACGACCCCCGGCACCTGGACCTGGTCGGTCCGGTCCTGGACCGGACCGGCCCTTCACTGGCCGTCGGGGACGAACTCGACGCCGCCCTGGCCGGGGTCGACCCGGCCGATCCCCATCGGGAGGCCGGCCTCGAGGATCCCTGGGCGCTCATCTTCACCAGCGGGACCTCGTCGGCGCCCAAGGCGGTCATCTGCTCCCAGCGCCGGATCCTGACCACCGGCGTCCGGATGGCCACCCTCATGGGGCTCTCCTCCGAAGACGTCGGCTACCTCTCCATGCCCCTCTTCCACTCCAACGGGATGATGGTGGGGTGGGCGCCGTCGGTGGTGGCGGGGGCCTCGGTGGCCCTGGCCCCCCGGTTCAGCGCCTCGGGCTGGCTTCCCGACGTCCGACGCTACGGGGCCACCTACTTCAACTACACGGGGAAGCCCCTGGCCTACATCCTGGCCCAGCCCGAGGCTCCCGACGATGCCGAGAACACCCTCCGGGTCGCCTACGGCAACGAGGGGGCCCCGGCCGTGGTGCGCGCCTTCTCGGAGCGGTTCGGCGTCCGGGTCATCGACGGCTTCGGGGCCACCGAGGGGGGCCTGGCCGTGACCCGTTCCGACGATGCCCCCCCGGCCGCGGTCGGCCTGGCCGGTCCCGACCTCCGGATCGTCGACGAGGAGGGCCGGGAGCTGCCCCGGGCCGCATTCGACGCCGGCGGGATGCTCGTCGACCCGGTGGGATGTGTCGGGGAGATCGTCAACACCGCCGGGACCGGGGTCTTCGAGGGGTACTACAACAACCCCGAGGCCAATGCCCGGGCCACCCGGAACGGCTGGTACTGGAGCGGGGACCTCGGCTATCTCGACGGCAACGGCTACCTCTACTTCGCGGGCCGCACCGCCGACTGGATCCGGGTCGACGGCGAGAACTTCGCCGCCGGACCCATCGACGTCATCCTCAGCCGCCATCCCTCGGTGACCATCTGTGCCACCTACGGGGTGCCCGACGTCGAGGCGGGCGACCGGGTCATGGCCGCCCTGGCCGTGGCCGACCCCGACTCGTTCGACCCGGAGGCCTTCGCGGCCTGGATCGACGCCCAGGGGGATCTGGCCCCGAAGTGGCGGCCGACCTATCTCCGGCTGGGCCCGGCCCTGCCCACGTCGCCGACCAACAAGGTCCTCACCCGGGTCCTCGTCCACGAGAAGTACCGACCCGACCTGGTCGGGTCGGACCGGCTCTGGTTCCGGGGTCGGGGCGACCGCAGCTTCCGGTCCTTCGGAGAGCCCGAGGCGGCGGCGCTGCTCGGCGAGCTCCGGGCGGCCGGCCGGGAGCGGTTCTGGGAGATCTGACGGCCGTGGCCGGCGGGCGCCGGCCCCCGGAGTTCTTCCTCTACCTGCCCCAGATGCAGATGGAGATGGGGGCCGTCGTCGACCGGGCCCGGGCCGCCGAGGCGGCCGGGTTCACCGGGATCGCCTTCATGGACCACCTGGCCCCGCCCCGGGCCGGGACAGCCCCCCTGTGGGAGGCGGTCGTCACCGCCACCTGGGTCCTGGCCCGGACCGAGCGACTCCTCGTCGGCCACCTGGTCCTGTGCGACTCCCTCCGGCACCCGGCCGTCCTGGCCAAGGCGGCCGTGACCCTCGACCTGGCCTCGGGGGGTCGCTTCGAGCTCGGTCTCGGCTCCGGCTCGGTGCCCGGCGAGCTGGCTGCCTTCGGCGTGAGCGGGGACACCGCGGCCGGACGGACCCGCCGTCTGGGCGAGACCCTGGAGGTCGTCCGGGCGCTCTGGAGTGGGGAGCCGGTCGATTTCGAAGGCGAGTACTTCCGCCTGGACGGAGCCCGGCAGCTCCCCGTCCCGGGCCGGGCCATCCCCATCGTGGTCGGAGGGTCCGGCCCCGGCACCCTGGAGTTGGCCCGCCGGCACGGGACGTGGTGGAACCTTCCCGTCACCGACCTCGACCGGCTGGGGGAGCTCGCCGGCCGGGTCGCCCCGGCCCGGGTCTCCACCCAGCACCTCGTCGGGTTCGTCGCCGAGGCCTCGGCCCGCCCCGAGGTCGAGGCGGTCACGGCCCGACGTTTCGGGGGACTGCGGTCGGCCCCACTGGTCGGCGACGGCCCCGAGCTGGCCCGGAGCTTCGGGGCCCTGGCCGAGCGGGGCGTCGAGCGGTTCTACGTGTGGTTCTCCGACTTCGCCACCCCGGAGACCCTGGCCCGCTTCGGGACCTCCGTGATCGGGGCCCTGGGCGGCGTGGGGGCCGGCGGGTCCGGTCCGGTCCGATGACCGACTTCTCGGGCCGACCCACCTCCCTTCCGACCAGGCTCAACGCGGCCCGGGTCAAGGTGGGTGACGACTGGGTCTTCCGGCTGGCCCCCACGGCGGTGATGTGCCGGATGGGGGCGGTCCGGGCCAGCGTCTACAGCTACCTCATCGACGTGGCCGCCGGCATCGCCGTGGACGACGACCCGGGCATGTGGACCTTCACCTCGGACATGACAGTGCGGGCCCGCCCGGGTCCGGCTCCCGCCACCGTGGAGGCGGCCGCCACCATCCTCCGCCGGGGCGGGCGGTCGTCGACCTGCGAGGTCCACGTCGTCGACGATCAGGGGTCGCCGGTGGCCTACGGGATCCTGGGCTTCGCCCGGGTGCCCCGGCGTCCGGGGGACCCGGAGAAGTGGACCTCCGACCCGAACCTCGGGTCCCGCTTCTGGGAGCCGGCCCCTCCCGTCGAGGTCCCCCTGCCCGAGGCGGCCGGGATCCGGGTCGTCGACGGTCCGGCCGGGGTGGTCGAGGTCGAGATCGTCGACGAGCTCCGCAACCCCGCCGGCACCATTCAGGGGGCCATGGCGGCCCTGGTGGCCGAGGTGGCCGCCGAGGAGATGCTCTCGGCCCGTCACGGTGGCCCCGTGCTCGTGGCCGACCTCGACATCCGCTACCTGGCCCAGGCCCGGGTGGGCCCGGTCAGGACCCGGGGGATCTGGTTGGGCGATGGACCGGACGCCGGTGTCCTGGTCGAGCTCCACGATGTGACGACCGGCCGCTTCGTGACCCATGTCCTGGCCCGGGCCGAACCCGGGTAGCCGGGCCGACCCCCGGGGTGGCGGCCTGGCAGGCTGGCGTCATGGCCGGACGTGACGGGGTGGAGCGGATCGGATTCCTCGCCCCCATGCAGGTGGAGCTCAACCCCCTGGTCCGGAACCTCTCGCTCCGTAAGACCGTGGTCGGAGGCCAGGTCCTCTACCGGGGTGCCGTCGGGGGCACCGAGGTGGTGGCCATGCTGGCCGGCGTCGGCCCCGCCGCCGCCACCCAGGCCACCAACCGTCTCCTGGGCACCGGCCCCCTCGACCAGGTGGTGGTGGTCGGGGTGGCCGGAGGCATCGACCCGGCCCTGAGGCTCGGGGACCTCGTCGTCCCCGAGGTCGTCCTCGACGCCACGAGCGGCGCCGAGTACCGCCCCTCACCCCGGGCCGAGGTGACCCCGTCCGGCGTGCTCATCACCACCGAGGGGCTCACCGTCGACGGGGACAGCGCCGAGGAGCTCCGCACCCGGGGGGTGGTCGCCGTCGACATGGAGACCGCCGCCGTGGCGGCCGTCTGCCACCGGGCCGGGATCTCCTGGTCGGTCTACCGGGCCATCAGCGACATCGTGGGGGAGGGGATCGTCGACGACGCCGTCCTCCACCTGGTGCGGACGGACGGGAGCCTCGACGTCGGGGCCGTGGCCCGGTTCCTCGTCACCCGGCCCTGGAGGATCCCCCACCTGTTTCGGCTGGCCCAGGGGTCGAAGGCGGCCACGGCGGCGGCGGCCGGAGCCGCAGTGGGGGAGTGCCCCCGCCACGACCTACACTGACCGCCGTGGCTCGGGTCGTGGCGGTTGCGAATCAGAAGGGCGGCGTCGCCAAGACGACCACCGTCCACTCGCTCGGGTTCGCCCTGGCCGAGTTGGGTCGGCGGGTCCTCCTGGTCGACCTCGACCCCCAGGCCTGCCTCAGCTTCTCGGTCGGGCTCCGCCCCGACGAGCTGGAACGGTCCCTCCACGACGTCTTCGTCCGGAAGATGAAGGTGGCCGACGTCCGGTGCGCCGTCGAAGGGGTCGAGGGCCTCGACATCCTCCCCGCCACCATCGACCTGGCCGGCTCCGAGGTCCACCTCCTCACCCGGACCGGGCGGGAGCACGTCCTCGACCGGGCCCTCAAGCCGGTCGCCGACGACTACGACGTCGTCCTCATCGACTGCCCGCCTTCGCTCGGGGTGCTGACCATCAACGGCCTCACCGCCGCCGGCGAGGTCATCATCCCCCTGCAGTGTGAGGCGCTGAGCCATCGGGGGGTGGGGCAGCTCCTGGAGACCATCGACGACGTCCGGGCCTTCGCCAACGAGGACCTCGTGGTCCGGGGCATCGTGGCCACCATGTACGACGGCCGGACCCGCCACGGCCGGGAGGTGCTGGCCGACGTCGAGGAGCGCTACGGCCTCGAGATCCTGGACCCCCCCATCCGCAAGTCGATCCGGTTCGCCGAGGCCCCCCAGCAGGGGAAGTGCATCCTCCAGCACGCCCCGAGCTCGCCCGGGGCCGAGGCCTACCGGACCATCGCCCGTCGTCTCGACGCCGACCGGGGCCGGGCCCGTTGACGAGGTCCGGACCGGGTCGGACCGGGCAGAGCAGAAGGAGACGCCGGTGACCGACGCCCCCGATCCCCTGGGCAAGCGGGCCCTCTTCTGGGCCCCCGCCCAACGCCAGGACCCAGCCCCGAGGAGCAACGGCCGGGACCTCGAGGGGAAGCGGGCCCTCTACTCGGCCCGGCCCTCCGCTCCGTCCCAGAAGGGGAGGGCCAAGAAGGTCGCCGCCGCTCCGACGGTGTCCCAGCCGGACGCCGCTGAGGTGTCCGAGCTCCAGGAGCTCGTGGACGACGTCTCGACGACGTCCGCCCGTCCCCGGGTCGCTGGACTCCTGGGGCAGGTGACGGTGGAGTGCGGGTCCTGCGGCACGACCCGCGACGTCGATATGGTCCGCTACGCCTCGCTCCACCTCCCGTTCTTCCTCGTCCGTCCCGGCCGGGGCTTCACCCATTTCATGACCTGCCCGTCCTGTCGCCGGCGGACCTGGGTCAGCGCCTCCTGGAAGTTCCGTCCCCGCTGAGCCTGAGGGGAATCCTCCGGTGGTGACCGGCTCGATCCAGCACTGGCTCCTCCATCTCCACGGCCCTGTCGTCTACGTCGGTGTGGGAGTCCTCGTCTTCCTCGAGATGGCGATCCTGGTGGGTTTCGTCGTGCCGGGTGAGATCGCCGCGGTCATCGGCGGGGTCCTCGTCAGCCAGCACCACGCCAACCTCGCCGTGATGATCCTGGTGGTGGTGGTGACGGCGACGGGCGGGAACATCGTCGGCTACGAGGTCGGTCGGATCCTCGGCCCCCGGCTCATGGCCCACCGGCCCCTGCGGGGGAACCCCGGGGTCATGAAGACCCAGCAGTTCATCGCCCGGAGAGGTGCCCCCGCAGTCTTCTTCGGCCGCTGGGTGGTCTTCGTCCGGGCCGTCCTCCCCGGGATGGCCGGGATGAGCGGGATGTCCCGGCGGTCCTTCGCCCTCATGAGCGCCGCCGGCGGGGTGGCCTGGGGGTCCATGTGGGTGCTCGTCGGCTACGGAGCCGGGCTCTCCTACACCAAGGTCCTGAGCCAGGCCGGGGTCTGGGGGGCGGGGGTGGCCGTCGTGGTGGTGGCGGCGCTCGTCGTCTTCATGGTCCTCCGGTCCCGCCGGGAGCGCCGCTCCCTCGAGGCTCAGGACCCCTGAGGCGCTCCCGGCTCCATGGCGATCAGCTCGTCGACGAGCTGCTCCCAGGGGACGTTCTCCCAGCCGACGACATCGGCCACAGCCGTGGCCAGCCGGACCGACTCGTCGACCCAGCCCAACTCGGCATCCAGGATCGGCTCGGCCTCGGGGAAGTGCTCGTTGTAGAAGGCGTGGCCCAACATGACGCCGTACTCGAAGTTGCCGATGCCGGCCCGGGCCTCGGCCACGGCCTCCTCGATCTCACGGACCATCCGGCCGGCGGCGGCGTGGGCCGGCTGGGCGGACAGGCGGATGGCCCACTCGGCGCAGTGGAGGCTGCGGTGGAAGTCCCCGTGTGAGGTGGTGGCGGCCACGGCGGCATCCCGGGCCGTGAGCTTGGCGTACTCGGCGTCGGGGAGGACCTGGCCCAGGAGGTCGTCGAGGGCCTGCGGAGGGTCGGGGTCCGCCCTAAGGTGGCGGGGGATGCCCGAAGACGCCTTCGATCTCGACCTCGCCGCCGCCACCCTCCAGTCCAACGCCGGCGACGTGCCCCTCCTGCTCAAGCTCCTCGTGACCCAGCTGTCCGAGGTCCTGGACAAGCGGCTGGTAGTCGAGCGGGCCGGTGGCCGGTTCCGGAAGTCGGAGGCCGTCAAGTCCGTCGAGGTCACCCTCGGAAACGACGTCCTTCGGGCCGAGATCGACGGGGCGTCGGTCCGGTGCACGATCGGCCACTCCTCGGGTGGGATCCGGATCCGTAGCGAGGAGGTCGGCCTCGACGAGTGGCTGAAGCGGCTCCTGGCCGCCCTCCAGGCCGAGGCGTCCCACAGCGAGCTGGCCCGCCGGGCCCTGGAGAACATCGTCATCGGAGGAGCACTGTGACCGACACCCCGGACCTGCCCAAGGACGCCGGTCACCGGCTCGACGAGCTGAAAGCGGGCCTTTTCACCTCGGACCTCTCGGTCAACGAGTTCCTCCTCGTGAAGGAGGCCGGCTTCCACCCCCTCGGCTTCGTCATGGGGTCGTCGATCTACCACACCGGGATCCAGACCCGGAAGTGGGGCCAGAGCCAGGAGCTGACGAAGCTCACCGAGGCCATGTACAACGCCCGGGAGCTGGCCATGACCCGGATGGAGGAGGAGGCCCAGGAGCTCGGGGCCGACGGGGTCGTCGGGGTCCGGCTCGACGTGAACTACTACGAGTGGGGGAGCGACGCCGCCGAGTTCATCGCCATGGGGACGGCGGTGAAGGCCGAGGACGGCACCTCCTACCTGAACAAGAAGGGGAAGCCCTTCACCTCCGATCTCTCCGGCCAGGACTTCTGGACCATCATGCAGACCGGCTACGTCCCCCAGGGGCTCGTCATGGGGACCTGCGTTTACCACATCGCCCATCGGGGCATCGGCCAGGCCCTGGGGACGGTGGGGCAGAACGTCGAGCTCCCCAACTTCACCCAGGCCCTCTACGAGGCCCGGGAGCTGGCCATGACCCGGATGCAGGACGAGTCGAACGAGTTGGGGGCGAGCGGGATCGTCGGGGTCCGCCTCGAGGAGAAGTCCCACCAGTGGGGGTCCCACAGCATCGAATTCCTGGCCCTCGGGACGGCCGTGACCAAGCGGGACGGCGAGGTGACCCTGCCCAGACCGGTCACCATCATCTCCATGGACAACTGATGTCCGACCTCATCGGCGGGGATCGGTCGGCCGGTGGCGGCCCCGCCGGCGACCTCCCCGAGGCGGCGGACCGCCGGCTCACCTCCGGCGCCTTCTCCTCGGGGTTGACCGTCCCCGACTTCGCCGCCTGCCTCCACATGGGGCTCCGGCCTGTTGGGCTGGTCCAGGGCTTCTGCGTCATGCAGTGGGGTTGGACCGGTCAGGGGTCGATCATGCGGGGGACGAGCCCCTACTCGACGGCGGGCCGAAGCGGCTCCTACTCCGAGGTGTTCCGCTGCCCCCACGGCTACGTCAGCGCCGAGCACCGGAGCTTCGGCCAGAACTTCGACCAGCCCTGGGTGGAGCAGGCCTGGGCCCAAGGGTTCGGCTCGGCCTACGGCCGGCTCATGGAGGAGGCCGGGGAGGCCGGGGCCCACGGGGTCATCGGGGTGGTCGACACCAACCGTCACCTCGCCGACCTCAACGTCACCGAATTCCACATCCTCGGGACCGCCGTCGTCGTCGAGGGGTGGGATCCCCCGCCGGGGACGCCGATCTGGACCACCTCCCTGGCCGGCCAGCGGCTCGGGAAACTCCTCGAGGCCGGGCTCATGCCGGTCTCGGTGGTGGCCGCAATGTCGTCGGTCCGGGTCTGGGCCTCCTGCATGACCGAGTACCTGATGAGCGGCCAGGCCGTCACCTGGGGCCAGGCCACCGGGACAGATGAGGTCGTCCAGATCTCGAAGGCCCACATGGAGGTACGTCGCCTGGCCCGGGACCAGGTCCGGGGAATGCTCGGGGGGGACTCCCTCCACGGGGCCCGGCTCGACGTCTTCGAGCGGGGCGGGGAGGACCAGGTCATCGAAGCCGTCCTCCGGGGGACCCGGGTCCGGCGCTTCAAGGATGTCGACCCCATCCCGGTCCCCAAGCCGACGGTGAGCCTGGCATGACGGTACCGCCGACGGAGCCGACACCGGCCGACCCGGGGCCGGACCGCCTACCGGCCGAGCTCCTGGCCGGGGTGACCGCCTTGGCCCGGAGCCGATCGTCACCCGCCGCCGAACGGGGGGCTACCTCGGACCTCACCATCGACCAGTCCCTCCTCCTCCACGCCATCGGCTGGGAGCCGGTGGAGCTGGTGTGCGGGGTCTCGGTGGTCTCCGTCCCCTACGGGATCTGGAGTTGGGGGTCGGGGGAGATCTCCCTGGCCTCGGCGGCCCACAACGCCGCCGTCCGCAACGCCGCGTCCCGGCTCGGCCAGGAGGCCGCCACCGCGGGCGGGCACGGCGTGGTCGGCGTCTCGGTCGAGGTGACCATCCACAGCCGTCACATCGCCGTCGAGCTGACCGGGTCGGCCGTCCGGCCGTCCCGGGCCAAGGGGGCCGCCAAAGCCGTCTTCGTCTCGGACCTGTCGGCCCGGGACTTCGTCCTCCTCGAGCAGGCCGGCTGGGAGCCGGTCGGCCTCGCCTTCGGGGCCAGCTTCGTCTACGCCCCCCGCCGGACCATGGGGACGGCCATGCGCCAGAAGGGCCAGAACGTCGAGCTGACCAACTTCACCGAGGCCATGTACTCGGCCCGGGAGGCGGCCATGGCCCGGATGCAGACCTCGGCCATCGTCATGGGGGGCAAGGGGATCGTCGACGTCACCGTCAGGGAGGGGCCCATGAGCTTCGCCTCCCACGCGGTCGGATTCACCGCCTGGGGGACCGCCGTCCGCCTGGCCGGGAAGGGTCACCGGTACATCCGTCCCCAGTTGGTCCTTCCCCTCGACGATGCCCGGATCCTCTTCAGCGCCGAGTCCCTCCGGGGGGACTGAGGCCGGCTCTCAGGCCTCGGCTACGAAGAACCGGGACGGCCCGTGCCCCTCCCGGCGGACCCGGCCGTGGTTCTCGAGGAGGACGATGTGGGCCAGGGTCTCCCCCACGGCGGCCCGCTGCATGAAGTCCTGGATCTGGTCCCAGGGCCGGGACCAGGTGAGCCGGATGGAGAGCTCCCAGGCGGTGGAGCCCGGATGCTCACCCAGGAGGTCCTCGATCTGGGCCAGCCGATCGGCGTGATGGCCGATGATCTCGTCGAGGCGGTCCCGGAGCCCGGCGAAGCGGTACTCGTGGGCCGGGAGGACCTCGTCGGTCCCGAGGTTCTGGCACTTGAGGAGGGACTCCAGGTAGTCCCCCAGGGGGTTCGGGAACTGCTGGGTGTGGACCCCGATGTTGGGGGTGATCCGGGGCAGGATGTGGTCACCGGAGAGCAGGAGGCGCTCCCGCTCGCTGTAGAAGCAGACGTGGCCGGGGCTGTGGCCCGGGGTCCAGATGGTGGTGAGGTCCCAGCCCGGGACGTCGACCCGGCGGCCGTCGACGAACAGGACGTCGGGCTCGGCCATGGTGACGTGGTCCCGGATGACCATGGAGGCCATGGAGAGGTCGGGGAGTCGCTCGGGGGGGACGCCGGCGTCCTCCATGAAGACCTTCATCCGGGCCAGGAGGTCGTCGGGCTCCATGTAGCGGGCCTCGAGCATGGCGGCGTCGTCGGGGTGGAGCCCGATCCAGGCCCCCGACTCCTCCCGGACCCTCCCGGCCAGGCCGTAGTGGTCGGGGTGGATGTGGGTCACGAGCACGGCCCGGACGTCGCTGATGGACCCGCCGGCGGTGGCGAGCCCGTCGTTGAGGGCGGTCCAGGCGTCCTCGGTGTTCCATCCGGCGTCCACGATGGCGATGCCGTTGTCGAGCTCGAGGGCGTAGACGAGGACGTAGCGGAGGGGGTTGTTCGGGATCGGGACCGGGATGGACCAGAGCCCCGGCCGGACCTTCTCGACGGGGGGGAGGACGTTGTGGTCCCAGGCCTCCTTCTGGAGCGTGCCGGTGACCTGGATCATGGGAGGCACCGTAGGCGGCGGGCCGGACCGGGGCCAAGCCCGGGGTCCGGGGGAGGGTCGGCGGCGAAAAGAGGATAGCCATCTAGTCGGTTTCACCGTAGAGTGGTGAAAGAGTTGTGTTTAGTGGTCGAAAGCTGGTGCAATCGGCAACTCGTGCTCCATTGATCACATCAGCCCCACCACCGTACGTTTTTGGGTCACATGGGTTCTGACGGGGGCTGGGACCACTGGGGGATGAGGATCGGGCCGTCGGCCGGGATCCGGAGCTGAGGGGGGTGAGAGAGGGCATCGTGGGCACTCCCGGGAGGACCCCATCGAGCGACCTGCCCGGGCACCGGCCCGACGCTGCCACCGGCGATGAGCGCTTCGGGCAGGTGATCGACTCGGCCCGAGACGCCTTCATCGAGACGGACGGGTCCGGGTCCGTCACCGAGTGGAACGGGCGGGCCCAGGAGCTCTTCGGCTGGAGTGCCGAGGAGGTCCTGGACCGGTCCGTCCTCGACTTCCTGATCCCGCCCCGGTTCACGGCCAAGTTCCTCGCCGACATGGAACGGGTGAGCGCGCCCAGCCTGGCCCGGAGCACGCCGGCCCGGGAGCGACTCCTCCTCGACCGCCAGGGCCAGGAGATCCGGGTGAACCTCTCCGCCTACCTGTCAGGGTCGGGCCCCGACTTCCGCATCGGGGCGTTCCTCCAGGACCTGACCCGGGAGCGGGCCGCCGAGGAGGCCCTGGCCCACGCCTACCTCCACGACTCCCTGACGGGACTGCCCAACCGGACCCTCTTCACCTACCGGCTTGCCTATGCCCTGGCCCGGGGCCGGGGGAAGCTCGGGAGCGTGGCCGTCCTGGTCCTCGACCTCGACCGGTTCAAGGCCATCAACGACGCCCTCGGCCACGAGATCGGAGACGAGGTCCTGGTCTCGGTGGCCGGTCGCCTCGTCGATGCCGACGGCACGGCCGAGATCATCGCCCGGCTCGGGGGGGACGAGTTCCTCGTCCTCTTCGACGGTGACGGGGCCGAGGCCGACGCCGTGGCCTTCGCCGGCCGGGCCCTCGAGGCCCTCTCCGCACCCATCGTGGCCGGGACCTCCGAGGTCTTCATCACGGCCAGCATCGGGATCGCCCTGACCTCCACCACCGTCCGGGAGGCCACCCCCCTCCTCTCCAACGCCGACGCGGCGATGTACCAGGCCAAGGCCCGGGGGGGAGGCACCACCGAGGTGTTCGGCGAGGCCATGCGGGTCACGGTGCTCGACCGGTTGACCACGGAGCACTCCCTCCACCGGGCCCTGGAGCGCTCCGAGCTCCGGCTCTTCTACCAGCCTGTTGTCGAGATCAGCGTCGGCCGGGCCATCGCCGTCGAGGCCCTCATCCGCTGGGACCATCCCGAGCAGGGACTGGTCGTCCCCAACCGGTTCATCCCCGTGGCCGAGGAGACCGGGCTGATCATCCCCATCGGGGCCTGGGTCCTGGCGGAGGCCTGCGAGCAGCTGAAGGCCTGGGAGGACATCGACGCCCGGGGTCTCGGCACCGCCGTGGCGGTGAACCTCTCCGCCCGCCAGATCGACCATCCCGATCTGGTCGACACCGTGGCCCAGATTCTGGCCCGGACCGGGCTGGCCCCGGCCAACCTCACCCTGGAGATCACCGAGTCGGCCCTCATGAACGATGCCGCCGGCGCCCTCGGGGTCCTCCGGGCCCTGAAGGACCTCGGTGTCTCCCTGGCCATCGACGACTTCGGGACGGGCTACTCGTCGCTGAGCTACCTCCAGCGGTTCCCCCTCGATATCTTGAAGGTCGACAAGACCTTCGTCGACGAGCTGGGGTTGAACCCCGAGGGGTCCGAGATCGTGACGGCGGTGATCAACCTGGCCCACGCCCTCGGGCTCCAGGTCATCGCCGAGGGGGTCGAGACCGAGGTCCAGCTGGAGGAGCTCCAACGACTCGGCTGTGACTTCGCCCAGGGCTACCTGTTCTCCCGGCCCGTCCCGGCCGCCGACCTCCTGGCCAATTTCCCCCTCCCGGTCACCAGCTGACGACGGCCCCCGCCGTCGTGGCCCCGGCGCCGCGGCACCGGCTACCGTCCTGGCGGCACGGGAGAGCACCGGTGGAACCATTGGCGAAGGTGGCGGGGCGGGGGGAGCGGCGGCGTCGGCCGCGGGCCGGTCGGATCCTCGTGTTCGGATGCTCGATCACCGTCGCCGCCGGACTCGTCGGGCCCGGACCGGCCTGGCCCGCCCCGACGACCACGACCGCCGCATCGACCCCCCAGCAGCACGAGGTGGCCCTCCTCCATGCCGCCATGGCCGCGCTGAGTCGGCTCCAGGGCCAGCTGGCCGCCACCACGGCTGTCCCGGCCCCGGAGCGCGAGTCCCTGAAGACCGTCCTGGCCCAGGCCGGGGCCCGGCTCGGGTCCGAGCTGTCGACGGTCCAGGGTGACTCGTCGACCGGGCCCGTCCCGGCCGAGGCCGCCGCCGTGACCGCCCTCCTCGATCCTGTCGTTCACCTCCTGATCCCCCAGGTCGACCTCCTCATGACCGCGGAGCTCGGCCGGAGCCTGGCCACGGAGATGGCCCTGGCCGAGCCTGCCCTCCAGAGCCTGGCCGTCTCCAAGCCCCGGAAGGGGTCGGAGGCGGCCCTGGCCGACTACCGGACCCAGGTGGCCGGGGCCCTCACCGACCTGGCCGGGGTGCCCTCCGCCCTCTACGCCCTCGAGCCGGCCTCCTACCCGGCCACGCTCCCCGTGCTCACTTCCGCCCACGACGACGTCGCCGCCGCCGTGGCCCGACTGGGTGCGGCCCAGACCGACCTCCAGGTGGTGGTTCCCTCCCGCTGAGCCGGTTCAGGCCGAGGGGGCCGGGCCCGGGCCCGGGCCCGGGACCAGCCGGTCCAGGTCGGCCAGCTCCGGGGGGGTGAGCTCCCAGACGGCGGCGGCGGCGTTGGCCCGGACCTGGGCCGGGGAGGTCACCCCGGCGATGACCGAGGCCACCGACGGCCTGCTGGCCAGCCAGGCGATGGCCAGCTCTCCCACGCTGTGGCCGAGCCCGTCGGCGTAGGCGGCCAGCCGCTCCACCAGGGTCAGCCGGGCCGGGGCCAGGAGCCGGGCGGCCACGTCGGGGGCGAGGCCGGCCACCCGGGATCCGACCGGGGCCGGCTGGCCCGGGTGGTACTTCCCGGTGAGGAGTCCGTTGGCCAGGGGATAGTAGGGGAGGAAGGCCAGGTCGAGGTCGTCGCAGGTGGGGAGGACCTCGGCCTCGGGGCCCCGGGCCAGGAGATTGAAGCGGTTCTGGACGCTCACGAACCGGGCCGCCCCCCCGGCCACGGCGGCCTCGGCCGCCCGGAGCTGGGGGGCGGAGAAGTTGGAGCAGCCGATCTCGACCACCTGGCCCCGTCGGACGCAGTCGTCGAGGACGGCCAGGGTGTCGGCGATCGGGGTCCGGGGATCGGGCTGGTGGAGCTGGTAGAGGTCGACGTGGTCGGTCCCGAGCCGCCGGAGGCTGTCCTCGAGGGCCCGCCGCACATAGGCCGGATTGGCCCCCCCGGCCATCGACCGGCCCCGACTCCCGAACTTGGTGGCCACCACGGCCTCTCCCCGGCGGCCACCGAGGGCCCGGCCCAGGTACTCCTCGCTGAGGCCGTCCCCGTACATGTCGGCGGTGTCGAAGAACGTGATCCCGGCCTCGAGGGCGGCGGCGACCACCCCGGCCGTCTCCCCGGCATCGAGCCGGGTCCCCATGGTGTTGCAGCCCACCCCGACGATCGAGACCTCGAGGGAGCCGATCCGACGGGTCCGCATCAGGGGGCGCCGGGGTCGGGATGGCTCCGGGGGTCGGTCCCGGCCCGGAAGGCGGCCACCGCCTCCGGGGACCAGAGCCGGAGGCTGATGGACTGGCTGGCGGTGGCGAGGAGGGTCCCGTCCTCGGCCCAGAGATGGGCCAGGCCGTGGCCGAAGCCGTGGGCCAGGGCGTGCATCTGGATGTCGCAGAGGATCCACTCCGTCGGCACCATCCGGACCACCCGGAGGGTGTTGTCGAGGCTCCGCCCCATGGTGGGGATTCCCAGGGGCTGGGAGGCGCCCCCGGAGAGCCAGTCGCCGATCACGGCCAGGGTGGCCGGGGAGGGCTCGAGATGGCCGGGGACCCGGGCCCAGAAGGCCGAGTGGGGGTCGCCGGGGCTGCCGTCCATCTGGCTGAGGGAGCGGCCCCGGGCCTGGCGCTGCTCCACCCGGGAGAGGACCGAGTCGGCGAAGAAGCTGGGCATGCCCCGCTCGGGGCAGTCGAGGGGGGGTGGGACGACGGGCATCTCGACCCAGGTGCCCCCGGCCTCGAGCTGCTGGCGGCCCAGGGCGGCGTTGACGGTCAGGATCTCCTGGTCCCCGAGCCGACCCACGGCCCTGGCCTGGGTGGTGTTGTGGCCCACCGCGGCCGGGACCACCTCCCAGTCCATGACGGTCCCGGTAGGGGCGTGGGCCAGGTACTGGGCCGTGGCCCAGACGGTGGGCCGCTCGGTGGCGGCCTCCAGGGCCACCAGGCCGGCGGCGAGCCCGCAGCCCCCGTAGAGGAAGCGGCCCGGGGTCGAGACGGCCGGGGTGACGGGCAGCCGCCACCGCAGGGGATCGTCGGTCGGTTCCATCCCGAGGAACTGGGCTGCGTCCACGACCAGGCACCCTACCGGCGGCCGGGGGCGTTACGCTCCGGACCATGACGAACCGGGGACGGCGGAGCCTGCGGACGGCCCTCCTGGGGGCGCTGTCCCTCTCGGCGGTGGGTCTGGGTGTCGTGAGGGGGCCGGCTCCGGCGTCGGCCGCCGCACCGGTGGCCCTGCCCGGGAACCAGTACTCCTGGACGATGTCCTACAGCCCCATCCTGACCGGCGGCTACGTCTACGGGGGCAGCCGCCAGCTGACCTGCCCCTCGGCCACCCTCTGCCTGGCCGTCAACGACCAGGAGGCCCTCGTGGTCAGCACCGATCCGGCCGGGGGGGCCGGGACCTGGGGGGTCACCGACTTCGGCGACGGCACCCAGCTGGTCGAGGTGAACGACCTGGCCTGCGCCTCGGCCTCCTTCTGCGCGGCATCGGCCGACGTCCTGACCAGGACCCCGACCGGCTACGGCAGGCCCGTCCCGATCATGCTCACCTCGACCGATCCCGGCGGGGGCCCCAGCGCCTGGGCCCGGCGGGCCATCGGCACCGACGTCTCCATGCTGACCTGCCCCTCGCCGACCCTCTGCATCGGAACGGACACGGCCAACTACTACTCGTACTACTACGGTGGCTACGGCTACAACGGGAGCCCGGGCGGGGACCTCGTGACCACGACCGACCCCACCGGAGGGCTGTCGGCCTGGACGGTCTCGAAGGGGGCGGGGTTCGCCGGGGTCCGCCAGATCGTCTGCGCCTCGGCTTCGCTCTGCCTCGGGCAGGACTACTCCGGGAACCTCTACCTCTCGACCGACCCGGCCGCCGGCTGGTCGTCCTGGATGGTCCAGACCCTGCCCCGGTCCGGTTCGCCCTCCTGGTACAACCAGATCGACTCCAACATCGCCTGCCCCTCGGCGTCGTTGTGCGTGGCCGGCAACTACCAGGGGGACATCTGGGAGACGACCGACCCTGGCGGTGGGGCCCCGACCTGGCGGAAGGCCGCCGCCGACAACGAGTCCGTCCACGCCCTCTCCTGCCCCTCCGCCTTCCTCTGCGTCGCCGGGGACAGCCTGGGCCGGATCCTCGTCTCCACCGACCCCTCACGGGCCGGGACCTGGGCCGTCACAACCGGCTACTCCAACTCCCCCGACTGGAACCGGGAGATCATCTCGCTCAGCTGTCCGTCGCCGGCTCTCTGCGTGGCCTTGAACGGCTACGGCGACATCCTGGTCGGCACCGGTCACGCCACCCGGGTGGCCTCCCCCGTGGTGGGGATGGCCGCCACCCCGGACGGCGCCGGCTACTGGGAGGTGGCCGCCGACGGTGGGGTCTTCGCCTTCGGCGGCGCCGGCTTCTCCGGTTCCCTCGGCGGCCAGGCCCTCAACCGGCCCATCGTGGCGATGGCGGCCACGCCCGACGGTGCCGGCTACTGGTTGGTGGCCGGCGACGGCGGGGTCTTCGCCTTCGGCGATGCCCGGTACTTCGGCGGGACGGCCGGCCAGACCATCAACGGCCCCGTGGTCACCCTGGCCCCCACCCCGGACGGGGGCGGCTACTGGCTCTTCGGGAGCGACGGCACCGTCTACCCCTTCGGCGACGCCGTCTTCCACGGCAACGGCCGGGACGCCTTCAACGCCTACTTCGGTCAGTACGCGGCGATCGAGGGGGCGGCCGCCACCCCGACCGGTCACGGCTACTGGATGGTCTCGGCCTCGGGGACGGTCAACGACACCAACAACTCGACGTTCGGCGATGCCGGCTACTACGGGGGCATGAACGGGATCGTCATGGGCGGCCCCATCGTGGCCCTGGCCGCCTCACCCACCGGCCAGGGCTACTGGATGGCCGGCACCGACGGCGGCGTCTACGCCTTCGGGGATGCCCTCTTCCGGGGCTCGATGGGGGGCCGGCCCCTGAACCTCCCCATCGTGGGCCTGGCCGTCCATTGCCCCTCCGGAGGAGTGTGCGGCTACTGGGAGGTGGCCGCCGACGGGGGGATCTTCGCCTTCGGCGACGCCGGCTTCTACGGCTCGATGGGGTAGGGGTCGGGCCGGGACCGGCTCACCAGGGGGCCGGGAGCCGGACGTGGGACCGGTCGAGGTCGGCCACCGAGCCGACCCCGAGGAGGCGGAGGGTCCGGTCGATGTCGGCCCGGAGGACGGCCAGGACCTTCTCCACCCCGGGCTGGGCCGCGGCAGCCAGCCCGAAGGACCAGGGCCGGCCGATCATGGCGGCCCGGGCCCCGACGGCGAGGGCCTTGACCACGTCGGCCCCCCGGCGGAACCCGCCGTCGACGAGGACCTCGGAGCGGTCCCCGACGGCGTCGACCACCTCGACCAGGGCCCGGATGGTGGCCGGGACCCCGTCGAGCTGCCGGCCCCCGTGGTTGGAGACGCAGACGGCGTCGGCCCCGCTGTCGAGGGCCCGCCGGGCGTCCTCGGCGGTCAGGACCCCCTTGGCCACCACCGGCCCCGTCCAGTGCTCCCGGATCCAGCCGAAGTCCTCCCAGGTCGGCGGGGCCCCCAACCAGCGGACCAGGGCGTCGGTGGCCGACATCCCCAGAGAGGCGGCGTTGACGAGCTCGAGTCGGAACCGGTCCCGGGCCGCCTCGACCAGCCACCAGGGCCGGACGGCGGCCAGCGGGGCCATGGCCGTCACGGTCCGACGGTCGAGCTGGAGGGGCGGGCTCAGCCCGTAGCGGAGGTCCCGCTCTCGGTTCCCCGGGACCTGGGTGTCGAGGGTGACGACGAGGACCCGGAAGCCGGCCCGCCCGGCCCGGTCGACGAGCTGCTCGGCTCCCTGGCGCCCTCCCAGGCTGTAGAGCTGGAACCAGGGCGGGACCCCGCCCTCGGCGGCCGCCGCCGAGACCTCCTCCATGGTGTGGCCCGACATCGAGCTCAAGGTGAAGACCGTCCCCGCCGCCCCGGCGGCCCGGGCCCCGGCCACGTCCCCGCTGGGGTGCATCATCCGGGTGAAGCCCACCGGGCTCAGGAGGAGGGGCATGGAGACGGGCTGGCCCAGGACGGTGGTGGCCAGGTCCGGTCCGGGAAACCCCCGGGAGACCCCCATCCGGGGGAGGAACTCCACCGCCTCGAGGGCGGTCCGGTTGGCCTCCAGGGTCGACTCCGAGCCGGCCGCCCCGTCGATGTAGTCGAAGACGGGACGGGGGACCCGGCGCCGGGCCAGCCGGCGGGCGTCGTCGACGGTGTGGAGCCGGCCCGCCACCCGGCCGTGCCGGCGGTCGAGGAGGTCGTCGATCCGGGACGGCACCCTCAGTTGACCTGGCGGTCCCGCTCGGCCCAGTAGGGCTGGCGGAGCTTGTACTTCTGGAGCTTCCCCGTCGCCGTCCGCTCGAGGACCTCGCGGAGCTCGACGGACCGGGGGGCCTTGAAATGGGCCATCTTGGCCCGGCAGTGGTCGATGAGCTCCTGCTCGGTGGCCGCCGCCCCGGCCCGCAGGACGACCAGGGCCTTGATGGTCTCCCCCCACTTCTCGTCGGGGATCCCGATGACGGCCACCTCGGCCACGGCCGGGTGCTGGTAGAGGACGTCCTCGACCTCGATGGACGAGACGTTCTCCCCCCCGGTGATGATCACGTCCTTCTTCCGGTCCGAGATGACGGTGTAGGCCCCGTCCAGATATCCCCCGTCCCCGGTGTGGAACCAGCCGTCCACGAGGGCCTTGGCCGACTCCTCGGGCTGGTCCCAGTAGCCGGCGAAGACCTGGTTGGCCCGGGCCAGGACCTCCCCCTCCTCGTCGACGGCGATCCGGACGCCGATGGCGGGGACCCCGGCCCGGCCGAGTCGCCTGGCCCGCTCCCCGCTCGAGAGCCCGTCCCACTCGGCCGGGGCCCGGTTGACGGTGAGCATGGGAGAGGTCTCGGTGAGGCCGTAGATCTGGATGAACTCCCAGCCCAGGTCGGTCTCGACCCGCTCGATGGTGGCCGACGGGGGCGGGGCCCCGGCCACCACCATCCGGACCAGGCCCCGTCCCGGGACCTCCCGACCCTCGGCCCGCCGGGCCGTGGCCGCGTCGAGGATGGCGGCCACCACGGCCGGGGCCCCGCACATGAGGGTCACCCCCTCGGCCTCGATCCGGCTCAGGATCTCCTCCCCGTCGACCTTCCGGAGGACGACGTGCTTCCCCCCCATGCCCGTCACCCCGTAGGGCATCCCCCAGCCGTTGCAGTGGAACATGGGGAGGGTGTGGAGCAGGACGTCCCGGTCGGTGACCGTGCTGTGCCAGCCGAGGACGGTGGCGTTGATCCAGCAGTTCCGGTGGGTGAGCTCCACCCCCTTGGGTCGGGCCGTCGTCCCCGAGGTGTAGTTGATGGAGCAGGTGGCGTCCTCGTCGGCCTCCCACCGGGCCGGGTCCTGCCCCCCGGCGGCGAAGACGGCGGCGTCGGCCACCCCGTCGAGCCGGACCTTGTGGGGGACGTCGATGCCGGCCACCGTGTCGTCGAGGTCGGGATCGTGGAGGAGGGCCGTCGAGCCCGAGTGGTCGACCACGTAGGCGATCTCGTCGGTGGTGAGCCGGAAGTTGATGGGGACCAGGATCCGGCCGAAGCCGCTCACCCCGAAGAAGGACGTGAGGAACCGGCCCGAGTTGGGGCTGACGATGGCCACCCGCTCCCCGGGGTCCACTCCCAGCGCGTCGAGACCGGCCGCCATGGCCCGAGCCCGGTGGTGGAGCTCGGCGTAGGTGACCCGCCCCAACGAGCCCTCGGCTCCGGGCTCGTCGACCACCGCCACCCGGTCCCCGTAGACCAGGGCGGCCCGCTCCAGGAAGTCCCCCACCGTCAACGCCACTCGCATCGGAACCCTCCGTCACCTCGCGCTCCGGCCGGACCGCCCCTGGTGCCGCCCCGATTGTTCCAGACCGGGACCCGGCCCGCCCCGACCCGTCGGGACACTCCCCCTCCGGCGGGGGAGAATGGGTCGATGAAGCCCATGCTGGCCGACGCCGGGACCCTCCCCGATCCCGAGGAGGGCTGGGCCTTCGAGTTCAAGTGGGACGGGGTCCGGGCCATCGTCACCGTCGACGCCGAGGGGACCGTCCGGCTCAGCTCCCGCCTGGGCCGCGACGTCACCGCCTCCTACCCCGAGCTCCACGGTCTCGGGGCCGCCCTGGCCGGCCGGTCCGCCGTCCTCGACGGGGAGATCGTGGCCCTGGGACCCGGCGGCCGTCCCGACTTCGGGGCCCTCCAGAAGCGGATCCACGTCACCGACCCCGGTCGGGTCCGGCAGCTGGCCGGGGAGGTCCCGGTCTCCCTCTTCCTCTTCGACCTCCTCTCCCTCGACGGGACCGACACCAGCACCCTCCCCTACGCCGAGCGCCGGGACCGGCTCGAGGCCCTGGGGTTGGCCGGACCGGGGTGGGCCACCCCCCCCTCCTACCGCTCCGGAGGGGCCGCCGTCCTGAAGGTGGCCCGGAGCCAGGGACTCGAGGGGGTGGTGGCCAAGCGCCTCGACCGCCCCTACCGGCCCGGACGGCGCAGCGGGGACTGGCGGAAGGTGAAGCTGACCAGGACCCAGGAGGTCGTCCTGGCCGGCTGGACCCCCGGTCGGGGCAGCCGGCAGGGGTTCCGGGCCCTGGTCCTCGGCATCCCCGGTCCCGGTGGCCTGGCCTACGTCGGGAAGGTCGGGAGCGGCTTCACCGACGACATGCTCGACGAGCTCTCGGCCCGGCTCCGACCCCTCCGGCGGGTCGACTCTCCCCTCCTGGACCTGCCCGCCCGGGCCGAGCTGGCCGGGGTCACCTGGGTCGAGCCCGAGCTGGTGGGGGAGGTCTCCTTCTCCGAGTGGACCGCCGACGGCCACCTCCGCCACCCCACCTGGCGGGGGCTCCGCCCCGACAAGCTCCCCGGCCAGGTCGGCCGGGAGGATCGGTAGCCTGCAGGCCCTGTGACCGATGTCGTCATCGCCAGCTTCAACGTCCACGCCGGGGTCGACGGCTGGGGGAGACCCCATGACGTCCTGGCCGCCTGCCGGAGCCTCGACGCCGACGTCCTCGTCCTCCAGGAGGTCTGGACCCCCGAGGGCGCCGATTCCGTGGTCGCCGCCGTTGCCGCCGAGCTCGGTTACTCCGTGCGGACCGAGGTCATCGGCCGGGGCCGGCTCCTCGGGCCCCGGCCCGGCGCCGACGACCGGTGGGGTCCCGGTCCCGGCCTCGGGCGGCTCCGGACCTTCCGGCTCCAACGCCGGCCCGACACCGCCGACCCCGACCGCCGCATCGGGTCCCTCCCCTACGAGCGGGGCAGCTGGGGGGTGGCCGTCCTGAGCCGGCTCCCCGTCCTCGGCTCATCGACGCTCGACCTCGGGAAGCTGCCGCTGGACCGGGCCCGGCGGGTCGCCCTCGTCGTCCAGGTCGAGACCGGGTCCGGCCCCCTGACCGTGGTCGGGACCCACATGTCCCATCTCACCGACGGCTCCCCCCTCCAGTTCCTCCGTCTCCGCCGGGCCCTCCCCTCCGCCACCGGCCCCGCCGTCCTGGTCGGGGACATGAACATCTGGGGGCCGCCCCTCTCCCACTTCCTTCCCGGCTGGCGCCGGGCCGTCCGGGGCCGGACCTGGCCGGCCTGGCGGCCCCTGGCCCAGCCCGACCACATCCTCGTCACGCCCGCTGTCGGGGTGGTCCGGGGCGAGGTCGTCCGGGTGGGGGGATCGGACCACTGGCCCGTCCGGGCCCGGCTCACCCTGGACTGATTCCCCAGCCGGTATCCTTCCCCGAATCATGGACCCGGAGGTGCAGGCCGCCCGGCAGTCGGAGGACCGCTCCGGCCCCCTCGACGGCCTCCGGGGCCTGGCCGTCGCCGTCGTCGTCCTCTACCACCTCCAGGTCCCCGGGGTCGGGGGTGGGCTCCTCGGGGTGGACGTCTTCTTCGTCCTCTCCGGCTACCTCATCACCGGGCTCCTCCTCCAGGAGCGCCGACGCAGGGGCGGCATCTCCCTGGCCGCCTTCTGGGGCCGCCGGGCCCGTCGGCTCCTCCCCGCCCTCTTCGTCGTCCTCCCCCTCGTCGCCGTGGTCTGGCGGATCATCGCCCAGCCGGCCGAGATGCCCCAGGTCCGTGACGACCTGGTGGCCACCCTCTGCTACGTGGCCAACTGGCACTCCATCGCCGCCGGCCACAGCTACTTCGCCGCCTTCGCCGCCCCCTCCCCCCTCCTCCACACCTGGTCCCTCTCGGTGGAGGAGCAGTTCTACCTGGTCTGGCCGGTGGTGGCCCTCCTGGCCCTGCGCTGGCGGCGGTCCCCCCGGCTCCTCCTCACCATCGCCGCCGTGGGGGCGGCGGCCTCGGCCATCGAGATGGCCGTCCTCTCCCTTCGGGGCGCCGATCCGAGCCGCCTCTACTTCGGGACCGACACCCGGGCCCAGACCCTCCTCGTCGGCGCCGTCCTGGCCGTTGTCCTCCACCTCCGGGGCCGGGACATCACCGGCCACCAGTTCGCCGTCCCCCGCCGCCCCCGTCACCGCCGGGGCGGGCCCGAGGGAGCCCTGAGCCCGGTCTGGCGGAGACGGCTCTCCCTCCTGGGGTGGGCCGGGACCGCCTTCCTGGTCTGGGCCTGCCTCCGCCCCGAGGGCCGGGCCCCCTGGCTCTACCGGGGCGGCCTCCTCCTCCTGGCCCTGGCCGTCGACGCCATCCTCGTGGCCGTCGTCCTCCTCCCCGGGGGCGTCCTGGCCCGGGTCCTGTCCATCGGCCCCCTCCGGCTCCTGGGCCGGATCTCCTACGGTGTCTACCTCTTCCACTGGCCCGTCATCGTGGCCCTGACCCCCACCCGGACCGGCCTCCACGGAGCGGTGCTCGACCTGGTCCGGGTGGCCGTCACCCTGGCCCTGGCCGGGGCCTCCTACGTCCTGGTCGAAGCCCCCATCCGGGAGCGCCGCTGGCAGGTCCCCCGGCCCACCGTCGTCGTCCCCGCCCTGGCCGGGGCCCTGGCCGCGGCGGTGCTCCTGGCCCCCCTCCCGGCCGGCACCGGGTCAACCCTGGCCGCCCTGGCCAAGGCCGGCCCCCCCACCACCCCCCCCTCCGCCCCGGCAGCCCTGCGGACCCCGACCACGACAGCCCCGCCCCAGGTCCTGGCCAGCGCCGTGACCCACCCCGGGCCCCTCCGGGTCTTGATCGAAGGCGACAGCGTGGCCTGGGCCCTCGGCAACGGCATCGGCCCCCAGGCCTCCTCGGCCGGCTTCACCTTCGCCAACGAGGGCTACATCGGCTGCGGGATCGCCACCGGGGGCGCCACCAGCTTCGCCGCCTACACCCAGCCCGACGCCTGCCTGAGCTGGGCCCAGCGCTGGCAGTCCGAGACCGACACCTTCCGACCCGACGTCACCCTCGTCCTCCTCGGCCGCTGGGAGC
This sequence comes from Acidimicrobiaceae bacterium, assembly GCA_003151955.1. GTDB lineage: Bacteria > Actinomycetota > Acidimicrobiia > Acidimicrobiales > UBA8190 > PALSA-743. Next base: position 29,261 of record PLZB01000042.1, read on the forward strand.
TCATCGACCGGGTCCACGACGGCACCTGGATGCACATCGGCGAGCCCGCCTACGACAGCTACCTCCTCCAGCAGCTCGGGACCGTGGTCCAGTCCCTCACCGTCGACGGGGGCCGGGTCGCCTTCCTGACCGCTCCCTGCAACAACCAGGCCATGGCCAACGCCGCCTCCCCCGGCCGACTCACCCCCGACGACGCTAACCGGGTCGATCTCTTCAACGCCCTCTTGGCCCAGGTCGTGGCGGCCCACCCCGGCGTGACCGAGCTCGTCGACCTGAAGGGGATGCTCTGCCCCGGAGGCCAGTACCAGCAGACCTACAACGGCCAGCAGCTCCGGACCGACGACGGCGTCCATATGGAACCCATCGCCGGCCAGCTCTTCGTCCAGAAGCTCTACCCCCAGATCCAGTCCTGGCTGACCACCACCGTCACCGACGCCCCCACCACGACGACCACCGTCCCGGCCGGATTCGGCCACCCGGCCTGACTCTCCCAGCCCGTGGCGGCCGGGCCACGGCCTGCGGCAAGGAGCGGGCTCGTCGCGTCCCGTTCGCACACAGTTCGGCTCGCTGTCGACCCTTGGTCGCGTCGAGTTCACCTTCCCTCCCTACCGTTGCACTGGCGCGGCATTCCCGCCGCCCTGAGCCGGGAGGACCTCGATGACCAAGAGATTGCGGAGGGCCACCGTGGCCGTGGCCGGGTTGGCGGCCCTGACCGCAGGCACCCTGGCGGTCCCGGTGGTCGCTTCCGCCGACGGCGGTGACCACCAGGCCGTCTCGAAGCACGTCCTGCTCCTGTCGGTCGACGGTCTCCACCAGTCCGACCTCCAGTGGTACGCCACCACCCACCCCGGCTCGGCCCTGGCCCACCTCGTCCAGGGGGGCGCCGACTACCTGAACGCCCGGACACCGTTCCCCTCCGACTCGTTCCCTGGAATGGTGGCCCAGGTCACCGGCGGGAACCCTTCGTCCACCGGCATCTACTACGACGACACCTACAACCACGCCCTCCTCCCGGCCGGGACCACCTCCTGTGCCGGGGTGACCCCCGGGGCCGAGGTGGCCATGACGGAGGCCGCCGACCTGAACCTGAACTCGATCGACGCCGGTCAGGGCCTGGTCGGGCTCCCCGGCAGCATCCTCCAGATGACCGGCCAGCCTCAGACCGTCATCAACCCGGCCAACCTCCCCGTCGACCCCACCACCTGCACGCCCGTGTACCCGAACCAGTACCTCGAGGTGAACACCATCTTCGAGGTGGCCAAGGCCCACGGGATGGGGACGGCCTGGTCCGACAAGCACCCCGCCTACAGCATTTTCGACGGCCCGTCGGGCACCGGGGTCGACGATCTCTTCACACCCGAGATCAACAGCATCGCCCTCGGCTTCCCGGTCGGTGACGACTGGACCAAGGACAACCTGGCCACCCAGGAGTACGACAACTTCAAGGTCGACGCCGTCCTCAACGAGATCGACGGCTACGACCACGGCCGGACGGCCAAGGTCGGTGTTCCCGCCATCTTCGGGATGAACTTCCAAACCATCTCCACGGCCCAGAAGCTGCCCACCTCCGACGCCATGACCGGGGGCTACCTCTCGGGCGGGACCGTCCCCGGGCCCCTCCTCTCCAACGCCCTCGACTTCGTGAACCGGGAGGTGGGGACCATGCTCTTCGAGCTCTGGAGCCAGCACCTCCTGGGCACGACGACCGTGATCCTCTCGGCCAAGCACGGTCAGTCCCCCACCGATCCGACCACCCTGGCCCGGGTGCCCGACGGTCCGGTCATCTCCGCCCTCGACGCGGCCTGGACGGCGGCCCACCCCGGCGCCGGTCCCCTCGTGGCCTTCTCCACCGACGACGACGGGATGCTCCTCTGGCTGAGCGACCGATCCCGGGCTGCCGCCGACTTCGCCCGCCAGTTCCTCCTCAGCACCCCCGCCGCCGGCAACGACGTCGACGGCAACCCCCTCACCGTCACCGCCTCCGGCCTCAGCCAGGTCTACGCCGGGTCCGCCTCGGCCCAGTTCTTCGGTGTCCCCCTGGCCGACCCCCGCCACCCCGATCTGGTCGGGATCGCCCAGCACGGGGTGGTCTACACCGGCGGCCAGGGCAAGATTGCCGAGCACGGCGGGGACGACCCCCAGGACCGGCACGTGGCCCTCGTGGTCTTCGGGGCCGGAGTCCGGCACCCCAGCACCGAGGCGGGAGCCGTCGAGACGACGGAGATCGCCCCCACCATCCTCCGTCTCCTGGGCCTCGATCCTGGCGCCCTCCGGGCCGTTCAGGAGGAGCACACCCCCGTCCTGGCCGGGCTCGACCACTGATCCTCACCCCGGCGGGGACGTCGCCAAAGATCTGCTCGGGGGTGGGCGAACCGGGGCACGGCGTGGTGGAACCGGTCGCCCGAGGCCCAGAGCCGGCGCTGGAACTCGGCGTCGTCCACCCGAGAATTCGGCCAGGTCGAACCCGGCGCAGACCAGCTCTCCCGTCAGAACCTGCTCCAGTAGCTCCCCTCGAGCATCTCCTCGATGGAGGCCCGGTGGATGATGAGGCTCTCGGCGTCGTCGGGGAGGGGGGTGCCGGCCCGGAGGAGGGGTCGCTGCTGCTCCCGGAAGATGACGGCCCCCATCCGGATCGCCGCGTAGACCCCGTAGAACTCGAGGTCCCCGGGCTCGGAACCGCCCCGCTCCCGGTAGGTGGCGGCGACGTCGGCAACGCCCATGAACCCGGGCATGCCGGGGAGGCCGGCCGAGAGGGCGATGTCGTCGAGGAAGCGGTGGAGGTAGACCATCCAGCCCAGGTCGATCTCGGCCGGCCCGATCCCGACCATCTCCCAGTCGAGAACGGCCACCGGGGCGAAGTCCCGGAAGATCATGTTCCCGATCCGGGAGTCCCCCCAGCTCACCACGGTCGGGCTCTCCCGAGCCGGCCAATGGGTCTCGAGCCAGGCGAAGCCCGCCTCGAGGAGGGGGGAGGTCCGGCCCCCCTCGGAGGCGACCCAGTCGTAGTAGCGCCGGGTGTGGTCGACGTGGCGGCGCAGCGCCCCCTCCCCGGGACCCCCGTCGTCGAGGAAGGCGAGCTCCTGCGGGGACACCTCCATGGTGTGGAGGTCGGCCAGGACACCGACGGCGCCGTCCTGGAGCCGGCGCTGGTCGGCGGGGTCGGCCTCGGAGAGCCAGGAGCCGAAGGGGTAGGGCATGATGTCGGGGGGCACCTCCCCCTCGACCCGCTCCATCACGAAGAACGGGGTTCCGAGGGGTCCCGGGTCGGGCTCCTCCCACCAGATGGTCGGGACCGGGACCGGGGACCGCTCCCCGGCCAACCGGATGACCCGGGCCTGGAGGGCCAGGTCGTAGCGGGGGAAGACGGGATGGTTGGCCCCGTCGGGCTGGAGCCGGGCCACGCACCGCCTCGTGACAGGGTTCCCGGCCTCGACGGCGGTCAGCTCGAAGAGGATGGTGTCGGACGAGACCCCCGTCCCGGTCGGGAAGGAGAACGCCGAGACCTCCGGGGAGTCGACCCGGTCGGCCAGCCAGGCCGTCAGGCTCCGGTGGATGGCCTCGTGGTCCCCCGAGAGGGTGTGGAGGTGGTCGGCGGCCGCCTCCTCGGGATCGGTCGACTCCGGGCTCACGCCACCGACCCCCAGTCGGAGAACCCCGAGGGGAGGTGCCGGCCGAAGGTCCCGTGCTCGAACATCCCGAATCCCTCGGCCCCGTCGAAGGTGGCCCGGGCCACGTGGTCGACCACCCCGAACGCCATCCGGGCCACCACCTCGGGGTCCTCGATGTCGGTGACCACCCCCTCGACCCAGTCCCGGCCCCGCCACTGCCCGTGGGACCAGTCGGGATCGCCTCCGTAGCCGGGGCCGCAGTTCAGGGCCACGAGCCCCCGGGTCCAGACCTCGAGGTCGAGGTCCCGGCCGTCCCGGCCCCGGAGGTGGACCAGGGCGCCCTCGGGGTGCCGGGTCCCGGGTCGGTAGCGGATCTCGAACTCGGGCCAGCCCAGCTGCTCGGGGGCCCGGCCCGTGGCCGGGTCCCAGACCCGGACGGCCTCGTTGAGGCTCCGGTGCCCTTCCCCGTCCTCCTGGGCGATGAGGATGAGGGCGAAGTCCTCGAAACGGATGGGGACGTAGGTCCACCAGAACCCGAACCCGGCGTCGGGCTCGGCCGCTCCCCGGCCGGCCGGCTCTGGTTCTCCCACGGGCCGGATCCCCCAGGACCGGTCCCGGTTCCCGACCCAGCGGTCCTCGGTGACGGGGATCTCCTCCCCCTCCAGCCGGATGGTCCCGGCCCAGGTCCCCAGCTGGGCGAACCGCTGGGCCTCGAGGAGGGCCCTCCCCCCCTGGCGCAGGACGTGGGGGGGCTCGTCGATGACGGGGAAGGATCCCGTCCAGGTCAGGTCGAGACCGAGTCCGTGGTCGTCGGCGTCGCAGACGATCCGGATCCGCTCCAGGGGCTCGACCACCTCGATCCGGTAGGGCCCGACGGCCTGGGTCATCCGGTCGTCGCCGAGGGCGTCCGACATCCGGACCGTCACCTGCCGGGTGCCCCGCCGGACCACGGCGTAGGCGTCGATGACGCCGAGGTTCGGGTAGACCCCGAGGCCGGTGACGAGGAAGATCTCCCCGCTCCGGTCGTGGGCGTTCAGGTAGCAGCGGTCGTAGACGTTGCGGTCGCTCGAGGCCACCAGGCCCATGGAGAGGGGGACCTGGTGAACGGGGTACTCGTCGAGGGGAACGGGCATCAGCCCAACCTTTCTTCGACCCTCAGTCCGTGTAGACCGGGGGCCGTTGCTCCTTGCGGGCCGCGGTGGCCTCTTCGAAGTTCCTGGTGGTGAGCCGGACGAAGAGCTGGGAGAGCCCCTCGTGGTCCATGTGGCTCTGGAGGCTGCCGGCATCGAGGGAGGCGTTCAGCATCCGCTTGGTCAGCTCCGTCCCGGGCCGGCTGAAGCCGATGATCCTGTCGGCCAGGTCGAGGCAGTGGTCGAGGAGGTCCCCGGCCCCGACCGTGGTCGAGACCAGCCCGATCCGCTCCGCCTCGGCGGCGTCGACGTCCCGGCCGCTCAGCATGATCTCGGCGGCCCGGGAGGACCCCACGGCCCGGGGGAGGAGGTAGCTGAGGCCGAGCTCGGCCGCCGTGAGGCCGTTGTTGATCCCGGCGGCCCGGAAGTAGGCCGCCTCGGAGGCGACCCGGATGTCGGCGGCCAGGCTCAGGCAGAACCCGCCCCCGATGGCGGCCCCGTTCACCGCCGCCATCACGGGCTGGGGCATCCTCCGGATGGTGGTGATCACCTCGTCGAGGAGCCCCATGGACCGGAGGGCGATGGTGGGGAGGGTCAGGCCCTCGATGCCGGGGATGGCCCCCGGGTTCTCCATGTCCGCCCCCGAGCAGAACCCGGCCCCGGCCCCCGTCACCACCACCACCCGGACGTCGTTCTCCCGGCCAAGGTCCTCGAGGGCATGGCGGAAGGGGACCATCACGTCGAAGGCCATGGCGTTCATCCGCTCGGGGCGGTTCAAGGTGACCAGGGCCACGTGGGGCCGGGGTCGGTCGATCAGGACGAAGGACATCGGGGACCTCTCGCAGGGGACCGGTCGCCGACGTTACCCGGCTCCGGGCCCGGGGTCCGGGCCGACCGGGTCCGGGGGCAATACGATGCCCCGATGGCCAAGACGTCCAAGAAGTCCAAGAAGCCGAAGAACCGCTACGAGCTGATCACCTGCGGGTGGAAGGGGCATGCCCTGGTCGGGACGGACGCCGACGAGATCCTCCCCGACCACCACGCCCTGGTCCGGGCCGAGGGGGACCTCCGCTGGCATCGCTGCCTCCGGTGCGACGGCTGGATCCCGAAGGAGAAGCCGGCCCAGCCGACCGGGGCCACCGTCCCCCCCCGGGACGAGATCGAGGTCCCGCTCCGGGGCCCCATGCTCCGGGACCGCTACATCCTCCGGATCATCTCCGTCGAGCGGGCCTCCCACGTCGTCCTCTTCGGAGGGCTGGCCTTCGCCATCTTCTTCTTCGCGAGCCACAAGGCCTCCCTCCAGGCCGACTACACCAGGCTGATCAACGGCTTCTACGGCGCCTCGAGCGCCAAGGTCCAGCACGGCTTCCTGGGCAAGATCCAGCACTACTTCTTCATCTCCCCCAACCACCTCAAGGAGGCGGCCGGGGCCCTGGCCGTCTACGCCACCCTGGAGGGGATCGAAGCGGTCGGCCTCTGGTTCGCCAAGCGCTGGGCCGAGTACCTGACCTTCATCGCCACCGCCATGTTCATCCCCTTCGAGGTCTACGAGCTGACCGGGAAGTTCAGCACCTTCAAGCTGGCCACCTTCATCGTCAACGTCGCCGTCGCCGTCTACCTCCTCCTGGCCAAGCGGCTCTTCGGGGCCCGGGGCGGCCAGAAGGCCGAGGAGGAGCGGCGCCACCTCCTGGGGAGTTGGCCCGCCATCGACAGCGCCACCCCCGCCTTCACGGGCTCCGTCAGCTGAGGCGGAGGAGGATCTTCCCCACCCTCCCCGGCCCCTCGAGGCGGGCCAGGGCCTCGTTGACGGCGGCCAGCGGGAGGACCTCGTCCACGGTGACCCGGAGGGTCCCGGCGGCCAGGCCCCCCAGTGCGGCCGAGATCCCGGCGGCCATGACCTCGTCGGGCTCGATGGTCCCGCTGAAGGTGAGGAGCCGGAGCGCCTTCCGGTAGAGGACCTGGAGGGGGACCTCCCCGGTCGGCCCGGCCGAGGTCCCGAAGAGGACCAGCCGGCCCCGGGGCTCGAGGGCCTCGACGGCGGCCCCGGTGAAGCTTCCGCCCAGGGGGTCGAAGACCACGGTGGGGGCGAGCCCGACGGTGGCCTCGAGGAGGCCCGGGCCGTCGCTCACCACGGCCCGATCGGCGCCGGCGGCCAGGAGGGCGCCGACCTTGCCGGGGTCGCCCGTCTGGCCCCAGGCCAGCGCCCCGAGGGCCCGGACGGCGGAGAGGATCATGGTGCCCACCCCGCCGGCCGCGCCCAGGACGAGGACCCGGTCCTCGGAGGTCACCCCGGCCACCTCGTGGACCGTCCGCCAGGCCGTGACCCCGGCCACCCCCACCGCGGCCGCCTCGGGGAGACCGACCCCGTCGGGCACGGCCACCGTGGCCCCGGCCGGGACGTTGGCGGCCGATGCCCAGACCCCGTCCCGGCGCCGTCCCAGGCCATGGCCGTGGACCACCACCGGACGTCCTCCCACCGTCCCCGAGGCCTCCGACCCCAGGACCCGGGGGAGGGGGCCGTCGGCGGCGAACCGGCCCACCGCGGCGTAGCGGTCGATGGGGTTCACCCCGCCGAAGGCCAGCTCCACCCGGACCTCCCCCGGTCCCGGATCGGCGAGGGGCTCCTCCTCGACCCGGAGGGGCTCCCCGTGGTGGTGGAGCCGGGCGACGGTGACCTTCGTGGGCATCTGAATTCTCCTCCGGGCGCGCTCAGGGGACCGGGATCTCGAGGCCGACGGCCCCGGCCGCGCCGGCCATGGCCAGCTCGAAGTACCCGGCCCGGTCGGAGACGACGTTCTCGAAATGGCCGAACAGCTCGAAGCTGATCGTCCCGATCAGGGCCACCCACATCCCCAGGGCCCGTTCCACCAGGCGGTCGTCCCCGGCCGGGATCCCCACCGCCTCGAGGACCTCGGGGGTGACGAGCCGGGGCCCCGACCCGAGGCCGAGGGCTCCGGTCGGGGGGTGGAGGAGGCCGAGGCGGGCCGCGTCGGCCACGGCGGCGGCCAGCACCAGGGGGACCCGGGCGGCGGGCCCGATGGTGTCGGCCGGGGCCCGGTAGCCGGGGACGGGGGACCCGTAGAGGAGGGAGAACTCGTGGGGATGGTCGACGGCCCAGATCCGGACGGCCCGGCAGGCTGCCAGCCATCGGCCCCCCGGGTCGTCCCCGCCGGCCCGGGCCCCGTCCTCGGCGGCGGCCCCGACGGCGTCGTAGGCGTCGACGATCAGGGCGGTGAGGAGCTCGTCCCGGCTGGCGAAGTACCGGTAGACGGCGGAGGAGGCCATCCCGAGCTCCCGGGCCACGGCCCGGACGGAGAGGGCCGGCGCCCCGACCTGGGCCAGCTGGGCCCGGGCCGCCTCCTTGACGGCGGCGGTGATCTCGGCCCGGGCCCGGGCCCGGGCGGTTCCCGGGGTGCCCACCCCCGTACCGTACTGCGCGTCGAGAGCGTGGGACGCGGGCCGGAGCGCCGCTCTCGTCCCGGCGGCCTCAGGAGCCGGTCTGGCTCACCGCGAAGACGCCGGCCTGGAGAAGGGGCCCGATCTCCTCGGCCGGGGCCGGCATGGCGATGAAGTAGCCCTGGGCCTGGTCGGAGCCGATGCCCCGGACGGTGTCGAGCTGGGAGACGGTCTCGATTCCTTCCACGATGGTCTCGAGGCCGAGGGTGTGGGCCAGGTTGATGACGGCGTCGACCAGGACGGCGGCCGCGGGGGAGGCGTCGATCTCCATGATGAAGGACCGGTCGATCTTGAGGGTGTCGACCGGGAGCCGACGGAGGTACTCGAGCGAGGAGTAGCCGGTCCCGAAGTCGTCGATGGCCAGCCCGATCCCGAGCTCCTTGAGCTGGTGGAGCCGCTCGATGGCCTTGGTCGCCCCGTCCAGGGTCACGCTCTCGGTGATCTCGAGGACGAGGGCGGAGGCGGGGAGCCCGGACTCCTCGAGGGCGGCCTGGACGGTGGAGACGATGGCCCGGTCGTGGAGCTGGCGGGCCGAGAGGTTGACGGCCATGGTCGGGCAGGACACCCCGGCCTGCTCCCAGCTGACGGCCTGGCGGCAGGCCTCGTGGAGGGCGGCGGCCCCCAGGGCGACGATGTCACCGGTCTCCTCGGCCGTCTCGATGAAGGACCCCGGGTAGAGGAGGCCCCGGGTGGGGTGTCGCCAGCGGACCAGGGCCTCCACCCCGGTGAAGGTCCCGGTGCTCAGGTCGATGATGGGCTGGTAGTGGAGGTGGAGCTGGCCCGGGTTGGCGATCGCCGCGGTCAGGTCGGTGCGCAGGGCCAGCTTGGCCACCACGTCGTCGAGCATCCGGCCCTCGAAGACCGAGATGCAGTGCTTCCCGGCGCTCTTGGCCTTGTAGAGGGCCACATCGGCGTTGCGCAGGAGCGCGTCGCTCGTCACCCCGTCGAGGGCCGAGAGGACCAGGCCGATGCTGGCCCGGACCCCGATGTCCCGGTCCCCGACCCTGATGGGCTCCTCCAGGGCCTTCAGCATCCGGGTGGCCGTCCGATGGGCGGCATAGGGGTCGGTCACGTCCTCGAGGAGGACGGCGAACTCGTCGCCGCCGAGCCGGGCGATGGTGTCGACCTCCCGGACGCAGCGCCGGAGGCGGCTGGCCGCCCCCTCGAGGAGCTCGTCGCCGGCGTCGTGCCCGAGGGTGTCGTTCACCGCCTTGAAGTCGTCGAGGTCGCACACCATGAGGGCCAGGGGCCGGCCGCTGCGCTGCTGGCGTCGGAGCGCCTGCTGGGTCCGGTCGGTGAAGAGGAGTCGGTTGGCCAGGCCGGTCAGGGGATCGTGGAAGGCCTGGTGCTCGAGGCGGTGCTCCCGTTCGTGGAGCTCCTGCACGGTGGCGGCCAGCCGGCGGGCCAGCCTGGCGTTGTCGAGGAGGGTCACCCGCTGGCGGAGGAGGACGAGGATGGTGGTCACCGCCCCGTCGACGACCAGGAGGGCGTCGAAGGAGGTGCCCCGGATGCCCAGGGTGACGGCCAGGGCGGCGGCAGCGGCCACGGGGAGGTAGGGGAGGAGCCGGAGGCTCGAATAGCCGGGGTCGTCGCTCCCGGCCGGCTCCCCCGCGGATGTCGGGAGGAGGGCGGCGAGCCCGATGAGGAGGTAGCCGGCCACCCAGCCGGCATCGACGGCGCTCCCGGTTCCGGAGCTCGCCTTCTGGGTCAGGGCGGCGAAGCCGGTGTCGGAGATGGCGAAGGCCACCATTCCCAGCCCGATCAGGCCCAGCGGCCACCGGGACCTGGCCCGGGCCTGGACCCGGGCCAGGGCCAGGAGGACGACGGTGGCGATGACGACGTCCCCCAGCGGGTGGGCCAGGGCGACCGCCGTCCTGAGGTCGTTCCCGGGCCGGTCGAACAGGGCCCGGAGCACGAGGTCCCAGCTGATGAACAGAAGGGAGCCGGCCGCCACCAGCCCGTCGAGCAGGGTCCGGACGCTGCCCCAGACCCCGCCGGGGACGTCGGCCAGGATGACCACCCCGACCAGCCCGAGGGGGACGGCCAGGAGGAACCCGACGTCGGCGACCGAGGGGAAGGGCACGGTCACGTCCCGGACCAGGGCGTACCAGGACCAGACCAGCTGGCCCAGGGCCCAGGACAGGGCGGAGAGGGCCAGAGCCGTCCACCCCAGCCGGCTGCGGCCTTCGGTGGTGGCCCGGCGCCAGGCGCAGGCCCCGGTTGCCGCGGTGGCGGCGACGAGCTCCCCGAGTCCGTCGACCCAGGTCGTGGTGGTCGGCCCGGCCAGATGGGTCAGGAGCCAGGTCAGGTAGAGCCCGAGCGCGAGCATGGCTGCGCCCGCGACACGCCACCACCGGCCGGAGCCGAATTCGCCCACGGTGGCGGTATCGGCACGCCCGGGCCGTTACTTGAGCAGCCGGGAGAACCTCCGGTCGGCCAGGGGTTTCCCTCCCGTCTGGCAGCCGGCGCAGTACTGCATCGACTTGGAGGAGAAGGAGACCTCCCGGATGACGTCCCCGCAGGTCGGGCAGGCCTCCCCGGTCCGGCCGTGGACCCGCATGGCCCGTTTCTTGTCGCCCTTCAGCTCGGAGGCGACGTGGCCGGCGGAGCGGTCCACCGCCTCGGAGAGGAGGCCGACGAGGGCGCCGTGGAGCCGGGCCACCTCCTCCCCGGTGAGCCGTCCGGCCGGCTTGTAGGGGGAGAGCCGGGCCTGGTGGAGGGCCTCGTCCGAATAGGCGTTGCCCACCCCGGCCACCAGGGACTGCCGGGTCAACGCCGTCTTCAGGGTCCCCGTCTCGCCCGCCAGCAGCCGGCCCAGGGCCCCGGCGTCGAAGGTCGGGTCGAGGGGATCGGGTCCCAGGGCGGCCAGGGGGGCCACCGCCTCGGGCCGGTCGACGACCCAGAGGGCCAGGCGCTTCTCCGTCCCGGCCTCGGTCAGGTCGAAACCGGGGGAATGCCCCAACTCCTCGGCCGGCTCGAACCCGAGCCGGAGGGCCAGGGGTCCCTTCCCCAGCTTGGCCCGACCCGCCGGAATGCTGTCGTACCACCGGAGCCAGCCCCCCCGGGCCAGGTGGACGACGAGGAAGAGGCCGTCGAAGTCGAGGCAGAGGAACTTCCCCCGCCGGCTGCAGCCCACCCCGGTCCGTCCCACCAGGCTGCCGTGGGGTGGATCGAAGGTCTTGAGGGCGGCGAAGGCGGCCAGCTCACAGCGCTCCACCCGGAGACCCCGGATCCGGCCGTCGAGGAACCCGGCCAGGGACTCGACCTCGGGGAGCTCCGGCACCGGACGTCAGGCCCCGGTCAGATCTCGACGATGACCTTCCCGGTGTTGCCACCGGTGAACAGGAGGTTGAGGGCGTCCGGGGCCTGGGCCAGGCCGACCACGAGGTGCTCGACGTGCTTGACCCGGCCCTCGGCCACCCAGCCGGCCATGGCCAGCTGGGCCTCGGGGAAGCGGTCGGCGTAGTCGAGGATGATGAACCCCTCCATCCGGCCCCGCTTGACGATCAGGTTGGACGTGTTGGCGAGGCCGGGGGCGGCCCCCCGGTCGTTGTAGGCCGAGATGGCCCCGCACAGCACGACCCGGCCCCGCAGGGCCAGGAGCCCGAGGGCGGTGTCGAGGATCTCGCCCCCGACGTTGTCCCAGAAGAGGTCGATTCCCTTCGGGCAGGCCTGGCGGAGCCGGCCCCGGAGACCCTCCTCCCGGTAGTTGACGGCGACGTCGAAGCCGAGCTCGTCGACCAGCCAGGCGCACTTCTCGGCGGTCCCGGCGATCCCCACCACCGTGCCGGCCCCCTTGATCCGGGCGATCTGGCCCACCGTCGACCCGGTGGCCCCGGCCGCACCGGAGACCACCACCGTGTCCCCCTCGACGATCCGGCCCACGTCGAGCAGTCCGAAGTAGGCCGTCATCCCCGTCACCCCGAAGACGTTCAGCGCCGTGACCGGGTCGATCCCGGCCGGAAGGGCCTGCATGGCCCCGGGACCCTCCCCGGCCAGGACGTAGTCCTGCCAGCCGGTCATCCCGAACACGAGGTCCCCGACCCGGTAGCGGGCGCTCTCCGAAGCCACCACCTCCCCGATGCCACTGCCCCGGACCACCTCGCCCAGGGCGATGGGGGGGAGGTAGCCGGCCACGTCGTCCATCCAGGTCCGGATGGTGGGGTCGATGGAGAGGTAGCGGACCTTGACCAGGGCCTCCCCCGGCCCCAGGGTCGGGACCGGCTCCTCCTCGAGCCGGACCGTGTCCGGGCCCACCATCCCGCTGGGTCGCTCGGCCAGGACCAGCCGACGGTTGCCTTCGCTCATTCGGCCAGCATCGCAGACCGGACCCCGGCCCGCCCGGTGGGCCGACGTCCGTGACCTCGTCGCCCCGGCCCTCTACACTGCCCCCCACACCACCCCACCGACGGGTTGGCACAGCAGGAGGGCATGAATCGTGGCGCACGCATCTCTCGACCGGGGGCTTCGCACCCTGACCGCCGGGGCCGCCCTGGCCCTCCTGGGTGTCGGCCTCGCCGCCTGCAGCTCCTCGAGCTCCTCCTCGGCCGGCTCTCCCACCACCGCCGCCGGCTCCGCCACCACGGTCGGTGGCTCGTCCAGCACGGACCCCGCCACCCAGCTGAAGGGTCTCACCTCGGCCATCAACTCGGCCAAGAACATGACCTTCAAGGTGACCTACACCACGACCTCGAGCGACACCTCTTCGGCCCCGTCCTCGGTGACCCTGGAGCAGGCCCCCCCCAAGAGCCTCTTCACCTCGAACGACGGCTCCTCGTTCATCAACAACGGGACCACCACCTACGCCTGCTCCAAGGACAGCAGCAGTGGGACGACCTCCTGCGTCAGCTACCCGGAGGCCCAGAACCCCATGGCCAGCCTCCTCACGCTCTACAGCCCGACGGCGGCCGAGGCCCTCTTCCAGACGGCCGAGTCCGAGGTGGCGGCCAAGCTGGCCGGCATCAGCATCAACTTCACCAGCCAGACCTTCGCCGGGCAGCCGTCGACCTGCGTGACCTACAGCTACGCCGGGAGCAACGCCAAGTACTGTGTGACCAAGTCCGGGGTCCTCGCCTACGAGGGCGGCGGGAGCAGCGGGAACAGCAGCGCCTTCGAGCTGACCGCCTACTCGACGTCCGTCTCGGCCAGCGACTTCGCCCTGCCGACCGGGGCCACCGTCGAGACGATGCCGAGCATCCCCTGACTCAGGGGGTGTGACCGGCTGTCCATTCCAGCAACCGGTCGAGGGGCCAGCTGTTCACGATCCGGTCCACGGGGACCCCGGCGTCGGCCGCCTGCTCGCAGCCGTAGTGCTGCCACTCCAGCTGGCCCGGGGCATGGGCGTCGGTGTCGATGCTGACCAGGCAGCCCGCGGCCAACGCCGCCGCCAGGAGCTCGGGCGGGGGGTCCCGACGCTCGGGCCGGGAGTTGATCTCGACGGCGGTGCCGGTCCGGGCGCAGGCGTCGAAGACCTCGTCGGGGTCGAAGACCGAGGGGGCCCGACCTCGGCCCACGATCAGCCGGCCGGTGCAGTGTCCGAGGATGTCGGTGTGGGGGCTCTCGATGGCGGCCACCATCCGCCTCGTCATGGTCCGGGCGTCCATCTTGAGCTTGGAGTGGACGCTCGCCACGACCAGGTCGAGGCGGCCGAGGAGCTCCTCCTCCTGGTCCAGTGACCCGTCCTCCAAGATGTCGACCTCGATCCCGGTCAGGATCCGGAAGGGGGGCCGGATCCCGTCGAGGGCCAGGGTCTCGTTGAGGGCGGCCACCTCGTCGAGCTGGCGCCGGAGCCGGTCGGCGTCGAGCCCGTGGGCCACGGTGAGGCGGGCACTGTGGTCGGTGAGGGCCCAGTAGCGGTGGCCGAGGGCCCGGGCCGCCTCGGCCATCTCCACGATCGGGCTCCCCCCGTCGGACCAGTCCGAATGGCTGTGACAGTCCCCCTGGAGCAGGCTCCGGAGCTCGGCCACCGCACCCGCCGGACCCGGAGGCCGGCTCCCCTCCAGATCGGCCAGGTAGGCCGGGGTCTCCCCCGAAACCGCCTCGATCACGACCCGGCCCGTGCTGTCGCCGATGCCTTCCAGGCTCTGCAACCGCCCCGATCGGGCCAGCTCGGCCACCCGGGCCGGGTCCTCGGCGGCCAGGACGGCGGCCGCCTTGCGGAAGGCCCTGACCTTGTAGGTGTCGGCCCCGGCCTCCTCCAGGAGATAGGCGATCCGTCGGAGGGCGGCGAGAGGATCCACGGCCCCACCAACCTATGCCACCATCGGGGCCATGGCGCCCCCGGAGCCCCCTGTCGAGATCGAGGTCGGAAGTCGGACGGTGACGGTGACGAACCCCGGGAAGGTCTTCTTCTCCGCCCGGGGCGAGACCAAGCTCGACCTGGTCACCTACTACCTGGCGGTGGGGGAGGGGGCCCTCCTCGGGGTCCGAGACCGTCCTACCGTCCTGAAGCGCTACCCCAACGGGGCCGAGGGCGAGTTCTTCTACCAGAAGCGGGTCCCCGAGAAGCGGCCCGAATGGATCGAGACCGTCACCGTCGGCTTCCCGAGCGGCCGCCACGCCGAGGAGCTCTGCCCGGTCGACGTGGCTCACATCCTCTGGGCCGCCAACCTGGGCTGCCTGGACCTCAATCCCTGGCCGGTCCGCCGGGCCGACGTCGAACATCCCGACGAGCTCCGGGTCGACCTCGATCCCCAGCCCGGGGTGGTCTTCGACGACGTCCGGCGGGTGGCGCTCGAGTCCCGGGCCGTCCTGGCCGAGCACGGCCTGGCCGGCTTCCCGAAGACATCGGGCTCCCGGGGCATCCACGTGAACGTCCCCGTCGAACCCCGGTGGGACTTCACCGAGGTCCGCCGGGCCGCCCTGGCCCTGGCCCGGGAGGTCGAGCGCCGGCTCCCCGACATCGCCACCTCGAAATGGTGGAAGGAGGAGCGCGGCGAGCGGGTCTTCATCGACTACAACCAGAACGCCCGGGACCGGACCGTGGCCTCCGCCTACTCGGTCCGGGCCAACCCCGAGGGCCGGGTCTCCTGTCCCCTCGACTGGGACGAGGTCCCCGACGCCGAGCCGGGCGACCTCACCATCGCCACCGTCCCGGACCGCTACGCCTCCCGGGGGGATCCCGGGGCCGGCCTCGACGACCGCCGCTACGCCCTGGACGGCCTCCTGGAGCTGGCCGCCCGGGACGAGGCCGGAGGCCTGGGCGACGCCCCCTGGCCGCCCCACTTCGCCAAGCAGCGCGGCGAGGGCCGCCGGGTCGCCCCCAGCCGGGCCCGGCGGAAGGAGGGACCGTGATCCTCGAGCAGGCCGTCCTCGATGTCGTCGGCGGGGAGGAGGAGGCCTTCGAGTCGGCATTCTCGGAGGCCAAGGCCATCGTGGCGTCGATGCCCGGCTTCCGCCGCCTCCAGCTCCTGCGGGGCATCGAGATCCCCGGCCGCTACCTCCTGCTCATCGAGTGGGACAGTCTCGAGGATCACACCGTCGGGTTCCGGGGGAGTCCCGGCTACGGGCAATGGAAGGCGCTCCTCCACCATTTCTACGATCCCTTCCCGACCGTCGACCACTACCGGCCCGTGGACGTCACCTGACCGACCCGACGCCGGGTCAGTGGACGGCGCAGCTGCCGGTGGCCACCCCCGAGGTGCCGGCCAGGCCCGAGGCGATCCCGGTCGCCATCTGGGAGGGGAGGGTGGCGAAGGCCCGGCCCGAGCCGTTGGGGTCGCCGTCCACCGTCATCCCCACCACCGTCCCGGCCTGGTCGACGACGGGCCCGCCCGAGAAACCGGGGGCGACCCCGGGGGCGTCCATCACCTCGCCGGTGTGGAGGGCGCCGGCCACGGGGTAGTCCCCGTAGAACTGCTGGACCCCGAGGAGGGAGGCCGAGACCACCATCTCCTGGGGGCTCGGGAAGCCGATGGCGGCGGCCTCCTGGGAGGAGGGGTCCCGGGTGGCGTAGTGGAGCGGGACGAACCTCGCGCCCGGGACGTAGAGGACGGCGTAGTCGACGGAGGAGTCGAAGAAGGTCACGGTGGCGATGGCCTCGGTCCCGTCCGGGATCTGGATGGCGACCTGGCTGGCTCCGCTCACCACGTGGGCTGCGGTCACGATGTAATGGGTCGCCACCGGCCAGCCCGTCCCGGTGCCGTAGCCGTTCGGGTAGCAGCCGAGCGCGACGATCCGGACCGAACGGGCCGCGGCGGCCACCGTCCCCGGGGAATTCACCGTCTCGGGGACCGAGGCCGTCGGGCTGGCCCGCCCGGTGCCCTGGAAGGCGGTCAGCGAGCCCGAGGGCCGCAGGACGAAGACCACGCCCACGGTGAGGAGGACCACCAGGGTCAGGATCGACGCCAGGAGCACGAGCCCGGCGGCCCGGCCGCTCTTCTGGCGGACCGGAATCGGCTGGTAGCCGGTCCACGGCTGGCCCGGCCAGCTGGGCCGGGGCCACTGGGGTGGGGGCCATTGGGGCGGGGGCCACTGGGGCGGGACCTGCGCCGACGGGGTCCACCGCGGAGCCGGCGGCGGGGGGGCGCGGTGGGCGGGGTGGTCCTCGGGCCGGTACCACCGGCCGTCCGACGCGATCCACCACCCCGGGCCCTGCGGGACCTCGCTCATCGCCCCCTCCGCTGCGGATCATGATGGCCCGGATCGGGTCGCCGGCGCCCCGCGGTCACTCGGGTTGGAAGAGGGCGATGGTGTTGCCGTCGGGATCCTTGAACCAGGCCGACCGTCCGATGCCGGCCGTGGTCACGACGTGATCGACCGTCTTGAAGGCACCGGAGTCGTACTCCTCGAAGACGACACCCCGACCCGCCAGCTCGGCGATGTCGGCGGCGATGTCGGTCGACCAGAACCGCACCTGGGTGTGGTCGGCGCTGTTCCCGCTGCCCCGGCCATAGATCAGAAGGGTCGTCCCGTCGCCGCACTCGAAGACGAGATGGTTCCTGATCGTCTCCGGCGACAGCTTCAAGCCGACCAGGCGCTCGTAGAAGTCCTGGCTCTTCTCCAGGTCGGTCGAGACCAGTACCGCCGAGACCCTGTTGCTCACCATGTCCGTTCCTCCTCCTCGTGATCCTGCTTGGTGTTTCCGGCGAACGGGCCGGGCCCGGGAGGAGGCCTCCCGGGCCCGGCGTCGCCTACGGCATGACCCGGTAGACGTCGATCTCGGTCTCCTCGGGGGGTGTCGGGAACCCGCCCTCGACGCCGGCCTGGAGGCGGGGGACCAGGATCCCGTCCCGGAAGGCCTCCCAGCTCTCCCTGGAGTCGTGGACCACCACGATGGTCCAGCCCCCCGGAACGCTTCCGGCGGCGTGGAAGATCTGACCGTCGGGCAATCCGCCGTCGGCCGGGTGGACAGCGGCGAGAGAAGCCTCGTAGTTCTCCTGGGTTCCCCCGGGGAAGTGGTGCACAATTCCAAAGGCCACGGTGGCCTCCTTTCTGGTATAGTTACTTCGAGAAGAAAGTAACTCGGAAGGAGGGCTCGTGTCAAGAAGGAACCCCGGGGAGGACGAGTACCTGACCGAGGTGGAGTTCCGCGCCTGGCACGGAGCCCTCGAGTTCACCAACGCCGCCATGCGGGCCATCGACGAGGCGCTCACGGCCGGTCACGGCATCTCGATCAAGGAATTCGACGTCCTGATCACCCTGTTCAACGCCCCCGAACGTCGTCTCCGGATGTCGGAGCTGGCCGAGCGGGTGGTCCTGACCGCCAGCGGGCTCACCCACTTGATCACCCGGATCGAGCGCGCTGGTCTCGTGATCCGGACCGTCGACCAGGGCGACCGGCGGAGCTTCTTCGCCGTGCTCACCGAGGCCGGGCACGAGCTGCTCCGGGAGTCACGGCCGGCCCACAACCAGGTGGTCCGCAGCCGGTTGACCGAGCGTCTGACCCCGGCCGATCTGGCCGTCCTTGGTGACCTCTGGGAGAAGATCCGGGAGCCGTGAGCAGGCCGCGCCGATCGAGGGACAGCCTCGGGGGCTCCGGCTCCCGAGGTGAAGCTCGGCACAACGAGCTCTGGCGATGGTCCGTCCAGAGGGAGCGGTTATGCTCCCCGGCCAAGAACCGTCCGCCGCTGTGACGCCGGTCGGCCGAGGAAGAAGCGGCGGGGTGGAGATGCAGTTCTCGAAGCGGCGGATGAACGTGGCGATGATGGCCGTGATGGCAGCCGTCTTGATCCCGGTCCTGAGCCTGGCGGCTCCGACCGCCGCGGCCGCGGCAACCCCGGCCCATCCAGCCGTACCCACGCCTGCCACCGGGCTGACGTCGAGGGCGACCGCGCCCGTCAGCATTGCCTTCGTCCACAGCTACCCGCCCATCTTCCCCGGCGGCCAGGGCTCGTACACGCTGCCCTACGTCACCTACAAGGGTTCGACGTACCCCAACGACCACGACGTGACCTTCGACGTGGCCGACAGCAGCTCCCCCACGACCCTGGGCACCCACGAGTTCTCGATCACATTCGACGGTCCCAACGGCACCAGCGTGGTCCCCGGCGTCTATAACAACGCGCAGCATTGGCCGTCCAACGGCAGCAGTCCCGGCTTCGACATCGGCGGCGGTGGCCCTTCCGGCGGCGGCACGGACTGCAACACCTACACCGGGTCCTACCAGGTCGACGACGCCACCTACGCCGGCTCGACGCTCGTCTCCTTCGCCGCCAGCATGACTCTTGAATGCGACAGCGGGACGGCACAGATCATCGCCCGGATCATCTGGAACAGCTCAGCCGGTTCGACGTCGCCGGACCTCTGCGGAACCTGTCAAGCCCATTGAGA
>PLZB01000078.1:0-173 GCA_003151955.1 Acidimicrobiaceae bacterium
GCTCCGGCCGGGGACGTGACGGTGATCGACGTGGACGACACCACCGTCGCGCTGGTGCCGGCGTTGGCGCCGAACTTGACGGTGGCGCCGGCGACGAAGCCGGTGCCGGTCACGGTGACGGCGGTCCCACCTGAGGTCGGCCCGGAAGTCGGCGAGATGGCGGTGACCGTCGG
>PLZB01000078.1:187-106593 GCA_003151955.1 Acidimicrobiaceae bacterium
GTGACGGTGATCGACGTGGACGAGACCACCGTCGCGCTGGTGCCGGCGTTGGCGCCGAAGGAGACCGTGGCCCCGGTGACGAAGCCGGTGCCGGCCACGGTGACGGCTGTGCCGCCGGCGGTGGGTCCGGCGTTGGGGGAGACCGAAGTGACGGTCGGAGCGGCGTCGTAGGTGAATTGATCGGCTGCCGACGTCGATGACGTTCCACTGCCGGTAGTGACGGTGATGTCGACGGGCCCAGGTGATCCGGCTGGAGAGGTGACCGTGATCGAGGTGGGCGAGACGACCGTGACACCGGTTCCGGCGGTGCCGCCGAAGCTGACGGTCGCCCCCGCAATGAACCCTGTCCCGGTCACCGTCACCGATGTCCCACCGACGGCCGGACCGCTGCTCGGCGAGATTGCCGTCACCGCCGGGGGGGTGGCAACCGGGACGACCGTGTTGGAGAATCCGGAGAGCCCCCCGGTGCCGACGACATTGAAGGCCGCAACCCTGAAGTGGTAGCCGGCTCCGTTGGTCAGGCCCGTGACGATCTCGGAGGCTGCCGGCGAGTTGAAGGTCTGGGTTGGTTGGACGGAGAGGCCGCGGTAGGGAGTGACCACGTAGCCAGTGATCGGTGAGCCTCCGTTGTTGCCCGGAGCGGTCCAGGTCACCGTGGCGCTGGCGTTGCCGGCGGTGGCGAGTCCGATCGTGGGGGGATCGGGGACGGTGATGTTGGTCTCGGCCAACGTCCCCGGCGTCAGGGTGCCCGATGTCGCCGTCACCGCGAAGGAGCCGCCTGTGGCGTTGGCCGAGAACGCGGTCGAGGTGGCGGTGCCCGACCCGTCGGTGGAGATGGTTGTCGTGTTGGTGGTGGTGTCGGCGAATGTTCCGCTGGCGCCACTGGGGGGCGCGGTGAAGGTGACCGGGACGCCGGAGACGAGGACGGGGTTGCCGAACTGGTCCTCGACCGTGGCGGTGAGGGGTGTCGGGTAGCCGGTGCCGACCGGGGTGCTCTGGCCCGCTCCGCCGGTAGCGACGACCTGGGCGGGTGGTCCGGCCGCGATGGCATACCCCGGAGTGGAGGACGTGGGGATCGTGTCAGCCGAAGTCGCAGCAGAGATCGTGTAGGTCCCGACGGCCGTCACGTTGACAGCGGTGTTCCCCGCACCGGCGACCACCGTCACCGGTGAGGATGACGCCAGCGCAACCGGTGTGACGACGGTCACGTCCTCCGGGTGGCCGGGAGGTTGGGTGGGATCGACCGTGGCCGGGGTGCCGTTCACCGAGTAGTTGGCTGCGGCGGCCGGGAACTGGGTGCCGACGGGCCCGGCCAGGGTGATCGTGTCCACCCCTGCCGCCAACGAGCCCGTCGGACTCGTCGTGAAGCCGACGGTGTAGGTGGTCTGACCGCCGGCTGCCGGGGCGGACGTGGATGCCGTCACACCGCTGACGGTCCCGCCGCCGGCAAAGGCGGGGAGCGTCACGGTGAACCCCGCGACCAGCCCCGCGGCCAGCCCGGTCATCAGTACGCGATTCCAGCTACCTCGCAACGCGATCTCCCGCCTCGATGGGTCTTGTACCGCGCCGAGGTGAGGGGAGGCTTAGCCTTTGTTTCCCCGCTGCCGTGACACGTCCCAATGTCAGATCACCCGTCTTCTGAACCGCCGACGGGCGACCGGTGGACGGTGTCATAGGTTCCCCCTGCCCTGCAACCATGCCGGGGTCGCAGTGGGCCCGGCCCAGGCGCAGGGGTGCCGGGGCCTCCGTGGCAAAACCTTGGGGCTGCCAGGACTTTCCCGGTCCAGGGACAGGCATCGGAGGAAGTCCGATCGTCACCGAAAACCCGCTATTTCCCAGCTCGAAGAGTGAGAATCAGATGTCGCAGGGTGAGATGTTCTGTGTTTCCACCGCCGCGAACGGCTCGTCGGATGGTCGACGAGCTAGGGCCGGGTCGGGATCAGCTTTGGGGCTCTTCCGGTGGATAGGACGACACCCAGAAGGTGGGAGTCTCCGCCACGGTCACCGCTTGGCAGTACTGGCCGGTCCCAGCAACCTTGAACACGCCGTAGTAAGTGCCGCCCTTCAACGTTTCCATTGCCCAGCCGCTCGGGTTCGGCACGCCGCTTGGGGGGGTGGGGGTCCCTTCGATGGTGGCGATGGCCCAGCAGTAACCGGTCTGCGACAGGGCCGTCATGACGATGCCGGCCTGATCGCCCGCTACGGCAACATCGACGGGGAAGAAGCTGATCTGGTTGGGTGCCGTCGATTTGCCGGTCACCTGATCGGTACCGGCCAGGACGAACTGGACCGAAGGCTCGGCCGAGTGCAACTGGGCCACCGTCGTCGGGAAGGTCTGGGAGATCCCGTAGAACCCCTGGGCGGCGTTCAGACCCGTGTTCAGGTTGGACTGGGCGGCCCGGTCGTAGGCCGCGCTGGTCGTTCCGAGGAAGGTCGGGATGGCGATGGCCAAGAGGATGGCAATTATCAGAAGGACGACCATGAGCTCGATGAGGGTGAAGCCCGATTCGGCGGCTCTCCGCCCGGGGAGAACCGCCCGTCGCTGCATCCGATCGTCCGCCCCCGACGAGAACATCACAGCTCCCCCTCCGCCCCGTCTCACGCGATCAGCCCACCTGTTCCCCCGTCTCCCATCGGAGACGAAGCCGGGCGCGGATCGAACCCGTTCGAAGCACTCTGCAACCATTCGGATCGTGGCAGTCACCTTTCTGGTGGTCAAGGCAGTCAATTGGAAAGGTCTACGCCTGACCGGCGCCGGACCGGGCTGAAGATCCCGTCCGAGCACCGTTCCCGGACGGAACGCACGCGTCCGATTACTCAGGGATATGGCCGATCACCAGGGAATGCGCCAAATCTGAGGTCAGGCAACGGACGGAGGGTGACCAGGGGTCGGATCCGAAGAGGGCCAGACGACCCGGATCCCCAAGTACCGCTCGAATCGTCGGTTGGGGGCGACCCGCCCCCCCACGCCAAGGGAGGATGGGCCCACAAACAGTGGCGGCAAAATGAGGAGACGGTCGATCCGGTCCGGTTCGGCTACCGGCTGACGGGCCGCCGCCCGGGCCGCTACAGGCCCAGGGTCACCCCCGTCTCGAGCAGGGTCTTGAGGTTGGAGAGGACCTGGGGCCAACCCTCCCCGAACCGAACGGGGCTCACCGGCAAGGGTGGTCCGCAGCTCCTCCTCCACCCCCACTCCTTCGGCCCAGGTCATGGCCGAGCCCGGTGCCCAGTCCGTGTCGAGCTTCGTGGACATCCACCACCGGGCCGTGAAGGCCGGTTCTGTCAGCGCCTGCCAGAGGAGCTCCGGCGTGGTCCGGATATAGGTGGTGTAGACGAATTCGGGTGCTTCCATCGTGCTCTCCTCCAGTGTCCGCTTCAGCTCGGCCAGGTGCTTGCTGACCGACTGCCGGGTCATCGCCGGCCCGGCGCAGAGCTCCCCAGGTTCTGGCCGTCGCGGCCTCGGAGGCTGTCGAGCAGCCGCCGCCTGCTCCGGTCGGCCAGGGCCCTGAACACCGCGTCCATCCAGGGGGGGCGGGGGGCCGGCGGTCACATTCCGGTGGTGGCCTGCGTCAACATGGTGTGACCACGATGGAAATGACTGACTTCGACGCCGAGCGGCCCCGGTTGACCGCGATCGCCCTCCGGATACTCGGGTCGGAGGCCGATGCGGACGACGTCCTGCAGGACGCCTGGCTTCGGGCCTCCAGTACCGACGGCATCGACGACCTGCCCGCCTGGCTCACGACCGTCGTGACGCGATTGTGCGTTGACCAGCTGCGCAAGCGACGGACGAGATCGGTGGCCGAGACCGGGGTATCCGCCGACCCCGCTCCGGTCGACCCGGAGGCCGACGCGCTGCTGGCCGAGAGGACCGGCGACGCGATGCAGGTCGTCCTCGATGCCCTGGCGCCGGCCGAGCGGGCGGCGTTCGTCCTGCACGACGTCTTCGGCTATCCGTTCGAGGAGATCAGCGCGGTCATGGGGCGCTCGGGGACCGCCGTGCGGCAGTTGGCGAGCCGGGCGAGGCGCAAGGTACAGGGCATGCCGGAGCCGGCCGCGTCGCAGGCGGCGCGGGCCGAGAGCCGGCGGGTCGTCGAAGCGTTCCTGGCCGCCGCCCGGGGTGGGGATCTCGGTACCCTCCTGTCGTTCCTGGCCCCCGACGCCGTCTTGCGGGCCGACCTGGTCGGACAGCGGATGGGAACGGACCCCGTCTATGAGGGCGCGGCCGCCGTGGCTGCTCGGTTCAACGGCGCCCGGGGGGCGGCACCGGTCACCATCGACGGTGAGCTGGGTGCGGCCTGGATCCACGCCGGGTCCACCCAAGTGGCCTTCGTCTTCCATGTCGAGGCAGGTCTGCTGCACGAGGTCGAGCTGATCGCCGACCCGGACGTGCTGGCGACCATGGACATCGTCCGTATTCGGGCCAGTAGCGGTCCGACAACTGAAAGCAAGTGAGCTCATGAAGACCATGACCTGTGAACAACTGGGTGGCCCCTGCGATTCTCCCCACCGGGGGATGACCGCAGACGAGGTCATCAAGGCGCAGGATCACCATCTCAAGGAGACGGTCGCGTCGGGTGACACGACGCACGAACGTGCCCTGCAGGAGATGAAGGGCCGCTGGAAGAACCCCATCAAGGGCATGGGGTGGTACCGCCGGGCCAAGCGCGATTTCGCCGCACTTCCCGAAGGCTGATGCGAGCTCGATGTCCCTCCGTGAGTGGTGGCGGCAGCCTCATCGGACCACGGGGCCGACGGTGACGATCGGGGCGAGTTAGGTCGCCGAACCGCCCTGGCCCAGCAGCCGGGCCTTCTGGGCCGCGAACTCGGCGTCGTCGAGTACCCCGTGGTCGTGGAGGGTGGCCAGTTTGGTGAGGAGCTCGACGGGGTCCTCCGCCCCCGGGGCGGCCGGCGTGGCCGGGGAACCGAGGGTCCTCGCCCCCGGGATGGCGGCAGCGATGTCCATGGTGCTGACCCCGTCGGGGTCGTGGACCCTCCCCATGAGGAGGGCGGCCAGAGCAGCCGGATCGGTCCCGGGGTGATTCCCGGCGATCCGCTGGGCCATGGTGTCGATCAGACCGCCCTGGCTGTGGTCGATGGCCACCTTCGAATGGTCGTCGGGGTCGTAGAGGACGGAGAGCTCCATTCCGGGGCTCATGGTCTCGAACTGGCCCAGGTGGGCGTGGACGTCGGCCTCGAAGGGTTGCTCCCCGGCCGGTTGGACCCGGAGCCGGAGCTTCCAGGTCCTGGTGGTGTTCTGGACCAGAGCCGGGTTCCCCACCGTGCTGGTCCAGTGCCCGAGCTTGGCCTCCGTGACGACAGCCGGGGCCGTCCGTCCCGATTGGCGGAGCTGCCTGGCCAGATGACCGTCCTGTCCGAACATGGGTCCTCCCTCGCGGTCGGTGGGACGACGCCCCGACCCGGGCCCGCCGTCGGCAGCATACGGGGTGGCCCGTCAGCGCCCTCTGCGGTCGGTTGGCTACGCTGGGCCGCGGCCGGGAAGGACCTCGTCGCCAACCTCTACGGGCCCAGCTCCGGCAACCAGGAGCCGGCCGCCGCCACCGACATCCTCCCCGCCGACCGGGCCGCCTTCGAGGCCCATTGGCAGGAGGGTGAGGCCGTCCCCATGAATGGCCTCGACCAGGCCATGGCCGGCTCGGGGACGAGCTCCGGGAACATCGTGTCGGTGACGGTCAACAGCGCGGAGCAGACCCTGAACGACGCCACCGACGCCACCGTCCAGATGAATGTCACCCTGTCCCTCGAGGCCAATGACGGAGCCAACGCCAACCCCCAGGCCGAGTCCCCGGTGACCCTCCAGGCCCAGGAGATTGGCGGCCTCTGGTACATCGCCTACCCCTGGGCCGGGAGCACCGGCTGGGGCTGACCGGTCGGCGGACCCGCGCTGAGCCCGGACTGGCAAGCCGGGTGACCGCTGACGGTGGTCGTTCTCGGGTGCCGGCGGACGAGCGAAAGAGCCTGGTCAGGGCCCTTGCTCTCGGGCCGGGAAGGGCAGACAATCAAGACAGCACAAGGCCCCCGATCTCGGCGACCGGTGCTCTGGGGAAAGGAGCTTGACGATGCAGTCGGGTTCTCACGAGGAGGACGATCCGCCCCGTTGAACCGGCTCCGTCGCCCCATCGGCGGCGGAGCAGCAGGCCGGTAATGCTCCGGCCTGGCCCGTGCCCATCGAACGGCCGTTGCGGCGCCAGCTGCGTGTTGGCCAGCCGACAGGACGGCCCCACCAATTCCGGGGCGCGAGGTTGGGTGAGTGTGATCGGTGTTCGCCAACGTACTTTCGCACGGAGCCGGCCCTGGAGCCGGCTCCGTGCGCGTCCCGGGTGCCACGGTGGGTGTTGTTTGCGGGGTGACATGAGAGACTTGGGTGGAACCCGGATTGGAGGAGGAGACTCCCGTGGCTGAGACGGCACCGCCCGACACCACCGCCGGTCGGCCCTATGGGGGCCAGTCCCCCGATGTCCGCCGGGCCGAGCGCCGCCAGCGCCTCCTCGACGCCGGACTCGAGCTCTACGGGACGGTTGGCTACCGGGGGACCTCGGTGGCCATGCTCTGCCGCCAGGCCAAGGTGGCCCCGGCCAAGTTCTACGAGGAGTTCCTCAGCCAGGAGGAGCTCCTCCGGGAGCTCTGCACCCAGATGGTGGCGGCCGAGTCGGCCGCCGTCCTCGCCGCTGTGGCCGAGGCCCCCGTGGACATCTACGCCCGCTGCCGGGCCGGGATCGGGGCCTACTGCCATGCCCTCCTCGACGACGACCGGCGGGCCCGGATCCAGTTCGTCGAGGGCTCCGGTGTCTCGGCCGCGGCCGAGGCCACCCGACGAGCCCTCCTGGGGGGATTCGGGGGCCTGATCCTGGGCCAGTTCGGCTCCTTCGGCGTCGATACCGCCCCGGACACCGCAGCGGGGGCGAGGTCCCGGGTGGTGGCCACCGGCCTCGTCGGGGCCGTCCACGAGGCTATCGTTCACCGCCTCTTCGAAGCCGCCCCCATCCCCATCGAGGACTTCATCGACATCCTCACCGGCATCTTCGTCGCCGTCGGGACCTGGCTGGTGGCGCCCCCCTCGCCCTTTCCCGAGGTCGACCGGCGGGAAGATCTTGACAGGCGTGCTACAAAAACAGAAAGAAGAAGTTCTGATTTCTGATTTCTGAGTTTGCGGTTCGTCCGCTGGTCGGGAGGAGGCTCAAAGGGTTGCCTCCAGACGAGTTCATCAGCGGCGACGAAAAGTCTCCCAGTGGAGATGCGTCCCGTCGTCCGGGGTGTGGCAGCACCCGGGCGACCTGGGGCAAGAACGAGGGGGGGAAGTGCGAGGAACCGTGGCGACGCTGTCGTCGAGGCCCACTGGTCCGTTTCTTCCCGGCGCGGCCACTTCCCGGCCGTTTCGCCACCGCCCGTGCTCACGCAGTTACCCAGGCGGCGGGTATCGGCTGCCAGTCGGCGGCGGGGCCGAAAAGATGGACTGACCCCCTGGTAACCGGGGGGGAGATCGTGTACACACAGACCAGGGCAGACACCGTACAGAGCCGCCGCGCCACGGCGGGTACCGGGTCCTCCGCCCCTCATTCCGAGGAGATCTCCGTATGACGACACCCCAGGACTGGGAAGAGAACCTCGTCGCCGACGCCGTTGGCGACGACGGAGCCGGCGGGTCCGGGCGCCTCCGTTGGTGGCCGAGCACCCTGGTCGGGCTCTGCCTGTTTGGTTTCGCCTTCGTTCTCGCCGCCGTCAATTCCGGCGCCCAGACCGTGCCGAACGTCGGCGGGAACTTCGCCGCTCTGGGCGCAACGGCCGGCCCCGGTAGCGTTGGCGGCGGCGGCGGCGGAACGGTGGTGCCGGCCATCGCCGGGTCCTCCGGGTCCAGCGCCCAGGTCCTGGCCGGGTCCTCCGGGTCCAGCGCCCATGTCCTGGCCGGGTCCTCCGGGTCCAGCGCCCATGTCCTGGCCGGCTCCGTCCAGGCCCTCCCCTCGGGGGCCGTGGGCACGATGGTCCTGGCCCTCCTCATCGGACTCTTCTTCCTGGCCTCCTACCGGAGGGCCACCCGCCGGACGGCCGCCGCCGCGGTGTGACCCCGGCCGACGCCTGGCACCGGACCGAGACCGGTCAGGGCCGGCCCCTCGTCCTCCTCCACGGCATCGGCTCCTCCCACGAGGCCTGGGCTCCGGTCATCGGCCGGTTGGCCGCCTCCCGCCGCGTCATCGCCTTCGACCTCCCCGGCCACGGGGCCACGGCGGTCCCTCCCCGGGGGACGTCCCTCGAGGTGCCCGGTCTCGCCGACCAGTTGGCGGTCCAGCTCGAGGCCCTCGGGATCGTGGAGCCCGTCGACCTGGTCGGGAACTCACTGGGCGGGTGGATCTCCCTCGAGGCGGCCCGCCGGGGTCGGGCCCGGTCGGTGGTGGCCCTCTGCCCGGCCGGCCTCTGGACCGACCGGTGTCCGGCCTCGACCGTCAGGATCTTCCACCTGACGAGGTCCCTGGGGAGGCGGTGGCCCGGCCTCGCCCCCCGCCTGCTCCGGAGCCCCCTGGGCCGGACCGCCCTCATGTGGCCCTTCGTGGGCCGGCCCTGGCGGACCCCGGCGGCGGTCGCCGTCGAGGCCAGTGGAACCCTGGTCCGGACCCCGGTCTTCGACGACCTCCTGGCCGCCCTCCTGCCCACCCGGTTCACCGGCGGGGCCGCCATCGAGGTCCCGGTGACGGTGGCCTTCGGGAGCCGGGACCGGATCCTCCCCCGTCGCAGCGCCAGGAGCACCCTGGAGCTCCCCACCGTGAAGTGGGTCACCCTCCGGGGCTGCGGTCACGTCCCCATGTGGGACGACCCCGACCTGGTGGTCGAGACCATCCTGGCCGGGACGGCCTGATCCGGCCGAGGGACCTCAGCCCAGCTCGATCCGGCTCGTGACCTCCAGGGTGTCGAGGAGCCGGCGGTCGTGGGAGACGACCAGGAGGGTCCCCCCGAAGCTGTCGAGGGCCGCCTCCAGCTGCTCGATGGCGGGGAGGTCGAGATGGTTGGTGGGCTCGTCGAGGACCAGGAAGTTCACGCCCCGGGCCTGGAAGACGGCCAGCTCGGCTCGGGTCCGCTCCCCGGGGGAGAGCGAGCCGGCCGGCCGGCCGACGTGGTCGGCCCCCAACCCGAACTTGGCCAGGAGGGAGCGGGCCTGCGGGAGGAGGAGCCCGGTCCGGGCCGTGACCCCGTCGAGGACCGTCGCCCCGGGCAGGAGCTCCCCCCGATCCTGGCCGAGCTCCCCCACCACGACGCTCGGTCCCAGGTAGCGGGTTCCGGCCGCCAGGGGGATCCGGCCGAGGAGGGCGGCGACCAGCGTCGTCTTCCCCGTCCCGTTCCGGCCCACCAGGGCGATCCGGTCGGCCCAGTCGATCTGGAGGCTCAGCGGTCCGAGCCGGAAGGACCCCCGCTCCACCACGGCCCCGTCGAGCCGGGCCACCACCGCCCCCGACCGGGGGGCCTGGTCGATGGTGAACCGGAGCTCCCATCCCTCCCAGGGTTTCTCGACCGTCTCCATCCGCTCCAGGGCCCGCTCCGTCCGCCGGGCCCGGCCGGCCAGCTTCTCGGTCCGGTTCATGCGGAAGCCCCGCTGGGCCTTGTCCCCGTCCCGGGGATCCCCCCGCTCCTTCTTCACGCCGGTGGTGGCCCACTCCCGCTCCCGCTGGGCCCGGGCCAGGAGCTCCCGCCGCTTCGCCTCGGAGCCGGTGTAGGCCTCCTCGGCATGGCGCCGGGCCGTCCCCCGCTCCTCCTGGTAGGCCGACCAACCGCCTCCGTAGAGCCTGCCCCCGTGGTCATGCTCGTCGAGCTCGAGGACGGAGGTCACGCTCCGGTCCAGGAACTCCCGGTCGTGGGAGACGAGGACCAGCCCTCCCGTCAGACCCTTGACGAAGGCCTCGAGCCGGTCGAGTCCCTCGAAGTCGAGGTCGTTGGTGGGCTCGTCGAGGAGGGTGATGTCGAAGCGGGACAGCACCACTCCGGCCAGGGCCACCCGGGCCCGTTGCCCTCCCGAGAGGGTCCCGGTGGCCTGGTCGGCCAGCGCCGCACCCAGGCCGAGCTCCTCGAGGACTGCCTCGATCCGGGACTCCAGGTCGGCGGGGGCCAGTCGGCTGAAGCGCTCCAGGGCGGCGGCGTAGCGGTCGTCGGCACCGGGCTCCCCCCGACCCAGGGCCTCCGCCGCTGCGGTCAGCTCCTCCTCGGCGGCGGCGCCCCCCGTCCGGCGGGCCAGCGCCTGGCGGACCGTCTCCCCGGGCCGGTCCCCGTGCTCCTGGGCCAGATACCCCACCGTGGTCGTCGGAGGGTCCACCCTGACCGTCCCCCCGTCGGGCTCCTCCAGGCCGGCCAGCAGCCGGAGGAGGGTCGACTTCCCCACCCCGTTGGGCCCGACGACGCCGATCCGGGATCCGGGGCCGACCGTCAGCGAGACGTCCCTGAGGACGGTCCGGGCCCCCCGGTCGGACGAGAGCCGGTCAGCGACCAGGGTGGAGAGGAGCGGGGCGGCCACCGCCTCATTCTTCCCAGTCGTCGACCTCCCCGTCGTCCTCTCCCTCCCCGGGCCGGCGACGGAGCCAGTCCCCGAGCTGGTCCGAGATCCGCTGGACCCCTCCGAGCGTCCGCTCCACCACCCGGGCGAACCGCTCCCGGTAGTGGGTGACCGCCGCGTCGAACTCCTCCGAGGGGGGGGCTTCCTGGCCCCGCCGGAGGTAGGAGCCGCCCCGGATCCGGTCCAGGTCCCCCTCGCTCACCCACTCGATCAGCTCCTTGACCCGCCGGACCGCGAAAGGATGGGTCTGGCCCACCTCGATCCAGAACCGGCTGTGGCGGGAGAAGAGGTCGTCGTCCTCGGCGTACTCCGTGGCCTGGGTGATGAAGGCGTCAAGGCTCATGCCCGGGAGGCTCCCTCCCGCCATCCTCATGAGCATCCGGCAGGTGACGAGGGGATCCCCCATGACGATGGCGCTGGCCCGGTCCGAGGAGAGCTCGGCGGCTCGGGACCATTCCAGGAGGGCCAGGTAGACGGCCCGGATGGGGAGCCCGGCCAGCAGCGACCGGGGAAGGGCCCCGCTCATGAAGGTGGTCAGGAGCACCAGGGCAGTCGTGTAGTAGTTGTGCTCCGAGGCCACGTGCCCCATCTCGTGGGCCAGCACCGAGCTGACCTCATCGGGCTCGTAGGAGGAGACGAGCCCGGAGTAGACGATCACGACCGGTGCCTTCGATCCCACCGCCATGGCGTTGGCCAGGGGCGTCTGGGTTACGTAGAGGGCGGGGACCGGCTCGTGGTCGAGGACGTCGGCGGCGTGGCGGTGCACGGCCCAGAGGTCGGGGATCTGGTCGGGCCCGACCCGGACGGCGTTGCCGAGGAGGACCTGGCGATAGCGCCGGTCGATGGCGATCTCGGTCAGCCGCTTGATGGCCTTGTCCATGAGGGGGATCGCGGCGATGGCCGAGGTGGCGGCCCGGTCGGCCGGATGCTGCCAGGCCTTGGGGCTGATCTCCGGATACCGCTCCGACCGCTCCAGCGCCATGGTGGCTCCCTTCCGACCTCCGGGCGATCCTACCCAGGCCTCCCCCCCCGGCCCCGGTCGCCTCCCGGCCGGCCTCGTGGCCCGGAGGCCGGGCCATAGGGTCGTCTTTGCCGGGAAACGGTTTTCCATTGCCCGCCGGTCGTGTAAAGTGATTGCTATGCGGTACGAGCACGCACACCACTGCCGGAGTGACCGGCGCTGCGGGGGGAACCTTCCCCCGGCTGGGTCGACGTCGTGGATGTCGGCCGTGCCCTCGGTGCCCGCAGTCGGCTCCGGCCTCGTGGCCAAGGCCGAGAAGGAGGCGCCCTCGACGACATGACCTGCACTTTCACGAGGTCAGGAGATCGTCGAGGAGCCGCTTCCGCAAGGGGGCGGCTCTTCTGCTTTTCCGGGACCTGACCTTCCGACCAAACAGCACCACCACCAGGGGAGCGAGGCGCCGGGCGCCGAGCGGCTTCCAAGCCCGCTGACGACAGGGTTCGACCCCCTGCGCTCCTGCCGGCCCGACTAGCCCGTCAACGCCAATGGGCTTTTGCAGTCGCGCCCAAAGACACGACCGTTGCGACCTGAGAAAGGAGGAAGGACAATGCTGCTGCAGTACGAGGACGAGGAGCTCTGGGCCGGGGACGAGCCGGTCGTCTCCCCCGGGGACGACCACGACCGCGGGGTCGAGACCCTCTGTGTCGGGGAGGCCCGGTGAGGTCAGCCCTGACCGGCCCAGGTGTCGGCCGGTCCCAGGGCCGGTCCGTGGGCCCAGAGGGCGTGGGCTGCCGCCTCGGCCGCTTCCTCGCTCCCGACCGGAGGGAGGTCCAGCTTGTACTGGGCCGAACGGGTCACCACCCGGACCACCACATGGCCGTCGCCGGGGTCCAGGGCCCATCCGAACCGGCGGACCGACCAGGAGGGGAGGGCCAGGAAGGTCGGCCCCCCGTGGACGGCGGTCTGGTCGATGACCAGCCAGTGTCCGGGGAGGCCGGCCCCGATGGCCGTGTGGAGCCACTGCCGGGCCACCTCCGGCTCCACCGACCCGTCGAAGGACTGGACCTCGACCACGGCCCTGGGCTCGGTCAGCTGGAACCGGAGATGCCAGCTGTCTCCGAACCGCCGGAGGATGGCCGACTCGACATCGTCGAGGACGGCCCGCCACCGGGTGTCGAGCCCGGCCACGGGGGCCAGGAAGGTCACCCCCGACCCGTCGATCATCCCGACGTGGAGGGTGCTCGGCTGACTGTGACCCCCCGGATCCGTCATGCCCCGAACGCTACCAATGAGAGGAGACAACCGATGCAGCACGACACCCTGGTTCAGGGCCAGTGGTCCGGACCCTTCGTCAGGACCACCAGGTCCTCCCCCGCCCCGGGGCCATCCAGCCGGCTGGCCGGCACCGGAGAACGGAGGTGGAACCGGACGGACCGACCGACGGGCGCCTTCGCCCGCTGGCCGACGCCCTCATGGGTGGCCTGGCTGCCGTCCTGGTTCGGGTCTTCTTTCGCCGGGTCGAGGTCGAGGGGGCCGGTCGGCTGATCCCCGGCCGGCCCACTCTTCTCGTCGCCCCCCACCGAAACGACCTCGTCGACGGTCTCCTCCTCATGGCCGTCCTGAATCGTCATCCTCGAGGGTCGCCGGGTCGTGGCCGCCGGGGGGCACCGGCTCCGGACCGTGCTGGACCACCGGGCCGAGGTCGCCGCCGTCGCCGGGGCCCTCCTCGGCCTCACCTCCGGGTCCGTCCCCTCAAGGTCCGTCCCCTCAGGGTCCGGTCAGGGACATTCCCGATAGCCGGTCCACCCCCGACCCCGCATGCTGGGGTGGTGATCAGAGCCGACCGACCCGACCCCTCGACGGAGGGCTGCCGACCTAGGGTGGTCCGGCGACAGGCCGCTGGACGGCCGGCGGATGCAGCCGGTCGCGTGCCCCAGGAGGTATCACCGTGATCGAGGCCGTAGGCCTGACCAAGCGCTACGGCGTCACCCTCGCCGTCGATCAGCTCTCCTTCACCGTCCCCCCGGGCCAGGTCACCGGATTCCTGGGGCCGAACGGGTCGGGGAAGTCGACCACCATGCGGATGATCATGGGCCTCGACGGCCCCGACGCCGGTGGGGTCACCATCCACGGCCGCCGGTACCGGGACCTCCCCTGGCCCATCCGGGAGGTCGGGGCCCTCCTCGAGGCCAAGGCCATCCACCCCGGCCGGAGCGCCTACAACCACCTCCTCTTCCTGGCCCAGACCAACTCCATCGCGACCAGCCGGGTCGACGAGGTCCTCGACCTGGTCGGGCTGACCTCGGTGGCCCGGCGCCGGGCCGGGAAGTTCTCCCTGGGGATGGGCCAGCGTCTCGGGATCGCCGCCGCCATGCTCGGCGACCCTGGCGTCCTCCTCTTCGACGAGCCCGTCAACGGCCTCGACCCCGAGGGGATCCTCTGGGTCCGGACCCTGTTGAAACGGCTGGCCGGTGAGGGGCGAACCGTGCTCGTCTCCAGCCACCTGATGTCGGAGATGGCCCTCACCGCTGACCGGCTTGTCGTCATCGGCCGGGGTCGGCTCATCGCCGAGCAGCCCGTCGACGAGTTCATCTCCGCCAATTCGACCCATTCGGTTCTGGTCCGCAGCCCCCGGACCGGGGAGCTGGGCCCGGCCTTCGAGTCCGCCGGGGGCCAGCTCTCCCGCCAGGACGACGGCAGCCTGGTCGTGACCGGCCTGAGCGCCCCCCTCATCGGCGACCTCGCCGCCGAGGCCGGCATCGCCGTCCACGAGCTCACCCCGCAGACCGCTTCCCTCGAGGAGGCCTTCATGGAGCTCACCCACGACAGCGTCGAGTTCGGCGCCCACCACGGCGAGGTTCCCGCCGTCGCCGGGGCCGGCCCCAACGGAGAGGGAGCCCGATGACCACCGCCACCTTGCCCACCGACGTCCCCGCCGGCCCCGGTGTCCTCCGGGCGCCCGACGGCCACTACGGCATGGTCGGTGTCCTCAAGGCGGAGTGGACGAAGCTCCGAAGCGTCCGCTCCACCGCCTGGACCCTGGTGGCCTTCGTCGTCGCCATCCTCGGCCTCGGGATCGCCATCTCGGCCGGGCAGGCCAGCCACTGGAACGCCGGCAACGGCCCGGGCTTCGACCCCACCAACGTGAGCCTGGCCGGCTTCTTCCTGGGCCAGCTCATCGTGGGGATCCTCGGGGCCCTGGTCGTCACGGCCGAGTACGGGACGGGGACCATCCGGGCCACCCTCTCCGCCTCGCCACTCCGCCTCCGGTTCCTCCTGGCCAAGACGGCCGTCTTCGGCACCCTGCTCCTGGTGGCGAGCGAGATCCTCTCCTTCGCCGTCTTCTTCATCGGGCAGGCGATCCTGGGGACGAGCGCAGCCCCCACCGCCACCCTGGGCCAGCCCAATGTCCTGAGGGCCGTCATCGGCGCCGGCCTCTACGTCACCGTCCTGGGCCTCCTCGCCGTCGGCTTCGGCTTCATCATCCGGCACACCGCCGGCACCATCGCCGCCTTCGTCGGGGTGGTCCTGGTCCTCCCCCTCTTCACCCTCCCCCTGCCCGAGGCCTGGCGGCACGACGTCTTCAGGTACTTCCCCGCATCCATCGGCAACCAGGTCCTCATGACCGTCCACGGCCCCGAGGACGGCGGCGCATTCCTCCACCCCTTCAGCCCTTGGGTCGGTCTCGCCGTCCTCACCGGTTACGCCGTCGCCGCCCTGGTCGTGGGAGGATGGCTCCTCAACCGTCGCGACGCCTGACCCGGAGCCGCTTCCGACCCATGACCGCCACCGCCGTCCAAATGTCCCGGCCGGGACCGGATCCCACCGGGGACTGGGCCGTCGAGACCCACGGGCTGACCAAGCGCTTCGGGGTCAACGTGGCCGTCAACGGTGTCGAGCTCCTCGTCCCCCGGGGCTGTGCCTTCGGCTACCTCGGGCCCAACGGGGCCGGCAAGACCACCCTCATCCGGACCCTCCTCGGGCTGACCCGGGCCGACGCGGGCACCATGGCGCTCCTGGGCATCCCCGTGCCGTCCGAGCGGAGCCGGGCCCTGGCCCGGGTCGGGGCCATCGTCGACGAGCCCAGGTTCCACGCCCATCTCACCGGCCGCCAGAACCTCCGCGTCCTGGCCGCGGCCCGGGAGCCGGCCGCCGAGGGGCGGATCGCTCCGGCCCTGCAGCGGGTGGGCCTGACCGAGCGGGCCGACCACCGGGTCAAGGCCTACTCCATGGGGATGCGCCAGCGCCTCGGCGTGGCCGCGTGCCTGCTCGGGGACCCCGAGCTCCTCATCCTGGACGAGCCCATGAACGGCCTCGACCCGGCCGGGATGCACGAGATGCGAGAGATGATCCTCACCCTGGTGGGGGAGGGCCGGACCGTCATGCTCTCCTCCCATCTCCTCGACGAGGTGGAGCGGACGTGCGACGCCGTGGCCATCGTCGACCGGGGGAACATCATCCGGCAGGGCCCCATCCAGGAGCTGATCCAGGGGGCGAAGCAGATGGTCCAGGTGGGCTGCTCCGATCCCCCGACGGCCGCCCGGCTCATCGACGAGGCCCATGTGGCCCTTGAGGTTGCGGTGGGCGAGCTCGGCCTGACCGTGACCCTCCCGGGCGGGACCCCGAAGGACGTCTTGGCCGACCTCAACCGCCGGCTCGTCGAAGGCGGGATCGCCGTCTACAGCCTCCAGGAGCTCCGGACCACGCTCGAGGAGTGGTTCCTCGGGGTCACGAGCCGGCTGGGAGAGCCCGCATGAGCGACCTGGCCATCGACGTGGCCGAGCCGGCCCTGCCCGAGGACCAGCCGGCCCGGGACCTCCCCGCTCGGGACCGCAGGGGATCGTGGGCCCCAACCTGGGGCCTGGTGGCGTCCCGGATGCTCGAGCTCCGCAAGCGCAGGGGCCTGATGGTCGCTGTGGCCATCCTCACCTTCGGAATCCCGGTCATCTTCCTCGGTATCCGGCTCCTCCTCCACACCATCGCCCCCTCGAGCTACGGCCCGGCCGGCAGCCCCGTCGTCTTCCAGGGGCTCTCCGATGTCATGCGCCAGTTCGGCTTCATCGCGGCCGCGACCCTGGGGGCGACGGCGGGAACGTCCGACCTCTCCGACGGCGTCTTTCGCCACCTGGTGGTTACGGGCCGCTCCCGGCTTGCTCTCTACCTGGCCCGGATCCCGGCCGGTCTGGCCGTCGTCCTGCCCTGCATCGCCGTCGGCTTCACCGTCGTCTGTCTGTCCACGAGCTTCCTGGGCACGGCCAACTCGAACACCATGTCGTTCAACGGGGTGACGGTCCCCAAGCACCTCGATGCCAGTCAACTGAAGACCTGGATCGACGAGCTGAGCCCATCGAAGATGGAGCAGCTCATCGGCGGCCCGCCGGCAGCCTCGACCGACGGGTCTGGGCCCGCCGGCAAGCAGCAGGCCACTCAGCTCCCGACCCTGACCCCAGCGATGATCAAGTTGGCCGCCGACCAGCAGATGGGCGCCCTCTACGACGGCTATCTCCAAGCCGAGAAGGCCACCGTCAACCCGCCGATGAACGAGATGGTCAAGATCGGGCTCTGGATCGAGCTCGAGGTGGTGGTCGCCTTCACCGTCGGCTTGGGATTCGGCTCCCTGGTCGGGCAACGAACCGTGGCCACCATCATGATGATCGTCCTCGAGATCATCGTCACCCCCCTGGCCATCGGCGTCCGCATCCCTCACCTCATCAACGCCCAGCGACTCGTCGTGGGTGTGGCCATGCAGCAGCTCAGCCCCGCCGCCATGGCCGGCTTCGGTCGAGGTGGGGGCGGCCCCGGGGGAGAGGGCGGGCTCCCCCCCATGCCCCACTGGGCCCTGATCGCCGTCATCGTGGGCTGGATCGTGGTCTGGTCCGGCCTCGGGGCCTGGAGGATGGTCCGCCGGGACGCCTGAGTCCGGCTCAGTGCCTCCCGGTCCGCTTGGCCCGGATGAGTGAGAGGGCCAGGAGGGTGATCACGAGGGCGGGGAGGGCCACCTCGGTCACGGACCGGGCCACCCCTCCGTGGTGGACGAGGGCGACGGCGCCGACGACCAGGACCGCCCCGACCAGGAGCTCGGGGGTCTC
The DNA here is from genome assembly GCA_003151955.1 of Acidimicrobiaceae bacterium. GTDB lineage: Bacteria > Actinomycetota > Acidimicrobiia > Acidimicrobiales > UBA8190 > PALSA-743. The sequence continues at coordinate 17,790 of PLZB01000078.1, forward strand.
GCCGACGAGGAAGTCCCACCAGAACCGGCCGAAGGCCCGGAGCTGGCGGCCGGCCCAGGAGGAGGCGGGGACGGTCTCCTCAGGCGACGCTGACATCGGGGCCTGACGGGGAGTCGACGGGGGAGGGGCGGAGGATGAGGACCAGGGTGAGGGCCGTCAGCCCGTAGAGGGCGACCAGGGCGGGGATGGCCAGGTCGGACCCGTACCAGTTGATCCCCACTCCCTCCCCGGACCAGAAGGTCCCGAAGCTGACCAGCATGAGGCCGACGGCCATCTTCATGGCGTTCTCGGGGACGGCCGAGAGTTGGCGGGCCACGGCCAGGCCGACCCCGGCCACGACGAGGACGGCGGCCAGGGCGGCCAGGGCGGCCAGGCCCAGGTGGTTGGAGGTGGACCCCAGGGTGATGACGATGACCACCACTTCGAGGCCCTCGAGGAAGACCCCCTTGAAGGCCAGGACGAACCCGAGGGAGTCCCGGGCCCCCCCCCGGGGCTGGGCCTCGAGCTCCTCGACATGGCGCTTGAAGATGGCGTCCTCGTCGTGCTTGGCCTTGAGCCCGGCGGCCCGCAGGACGGCCTTGCGGAGCCACTGGAGCCCGAAGACGAGGAGGAGCCCCCCCACCACGATCCGGAGGGTGTCGAGGGGGACGTAGTGGACGATGGCCGGTCCGAGGGTGGCGACCAGGGCGGTCAGGGTCAGCAGGGCCAGCGCTGTTCCCTCCAGGGCCGACCGCCAGCCCCGGGCCGTCCCGGCCGCGAGCACGATGGTCAGGGCCTCGACCATCTCGACGCTGCTGGCCAGGAAGACCGAGACCAGGAGGACGGCGACATCGGTATGGACGTGCACGGGGAGCAGCCTCTCACCCGGGCCGGTCGGCCGACAGCCTGCCGGCCCGGCGTCGGCCCCGGTGGGCGTCGATCCCCATGGGGACTCGGGCCACGACCACGTCGTCCCGGCCCCGGAGGGCGGCCGAGAGGACCAGGTCGATCTGGTTGTGGAGGGGCCGGTAGCGGAGGTCGGCGGGGAGGACGACGGGGATGAGGACGACGATCTGGTCGTCCCGTTCCCGGCGGAGCTCGTCGATGAAGTCGACGATGGGCCGGGTCACCGAGGCGTAGTCGGTGTGGAGGACCCGGAGCTCGACGCCGGGGTCCCAGCGGGCCCAGAGCTCCTCCAGGGAGGCCCCGCCCCGGCTCTGGCCCTGGCCCCGCTCGGCGTCGCCGGCCGGCTCGGACCCCCCCAGCTCGTCGTCGTCGAACTCGACGTTGACGGCGATGACCTCCTGGCCCAGGGAGAGGGCCTCGGCCAGGGCCTGGCCGGTGAGCCGGGAGACCTGGGTGACCGGGACCACGACCGTGGTCCGCCGTCGGTGGGGCCGGGGGGGGACGGTCCCGAGGCCGAGCTCGGTGCCGGCCCGGCGGTAGTAGGCCCGGATGCGGTGGAAGACGACGATGAAGGCGGGGACGGCCACCACGACGACCCAGGCCCCCTCGGTGAATTTCGAGACCAGGAAGATGAGGGTGGACACCCCCGTGACGACCGCCCCCGTCCCGTTGACGGCCGCCTTCCGGCGCCACCCGACGGGCCGGGTCCGCCACCAGTGGACGACCAGGCCGACCTGGGACAGGGTGAACCCGGTGAAGACCCCGATGGCGAACATGGGGATGAGGGCGTTGGTGTTCCCCCGGACCGCCACCAGGAGCACGGCGGAGAAGAGGGAGAGCACCCAGATCCCGTTGGTGAAGACGAGCCGGTCCCCCCGGAGGGAGAATCGGTGGGGGAGGTGGTCGTCCCGGGCCAGGAGGCTGGCCAGGATGGGGAGCCCCCCGAAGGAGGTGTTGGCCGCCAGGGCCAGGACCAGGGTGATGGTGATCGACACCAGGTAGTAGGCCCAGTGCCGGCCCACCGCCGCCCCCATGACCTGGCTGAGGACGGTCTGGCCGGAGCGGGGACCGACGTGGAACCGCCGGACCAGGACGGCCAGGCCGGCCAGCATCACGGCCAGGATGACCCCGAGGAGGAGCTCGGTCCGCTTGGCCGTCCGGGTCCGGGGCTTCTTGAACAGGGGGACCCCGTTGGCGATGGCCTCCACGCCGGTCAGGGCCGTGCAGCCCGCCGCGAAGGCCTTCAGGACGAGGAGGATCCCGACCGTCTCGAGGCCCCGGGCGGGGACGGTGGACCGGCCCACCTGGGGGAGCTGGGTCCCCAGGGGGTGGATCAGGCCCACGGCGATGACGCCGAGGAGGCCGACGATGAAGACGGTGGTGGGGAGGAGGAAGGCCCGGGCCGACTCCCCGAGGCCCCGGAGGTTCAGCAAGGTGATGACGGCCAGGGTGCCCAGGCAGAGGGGGACGGTGGCTCCGGTGAGCCTGGGGTAGGCCGAGGTGAGGGCCCCGACGCCGGCGGCGATGGAGACGGCCACGGTGAGGGTGTAGTCGACGATGAGGGAGGCGGCCGCCAGCTGGCTGGCCCCGGGACCGAGGTTGGCCCGGGAGACGGCGTAGGCGCCGCCCCCGCCCGGGTAGGCGTCGATGACCTGGCGGTAGGAGACGACCAGGACGGCCAGGAGGGCGATGATGGCGAGGGTGACGGGGAGGACGAGGTGGAGGGCGCCGGCCCCGGCCCCGGCCAGAACGACGAGGATGGCCTCGGGGCCGTAGGCGACGGAGGTCAGGGCGTCGAGGGACAGGGCCGGGAGGCCCTCCACGGAGCTGATCTCCTGGCTGGCTGCCTCCCCGGCCCGCAGGGGCCGGCCGATGAGGACCCGCCAGGTGGTGGCCAGAGCTGGACCTCGACGCATGGCCCGACCCGCCTCAGGTCGTTCCGGCCGGGTTGGGAGCGGCCGGCAGGGGCTTGCCCCCGTAGGCGGCCCGCCAGGTCCCCTGGGAGGGGTGGGAGGCCGACCCGGGCCCGCCCCCGAGGACGGAGTAGACGTTCTCCATGATCCGCAGGAGGTGGGCCGTGACCCCGGGGACGGCGGCCGGGACGATGTCGGTCGGGAACCCCGTCGTGTTCACCATCCCCCCGATCCAGGTGGCGTTCCCGGTGGCGAAGACCCCGCCCCCACCGGGCTGGGTCCACCAGGTCATGTCCGAGGAGTTCCCTCCCCGGTTGGCCACCGGGGAGTGGGCCACCACGTCGACGGTGTCCGATCCGGCCTGGCCCGGCACGTAGCGGTCGAATTCCCCCTGGACCACCTTGGGGAGCCGTTGGCCCGCCGTCAGGCCGACCCCGGCCAGGACCCAGTGGCCGGGGTCGGTGACGACCAGATCGGCCTCGGCTCCGATGTCCTGGTAGGTGGCCCCGATGAGGGTGCACTCGGGCTGGTCGACGGGGGGGTCGGGCCAGTTGACGGTGGTGAGGGCGGGTTGGCTGGCGGCCAGGGGGTCCTCGGCCGCCGACTTGTAGCAGACCTGGTGCCGGTTCGGTCCGACGGGGGAGTCCTCGAAGCGGATCTGCCGGTAGCAGGCGTTGGCCCCGAGGAAGCCCAGGTTCACCCCTGCCGTCACGGCGGCGGCCGCCCCCTGGCGCATCGGGGCCGACCAGTACTCGTCGTGGCCGAGGCTGAGGAGCCCCCGGTGCCGGAGGAGGAGGTCGGGCCGGGCGTGGAGGTCGACGTCGGTCCAGTAGGTGACGTCGAGGCCGAGCCGTTCGACGTCGTAGACGACGGGGAGCTCGTTGCCGATGTAGTCGGCCGCCCCCGAGGCCCAGGCCCAGGAGTAGGGCCGGTCGAAGGAGACGACCCGGGCCCGGTGCTCGAAGCTCCCTCCGCCCGGGCTCTGGTCGTAGGAGAGCCCCCCGTCGGCCCGCCCGTAGTAGAGGCTGTAGCCCCCCCAGAGGTTGTAGGCCTGCCAGGTGGTCACACTGTGCTGGACGACGAGGGCGGCGGTGGAGGCGTCGTCGCGGACGCAGAGGGGGACGTACTGCTCCTCCCCCCCCACGCCGACCAGCTTGAGGAGGTAGCTCCCGGGCACCCAGTCGGCTGTGACCGGGAGGGTGGTCGAGGGGGTCCAGTGGCACTCCACGGTGTGGAGGCCCGGGTCCAGCACCGGCGGGGGCTGGACGGTGCCGACCACCTCGGGCGAGGTCCAGATGAGCCGGCCCCCGATCCCCTGGTAGTAGCCCATCCGATAGGCCTCGACGTGGAAGCTGGCCGCCCCGGTGTTGACGTAGAGGGTGACCTCGTCCCCGGCCACGGCGCTGACCTGGCCGGCGAACCCCTCGATGGACCGGGGGGTCTGGGCCGTCGGGATCCACCAGGGTGTCCCCGGTCGGGCGTTCTCGGCCATCACGGCCGGCGAGGTCGGGAGCATGACCCCGTCGGCGCTCTCGGCCATGACGGTGGCCGGTTCGGTCGTGGTCGTTGTCGCGGTGACCGGTCTGGTCGTCGTGGTCGTCGACCGGGCCACCCGGGGCCGGCTCCCGCCACCGGCCAGGGCCTCGTCGAGGCCGAGGGCGGCGCCGCCCACCACCACCAGGGACCCGGCCGCCACCGCGGCCCGGCGGAGGAAGAACCGCCGGCTCACCGCCGTGTCGGCCCGGCGCCGGTCGCTCCGGCTGACCGGGGGTCCGGTCCCGTCGTCCATCTCAGCCCGTGTTGGGGTGGGTCGGGGTCGAGCCGTCCGGGGCCAGGAGGTCGAAGCCGTCCGGGGTGTTGAGGAGCCCGGGCCCGGTCCCCTGGATGTCGGGTGTCCCGTACTGCCAGACCACCGCTCCCGTGGCCGGGTCGTAGGCCACCATCCTGTTGCGGTAGTCGTCGTTGGCCAGGAGGACCCCGCTCGGGAGCATCTCCACCAGGGAGGGCTGGTTGAGCTCCCCGAGGCCGCTGTGGGGCCGGAGGGTGTAGAGGATCTGGCCCTCCCGGTTGAATTCGAGGATGGCCCCGGGGTGGGAGTAGTCGGCGATCAGGTAGAGGTCGGGTCCGAGCTGCTGGGGGTCCGAGGGGTAGGCGATGGGGAGGTGGAGCGTCCAGACCATCGTGCCCGTCGGGGTGTACTCGGTGACCCAGGAGCCCTTGATCTCGGACACGAGCACGTTCCCGTCGGCGAGCGGGGTGTCCCCGTTCGGGCTCCCGACGTCGGCGGGAGGGTTGTGGGTGCAGACCCCGTTGGTGCCGATCTGGCTGGCCACGGTCCCGTCGGGATTGATGAAGAGGATCCGGCAGTTGTAGGCATCGGCCACGGTGATCTGGCCGTTGCGCAGGAGGTAGGCGTCGTCGGGGGTGTTCAGGTAGCCGGCGTCGGGGCTCTTCACCTTGGTGTGGCCGTAGCTCCAGAGGACCGTCCCGGAGGGGTAGGCGATCTGGACGATGGTCTGGTTGTCCTCCTGGTTGGAGACGATCTCGGTCCCCTTCTTGGCGAAGAAGGCGTCGTCGGGGAAGTAGAACCCGGTCGGCGGGGCGGCGGCGGTGGGCGAGGGGTAGGTCCAGGTGATCTGGGCCGTGTCGTCGAGGAGGAGGAGCCGGTCGTTGCCCCGGTCGGCCACCAGGAGCTTGTCCCCGAAGTAGGGGGACCCCGCCCCCGGTGCCCCCACCGTCCCGAAGGCGGGGTTGGGGACGAGCATCTCGACGGTCGAGAGGGGCTTCCCGGCGTTCTCCCCCCCGATGAGCCAGGCCCGGTTCCCGATGACGGTGACCCCGGCGTAGCTGGTGCCCACCGGCAGGGTCCCGGCCGGGGCCACCATGTTGGTGGTGGGGTCATAGGCCCAGACGGCCGTCTCTGGCGCACCCGCTGTCCCCGTTCCCGCCGTGGTCGTCCCCCCGGCCAGGTAGAGGTGGCCCCCCAGGACGGCAGCCGAGGCCCCGGTCACGGCCCGGGTCAGGTGGCCGGCCACGGTGACGGTCTTCCGGACGGTGTCGAGGACCTGGATGTCGTCGACAGGCTGCCCGGCTGACGTCCCCCCGACGGCCTCGCCGCCCAGGACGTAGATCTTGGTGCCGACGGCGGCCACGGCCGGGTACCGGACCGCTACCGGAAGCTGGGCCACGACGGTGAAGTGGGTTCCGTCCGTGGTGGCGAGGACGGCCGGGTCGGGGTTGGTGCCGTCGTAGCCGCCGATCAGGTAGCTGGTGGCCCCCACCGTGACGGCCACGGCGTCGGAGCGGGGTTGGGGCAACTGGCCCACCACCGTCCCCGGGGTGGCGGTCGGGGCCGTGGCGGTGGTGACGACCCCGGTGATGTCCGGGGCGGCCGCCGGCGCCGTGGGGGCGGTGGCCGCAGGAGCGGGGGCGGGGGTCGGGGCCGGGAAGGACTCGACGTCGGCCACCGTGTTCGGGGAGCCTCCGCCGAAGAGGAAGCCCTGGCTCCCGACCAGGGCCCCCGCCGCGTCGTGGACGGCGGCGGCGAGCTTCCCCTGATTGGTCTCGTCGCCGGTGGCGGTGTCGACGGTGAAGATCCCGCTGTCGGAGTTCCCGGCGCTGTCGAGCCCCCCGACGACCTCGAGGGAGGTCCCGCCGGCCGGGAGGACGACGGGTCGGGAGACGGCGGCGGTGAGGGTCCAGGGGAGGACCCCGGCCTCGATGGCGGGCGCCGCCGGCGGGGGGGCCGGGGTGGTGGGTTTCGGGGACTTCGATCCGGTGTTCCCCGACGAGTTTCCCGTGATGGAGGAAAGGCCCAGGCCGACGATGACGAGGAGGACGAGGAGGACGGCCAGGGCCCCGGCCCGCCGGCGGCGGAGCTGGGCCCGTCGCTGGGCCAGCTGCCGGCGTCGGGCGCGGGGAAGGATGGAGGGAGGGGCCGGTGTCATGGTCGCGGTGGGGGCCTTCAGCTCAGGTTGTCGGCGCGCGTGGACAGGGTCCACGCCGCCACCAGGAAGTCCACAGTGTAGAGATCCCCGACCCCGACCAGGTGTCTCCCGCTGCTCACCCCGGGCTCGGAGGGGCGAGGGCGGGTCGCCGCCGGAGCCGGCTCCAGAGGCCGAGGAAGGCGGTGACGGCGACGGCGACGTAGAGGACCCAGGTCATGACCTCGAGGGGGTTGGGCTGGCTGACGTAGCCGAAGAAGCTGTGGACGACGTCGCCGAGGGCGCTCTCCTCGGAGAGGAGCCGGCCCGAGTTCCAGAGGGGGCGGGTGAGGAAGGGGAGCCAGCCGAGGTGCTGGAGGTTCTCGACGGCGTCGACGAGGAGGCCGGCGGCGAAGACCATGAGGAGGGCCCCGACCACCTTGAAGAAGGCCACCACGTTGATCCGGCGTCCCAGCCGGTAGATGAAGAAGGCCAGGGCCAGGGAGATGACCAGGCCGGTCACCGCTCCGGTCATGGCCGAGGCGGCCGAGGTCGAGAAGACGATGGCCAGGGTGAAGACCACGGTCTCCACCCCCTCCCGGCCCACGGCCTGGAAGGCGATGAAGCCGATGCTCCTCCGGGCCCCCCCGGTCAGGGCCTCGTCGGTCCGGGCCCGGAGCTCGGAGGTGAACTGCCGGGCGTGGTTCCGCATCCAGAAGGTCATGTAGGTGAGGAGGACGGCGGCCAGGAGGTAGGTGGCGGTCTCGAAGATGGTCTGGACCCGGGAGCCGGCGTAGGTCCGGATGGTGAAGTAGGCGGCCACCCCGGCCCCCCCCGACAGGATGAGGGCGGCGGCCACCCCGAGGAAGACGTCCCGGAAGTACCGTCGCTGGCCGATCTGCTGGAGGTAGGCCAGCAGGATGGCCACGATCATGCTCGCCTCGATCCCCTCCCGGAGAAAGATCACGAACGTGGCGACCATCGACCCCTCCCGTCAGGCCGGTCGGGGGGCTCCCCCGGGGTAGGCCCCCCGTCCCTCAGAGATTAGGGCACCCTAATATTGGATGTCAATCCACCCTCATCCATCCCTGTCGCCCGTCCGCCCATCCCCGTTAGGCTCGGCCCATGACCGACGGCTTCCACCCCCCGGTGGAGGAGTACCTCGAGACGATCCAGTCCCTCACCGAGGAGGGCACCCCTGTCATCCAGGCCCGGATCGCCGAGCGCCTGGGCCGGTCGGCCCCCTCCGTCTCCGAGATGCTCGATCGCCTCACCGCCGACGGCTATGTCAACCGCTCGGGCCGGGTCATCGCCCTCACCGACGAGGGCCAGGCCGTGGCCGACAGCGTGATCCGGAAGCACCGCCTGGCCGAGCGGCTCCTCGTCGACGTCATCGGCCTCCCCTGGCACATGGCCCACCTCGAGGCCGGCCGGTGGGAGCACGTCATCTCCGACGAGGTCGAGACCAGGCTCGTGGCCCTCCTCGGCAATCCCTCCACCTGCCCCCACGGGAACCCCATCCCCGGCTCCCCCCCCGTCCCCCGCTCCCAGGTCAGCCTGGCCGACACCGCCACCGGGGACACGGTCCGCCTGGAGCGGATCACCGAGGAGATCGAGCTCGACATGGCCTCCCTCCAGTACCTCGACGAGCACGGCCTCATCCCCGGCTGCGAGGTCACCCTCCGGGACCGGGCCCCCGACGGCACCCTGACCCTCGACCTCGACGGCAACGCCGTGGCCCTCGGCCCGGCGCTGTGCCGCCAGCTCTTCGTCGCCGCGGCCTGACGGCTGAGCCTGTCCGGCCGGCTGACCATGGAGGCCGGTGAACCCGAGGGCATGGAGGCGAGGCTCCGGGAGGGGGCCGAGGCCGGGGCCTCCACGCCATGTACAACCTGGCTTCGCTGGTCGAGGACCGCGGCGAACTCGAGGAGGCCGAGTCGTGGCTTCTCCGGGCGGTGGAGGGTGGTCTGGTCCAGGCCATGCGCCGGCTGAGCTCCTTCTGCGAGGCCAGCGGCCAAGGAGAGGCGGGCCTGGACCGGCCCCACCCTGGTGCCGTGAACTCCCAACTCGGGCACTCCGACGTCCTTTGCCGGCCAGGGCTTCCGGGACGAGAAGATCCACGTAGACCGACTCGCTGCTGATCCAGCGTCCAGGTTGGTCGTCTGGCAGGAAGCCGGCGTCGCGCAGGGCCGTGGCGACGAGCGGCGCGTCCTTCAGATCCCCGGGACCAACGGCGAGATCACCGTCGGTCGTGTACTCGGCGACGGCCAAGTCGCTGCCGCCGGTGTGGATGTAGATGTCGGGCCAGGACGTAGAGCGGATCAGGTACGCCAGACATGCTCGTTCTCGGACATCCAGGTCAGGAGCTCCTCGCCTTCGGACGGCTGGCGACCCGAACCGGTGAGTAGGTCGACGGCGAGCTGGGTGGGTGCGACCGTGATCAAGCCGTTCCGGACGAGCGTTCGCTCGAAGACGACCTCGTCGAAGGGTTCTATCAAGTGGACGTTGGCCCCGGCATCGGCGGGCTTGAGCCGCAGGAGATCGGAGGATGCCGCGGCGTCTTCGACGTACAGGGCGGCGGTCCGGGTCGGAGCGATCGGGGCGTAGCCCTGTGCGGCCAGGGCGCCGGTCGCCGCATATCGGAGCGCAGACCCCCTGAGCCTCATCCCAGGGCCGCCCCGGCCCTACTGGCGCTGGATGACGCTCACCCCGTCCCCGATGGGGAGGAGGACGACCCGGACCCTGGGGTCGGCGGCGATGGTGTCGTTGAAGGCCCGGATGGCGACGACGTCGGGGCTCTGGTCGGCCGGGTCGAGGACCCGGCCGCTCTGGAGGGTGTTGTCGGCCAGGAGGATCCCCCCCACCCGGAGCCGGGGGACGAGCTCCTCGTAGTAGGCCGGGTAGCCCGTCTTGTCGGCGTCGACGAAGGCCAGGTCGAAGACGGCGTCACCGGGGAGCTCCCGGAGGGTGTCGAGGGCCGGGCCCAGCTTCAGCTCGATCCGGTCGGCCACCCCGGCCTGCTCCCAGTGGGCCTGGGCGATGGCCGTCCACTCCTCGGAGACGTCGCAACAGAGCAGCCGCCCCTCCGGCCCCATCCCCCGGACCAGGGCCAGGGCCGAGTACCCGGTGAAGGTCCCGATCTCGATGGCCCTGCGGGCCCCCATGGCCCGGGCCAGGAGCTCCATCAGGACGGCCTGGTCGTCTCCGATCTGCATCCGGGCCATCTCCCCGGTCCGCTCGGCCGTGACGGCCTGGAGGTCTTGCTGAAGGGGGTCCGGCCCGGTGGAGTGGTCGGCGGCGTAGTCGGCGATCGGGCCGTCGATGAAGCGGCTCCGGGTGCGGGAGGGGGCCATGGGGTGCAATCTACCGACCCGTTCCGGGCGGGGGGCGTCTTCCGCCCCAGTGGTACTGTCACGGTCGGCTCGGGCCATTGCGGCCAGCTCGGTTGCCGCACGAAGTCATCCGTCACCCAGGGCGACCATGAGCCCGTGGAGGGCGGCATGCAGATCACGATGAAGACGACGCCCACGTCACCCGAGGAGCGGGAGCGGATCCTCACGTCGCCGGGGTTCGGGCTGCACCGGACCGACCACGTCCTCCAGATCGACTACCGGGGCGACGCAGGCTGGGGCGAGGCCGTCATCAAGCCCTACGGATCGCTCAGCCTGGACCCGGCCACGATGGGCCTCCACTACGGCCAGCTGATCTTCGAGGGTCTGAAGGCCTTCGTCCAGTCGGACGGGAGCGTCTCCCTCTTCCGGCCGGCCGAGAACGCCCGACGGCTCAACGAGTCGGCTCGCCGACTGAGCATGCCGACACTGGACGAGGAGCTGTTCGTCGAGGCGGCCCGGGCCCTGGTTGAGGTCGAACTCGACTGGGTGCCGACGGGGCCCGGGCAGAGCCTCTACCTCCGGCCCTTCATGTTCGCCTCCGAGGCCCACATCGGCCTCCGGGTCGCGACCGAGTACTCGTTCCTGATCCTGGCCACGCCGGTCGACCCCTTCTTCTCCGCCGAGGTGAGAGCGCTCTCGGTCTGGATCGACCGGGATCACGTCCGGGCGGTGCGGGGGGGAACCGGGAGCGTGAAGTGCGCCGGCAACTACGCCGCCAGCATGCAGGGAAAGCAGCTGGCCAACGAACAGGGGTGCGACGAGGTCCTCTGGCTCGACGCCATCGATCGGAGGTGGATCGAGGAGTTGGGCGGGATGAACGTGTGCTTCGTCTACGGGAGCGGAGACGAGGCCCGTCTCGTCACGCCCCCCCTCGACGGATCGATCCTGGCCGGGATCACCCGTGCATCACTGCTCGAGCTCGGGCGGTCCCGGGGACTGACCGTCGAAGAGGAGCCGATCGCCATCGACGTCCTCTTCACCGCAATGGCGACCGGCGAGGTCACCGAGGCGTTCGCCTGTGGAACGGCCACGGTGGTCGCCCCCATCGGGACGATCCTCTGTGACGGCGTCAGCCGGGAGATCTCGGCCACGAGGCCCGGACCGGTGACCATGGGCCTCCGAGCCGAGCTCCTGGCCATCCAGACGGGGACTTCGCCGGCGTTCCCGGAGTGGCGAACGAGGGTGTAGGCGGGAGCGATCCCGGACCGCTCGGGTCTCCCCGACGACGGAGCGGACGGCCCGGCCGTCCTCGAGGGATTCGATTGCCGGGCCGTCGAATTCCACCAGCGGGCCACGTCCTGCATGCCGATGTCGAGAATCGGGTGACAGCTTCGACATCGGCCCTCGTCACCGAGGGCCTGATCCTGTTGACCGGGGCCATGGCGGCGGGTCCGATGGGGGAGTACCGGCTACGGCCGGCTCGAGGCCCTGACCGGGAACCCGATGGTGTCGCTCAACCGGGCCGTCGCCCTGGCCATGGCCGAGGGTCCGGCCGCCGGCCTGGCCCTCCTCGAGGGCCTCGGCGAACGGCTCGGGGACCACCACCGGCTTCACGCCGTCCGGGCCCATCTCCTGGAGGAGGCCGGGGACCCGGCGTCGGCGGCGACCGCGTACCGGGCCGCTGCGGCCGGCACCAGGAACATCCGGGAGCAGCAGTACCTGGCCCTCCGGGCCGCCCGGTTGGCCGGGGTCAGGGGGCAGGGAGGTTGGTGACCGACTCGACGATGCCGAGGCACATCTCGTCGGAAGAGCCGTCGCCCCAGGTGACGAAGTGGGGGGCGACGCCTCGCAGGAGGGGGAGCTCCTGGCCCAGCTTGGCGTTGTAGGTGCAGGTGACCTGGACCTTGTCCCCGGCGGCGAAGGGGGCCGGGGGGGAGATGTCGTAGAAGCGCTGGTTGTTGAAGTCGTAGTTGCTCATGTCGAGCAGCGTCTTCGCCCCGGGTGTGCCCGGGTTCAGGACGATCTTCATCCCCACCCCGAGCAGGTGCATGTGGGCCACGACCCGGACGATGTAGCCCGAGCTCCTCAGGGGCCAGATGCAGGAGGTGGTGGCCCCGGCCGGCGGGTTCTGGGGGTCCCGGCCGCAGATCTCCTCCAGGGTGCCCACGAAGTCGGCCTGGGACTGCCCGGTCCGCGACGCCAGGCTGGCCAGCTCGGCTGTCCGGTCGCAGAGGGGCCCGGAGACTGTGGCGGGGCAGGGGATGTCGGGTGGGGCCGGGGCCAGGGTGAGGTGGAGGGGCTGGAGGGTCGACCCGGCGGCGGGGACGGTGTCGAGCTGGATCTTGGGGGTGACGGGCTGGTCCCCTACGAGGAGGTTGTAGTGGATCTGGGCCACCACCAGGCTCCCGGCCGGGAAGAGCTCCCCGGTGCCGGTCGGGGTGTCGACCAGCTTCTGGCCCGGGGCCCAGCCCGACAGCCAGGGCGTCCCCGAGATGTGCCCGTCCACGGAGGTCTTGCCGAAGGGCAGGTTCAGGGAGGTGTGGGGCAGGACCGTCTCCCCGAAGCAGGTCCATCCGGTCCCGCCGTTGTCGAGGGCCTGGGCCTGGGAGGCCAGCTGGGGCGGGATGAGGAAGAGGATGGCGTGGTGGACCTCGGGGCTGCCCGGGAGGAACTGGCTGGCCACGATCATCTCGTCGGCGGTGACCTTGGGGTCGATCAGGGTGCAGTGGTAGTCGTCGGTCCCGCCCGTCGGCGCCTTCGGCGTGTAGGCCTTCGAGGCCGTGATGGTGGTGACGTGGACGTCGGAGGCGAGGGCCTTGGCCGAGGCCGTCGTCGTCCCCGGCGAGGAGCACCCCGCCGTGAGGGCCCCCACGGCCACGACCACGGACGCGGCACGCCAGCCCACGACCCCCCTGATCTTCATCCCCGGAACACTACCGGCCAGTCGGCGGCGGTTCCGGGCGCGCCCGGAACCGTCTGGCGAGCACCAGGAGCGCTCACTCCCATTCATCCCGAAGGATGTCGAGCTCATCGGAGCGAAAGACCCCGGGAAGGCTTCCGGCGAAGCGCTCCAGGACATCCTCAACCGGACCGTCACCGTCGTCACGACCTCGAGTGTCTCTGCGGATCTCCGGGGCGCCCGACATGGGAGTCAAGCCGCGACGGTGACGGCGAGCATCTGGGGAGCGGCCAACTCCTCGGGAATGGGTTCACCATCAGCCTGCAGACCGGCAATGTGCACCTCGATGGCTTCGACGGCGCGTTCCCTGCATTCCTCGACGGTGGCTCCCCGGGTGAAGCATCCCGGCAGCGCGGGGACGGTCACGAAGAAACCTCCGGACTCCTCTGCCTCCACGACGATCGAGTAGGTGCGCATCGACTCCATCCTCTCAGAGGGGCTCACAGACAAGGCCCTGCCCGGAGTCAGCGGAGCAGTCCACGGCCCGTCACCAGGGGGAGGTCCAGCGCGCTCAGGAGCCCCGGCCGGGCCTCGACGACGGCGGGGACGGCGTTGACGAGACGCATGGCGGTGGCCTTCAGGCCGGCCGTGTTGTGGTCGCCGTCGGAACCGAGGAGCTGGAGGTCGAGGGTGTAGTTGGGCTCCCCGGAGACGATCACCCGGTAGCAGCCATGGCCGGCGGGCTGGGGCCAGTCCGGGGCGAGGTCGTCGTGGAGGCGGGTGACGTGCTCGAGGACGATGACGGGGCGGCCGCCGAGGATGCCCCGGACCTCGAAGTGGAGGGCCCCGACGGTCCCGGCCGCGATGGGGCCGGCGTCGACGGTGAAGTCCTCGGTGGCCGGGAGCCGCTCGTACCACTCCTCGACGGAGTCGAGCTCGACCCCGAGGCCGGCGGCGAGCTGGTGGACGACGCTCCCCCAGGCCATGGTGAGGACGCCGGGCTGGAGGATCATGGGGATCTCGTCGAGGGGCCGGCCGAAGCCCATGATGTCGAAGAGGACCATGGCCTGGTCGTAGGTGTTGTAGTTGAGGATCTCCATGCATCGGACCTCGTCGATCCGCTCGGAGACGCCGGTGAGGACGAGGGGGAGGGCGTCGTTGGCGAAGCCGGGGTCGACGCCGTTGACCCAGAGGGAGACCCCCCCGTCGAGGGCGGCCTGGCGGACGGGGGCGGCCATCTCGGCCGCGACCTGGTCGGGGAACTGGAGGAAGACCGGCCCCGAGGAGACCACGTTGATGCCGGCCCGGAGGAACCGCTGGAGGTCTTCCATGGCTTCGAAGAGGCGGTGGTCGGCCATGGCGGTGTGGACGATGCAGTCCGGTTGGAGGGCCAGGAGGGCCTCGGCGTCGGTGGTGGCGGCCACCCCGAGCTCCCGGCCCAGGCCGGCGAGGTCCCCGGCGTCCCGGCCGGCCTTCTCCGGGTTCGAGACCCAGACTCCGACGAGGTCGAGGTCGGGCCGGGCGTCGATCCCGGCGATGGCGTGGCGGCCGACGTTGCCGGTGCTCCACTCGACGACTCGGTAGGTCACGGGATTACTCCTTTGTAGGGTGATCAGACGTCGGGGAAGCCCAGGGAGAGGTTGGGGGCCTCGGTGCCCCCGTCGACCTCGAGAATCTTGCCGGTGATGTAGCCGCCCGCGGGGGAGACGAGGTAGACGACGGCGGCGGCGATGTCCTCGGGGTCGCCGATCCGGCGGAGGGGGGTGGCCTGCTCCATGGACCGGCGCATGGTCTCGTCGTTGAGGACGATGTCGAGGGCGGAGGTGGCCACCGAGCCGACGGCGATGGCGTTGACCCGGATCCGGGGGGCGAGGTCCCGGGCCGCCAGCCGGGTGTAGTGGGCCAGGGCCGCCTTGGCCGTCCCGTAGGCGAGAAAGCCGCGGTCGGCCAACCGGCCCATGGCCGAGGAGATCCCGACGACCGCTCCCCCGTCGCCGTCGAGCATGTGGGGGACGGCGGCCCGGGTCAGGGCGTGGGCCGTGGAGACGTTCCAGTGGAAGGCCGCCTCCAGGGCCCGGGGCGAGGTGTCGAGGAAGGCCCCGGGCATGGTCCCCCCGACATTGTTGACGACGATGTCGAGTCGGCCGAACCGCTCCTTGGCCACCTCGGCCAGGTTGGCCACGGCCTCGAGGTCGTCGAGGTCGGCCGGGACGACCTCGGCTTGTCGTCCGGCGGTCTCGATCCGGCCGGCCACCTGCCGGAGCTGCGCCTCGGTGCGGGACGAGATGACCACGTCGCAGCCCGCCTCGGCCAGGGCCACGGCCACGGCGGCCCCGATGCCCCGGCCGGCGCCCGTGACGACGGCGACCCGGTCGGTGAGTCGGAAACGGTCCAGGATCATGGTTGCTCCTCGGGTCGGGAAACGGTGGTCAGTAGCCGGGAAAGACGGCCCGGAGCTCGTCGAGGGCGATGGTGGTGCTCTCGTAGACGAGCTCGGCCGGGGTGTGGGCGCGGTCCATCCGGCCGGTCAGGAGCCGGGGGAGGGCTTCGGCGGGGAGGGTCAGGGACCCGTCGACCCCCTCGGCCCGGGGCCCGCCGGGGAGGAGCCGGCTGTGGTCGCCGATCTCGAGGAGGAACTGGTAGCCGGGCCAGGTGGTGGAGATGGCGATCCGGGCCGGCTCGCTGCCGATCTCCCGACCCAGGACCTCGGGGCGGACCCCCTGGAGGCCGAGGGGGTTGGTGACGAGGATCTCGGCGGCGTCCTCGGCCAGGGGGGCGGCCGGGTCGATGCTGGCCAGGATGTCCCAGCGGTGCAGGGCGTGCTCGGCCAGCCGGGCCAGGACGACCGAGAGGAGAGGCTGGGGGGCGGCCTGCCAGGGGACCTTGATCCCCAGGCCGGCCAGGGTGGCGTCGTCGAGGGTCTCGAGGGCGGTCACATAGGCCCCGTCGGCCTGGACGAAGCCGGCGGCCTGCCCGGCCGGGTCGAGGCCGTCCCAGCGGGCCCAGACAGGGGCGTAGCGGTCGGTGGGGAAGGGCTCCCCCCCGGCCCGGGCCGCCTCCAGGTTGGCCAGGGCGATCTCGGCCGTCGATCCCAGGTGGGAGAGGACCTGGGCCCGGGTCCAGTCCGGGCAGCAGGAGGCGGCCGTCAGGTCGGCCGGCCCGGAGCCGGCGGCGAAGCCGGCCAGGTCGTGGTGGCTGTGGCGGAGGGCGGAGACGACCTCCCGGGGGCTGGTGGTCACGCCGGCCGGGTGGAGGGGAGGCCGAGCTTGCGGTGGTCCCAGGAGACCGTCCGGTCGACGTGGAGCTTGATGACGACCCGCTTGACCAACATGGTCTCGACGAAGGGCCGGAGCTCCTCGGTGTAGGGGGAGTAGTAGCGCTCGAAGACGTTGACGCCGAGCTCCCAGAGCCGGTCGGGGTCCTCGACGATCTCGGCCTTCCCGACGAGCTCGACCCCCCGGAGCTCCTCGTAGTAGTCCCCGTCCTCGAAGAGGCAGGTGAGCCTGGGGTCCCGCCGGAGGTTCTGGACCTTCTGGGCCTTGGCCTTCGTCTCGACGGCGATCGCCCCCTCCAGGAACCCGTACCACATGGCCACGGCGTGGATCGATCCGTCGGGTCCCATCGAGCACATCGACAGGGGGCGGCGCTCGGCCAGGAAGGCGTCGACCTCCTCCGGGGCCATCTTGATGAGGTCCCGCTGCTTGACCCCGTGGCCCATCTGCTGGGGCTGCTCCATCGGTCGTCCCCTCCTCCCCGGCCCCCTGGCCGGTCCCCAGCCTGGCCCGGTCCGCCCGAGTCCGCCACCCGGTCCGGCCCGACCCCCCTGGGGATGGGTCCCTCGGACGGGCCCGGTCAGGGAGAAACGGTGCAGGGGAGGTGCTTGATGCCGTTGATGAAGTTGGAGAGGAGCCGGTCGGGAGGGCCGGTCGCCACCAGGCCGGGGGCCCGGGCGAAGAGCTCCCGGAACATGACGGTCATCTCCCGGCGGGCCAGGTGGGCCCCGAGGCAGAAGTGGGGACCGGCCCCCCCGAAGCCGACGTGGGGGTTGGGGTTTCGCAGGACGTCGAACCGGTCCGGGTCGGTGAAGACCGCCTCGTCCCGGTTCCCCGAGTTGTAGAAGAGGAGGACCTTGTCCCCCTCGGCGAACTCCTGGCCCGAGACCGTGGTGGGCCCGGTCACGGTCCGCCGCATGAAGATGACCGGAGTGGCCCAGCGGACGATCTCGTCCACGGCGGTGGCGGAGACCCCCTCGACGTCGGCGGCCCAGACGGCCCGCTGGTCGGGGTGCTCGGTCAGGGCCCAGAGGCCGTGGCTGATGGCGTTGCGGGTGGTCTCGTTCCCGGCCACCACCAGGAGGATGAAGAAGGAGGCCAGCTCGGCGTGGGTGAGGGCCTCTCCGTCCAGGTTGGTGTTCACGAGAGCCGAGGTGAGGTCGTCGGTCGGGTTGTCGATGCGGAAGGCGGCCAGGCTCTGCATCAGGGCGCTCAACTCCAGGGCGGCCCCGACGAAGGCGGCCATGATGTCGCTGCCCTCGGGGATGTACTCGGGGTCCCCGGCGCTGAGGATGACGTTCGAGCAGCGGAAGACGGTCTCGTAGTCGGCCTCGGCCACGCCCATCATGTCGCAGATGATCTTGAGGGGGAGCCGGGCCGCCACCTCGGTGACGAAGTCCCCCCCGCCCGAGGCCAGGAGGTCATCGACGATGTCGGCGGCGACGGCGCTGACGGTGCCCTCGATGGAGGCGACCATCCGGGGGTTGAAGGCCGAGGAGACGATCCGGCGGAGCCGGGCGTGCTTGGGGTTGTCCTCGTTGATCATCCCCCCGAAGAACTCGTTCATCTCCGGGGGCATGTCGATGACGCTGGTGGCCCCCTTCCCGGAGCAGAACCGCTCGGGGTGGCGACTCATCTCGGTGATGTCGCCGTGGCGGGTGACGGCCCGGTAGCCGGGGCCCCTGGGGAGGTCGATGCCGAGGCCGGGGGGGAGTTCCGGCTCCTCGAAGAAGGCGAAGGGGCGGTCACGGCGCATCGCCGCGAAGGCGGCCTCCCGTTCCGGCCAGGGTCGGGCCCAGAACTCGATGTCGGAGAGGTTCACCTGGTCCAGGTCCACGGAGGGGAGGTCGAGGTCCACGGGGCTCCTTGCGTCGAGGGGCGGAACATATCGGCAGTGTTCCTGCCACTATCCAAGCACCGGGTGGCGACGGGGGCGAGTCAGCTCCCGAGCCGTTGGCGGAGCTCGAGGTAGACCCGGGGGCCCACCAGGGCTTCGAGCTCCTCCGCCATCGACTCCACCACGGGCCGGTCCCCGACCAGGGCCCGGGTCCCCTCGGTGCAGCACCAGGCCATCGTCTCCCCCTCGGCTCCCCAGTCGGCCCGGGTCCAGGCCCGGACCGTGGCCACCTCTGGCCCCTCCCCGGGACCCTCCTCCCAGTCGACCTTGAGGGGGAGCTGCCAGCAGACCGAGGGCTTCAGGTCGATGGGGGACTCCCCGGTGTCGAGAGCCGAGAGGTGGAGGGCGCAGCCCGCCCCCCCGGCGAAGCCGACCCGGTTCAGGAAGATGCAGGCCCCCTCGACGATCCTGGTGCTCCCCCGGGCCGGGTCGGCGAAGACCCCGCCCTCGGCGGCCTCGGTCGCGAATTGGAACCGGGCCGGGTCCAAGGTGGCGGCGAAGGCCCCGATCCGCAGGGCCTCCTCCTCCCCGTCGAGGTCCGCCCCCACCGAGCAGCAGCCCTGGCCGGGACGGGCATCGGCCTCGGGGAGGATCCCGAGACAGCCCCGGCCCCAGATGCAGGTCCAATTGGAGGTGAGGAAGGCCCGGTCGAACCGCCAGGTCGTCTCCCCGTCGGGGATCTCGGTGAACCGGGCGTCCATGGGGGAAGCGTAGACAGATCGGCCCCGGCCGAGGTCAGGCGCTCAGGGGGTGGCGAAGGCGTAGACGGGCATGTCGTTGTAGGCGGGGGAGTCCTGGGGGAGGAAGGGCCCGTTGACGATGACCCCCATCTGGCCGTTGGGGGCGGGGCCGGCGTCGCCCTCGACGGTGATGACGGCCCCGTCCGGCCAGACCTGGGCCACGATCCCGACGTGGAAGGAGGTGGCTGTGGACGAGGGGCCGGTGCCGTAGAGGATGGCGTCGCCGGGGAGGACGGTGGCGTCGCCGGGGGTGAATTCGGAGGTGTGCTGCTGGGCCCAGACGTCGATGTCCCCGGTGAAGGCGTAGCGGGGGATGGGGATCCCCTCGTCCTCCCAGACCGAGGTGGCGAAGAGGGCGCACCAGGGCTCGCAGGGCCCGTAGGGGTTGCAGAAGTTCCCCGCGTCCTCCAGGGGGTCCCCCCCGACCTGGCCGGCGGCGTCGGCGACGAGGGCGGCGGACCGGGGGCTCTCGGGGAGGGAGGGGGTGGAGAAGGAGACGTTCCAGTCGTCGGGGGAGAGGAGCCAGTAGCCCCCGCCGTCGGGGGTGGCCACGATGGCGGTCACGGGGGGGTCGGGGAGGGCGACCCCGTTGCCGTGGTAGCCGGCGTCGCCGAAGGTGAAGACACCCCCGTCGCCCGAGGCCAGCCAGTAGCCCTTCCCGTCGGGGGTGGACGCCATGGAGACCACGGAGTTGTTGAGGGGCTGGCCTCCCATCGACCCGTAGTAGCCGGCGTCGCCGAAGGCGAAGATCCCCCCGTCGAAGGCCACCAGCCAGTAGCCCTTCCCGTCGGGGGTGGCCGCCATCGCCACGATGGCCTGGTTGAGGGGGTGACCTCCCATCGATCCGAGGAAGGGGGCGTCGCCGAAGGCGAAGATCCCCCCGTCCGAGGCGACCAGCCAGTAGCCCCTCCCGTCCGGGGTGCTGGCCATCGCGGTGATGGGCAGGTTGAGGGGGTGGCCTCCCATCGAGCCGTGGAAGCCGGCGTCGCCGAAGGCGAAGATGCCGCCGTCGAGGGCTCCGAGCCAGTAGCCCTTCCCGTCGGGGGTGCCGGCCAGGGCCACCACGGGGGCGGTGAGGGGGAAGGAGCCGGCCGATCCCAGGTAGCCGGCGTCGCCGTAGGTGAAGACCCCGCCGTCGGCCGAGGCCAGCCAGTAGCCCTTCCCGTCGGGGGTGGCCGCCATGGCCGTGACGGGCTCGTTGAGGGTCAACGAGGCGGGGGAGCCGAAGTTCCCGGCATTGCCGTAGCCGGGGATCCCGGACCCGGTGTAGGCGTGGGGCCGGAGCCCGGCGGAGGTCACCGGGGCGGCGGCCCCGGCCGGGAGGGCGGCGGCGGCGCCGAGGAGGGCGGCGAGGAGGGCGGCGAGGAGGAGGCCCAGCCCGAGAAGGGGCACCGGCCTGCAGGGTCGGCTCCAGGACATGGCGGCCAGCCTCCCCGGCCCACCTGTGAACCACCTTGGCATACGAACAACATTGCGTGAAGAAACGACCACACTCCGTGGGATCAGAGGCGGGCAAGCACCTCGGGCCAGCCCTCCCGGGCGCTCCGGAAGCGGGGGGACCAACCCGAGGCCTCGGTGAAGCGGCGGTTCGAGACCCGCTGGGAACGGGCCAGAACGGCGGCCCGTTTGCCGGCCAGCCGGGCCCCGCCGGCCGGGGCGATCCGGGGAAGGCCGACCCCGAGGGCCCGGGCCAGGCTGTCGAAGTACTCCCGGCGGGTCAGGGGCTCGTCGTCCCCGACGTTGTAGGTCCCGGCCGGGGCCCCGAGGGCGGCCACGACGGCTCCGGCGGCGTCGTCGGTGTGGAGGGAGGAGATGTAGCGCTCCGCTCCGAAGCCGGCGGCCAGCCGGCGGCGGACCAGGGAGACGGTGTCCCGGGTGGTGTGGCTGCCGGGCCCGTAGAAGGTGGCGAACCTGAGGACGACCCCCTGGGCTCCGCCGGCGGTGACCCGGGCCGCGCTGGCCTCGGCCTCGAGGGCGGTGGCGAGGTTGGCCACCGCATCGATCGGGCTCCCCTCGTCGAGCCAGTCGTCCCCGCCGTCGGCGTAGAGGAATGCGATCGACTCCTGGACGTAGCGGTCCGCCCCCGCTTCCAGGGCGGCCCCGGCCAGGTTCCGGGCCGCCTCCGTCCGGAGCCGGTCGTTCTCGGCCCAGGCCCTGGGGAGGGCCATCTTCGAGGTCCTGGGGATGTGGGTGGCCAGGTTGCAGACCACCTCGTGGCCGACCACGGCCCGGCTGACGGCCCCGGCGTCGAAGAGGTCCAGATCGACGGCCCGGGCCCCGAGTCCCTCGACCAGGGCCACCCCGGCGGGGGAGCGGGTGGCGGCCGTCACCTCGTGGCCGGCCCCCAGGAGCCGGGGGAGGACCCCCCGACCCAGGACGCCGGTCGCCCCGGCCACGAAGATCCTCATCTGACCACCTCCTCCATCCAGGCGGCCGAACGGGCCGCCACTCCAGGGTCGATGTCGGTCAGGACCCCGGCCTGGAGGTCGGCCAGGGTCCTGGCCCTGAGCACCGACCGCCAGGCCTCCTCGGCCGCCCCCATGGCCCGGGCGATCCCGCAGGCGACGGGGTAGCAGTCCGGTCCCCCGGACGCTGGTCCCCGCCGCCGGATCTCCGTGCAGCGGAAGGCGCTGTCAGCACCCTCAAGGGCTTCGACCACCTCGAGGAGGGTGATCCGGGCCGGGGACCGGGCCAGCCGGTAGCCGCCCCGGGGCCCGGGGGTGGAGGTCACGATCCCGGCCGCGGCCAGCGCCTGGAGGTGCTTGGCCAGGTAGGCCGGGGGGACCTCGTGGAACTCGGCCAGCCGGGCGGCCGGGAGGGAGGCTCCCGGGGGAAGGACCCCCAGGAGGCTGCAGCTCCCCCATCCTCACGATCCCGACCCCATGAATACGGACAGTAGATGTCCGTGATAGGGCTTGGCCAGGGCCTCGTAGGATGGCCGGGGTGACCCCGGGCCCCCCCTCCCCGACCCTCCAGGGCGAGCTCGTCCGGTTGGAGCCCCTCGACCGTCGACACCTCCCCGGGCTCCTCGCCGCCGCCACCGAGGACCGGGCCCACTTCGGGTTCACCCCCGTCCCGGACGGCCGGGCCGGCCTCGAGGCCTACCTGGAACGGGCCGAGGCCGGACGCCGGGAGGGGAGCATGGTCCCCTTCGCCACGGTCGGGGCTGCCGACGGCCGGGTCCTCGGCTCCACCCGCTTCGCCTGCGTCGAGCGGTGGGACTGGCCCCCGGGCCACCCCCAGGCCGGCCGGTCGGGTCCTGACGTGGTCGAGATCGGGTTCACCTGGCTGGCCGGCTCCGCCCTGCGGAGCGGGGCCAACCTGGAGGCCAAGCTCCTCATGCTCGCCCATGCCTTCGAGACCTGGGAGGTCCACCGGGTCCGGTTCCGGACCGACCGCCGCAACGAGCGGTCCCGGCTGGCCATCGAGGGGCTCGGGGCCGGCCTCGACGGGATCCTCCGGGCCGACCTCCCCGGCGCCGACGGGACGGTCCGGGACTCGGCCTACTTCTCCATCCTGGCCGTCGACTGGCCCCGGGCCAGGTCCACCATCAGGGCCCGGCTCGACCGGCGGGCCCCGGCCGGCTGAGGGCTCTAGCTCCCCCGGTGCCGTCCTCGGGTTCGGTGTCGACGGCGTCGATGGGCTTGCGGCCCGTCAGCCAGTAGCAGGTTCCCGGGGGCCGGAGGTCGTCGGGGAGGGTGGTGAGCTCCTCGAAGCCGAGCTTCTCGAGCATGGCGGTGGCCTCCCGGGCCGGGACGATGGCGCCCAGCCAGGTGTCGACGTCGCCGCGGACCCGGAGCAGCCGGACCGCCTTGAGCCCGGCCCCGACCCCGACCCGGAGGAAGCGGGGGAGGGCACGGAGGAGGGCCTGGCCGGTGGTGTCGCTGCCGGTGCGGAGCTGGACCTGGAAGGTGCCCCCCGGCTTCAGGACCCGCCAGGTCTCGGTGAGGTAGGCGCCGATGACGGAGGCTCGGGGAATTCTGGGGAAGGCCTCGTAGGAGAGGACGTGGTCGACGGAGGAGCGCTCGACGTCGGCCAGGGAGGAGCCGTCGCCGACGAGCCAGGTGGCCTCGACGGGGCAGTGCTCCCGGCCGAGGTCGACCAGGGCGGGGGAGATGTCGAGGCCCCAGACCTCCCCGAAGCGGTCGGTGAGGCCGGGGAGGAGACGCCCGACCCCGCAGCCGATCTCGAGGACCCGGAGGCCGGCCGGGTCGACGCCGAGTGAGTCCAGGGCCGGGTCGACCAGGGTGGCGACCAGCTCCTGGCCCCGGGCGTAGAAGTCGTCATAGGTCCAGTTCCGCCGGCTGGGGTCGATGGCCGTCAGGGGGTCGGCGGCGGCCCGGGTCTCCCAGTCCTTGCGCATCGACACGACACTCCGGGAGCGCGCCACGGGGTGACCCTACTGCCGGGCCCGGCGGGACGAGGAGCCCGGCTGGACCTGGTGCTGGGACGGGGTGGTCGTCACCGACGTCGAGGTGGTCGTCGGGTCCGGGGTGGTGGTGGTGGAGGACGAGCCGGTGGTCGTAGTGGTCGTCGTCGTGGAGGAGGTGGTGGTGGTCGAGGTCTCCAGGGGCACGATCTCCCAGATCCCGCTCAGGCAGTCGGCCGGTTGGGAGGCGGTGACGACCTCGACGCCGGGGTCACCCACGAGGGGGGAGACGGGGAGCTCGGCGGCGGTCTCCAGGCAGGTGGCGGCGGGGTCGTCGGTGGTGAACCCGGTGAGCTGGCCGTCGGGCTCCCCGATGGTCCCGGGGAGGTCCGTGGACCGGACGGGACGGAGGCCGACGAGCTGCCCCTGCCAGGTTCCCCGGTAGGTGGGGGCGGAGGGGACGGAGGTGGTAGTCGAGGAGGAGGTTGTCGAGGAGGTGGTCGCCGTAGGTCCCGGCCCCCCGCCGAGCTCCTTCGTGGCCGGGGCGTGACCGAGGAGGGCCCCGAGCATGGCCGGGTTGTTGCCGTCCATCCCGAGGGCCCAGATCCCGAGGCCCCGGAGGCCGTAGGAGGAGGCCAGGTCGGCCTTCAAGGTGAGGGAGGTGGGGTTGTCGAACCAGGTCTGGTGCCACTGGGTCCCGATCTGGTACGAGGTCCAGGCCGTCTGGCTGGTGGGGTCCCAGTAGACGGGATTGCCGGCCCCGGCGATCACGGAGTAGCTGAGGGGGGTCGGCCCGCCCGTGGCCGGGTCCCCGAGCCCGGGGCCGGCCGTGGGCCAGTCGTAGCCGTAGTAGGGGACCCCCAGGACCACCTTGGTCGGGGGGACGAGGGCGGTGTACTCCTGGGCGGCCATGTCGTCGGTGAACCCGGGTCCGCCCGAGAGCCCGGCCGTCGGGGAGGGGGCGGCCGGGTCGTTCATGTCGTAGGCCATGACGAAGAAGGCGTCCACGCTCCCGGCCAGGCCGGCGATGTCGTAGAACCCGGTGGGGTCGCCGGCCGAGGAGGCGTAGGTGGCCATCGTCACCTGCCAGTGCCGGTCGGCCAGGTGGACGGTGGCCGAGAGCTGGGCCATCAGCCGGTCCAGGCCGGCCTGGTCCCCGGGACCCTTCCCCTCGAAGTCGATGTTGACGCCGTCGAGGTTCTTGGCCTCGAGGAGGGCCACCAACTCGCCACCGAGCTTCGTCCCGGCCTGGGGGTTGGCGGCCAACTCGTTCAGGGCCCCCTGGTCGAAGCAGCTGGCGGTGAGGACGACCCGGTCCCCGGCCTGATGGGAGCGGGTGATGAGGTCGGTCAGGGCCTGGCTCTGGTAGCCGACCCAGCCCGACCCGCTGTGGGCGATGGTCCCGTCGGCGTTCACGTCGAGGCTGAAGTAGGCCAGGGTCGAGAGGTCGGCAACGTTGAACTGGGCGGCCTTGGCGAGAGTCCAGTAGGGGGCGTAGCCGAAGATCTCGTGGGCGGAGAGGGACGGGGCGTCGGCCAGGGAGGGAGGGGCCGGTTCCGGGGGGGCGGTGGCGGCCGGGAGGTTCAGGACGGCCGGGGTCTGGCTGGCCAGGGCATCGGCCACGTGGCCCATCCCCGTGGCCCCCAGGCCGGTCGGGGCGTGGTGGTGGATCTTCTGGTGGGAGGCCAGGGCCGAGCCAGGGGAGGCGGCCAGGGTCACCGCCCCGGCCCCGCCGGCGACGGCCACGACGGCGACAACCAGGGAGAGAATGGGGACGGGCCGGGCCAGTCGCCGGGGCCGGCCCCGGGCGTGCCGCCCGGCCCGGCGCCGGGCCGTCTGGCGGGCATGGCGGGGCCCGGTGGCCGGGTGGGGGACGCTCCCGGTCGGGGCCGGGTCGGGAGGGGGGGAAGCACCGGGGAGCAGGGGGTCGAGCTGGGAGGGCCAGAGCCAGTCGGCGGTCTCCAGGGCGGCGAGGAACACCGAGAGCTCGGCCACCGGCACCATGAAGCCGTGGGTCCGACCGGCGACGGTGACCTCGAGGAGTTGGCGGTCCCGGCCGTCGGGCCCGACAGCGGTCCGGTCGGCGCTGAGACCGTCGATCTCGTCCCAGGCCCAGGTCCGGGCCCTCCGGAGGGTGCCGTCGAGGACGGACAGCCCTCCCGGGTCGGCCTCGAGGCCGACCCCGGCTACGAGGAGGGGACCTGCCTCGGTGGTCCCGGTCAGGTGGAGCCCCGTCAGGCGGGCGGTGGAAGGCGCTGTCAGCGCGGGGGAGGTCATGAATGGTCGGTTGGTTCCCAGGTCACCTCGGGAGCCGTGCCGACGGTGTCCTGCGCTGTGACCAGTGTGGTGGATGTGGCAGCTGTTGACAAGGGGAGGGGATGGCAGCACTCTCCGTGGTTTGGCCAAGACACCGGGCACCCAGGGTACCAAGTGCTGTCGTTCCCGGGTGGCGAGGTAGCCTGAACCGGCACAGTTCGCGACGGGGAGGTCCGGGCGGCGGTCGGGATGGGGATCGTCGGGCCGGGCCGGGCCGGGTTGTAGTCTGCCCGAGCCGGTGGGAGGAACATGAGGCGACAGGCCGACGTGATCTTCGTCGAAGGATTCAGGTTGCTCCTGGTCATCGCCGGTGCCGTCGCGGGCCTGGCCATCGGGAACCAGCACGGGACGGAGACCTCGGCCCCCGTCGTCGGCGTCTTCCTCGGTGCCCTCGTCTTCTACGTGATCGGGGGGGTGGTGGGCCGGCTCCTCGACCGGGGCCTGCGGGGGGCGGTCAACGAGTTCCGGCGGATGCCGGCCGGCGAGGTGTTCGCCGCCTCGGTGGTGGGGACCACCGGACTCCTCCTCGGCCTCGTGGCCGGGCTCCCCCTCATCGCCCTGGTCCACTCGAGCATCGACTACCCGGTGGTCGCCCTCTTCGGCTGGATCCTCTGCGTCTTCGGCGCCCGACTCGGGGTGGCGAAGGGCCACGACCTGACGAGGGCCGCCGGTCTCTCCCACCTCCTCGAGCCCTCCACCGATCCGCCCCCGGGCTCGGCCCTCCTGGTCGACACCTCGGTCGTCCTGGACCGCTATCTCCTGGTCCTGGGTCGGTCGGGTCTCCTCATGGGGGGCATCGTCGTGCCCCGGTTCGTCGTCGACGAGGTCCGTACCCTGGTCGAGAGCCCGGACCCGGTCTCCTCCCGGCGGGCCCGGAGGGGGCTCGAGGTTATCGAGGCGCTGCGGGCCTCCGGGGTCGAGGTGCGGCTCACCGAGGAGGAGGTCCCCGAGGTCGAGGGGACGGCGGCCAAGACCCTCCTGCTGGCCCACCGGCTCGGCCTGCGACTGGCAACCTGCTCGGGGGAGCTCGCCGACCAGGCCGCGGCCGAGGACCTGGCTGTTCTCGACCTCCGTCGGCTGACGACGGAGCTCACCCCCGACCATCCCCCCGGGGAGCGGCTCGTCATCGACCTCGTGAAGGAGGGCCGCCAGGCCGGCCAGGCCATCGGCTACCTGCCCGAGGGGGACATGGTCGTGGTCAACGACGCTCTCCACCTGGTGGGCACCGACGACGTCTCCGTGGTGGTCTCGTCCACCCGGCAGACGAGCCAGGGACTCCTGGTCTTCGCCCACCTCCCCGGGGCCGGATCCCCGCCGGAGAGCATCCCCGACTGATCCGATCGGCGCTCCCGGCGGCCCCGTGAGAGGAGAGCAGATGTTCCTCGGACTCCGCACCGTCATCTACCCCGCTCCCGACCTGGCCCGGTCCAAGGCCTGGTTCACGGAGATCCTCGGCACAGCCCCCTACTTCGACGAGCCCTTCTACGTGGGCTTCAACGTCGAGGGCTACGAGCTGGCCCTCGACCCCGAGGGGGACCCGGCCCGGGGCCCGGTCACCTTCTGGGGGGTGGCCGACGCCGATGTGGCCCTGGCCCGGCTCCTCGAGGCCGGGGCGGAGCCCGGGAGCCCGGTGGCCGACGTGGGGGACGGGATCCGGGTGGCCACCGTCATCGAAGCAGGGGGGAGCGTCCTCGGGATCATCGAGAATCCCCACTTCGAGCTCATCCCGGACCACTCGCCGCCACGGGGCCCCGGTCGCTGAGCGCGGGGGCGGTCGGCTCGATCAGGCCGAATCGACCGCGGCGACCAGCTTCTGGAGGGAGTCCTTGGCGTCCCCGAAGAGCATGGTCGTCTTCGGGTTGTAGAGGAGCTCGTTGTCGATGCCGGCGAAGCCGGGCCGCATGGACCGCTTCAGGAAGATGACGTGCTCGGCCTCGTCGGCGTGGACGATGGGCATGCCGTAGATCGGGCTCCCCGGGGTGGAGATGGCGGCCGGGTTGACGGTGTCGTTGGCCCCGACCACCAGGGCCACATCGGCGGTGGCCATCTCCGGGTTGGCTTCGTCCATCTCCTTCAGCTGGTCGTAGGGGACGTTGGCCTCGGCCAGCAGGACGTTCATGTGGCCCGGCATCCGGCCGGCCACGGGGTGGATGGCGTAGAAGACCTCGACCCCCCGCTTGGTCAGGGCGTCGGCCAGCTCCCGGGCCGTGTGCTGGGCCTGGGCCACGGCCAGGCCGTAGCCGGGGATGATGACGACCTTCCGGGCGTAGGCCAGGAGGACCCCGATGTCGTCGGCGGTGCCGCTCTTCACCGGCCGGGCGGCGTCGCCCTCCTCCCCGCCCGTGGCGGTGATGACCGAGCCGAAGGCGCTGAAGAGGATGTTGGGGAGGGACCGGCCCATGGCGCTCGACATCATCCGGGTGAGGAGGATCCCTGAGGCCCCGACCAGGGTGCCGGCGATGATGAGGAGGTTGTTGCCCAGGGTGAACCCGGAGGCGGCCACGGCCAGGCCGGTGAAGGAGTTCAGGAGGGAGATGAGGACGGGGACGTCGGCCCCGCCGATGGGGAGGACGAAGATGACCCCGAGGACGAGGGACAGGACCAGGACCACCACGAGCAGCGGCACGCTGGCTGTCACCAGGGTGGCGATGACCAGGCCCACGATGGCGAGTCCCACCACGGCGTTGATGACCTGCTGGGCCGGGTAGGTGATGGGCCGGCCCGTCATGAGCTCCTGGAGCTTGGCGAAGGCGATGGCGCTCCCGGAGAAGGAGACCGAGCCTATGAGGACCCCGACGAGGACCTCGGCGATGACGTAGACGGCCGGCTTGGGCGAGGTGACGCCGGTGGGAAGGAATTTCAGGACAGCGGGTGGGATCGAGCTCCCAGATCCCGACGTGAGCTTGAGGAACTCGGTGATCGAGACCAGGGCGGCGGCGCCACCGCCGACGCCGTTGAAGATGGCCACCATCTGGGGCATCGCCGTCATCTTGACCATGCGGGCGGCCGGGACGGCGATGGCGGTGCCGACCACCATGGCCACGATCATGAGGATCAGGTTGAGGCCGTGGTTGACGCCGGCGAGATGGTCCCGGAGCTCGGGCCGGCTGAAGGTCATCGCGATGGCGACGGCAGCGGCCCCGGCCCCGACGAGGTTGCCCCGGCGGGCCCCCTTGGGGTTGGTCAGCCCCTTCAGGGCCAGGATGAAGCCGGCCGCGCAGAGGAGGTAGACGAGGTCGGTCCAGGTGGCCAGGGGGATGGAGATGGCGGCGGGGGTCATGCCGGGCTCCCGTCGGCGGGGTCGGCCTTGGCCGCCTTGGCCGGCTTGGGCTTCCCCTTGAACATCTCGAGCATCCGGTCGGTGACGACGAAGCCGCCCACGACGTTCAAGGTGGCGAGGAGGACGGCCAGGGTGCCCAGGATGACCTGGGCCGGGCCGTGGGCGTCGCCGAGGACGACCATGGTGCCGACGAGGATGATGCCGTGGACGGCGTTGCTCCCCGACATGAGGGGGGTGTGGAGGACGCTCGGGACCTTCGAGATGACCTCGTTCCCGACGAAGACGGCCAGGACGAAGATGGTCAGGAAGGCGATGATCCCGGGTTGGGCGAAGGCGATCACGGGTTCTCCTTGAGGAGCTCGGCGGTGGGGCCGTGGACGACCTCGCCGGCCCGGACCACGCAGGTGCCGGCGACGATCTCGTCGTCGAAGTCGGGGGCGAGCTCCCCGTCGGTCACCACCAGGCCCAGGAAGTTGGCGATGTTCCGGGAGTAGAGGAAGCTGGCGTGGGTCGGCATGGAGGCGGGGGTGTTCGACATGCCCCGGATGGTGACCCCCCCGACGACGACATCCTTGCCGGCCTCGGTCAGCTCGCAGTTCCCGCCCCCGTCGGCGGCCAGGTCGACGATGACGGTGCCCTCGCCCATGCCCTCGACCATGGTGGCCGTGACGAGGACGGGGGACTTCCGGCCCGGGATGGCGGCGGTGGTGATGACGACGTCGGAGGCCATGACCTCGAGGCCGAGGAGCTCCCGCTGCTTGGCCAGGAACTCCTCGGACTGCTCCTTGGCGTAGCCGCCGGCGCCGTCCTGGGTCTCGAGGTCGAGCTCGACGAAGGTGGCCCCGAGGGACTGGACCTCCTCCTTGGCCGCGGCCCGGACGTCGTAGGCCCGGACCTGGGCCCCGAGGCGGCGGGCGGTGGCGATGGCCTGGAGGCCGGCCACCCCGGCCCCCATGACGAGGACCTTGGCCGGCGGGACGGTGCCGGCGGCGGTCATGAAGAGGGGGAAGAACCGGGGGAGCATCTCGGCGGCGTCGAGGACGGCCCGGTAGCCGGAGACGGTGGCCTGGGAGGAGAGGGCGTCCATGGCCTGGGCCCGGCTGATCCGGGGGAGGAGGTCGAGGCTGTAAGCGGTGGCCCCCCGCTTGGCCAGGGCCCGGACGGTGTCGAGCTGCTGGCCGGGCTGGAGGAAGCTGACCACGGAGATCCCCTCGGGGAGGGCGGCGGCCTCCTCCGGGGTGGGGGCCTGGACCCGGGCCACCATGGCGGCCCCGGCCAGGACGTCGGCGAGGGCGGGGGCGACCGTGGCCCCCTTGTCCCGGTAGGACTCGTCGGGGAAATGGGCGGGGACACCTGCTCCGGCCTGGACGGCGACCTCGATCCCGGTCCCGGCCAGGCGGCCGGCGACGTCGGGGATCACGGCGACGCGTGTCTCTCCGGGGCGCGTCTCGGTGGGGACGGCGAGCTTCACGGGGGGTTATCAGAGCACGTCGGCGCGTTCTCCTCCACTTGACGCCGGGTCAGAGCACGCCCGGGCCCGGGGTTCGGACGCGTTCGGTGGGGGCCGCGGGGCCGGAGGGTGGGCTCAGCTTTCGGGGATGACGAGGTGGGTGTCCTCGTTGATGACTTCCGTCAGGCCGCCGTTGTCGGGCAGGGACGTGAGGCTGGGCATCGGGGGGCTCACTGCCGCGGTGGCGGTGGTCCGGAGGGATCCCCCGCCGACGGCCAGGGGGAGGTCCTGGGCCACCGGTGCCGAGACGGGCTGGTCCTGGCCACTTCCACTCAGGAGGGTGAAGGGCCGGGGCTGGTGGAAGCTCGGCATGGTTGGGGAGGTCAGGGAGAAGATGACCCGGGGCTCGGCGCTTGCCATCGCCTCGGTCTCCTCGGGGTGGAGGGGATGGGCGAAGAAGAAGCCCTGGGCCACATCGGCCCCGAACTGCTTGAGGATGGCCGTCTGCTGGGCCGTCTCGACGCCCTCGGCCACCACGCTCATGTTGAGGGTGTGGGCCACGTGGATGATGGCCTCGATGATGGCCCGGTTCATGCCCTCTTCGGCCTCGAGGCTGGTGATGAAGGCCCGGTCGATCTTGACCGTCTCGATGGAGAAGGCCCGGAGGGGGGCCAGGCTGGACCAGCTCGTCCCGACGTCGTCGACGGCGAGGTGGACCCCCATGGCGGTGAGGGCCCGGAGGTCGGCGGAGGCCTGATCGTCGGCCACGGTCCGCTCCGTGATCTCCACGGTGAGCCGGTCGGGGTTCAGGCCCGACTCCTCGAGGGCCCTGGCCGCGGCCCGGGAGGCCTCCCCCTGGCGGAGTTGGACGAGGGAGCAGTTGACGGCCAGCTGGATCCCCGAGGGCCAGCGCTGGGCCTGCCGGCAGGCCTCGGCCAGGACCCAGGCGTTCAGGGCGATGATGTCGCCGTTGGCCTCGGCCCAGGGGATGAGGACGCCCGGGGGGATGAGGCCCTTCTCGGGGTGGAGCCACCGGACGAGGGCCTCGAAGCCGAGGAGCCGGCCCGTGGCGAGATCCACAGCTGGGTGGAACTGGAGCACCGGCTTTCCGGCCAGGACCAGAATCGGCTCCGTCAACGTCTCACCTCCACAGCGACCGCCCCCGGTCCTCCGCTGGTGTTGTTGTTCCATCCTTGTGTGTTCCGACACCTGGGGCATCGGCAGTCCCGGATACCACCTTGAGCGCGAACCCCCAGGTCGGAAGCGGGATTTGCTCGTACGTGACATCACCTGCTCAGCCCCTCCACCTGGGAGTTCATCGACAGTGCGGGTACACGGCCGAACCCGGAGGGTGACCAGCGGCGGTCGTCGGGCGTCCCCGCCATTCTGGGACTACCCTTCCCCCAGTTCCTGACGCCGTATCAGATCGCGGTCCGGAGGCCCCGGGCCGGGACCCACAAGCACCCGGAGCCGTCCATGGGCATCGAGACAGCGCACCGCATCCCCGGTACCGCCGAGGTCGTGATCGACATCCCCCCGGTGAACGCCTTCGCCGTCGACCACTGGTTCGGCCTGGCCGAGGCGGTCCTGGCCGCCGGCCGGGACCCGGAGGTCCGGGTCGTCGTCCTGCGGGCCGAGGGACGGGGGTTCTGCGCCGGGGTCGACATCAAGGAGATCCAGGCCAAGGGGGACGAGGCCCTCATCGGGTGCAACCGGGGCTGCGCGGCGGCCTTCGCCGCCGTCTACGACTGCGAGGTCCCCGTCATCGCTGCCGTCCACGGCTTCTGCCTGGGCGGGGGGGTCGGCCTGGTCGGGAACGCCGACATCGTGGTCGCGTCCGAGGACGCCACCTTCGGGCTCCCCGAGGTGGACCGGGGGGCCCTCGGGGCCGCCACCCATCTCTCCCGGCTCGTCCCCCAGCACCGGATGCGGTCGATGGTCTACACAGCCGAGCCCGCCACTGCCGCCGAGCTCCACCACTACGGGTCGATCCTGAAGGTCGTCCCCCCCGGGGAGCTCGTCGAGGCCGCCTACGAGGTGGCCGGCCGGATCGCCACCAAGAGCCCGACCATCATCCGGCGGGCCAAGGAGTCCCTGAACGGGATCGACCCCGTCGACGTGAAGCGGAGCTACCGCTACGAGCAGGGCTTCACCTACGAGCTCCACGTGGCCGGGGTGGCCGACGAGCAGCGGGCCGCCTTCGTCGAGAAGCGCGACGCCGACACGAGCCGATGAGCGACAAGACCGCCACCCTCGAGGAGATCGTCGGGGAGCTCCGCAGCGGGATGACCGTCGGGTTCGGGGGTTGGGGGTCCCGACGGAAGCCCATGGCCGTCGTCCGGGCCATCCTCCGGACCGGGCTCACCGACCTCACCGTCGTCGCCTACGGAGGCCCCGACATCGGGCTCCTCTGCGCCGCGGGCCGGGTCCGGCGGGCCGTCTATGGCTTCGTCACCCTCGACTCCATCGCCCTCGACCCCCACTTCCGGGCCGCCCGCCAGGCCGGGGCCGTCGAGGCCACCGAGATGGACGAGGGGATGTTCTTCCTGGGACTCCAGGCCGCGGCCCAGCGGGTCCCCTTCCTCCCCAGCCGGGCCGGACTCGGCTCGGACGTCCTCCGGGTCAATCCGGAGCTCCGGACCGTGACCTCCCCCTACCCCGGCCCCGACGGGGTGGCCGAGGAGCTGGTGGCCGTCCCCGCCCTCCGCCTCGACGCCGCCTTCGTCCATGTCAACCGGGCCGACACCCACGGCAACGGCCAGATCCTCGGACCGGACCCCTTCTTCGACGACCTCTTCCTCGGGGCGGCCGAGCGTCGCTACGTCACCGCTGAGGCTCTGGTGGCCCCGGGGGAGCTCCTCGACAGCGGGCCGATCCAGACGATCGCCGTCAACCGGCTCCAGACCGACGCCGTGGCGGCCGCCCCGGGGGGAGCCCACTTCACCTCCTGCCCCCCCGACTACGACCGGGACGAGGCCTTCCAGAAGGCCTATGCCGCCGCTGCCGGCGACGCCGAGGCCTGGATCGCCTTCGAGCAGCGGTTCCTCTCCGGCGACGAGGCCGACTACCGGGCCGCCGTCGCCGTCAGTGCCGAGGAGGCCCGATGACCGAGACCGTCGACACCATGGTGACCCGGGCCGAGGTCTGCGCCGTGGCCTGCGCCGAGGCCTGGCGGGGCGACGGGGAGATCATGGCCAGCCCCTTCGGCTCCATCCCCTCCATCGGGGCCCGCCTGGCCCGGCTCACCTTCGCCCCCGACCTGGTCCTCACCGACGGGGAGGCCGCCCTCATGGTCAACACCCCCGCCATCTCGGCCCGTCGGCCCGAGCTCGTCCTCGAGGCCTGGATGCCCTACCGGAAGGTCTTCGAGGTGGTCTGGTCGGGCCGGCGCCACGTGATGATGCAGGCCACCCAGGTGGACCGGTTCGGGAACCAGAACATCAGCTGCATCGGGGACTGGGCCCACCCGAGAACCCAGCTCATCGGGGTTCGGGGGGCTCCCGGGAACACCGTCAACCACACCACCAGCTACTGGGTCCCCAACCACGGGACCAGGTCCTTCGTCGAGGCCGTCGACATGGTCTGCGGCGTCGGCTACGACCGGGCCGCCGCCGCCGGTCCGGCCGCCAGCCGGTTCCACGAGATCCGCCGGGTCGTCACCAACCTGGCCGTTCTCGACTTCGAGACCCCCGACCACGCCATGCGGCTCCGCTCCGTCCATCCCGGGGTCACCGTCGAGGAGGTGGTCGAGGCGACCGGCTTCGAGCTGGTCCTCCCCGCCGAGGTCCGGGTGAGCCGGCTCCCGACCGCCGAGGAGCTCGAGATCATCCGGGA
Source organism: Acidimicrobiaceae bacterium (assembly GCA_003151955.1). GTDB lineage: Bacteria > Actinomycetota > Acidimicrobiia > Acidimicrobiales > UBA8190 > PALSA-743. The sequence goes on from PLZB01000078.1 coordinate 51,900, forward strand.
GGTCCTCGACCCCCGGGGGCTCCGGGACAAGGAGGTCCCGGCGTGACCGAGGCCGCCGTCGCCGGCCCGGTGCTGCCCGAACCCCACCCCGCACTCCGGACGAAGCTGGTGGAGCTGACCGGGGTCCGCTACCCGATCGTCCAGACCGGGATGGGCTGGGTGGCAGGGCCCCGGCTGGTGGCGGCGACGGCCAACGCCGGGGGACTCGGGATCCTGGCCTCGGCCACCATGACCTTCGAGGAGCTCCGGGCCGCCGTGGCCGACGTGAAGGAGCGCACCACGGCCCCCTTCGGGGTGAACATGCGGACCGACGTCGCCGACGCGGCCGACCGGGTCGCCTTCCTGGTCGAGGCCGGGGTGAAGGTGGCCAGCTTCGCCCAGGCCCCCCGGCCCGAGACGGTCACAGCCCTCCGGGACGCCGGGGTCGTCGTCATGCCGACCATCGGGGCCCGGCGCCACGCCGAGAAGGTGGCCGACTGGGGGGTCCACGCCGTGATCGCCCAGGGGGCGGAAGGGGGGGGCCACACCGGACCGGTCCCCACCACCCTCCTCCTCCCCTCTGTCGTCGAGGCCGTCGGGGATCGGGTGGCCGTCATCGGGGCCGGCGGGTTCTCGTCGGGTCAGGGCCTGGTGGCCGCCCTCGCCTACGGGGCGGCCGGGATCGCCATGGGGACCCGGTTCCTCCTCACCCAGGAGTCCCGGGTCCCCGACGAGGTGAAGAAGGTCTACCTGGGGACCAACGTGACGGGTACCGTTGTCACCACCTCGGTCGACGGGGCCCCCCAGCGGGTCATCCGGACCGACCTCGTCGACCACCTCGAGGGGTCCGGCCGCCTCGGCGCCCTCCCCCGGGCCGCCCGCAACGCCCTGGCCTTCCGCCGGGAGACCCACACCTCGATGGCCGCCCTCCTGAAGGAGGGCCGGGCCATGAAGGAGGGGAACGAGCTCTCCTGGGCCCAGGTCGTCATGGCCGCCAACGCCCCCATGATGACGAGGGCGGCCCTGGTCGAGGGCCGGACCGACGTCGGGATCCTCCCCACCGGCCAGGTCGTCGGGGTCATCGAGGAGCTCCCCACCGTGGCCGAGCTCATCGCCCGGATCGTCACCGAGGCCAACGCCACCCTGGATCGGCTCGGGGCCTGACGAGACCTACGGACCCAGGAGCCCGAGTGGGATGACGCCGATGCCGTCCCGTCGTCGGTAGGCGTCCGGGCCGGTCGTGAGGACGGCGGCGTCGACGAGATCGTCACCGATGGTCTCCTGAAGCCAGCGGAGGTGCTGGACGTCCTGGTCGGTGACCGAGGCCGCCAGCTTGACCTCGAAGGCGACGATCCCCTCCGGCCCTTCGACGATCAAGTCGACCTCGTGTCGGCCGCCCATGGTGCGGAGATGGTAGGTGTGGGCCTCCGCCGTCTGGGCGAGGACTCGGATCGAGAGGGCCGCTAGTGATTCGAAGAGTCCCCCGAGGAGGGACCCGTCCCGGACCCTGGGAAGAGAGCCGTCGTCTCCCGCCAGGAGATGACGGCGGGTCCGGTTCAGGAGTCGGACGGCCAGGGACGGATCGACGAGATGATGCTTGGGGGCCGCGGTGAGACGACCGAGATGGTTCAGGGTCGGGAGCCATGCCTCGAGGGGATCCAGGATCCGCATCGAGGTGAGAAGCTCCTCGTACACGCTGGTGGTGGATCTTGCCGGCTTGCTGGCCATGTCGCTCGTGGCTGCGTCCCGGATCTTCTCCCATGACGTGGTCGTTGCCGTGGCTCCGGCGTAGGCCCGCAACCAGGCTCGGACGGTGGCAGGACGGCGGACGGGCAAGCCGGCCTCGGCCAGGTCGTGATCGACGATTCGTTCGAGATACCCGTCGAGTTGCTGATTCAGCGCCCGGCCGGAGAGGCGTCGCATCCCGGGGAAGCCTCCCTGCATGATCTCGTCCACGTAGTCGGCCAGTTTCAGCGGGCAGAGACCGGCGACCGGCGGCCTCTCTCCGGCCAGCAGGGCTCGCAGCGAGACGGTCGGCGTGGTGAGGTTTCGTTCCGGCAGGCTCAACGTGCGCATCCGTACGGTCGTGATTCGCCCGGCCCCCGAATGGGTGCCCTGGGCCGGAGGCGATCCGGTCAGGATGAATCGACCACCCGAGGGGTCGTGGTCGACGAGGCGGCGGACGGCGTCCCAGACCACGGGGGCCCGTTGCCACTCGTCCACCAGGATGGGCGGGGCTCCGTCGCCGACCAGATCCGGATCGGCCTCGATCAGCTCTCGATTGGCAGAGACGTCCAGCCGTCGAATGGTGTGGCACCGTTGTAGCGCCGTGGCCGTCTTGCCGACACCCTTGGGTCCGTCGAGGAGGATGGCGGGAAGCTCGGGGAGCAACTCGTCCAGCTTGTCGTCGACGAGTCGGCGAACATAGCCCCCAGGGACCTCGGCAGCGTCGGCCATCGACGAACCCTACCATCCATCCACCCCAAACACTACAATTCATCCGCCTCCAACACTACAATTCATCCAGAGCGCTGTCAGCGACATTCCCTCACAGATCGCTCATCGAAGGCCCCGGATCGGCGGCGCACGATCGGGACAGATGAGTCTCGGACGAGGGGGGCAGTGATGACGAAGGGGACCGGTTTCTCGAGCAGGACCAGGGGGGCGTCGGTGGCGGCGCTCCTGAGTCTGGTGGTGGTCTGCGCCGCCTGCGGGTCGACGAGCCCGACGGCCACACCCCCGACGACAGCCCCGCCGATCTCCGCGACAACGGTGGCGCCGCCGTCGGGGACCGGGCCGGCTCCCACGACGGCACCCGGCCCGAACGGGACTCCGACCGGGCCGGCGGTACCGACCGTGTCGAGCCAGGCCCCCGGGCCGGTCCCGGCCTCCTACCGGAGCCTGTACTCCACCCTCCAGGGTCAGATCTCGTCCTTCGCGGCCGTGGCCGGGACGCCGCCGGCGAACAGCTCCACGATGATCGCCTCGGCGCTGGAACCGGCCGACGGCAACGCCATGACGCCCGACGTCCTCCTGGGCAACGCCCTGGCCAACTCGACGGCGATGATCACGTCGATGAAGGCGCTGGGGGAGACGGCCGTGACCGTCCAGGTCAACTTCCCCCTGCTGCTGGCCAGCTTCCCCGACAGCTCGACTTACACCACCTTCTACCAGGAGGTGGCCCAGGCCGTCCACGCCGCCGGGATGACGCTGATCGTCGAGGAGAACCCCCTGTTCGGGAACATCTCCTCCCTGTCGGTGGGGTCCTTCTACGCCTCCCTGAACCTGACCAGCTTCGCCGCCGACTACCAGCAGCAGGCCCAGACCATCATCGACACCATGGACCCGACCTACCTGGCCATCCTGAACGAGCCTGACACCTACACGGCCAACCTCCACAACAAAGCGATCGACCTGAACGTGGCCGCCACCGGCGCCCAGTTCGTGAACCTGGTCCTCGGCGGGCTCGACCGGAAGCAGACCCTGGTCGGCGCCGGCTCGGGCACCTGGACGGATCCTTCCTACGACCAGACCCTCCTCAGCCAGACCTCGATCGACTTCGTCGACATGCACACCTACCCAGTAGCCGCCGTCGACGTGAGCAACATGCAGGGCCAGGTCCAGGAGGCCGAGGCCGCCCACAAGCCGATCGTCATGACCGAGTGCTGGCTGTACAAGGAGAGCACCGACGGCAAGATCGTCGACACCCCCACCTCGGCCCCGAACGAGCAGAAGATCGGCACCTACAGCTTCTGGGAGCCTCTCGACTCCCAGTTCCTGACGGCCATGGTCGACTACGCCGAGAGCAACGGGTTCGCCGTCGTCTCGCCGTTCTCCACCGAGAACCTCCTCGCCTACCAGACCTGGACCCCGGCACTCGACGCCGAGTCGTCCACCCAGGTCCGATCGGCCTTCAACCAACAGGTGGTCACGGCCCTCCGGACCGACGAGATCTCCCCGGTCGGCGACACGGTCCGGAAGCTCGCCGGCTGAGCCGACCCGCTCGGCAGCGGTGCAAGACTGTCGGTCGAATCGTCACCGTGGGGGCCGACCATTGCTGAACAGGACGGGTGCAGCCGACTGGCCCCTCGTCGGCCGCACCGAGGAGCTCGACCTCCTCCGCCGCCTCCGCTCCGCTCCGGCGGCGACGAGTGCGGTGATCAGCGGGCCGGCCGGGGTCGGGAAGTCCCGCCTGGCCCGGACCGCCCTGGCCGACGCCGCCCGCCAGGGTTGGGCCACCCTGGAGATCCGGGGCAGCGCCGGGTTCGCCGCCGTCCCGCTCGGGCCGTTCCGGACCGTGCTCGAGCTCCCCGCCTCGTCGGACCTGACGGAGCTGACCGATGCCGTGGCCCGCGACCTGACCGGGCGACGGTCGGCCAAGGGGCTCCTGGTCCTGGCCGACGACTGCCAGGATCTCGACGACGCCTCGGCCGGCCTGCTCCACCAGCTGGTGGCGGCCGGTGTCGTGGTGGCCATGATCACGACGCGCTCGGGCACCCGCCCGCCCCAGGCCCTGACCGACCTGTGGAAGGACGGCCGGGCCGAGCGGGTCGAGCTGCAGAACCTGTCGCGCCGGGAGACCGCCGAGCTCCTGGCGGCCGGGCTGGGCGGCGCCGTCCAGGACAGCGGCGCCGAACGGATTTGGCACGTCACCGCCGGGAACCCCCTCTCGCTTCGCGAGGTCGTCCTCTCCAGCCTGGAGACGGGCGCCCTGAGCCAGGTGGAAGGGGAGTGGCGGTGGAGCGGCGAGTGGGCCACCGGGTCCCGCCTCCAGGAGGTCGTCGAGGCCCGGCTGGGCCGGCTCGACCCCGACGAGCTGACCGCTCTGGAAATGCTGGCCCTGGCCGGCTCGCTGCCCCTCGACGTCGTCACCGGGCTCACCACGGAGCGGGCCGTCGAGGGACTCGAGGCCCGTTCCCTCGTGACGACCGAGCGCAACGGCCGCCGGCTCGAGCTGTCCATCGCCCACCGGCTCCACGCCGAGGTCCTCCGGGGCCGGCTGGCCCCCCTCCAGCAACGGTCGATCCGGCGGAGCCTGGCCGACGCCCTGACCGCAGCCGGGGCCCGCCGGGGTGCCGACCAGGTCAGGCTGGCCTGCTGGTCCCTCGAGTCCGGCATCGACGTCGATCCCGTCACCCTGTCCCGGGGTGCGACCGCCTCGCTCTTCGGGATCGGCCAGGCCATCTCCGGCCGGCTCAAGGAGATCATCCCCGACATCGAGGCGGAGACCCCGGCCGTCCCCCAGGACTTCCAGCTCGCCCTCCGGCTGGCCCGCGCCGCCTACGACAGCAGCGGCGGGGTGGCCGAGGGCGTCTCCCTGGCCAACACCTACGCCTGGACCGGCGACACCGAGAAGGCCGAGGCGGTCCTGGCCGAGGTGGCCGCCAGGGCGGAGAGGACGGACGACCGGCTCCGCCTGGCCCTGGCCCTGGCCTGGATCCGGTTCTGGGGGCACTCCCACGTCGACGAGGCCCGGGCCGGCCTGACCGCGGCGGTGGAGGGGGCGGAGGGGGCGGAGGGAGGCTGCGACCGTGTCCTGCTGGCCGACACCTATCAGGAGCTGGCCGGGATCGCCCTCAACACGGCCCGGCCGGCGGAGGCCCTGGCCTACGCCGAGCGGTCGGCGCTGGCCCAGGGCGTGGAGCTGAACCGGAGCGTCGGAGCGGTCCCGGCCGCGGCGGCGCTGACCTTCCTGGGCCGCCGTGGTGACGCCCTGGCCCTCGTCGACGAGGCCGTGCCGGCCGCCAACGAAGGCGGGCATCCCCTCACGGTGGCCACCCTGCTCTTCACCCGGGCCGGGACCCTGGCCCGCAACGGCGACGTCGAGGAGGGACGCACCCTCATCGAGTGGCTCCGGGAGGTCGCCATCGCCCGGGAGCTCCTCGACGCTACCGCCAATTTCGGGGTCCTCCTCGGGGAGATCCTCCTCATGCAGGGCCGGCTGGCCAGCGCCGGCCGCGTCTTCCGTGACTCGTCCGGTCTCCTGGCCGAGCGGGACGTGCTCGGCTACCGCCCCTGGGCCCTGGCCGGGCTGGCCCGGGCCCGGGCCCTGGCCGGCGAGGAGGATGCGGCCACCGCCGCCCTCGAGGAGGCCCGCCAGATCCAGCCCGTGGGCCGGCACTACGACATGACCCGCTTCCTGGCCGAGGTCGAGCTCCACACCCTGGCCGGTCGGTTCGCCGCCGCGGTGGAGGCCGCCGGCCAGGCCGTGGACTGGGCCCGGGCCGCCGGCATGCCCATCGAGGAGGCCCGGGCTCTCGACACCTGGGTGCGAATCGAGCCGACGGCCGCCCTGGCCGACCGGCTGGCCGAGGTGGCCACGACGACCGACAGCCGCCTGGTGGCCGTGATGGCAGCCCACGCCCGGGCCGCGGTCGACGGCGATCCGGACGCCCTGCTCGAGGCCGCGGCGAGCTTCGCGGCGATGACCACCTGGCCGCTGGCCGCGGAGGCCGCCTCTGCCGCGGCCCGGATCCTCGACCGTGAGGGCCAGGTCAGGGCGGCCCAGGCCGCCTCCCGGGTGGCGACCTCGTACCGGGACCGGTGCGAGGGAGTCCGGCCGTCGCCCACCGATGCCTTGGCCGGGCCGGCCCCCCTCACCAGGCGGGAGAACCAGATCGCCGCCCTCGCCGCCGGAGGCCGTTCCAACCGGGAGATCGCCGAACGGATGTTCCTCTCCCCCCGGACGGTGGAGAACCACCTCTACCACGCCTACGTCAAGCTCGGCGTCACCGACCGGGCCGGGCTGGGTGCGGCTCTGGCCGGGGTCACGGCACCGTCTTCTGAGTAGCCGCTCACCCGGAATCTGAGTAGGCCGTACCGAAGACGGGGCCGGGCCCCGTCCGTACCCTCGGACAGGTGGATCGATCATCTGCCGTCCAGCAGCTTCCGGTGTTGCACGCAGTGGCGATCCGGCTCCGGGACGAGGGTTGCGCCGATCACGTGATCGCCGCCGCCCTGGACATCGACGACGACCAGGTCCCCCTGCTGCTGCACCTCGCGGCCAGCAAGTTGGCCAACCTGATCTGCCTCGATGCCTGACGTCCCGGGCCGGCCGCACCGACGGGCCACGAGTCAGCACCACCCCACCAATCAGAGGAGAACAGCATGAGGATCAAGAAGCATCTCGTCGCCGTGGCGGCCGTCACGGCTGCCGTCGGCCTCGGTGGCGGCATCGCCGTCGCGGTCTGGTCGGCGTCGGGGTCCGGTGCCGGTGCCGGCGCCGCCACCGTGGCCCAGTCGTTGGTGGTCACCGCGGTGACCCCCAGCGGAGCCGGGGCCACTCTGTACCCCGGCGGTCCCGCCGGTCCCGTCTTCATGAACATCCAGAACCCGAACCCCTACGCCGTGACCGTCACCGGGCTTTCCTGGGGGACGCCAACGTCGACGAGCACCTCCACCTGCGCCTCGGCCAACATCGCGTTGGACGCCCTGGCGCCCACGACGGTGAGCATCAGCATTCCTGCCGGGACCACGGCGTCGGCGGTCCAGGTGAGCGGGGTACTCGACCTGGCCCACGCGGCGCCCAACGGCTGCCAGGGAGTCGCCTTCGACATCCCCGTCACCGTCACCGGTACCCAGCAGTAGTCCCCGAGCCGGCCCACGAGACCCGACGCCGATGTCCGACCGTCCACGACGGACCAGCCGCCGCCTCGGTGGCACCGCCGCCGCACTCCTGGCCCTGGTGGGCCTGGTGGTGACGGTCTCGGCATCGGAGTCGGGTCGGTCGGGCCGGGACTCGCACCTCCTCGTCGGCCAGGGCCGGTCCGGTGGCGCTGCACCCCCGAGAACCTTTTCGATCACCGGTACCGTGGCCGGCCTCTCCCCGGGAAGGGCCCTCCCCCTGGTGCTGACCGTGACCAACCCCCAGCGGTACGCCATCACCGTCGCCTCCATCTCCACCACGGCCGGCAACGCCTCGTCCTCCTGCCCGGCTGCCGACGTCACCGTCTCGGCCTTCGCCGGGCAGCTCCCCGTCGGGGCCGGCCGGACCGTCTCGACGACGGTCACGGTGACGATGCGCCACTCGGCGCCCGACGGCTGCCAGGCCGCCGTCTTCCCCTTCCGCTACACCGGTGCGGCGGCCCGGTCGTGAGACCGACCCGTTGCCCCCTCACCAGGGCCGCCCTGAGCCTGCTCGTCCCGGTCACCGCCGGCTGGGTGTCGCTCGGTCCGGCCGCTCCGGCCTCGGCGGCGTGGTCTGCCTCCGGGACCGGTCAGGCCGCGGCGGCGTCCACGGTCATGCCGACCGGGGCCTCCCCCACCATCGGTGCCGTCGGCACTTCGGTGAATGTCTCCTGGACGACGGCCGATCTCCAGAGCGGCCCGGCCGTGGCCGGGTACATGGTCCACCGCTTCAGCACTGTGACCGGGTCCCCGGCAACCGTCGGGGCCGGCTGCAGCGGGATCGTCTCCGTCACGACCTGCACCGAGCTCGGCGTCACGGCGGGGTCCTGGTACTACACCGACACGCCCGTCGAGGTGAACTGGATCGGGGGGCAGAGCCCGGACAGCGCCGCCGTGACGGTGCCGTAGTCAACCCCGATCGGCGGGGTCAGCCCGCCAGGGGCCGGCGGAACCGGGCCCGCCACATCTCGAACTCGTCCTCGTCCATGGCGTAGGCGACGAAGAGGGAGGCCATGGCATCGAAGAGGAGGGCGGCGTCCCGCTCGGGATCGAGGGGCCGGGCCAGCCGGTGGAGGGCGAACCCGTCGAGGATGGCCACGAAGGCCAGGGCCGCCTCCTCCGGCCTCCGGGCCCCCAGGGCGGCCAGGGCCCGGGCGGCCAGCTCCTCGAAGGCGAGGAGGGCCCGGGCTACGGGCTCGCGGAGTGTCGGGACCCGGCTGGCCTCCAGGTAGACCTCGAACTGGGCCACCATCGCCTCCCGGGACCGGCCCACCAGGGCGTCGGCGAACCGGAGGGCGATCTCCTCGACGGTCCGGCCCCCCTCGGCCGCCTCGGCCGTCAGTGCCTCGAGCTCGGCCACCCGCTCGGTCACGTGGAGCCGGAGGGCCTCCTCGGTCAGCTCGTCGATCGACTTGAAGTAGTAGGTCGTCGAGGCCAGGGGGACCCCGGCCCGGGCGGCGACGGCCCGGTGGGTGACCGCCTTCGAGCCCCCCTCGGCCAGGACCCCGATGGCGGCCCGGAGGAGGGCCTCCCGCCGGCTCCGGCTCCGGGCCTGGCTTGGTACCGGCTTCGTGACCATGGAACCGATGCTATCCGTACCACTTCCCGGGTGGACGATCAGCCTGGATCGGCTCATCCCTCGGGACCCCCTTGACTCCGACCCTCATAATCCGTACATTTGTACCAGTAATCGAGTGGGGATCAGGAGGGGGAAGCGCACATGATCGGATCCAGGGGGAGACGCGGCGTCGTCAGGAGCATGGGAGCCACGGCCGTGGCCGAGACCTGGGTCACGGTCGCCGTCGGCAGGAGCCGCCGGCCCCGGGCCGGCCGGGTCCTCCTGGCGGCAGGGATCCTCACCGGCAGCCTGGTCCTCGTGGCCGGCGGGGCCGGTGGCACCGGACCGGTGGCGGCGGCAGCCGGCTCGCCCCTCCCGCCCCAGTCCGATCCCTTCTACCAGCCCCCCGCCAACCTGGCCACCACGGCCCCCGGCACCGTGCTCCGGACCCGGTCGGTCTCGGTGGCCGCCTTCGGCCTCCTCGGGGAGCAGCACGTCCGGGCCTGGCAGCTCCTCTACCGGACCACCGACACCCAGGGGAACCCCGAGGCCACCCCGACCACCGTCATCGAGCCGACCAGCCGGTCCCCTCTCCCCGTCCGCCCCCTCGTCTCCTACCAGGTGGCCGAGGACAGCCTCGGGGCCCAGTGCGCCCCCTCCTACCAGCTCCAGCTGGGCGCACCCCTGGCCAACCCCGTCGAGCAGGCCGAGATCCTCCTCGTCACCGGCCTCCTGGAGCGCGGCTACGCCGTCGACGTCCCCGACTACGAGGGACCCCTCTCCGCCTACGGGGCCGGGGTCCAGGCCGGCCACGCCGTCCTCGACGGGATCCGGGCCACCGAGCAGTTCGGCCCGGCCGGCCTGGCCGGGGCGGCCACCCCGGTGGGGATGTGGGGCTACTCCGGCGGTGCCCTGGCCACGGCCTGGTCCTCCGAGCTCCAGCCCTCCTACGCCCCCGAGCTGCACGTCGTGGCCGTGGCCGAGGGTGGGGTTCCCGTGAACGTCGGGAACATCGCCCTCAACATCAACGGCGGCCCCTTCGCCGGCTACTACATCGGCGGCATGGTCGGGGTCAGCCGGGCCTACCCCCAGCTGGCCACCCTCCTCCAGAGCTCCCTGAACGCCCAGGGCCAGGCCGACCTGGTCACGGTGGGGACCCTCTGCAACACCTCGATCATCCTCGACTTCGCCTTCCACGACATCTCGAAGGACTTCTCCGTCGCCAACCCCCTGGCCCAGCCCCAGGCCCAGATCATCCTGGCCGCCGACACCCTGGGCCAGCACGCCCCCACCGCCCCGACCTACATCTACCAGGCCACCGGGGACGAGATCATCCCCATCGCCGACGTGGACGGCATGGTGGCCAGGTACTGCGCGGCCGGGGCCTCCGTCGACTACACCCGGACCACCGTCGGGGAGCACATCACGACCGTTGTCACCGGGGCCCCCGGGGCCCTGACCTGGCTCCAGAGCCGCTTCAACGGCGGGCCCACCGGGAACAACTGCGGGAACCCCCTGACCACGAGCACCGTCCTCACCTCGGCCCAGTGGGCCACCCTCTTCCAGGTCCTGGCCGGGCTGATCCCCTACTTCCTGTAGGGGTCAGCGGGGGGCCCGGGGCATCCCCAGGCCCACCATGGCGATGATGTCCCGCTGGATCTCGTTGGTCCCGCCCCCGAAGGTGAAGATGGTCTGGCCCCGGGAGCTCCCCTCGAGGCGACCCTGGAGGACGGCGCCGGGCGATCCCCCCCTGAGGTAGCCGGCCTGTCCCACCACCTCGCTGAGGACCCGGTAGACCTCGAGGGCCAGCTCGGAGCCGTAGACCTTGGTGGCCGAGGCGTCGGCCGGGTTCAGCCCCTTCCCGGCGGACCAGGCCACCTTCCAATTCAGGAGCTTCAGGACCTCGACCTTGGCCTGGACCCGGGCCAGGCTGATCCGGACCCATTCCTGGTCGATCACCCTCCGGCCGTCGGCCATGCGCTGCTCCTCGGCCCACCGCCGGATCTCGATGAGGCTCCGGAGCAGCCCCGACGACGGGCCGATGGCCACTCGCTCGTGGTTGAGCTGGTTGGTGATGAGTCTCCAGCCCTGGTTCTCGGCCCCGACCAGGTTCCCGATCGGCACCCGGACGTCCTCGTAGAAGGTCGTGCTGGTGATGTCCCCGGCGATCGTGGCCAGCGGCGTCCAGTGGAATCCAGGGCTCTCGACGGGCACGATGAGGACGGACAGTCCCTTGTGCCTGGGTGCCTCCGGATCGGTCCGGGCCGCCAGCCAGATGTAGTCGGCGTACTCGATGGCGCTCGTGTAGAGCTTCTCCCCGTTGACGACGTACTCGTCGCCGTCCCGGACGGCCCGGGTCCGCAGGGAGGCGAGGTCGGTCCCGGCCGAGGCCTCGGTGTAGCCGATGGAGAAGTGGACCTCCCCCCGGAGGATCCCCGGCAGGAACCGCTCCTTCTGCTCCCCGGTCCCGAGGGCCATCAGCGTCGGTCCCACGCTGTTCAGGGTGAGCAGTGGGAGGGGGACCCCGGCCCAGTGGGACTCCTCCACGAAGATCATCTGCTCGACCGGCCCCCGGCCCTGGCCCCCGAACTCCACCGGCCAACCGAGTCCGAGCCAACCGTCCCGGCCCATCCGCCGGATGTACCGGGTGTAGGTCGGCTCGCCGTCGGGGTTTCCCTCCACCTCGGCCACGAGCCCCTCGAAGTAGGCCCGCAGCTCCTCCCGCAGCTCCTCCTGCTCCCTTGTGAACGTCAGGTACACCGGCGGCCTCCCAGGCTCGGCAGGATAGCCAGGCGGGCTGAATCCGCAAACGAAAGAAACTAAACAAAATAAAGAAGACTAGGTCGATCCGAGCTACGATGCCCCTGTGGCACCCCGCAACCCCTTCACCCCCAGCTTCGGCGTGAGCCCACCTTTGCTGGTCGGCCGGGCGGGATTGATCGAAGAATTCGGAGAGGGCCTCGACGACGGCCCCGGGGCCCCGGGCCGGGCCACCCTCTTCACCGGACCCCGGGGTATGGGGAAGACGGTCATGCTCAATGCGACTGAGCACGAGGCCCGGCGTCGGGGCTGGTTGGTCATCTCCGAGTCGGCGACCAAGGGGTTGCTCGACCGGATGGTCACAGAACATCTCCCGGGCCTGCTCCGCCAGGTGGACCCCCGAACCACGGGGCGTCGAGCGACGGCCGCCAGCGTTGGGGGATTGGGAAGCGTCGGATGGGAGCACACCGATGCCCATCCGGTGGCGTCCGGACTCCGGAACCAGATCAACCGGCTGACCGACCTGCTGACCGCGAACGAGACCGGTCTGCTCATCACGGTCGACGAACTGCACAGGGGCCGGCTCGACGATCTGACGGAGATCTGCTCGGTCATTCAGCACAGCTTCCGGGAGGAGCGCCAGGTCGCCTTCGCCGGAGCGGGACTCCCGGCCGCCGTCCGTGACCTCCTCAACGAGGATCCCCTCACGTTCCTCATCCGCGCCGATCGTCACGTCCTGGGGGCGGTGAGCCTCCGGGACGTCGCCGACGCCCTTCGCCTGCCCATCGAGACGTCCGGCCGCACCATTACCAACGGAGCGTTGGCCCGGGCGGCCTCCTCAACCGCCGGGTACCCGTTCCTGATCCAGCTCGTCGGGTACCACCTGTGGCGGCAACATCCGTCAGCCGTGTCGATTTCCCGGAGTGATGCTGACGCCGGCATGGCCGCGGCGGCCCGAAGGATCGGGTCGTTGGTGTACGAGCCCGCCCTCAAGGACACCTCGGCAGTCGACCGCTCCTTCCTGGTGGCGATGGCCCTCGACGACGGTCCGTCACGGATGGCCGACATCGCCGAGCGCCTGGGTACGGACGGCAACTACGCCGGGCAGTACCGAATCCGGCTTCTCCAACACGAGCTGATCCACTCGCCCTGGCGGGGCTTCGTGGATTTCTCGCTTCCCTACCTCCGGGAGTACCTCAGGGACCATGCCGCATCACTGGTGTCCGCTGCGCTCCCCTTGACTCCCACCCCTGCCGGGGTCGAGGCCCCGTGATCACCCCGCGTCCGCAACCGTCCGAGAGGAAGATGCCTCCAACACCGCTGATCACGCCTCCGTGTCGGAAGGCGCCCCGTCGGAGTCCCCGGTGTCTCGCGGCCGGACAACCACCTCGTCCTCGAGGTCGGTCCCGAGCTGCAGTGCCTTCTCGACCGGGATGGCCGGCTCTCCCATCGAGCGGGTCGGTGTTCGGAAGGTGCCCACCGGGCTCTCCCCTCAGCCCAGCCGCTCGATGACGGTGGCGTTGGCCTGGCCCCCGCCCTCGCACATGGTCTGGAGGCCGTAGCGACCGCCGGTCCGCTCGAGCTCGTTCAGGAGGGTGGCCATGAGGCGGGCCCCGGAGCAGCCCGTGGGATGGCCGAGGGCGATGGCCCCCCCGTTGGGGTTGACCCGGGCCATGTCGGGGTGGAATTCCTTCTCCCAGGCGAGCACGACCGAGGCGAAGGCCTCGTTGATCTCGACCAGGTCGATCTCGTCGAGGGAGAGCTTCGACTTCTCGAGGACGAGCCGGGTGGCCGGGATGGGGGCGGTCAGCATGATCTGGGGGTCGTCGGCGGCCACGGCGAAGGTGTGGAACCGGGCCCGGGGGGTGAGGCCGAGCTCGGCCGCCCTGGCCTCGGACATGACGAGGACGGCGGCGGCCCCGTCGGAGATCTGGGAGGAGGTGGCGGCGGTGACGGTCCCCGTCTCGGAGAAGGCGGGCCGGAGCGTCGACATCTTCTCCATCGAGACGTCGGGCCGGATCCCCTCGTCGGCGGCGATCGTCCCCCCGGGGATCTCGACGGTCCCCCCGGCGGTGGCGATCCGGATCTCGAGGGGGAGGATCTCGCCCTCGAACCGGCCCTCGGCCGTGGCCCGGGCCGCCCGCTGGTGGCTCTCGAACCCGAAGGCGTCCATCTCGGCCCGGGAGACCTCCCAGCGCCGGGCGATCTCCTCGGCGCACTCCCCCTGGTGGATCAGCTCGTAGTGGGCCCGGTAGAGGGGCCCGTAGGCCTCCCCCGGTCCGGGGTCGGTGGTCGAGCCGATCGGGACCCGGCTCATCGACTCGATCCCGGCCCCGATGACGATGTCCATGGCCCCCGAGGCCACGGCCTGGGCCGCGAAGTGGATGGCCTGCTGGGCCGAGCCGCACTGCCGGTCGACGGTCGTCCCGGGGACGGTGTCGGGGAAGCCGGCAGCGAGCGCCGCGTTCCTGGCGATGTTCATGGCCTGCTCGCCGACGGTCATGGTGCAGCCCATGATCACGTCCTCGACGAGGCGCGGGTCGATCCCGGTCCGCTCCACCAGGGCCCGCAGCGGCTGGGCGGCGAGGTCGACGGCGTGCCAGCCCGAGAGCTTCCCCCCCCGGCGTCCCACCGGGGTCCGGACGGCGTCGACGATCACTGCGGTGGCCATCGTCTCAGTGTTGCCGAATATCTGGCGGTATGTCAGATTTCGCCCATGGACCTCCGGTTCACCCCCGAGCAGGACGCCTTCCGGGCCGAGGTCCGGGCCTGGCTCGAGGCCAACGTCCCCTCGGAGGCCAAGGGGACCGGCCCCCTCCCCTCCCTCGACACCGCCGAGGGCTTCGCCGCCCACCGGGTCTGGGAGCAGGCCATGTTCGACGCCCGGCTCTCCGTCGTCTCCTGGCCCGAGGAGTTCGGGGGCCGGGGGGCGGGTCTCCTCGAGTGGCTCATCTTCGAAGAGGAGTACTACCGGGCCCAGGCCCCCACCCGGGTGGGCCAGAACGGGATCTTCCTCCTCGCCCCCACCATCTTCGAGTTCGGGACCCCCGAGCAGCAGGCCCGCTACCTCCCGGCCATGGCCTCGGCCCGGGAGGTCTGGTGCCAGGGATGGTCCGAGCCCGACGCCGGGAGCGACCTGGCCGGGATCCGGAGCCGGGCCACCCGGAAGGGCCCCGAAGGCGAGGGGGGGAGCTGGGTGCTCAGCGGCCAGAAGACCTGGGCCTCCCGGGGCGCCTTCGCCGACTGGTGCTTCGGCCTCTTCCGGACCGACCCCACCGCCGAGCGGCACCGGGGGATGACCTACTTCCTCATCCCCATGGACGCCCCCGGGGTCACCGTCCGGCCCATCGCCCAGCTCGACGGGGAGACGGGCTTCGCCGAGATCTTCTTCGAGGACGTCGAGGTCCCCGACGACCAGGTCCTGGGGGAGGTCGGGAAGGGCTGGAGCGTGGCCATGGCCACCACCAACTCCGAGCGGGGCCTCTCGCTCCGGAGCCCGGCCCGGTTCACCGAGGCCGCCGGCCGGCTCCTCGCCCTCTACGCCGAGCAGGCCCTCCTCGACCCGGTCGCCGCCGGTCGGTCGGCTGACGCCGTGGCCCGGGCCGCCATGGACGCCGAGGCCTACCAGCTCAACACCTACTGGACCGTGACCCGGGTCCTCGGGGGCACCCCCGTCGGCCCCGAGGCCTCCATGAACAAGCTCCACTGGTCCGAGACGGACCTCGCCATCCACCGCTGCGCCCTCGACCTCCTCGGCCCCGAGGCCGAGCTCCTCGACGCCGACGGCCGGCCCGGCCCCTGGCTCGACGGCTTCCTCTTCGCCCTGGCCGGCCCCATCTACGCCGGGACGAACGAGATCCAGCGCAACGTCGTGGCCGAGCGGGTCCTCGGCCTCCCCCGGAGCTGACGCCGTGCGATTCGCCTTCGAGGACCGCCAGGTCGAGTTCCGGGACCAGCTCCGGTCGTTCACGGAGAAGGAGTGCACCGCGGCCGAGGTCCGGGCCGCCTGGGACTCCGAGCTGGGCTGGTCCCCCGACCGCTGGGCCGCGATGGCCGAGCTCGGCCTCCTCGGGCTGACCGTCCCCGAGGACCTCGGGGGCTTCGGCTTCGGCTTCCTCGACCTCGTTCTCCTCCTGGAGGAGGCGGGCCGGTCCGGCCTCCCCGAGCCCCTCCTCGAGACCGTCGGCCTGGCCGTCCCCCTCCTCCTCGACCTCCCCGGCCCCGAGGCCGACGGGCTCCGGGCCGAGGTCCTCCCCCGGGTGGCGATCGGGGAGTCCGTCCTCACCGTCGGCCTCTCCTCCATGGTGGCCGTCCCCGCCGCGGCGGGAGCCGACCTCCTCCTCCTCGAGGACGCCGGGGAGCTCCACGCCGTGGCCCCGGCCGAGACCCGGCTGATCCCCCGGCCCTCGATCGACGGGGCCCGGCGGCCGGCCCGGGTCGACTGGGACCCCACCCCCGACACCCTCCTCGCCTCCGCCGCCGAGTCCGCTCCCGTCCTGGCCCGGCTGGCCGACCGGGCCGCCGTCGGCACCGGGGCCCTCCTCCTCGGGGTGGCCGACCGGCTCATCGCCAGCGCCGCCGCCTACGCCACCGACCGCCATCAGTTCGGCGTCCCCATCGGCTCCTTCCAGGCCGTCAAGCATCAGCTGGCCGACGCCCTGGTCCGGCTCGAATTCGCCCGGCCCGTCGTCTACCGGGCCGCCTGGTCCCTGGACAGCGCCGAGCCGGCCGTCTCCCGGCACGCCTCGATGGCCAAGGCCTACGCCGCCGAGGCCGCCCTGGGGGCGGCCCGGACCGCCCTCCAGGTCCACGGGGCCATCGGCTACACCTGGGAGCACGACCTCCAGCTCTGGATGAAGAAGGCCTGGGCCCTCTCCACCGCCTGGGGGGACGCCGCCGACCACCGGGCCCGGGTCCTCGAGGCCCTCCTGGCCGAGGCGGCCGGACCGGGCTGACCCGGACCCCGGGGAGGCGGGGCCGGGGAGGCGGGGCCGGTACGATCGGGCCGGCCCAGCGGGGAGAGTCGTGCGGAGCTACTACGAGGTGCTCGGGGTGGGCTGGAATGCCGGCCACGAGGAGCTCCGCCACGCCTACCGGGTCCGGGCCCGCCAGCTCCACCCCGACAGCAACGTCGGCCTCGTCCCCTCCGTGATCGCCCGGCTCAGCCTGGAGCTGGTCGAGGTCAACGAGGCCTGGCACGTCCTCGGCGACCCCGACAGCCGGAAGGCCTACGACGACCTCTGGCGGGAAGCCGCCCTCGAGCACATGACCGTCACCGTCGGCTCCCCCTCCCGGGTCCGGGCCCGCCGGCGGGACCGGGCTCGGGTCCCGACGCCTCCCCCGCCACCGGCCCGGCCCGCCGAGACCCGGTCGCCCCCCCGGCCCCGACCCGCCCCCCGGGGGTCGGCCGGGGAGGAGGAGGACGAGGACGACGAGGACGATGGCGATCCCGCCTTCGACCCCCGCTGGTTCCCGGCCTGGGACGTCCGCTGGGGGGCGAATCCGGGGACGGTCGGCCAGGGGCCCGATGGGACAACGAGGGAGCGGGTGGCCTGGGCCAGGCCCGATCCGGTGGCACCTCCCCGGGGGGAGTGCCGGTTCTGCGGGGGCGCCCCGGCCGTCCACGTCGACCTCCGCTGGGAGCGGTCGGGGCCCCTCAACGCCATCTTCTTCGGGGGGAGCTTCTCCGAGCACGGCCCGGTCTGCGGGCCCTGCGGGCTGACCGTTCTCCGGGACATGACCGACGTGGCCCTCCGGGGGGGCCGGCCCGGACTCCTGACCTTCGGCTGGCTCTTCAACCTCCTCACCGTGCTCGGGAACGCCCAGTTCTGGTTCCGGCTCCGCCGGCTCAAGGCCCCCGTCCGGGACCCGGCCGTCCGGACCCCCCTCCTGAGCCCGATGGACCCGGGCCGGTCCCTCCTGGTCCGGCCGGGGATGCTGGGGCTCTACCTGACCGTCGCAGTCCTCGGTCTCGGGGTGGCCGCCGCCCTCTTCGTCGGGAGCCGGTTGTAACGCGATCGCGCTCAAGGGAATCCCGGCCCCCTTCCGATAACCCAGGTAGCTCGGGGGAGCCCTGTCGCCGACCGTCGCTCCCGTGGTCCTCCGGCCATGATCCCCATTGAGGAAGAAGACGAAGTTGATGGGCCATTGATTGGGGTTTCCGGATCCTGAGGCACAATCCTCACTGAAGATGACAAATACACCACTCGCCGTGCCAGGATCGGCGTGGCCCGTTAGGATTCGAGGCTGGGAGTAATCAGTGGGGGAAGTCGTGAACGAGCGTCCTGAGCAGCCAGAGCCCTTCCTCCGAGGAAGCCTCTTCCCGGCCACGACCAACGTCGCCTACCCCAGGGCCAACCCGACCGACATCGACCAGCTCCCCCTCGACGTCTGGGCCGCCGCCCAGGTTCCGGCCGGGGTCCGGATCGAGCTCGTCGGTGACGCCCAGGCCGTCCAGATCGGCTACACCACGGCGACGGGGAACCTCGGCTACCGGGGCGAGGCCGCCGGCTGCACCTTCGCCCTCTACAAGGCCTCCCAGAAGATCAGCGAGGCCGAGGCCGTCCTGGGCGAGGGTGTCGTCGAGCTCGACCTCAACGGTGATGCCGACCGGCCCGCCGTCATCTACCTCCCCGAGGGGATGCGGCCTCTCATCACCTCCATCGTCGGCGTCGGCGGGGCCATCGAGCCGGCCCCCCAGCTTCCCCGCTGGCTCGCCTACGGCGACGCCATCACCCAGGGCTGGCTGGCCTCCTGCCCGGCCATGGCCTGGCCGGCCGTGGCGGCCCGGAAGCTCGGCCTGAACCTCTGCAACTTCGGCTACGCCGGGAGCGCCCGGGGGGAGAGCTCCTCGGCCATCCTCCTGGCCGACACCCCCGCCGAGGTCATCTCGATCGGCTTCGGCCACACCAACTGGAGCCGGGTCCCCCACTCCCCGGGGCTCATGGCCGAGGAGATCCGGGCCTTCCTCAAGATCGTCCGCTCCGGCCACCCCGAGACCCCCGTCGTCGTCATGAGCCCGATCGTCCGGCCCGACGCCGAGAACGAGCCGAACCGCCTGGGGGCCACCCTGGCCGACCTCCGGGTGGCCATGGAGGAGTCCGTCCGGGAGGTCGTCGCCGCCGGGGACTCCCGCCTCTTCCTCACCGAGGGGGCCTCCGTCCTGGGTGAGGCCGACCTCGAGGACGGGGTCTACCCCGGTGACGAGGGCCACAAGCGGCTCGCCGCCGCCATCAGCAAGTACCTGAGCCCCCTCAAGACGGAGCTCAAGCAGGCCGCCCTGGCCCGCCGACAGGAGGAGGCCCTGGCCCTGGCCCCCAGCCTCGACCTGGCCCCCAGACGCCCTGCCGCCGCCGCCCCCAGACGCCCTGCCGCCGCCCCCTCCGCCCCCCCTGTTCGGGCGCCCGAGCCGGTCTCGGCCGGGGCCCAGGCCATGGTGGACGGGATCTTCGCCGACGCCGTCCCCACCGCCGACGGGATCGGGGCGGCCCCGGCCGAGCCGGTCGTCGAGGTCGCGCCGGTGGCCGTGCCCGAGGTCGAGCCGGTGGCCGAGGCGGAGCCGGAGCCGGTGGCCGAGGCGGAGCCGGAGCCGGTGGCCGAGGTCGAGCCGGTCGTCGAGGCCGAGGTCGAGCCGGTCGTCGAGGTCGAGGCGGAGCCGGAGCCGGTCAAGGTTGAGGCCCACACCGGGAAGCCCTACCCGGCCGTCCAGCACAAGCAGTACCCGTCGGGTCGGCACCTGACGGCGGTGGCGGGTCCGGCCAAGATGGCTCCGGCCGTGGCTGCCCCGACGGGGGATGACGTCCCGGCCGGAGCCCTCCTGGCCGTGGCCGACACGGTGGCCCAGCTCCAGCAGGTGACCCAGGCCCAGGCCGCCGCGGTGGCGGAGCTGGTCCAGCTCCAGGCCCTGGCCCAGCAGCTCCGGGCCGCCGAGGCCGAGGGGATCGCGACGACCACGGAGGCGGACTCGGCGGGGATGGGGGAGATGGAGTCTGTGGAGGACCAGGGGGCGGAGTCCTACTCCCCGACGTCGGCCCCGAGCTACCAGGCCCCGGCCTCCTACAGCGGCTTCGCCCAGGGCACCGACCCCACCAGCCTCTGATCAGCTCTAACTGACACGCCGTCAGAAACGGCGTATGCTCGTGGTCATGGCCGAGCTGCCCCTCATCATCTCCGTCGACGACCACGTGGTGGAGCCCCCCACGGTCTGGTCGGACCGGCTGCCCTCGAAGTACGCCGATGTCGGTCCCCGGATCGTCCGGGCCCCGATGCCGGAGGTCACCTTCGTGGGGGGGAAGCTCACGGTCAAGCCGGGGGGCAAGGGGAAGCCGGTCGACTGGTGGTACTACGAGGATCTGAAGCGGCCGCTGCTCCGGGTGGACTCGGCGGTGGGGGTGCCCCGGGACGAGGTGACGATGACGGGGGTGACCTACGAGGAGATGCGGCCGGGCTCCTACGAGGTGAAGCCCCGGCTCGAGGACATGGACCTGAACCACGTGGAGGCGGCCCTGTGCTTCCCGACGTTCCCCCGGTTCTGCGGGCAGACGTTCACGGAGGCGAAGGACAAGGAACTGGGGCTCCTCTGCGTGAAGGCCTACAACGACTGGATGGTCGAGGAGTGGTGTGCCGAGTCCGGGGGCCGGCTGATCCCGCTCACGCTGATCCCGCTGTGGGATGCCCATCTGGCCGCCGCTGAGGTCCGGCGGAACGCCGACCGGGGGGTCCGGGCCGTCTGCTTCAGCGAGATCCCCCCCTTCCTGGGACTCCCGTCGGTCCATGACCCCGACGGGTACTGGGACCCGTTCTTCGCCGCCTGCGCCGAGACGGGGACGGTGGTCAACATGCACATCGGGTCGTCGTCGAAGATGCCGTCGACGTCGGCGGACGCTCCGGCCGCGGTGGGGTCGACATTGACCCACACGAACGCCACGTTCAGCCTGGTGGACTTCCTCTTCTCGGGGGTGCTGGTCCGGTTCCCGGAGCTGAAGCTGGCCTACTCGGAAGGGCAGATCGGCTGGATCCCGTACATCTTGGAGCGGGCCGACAAGGTCTGGGACGAGAACCGGGGCTGGGGGGGAGTGGCTGACATCGTGCCGAACCCGCCGTCGACGTACTTCAAGGACCACGTCTGGGGATGCTTCTTCGACGATGCCCACGGGTTGCGGTCGGTCGACGAGATCGGGGTGGACAACATCACCTACGAGACGGACTACCCCCACTCGGACTCGACCTGGCCGGAGTCCCGGCAGGTGGCGGAGCGGCAGATGGGGGGGCTCTCCGACGGGGACCGGTTCAAGATCGTCCGGGGGAACGCCATCAAGCTGTTCGGGCTGGACAGCCTCGGACCGGCCACCCTCCCCGCCACCTAGCCAGGACCCGGCTCCGGTGGATCTGCGGTACTCCGAGGCGGAGGAGGCCTTCCGGTCGGGACTCCGGGCCTGGCTGGCCGGGGCGGTGCCGAGCCTGCCGCCGAAGCCGCCGGCCAATGACTGGCCGGCCCGCCGGGCCTACGACACCGGGTGGCAGGGCATGCTCCACCAGGCGGGGTACGCCGGGATCGACTGGCCCGTCGAGGGGGGCGGGCTGGGGGCGAGCCCGGTGGAGCAGCTCATCTACGTCGAGGAGCTCGAGCGGGCCCACGCCCCCTACGTGGGGGTGAACTTCGTCGGGCTCCTCCATGCCGGCCCGACGATCGCCGTGGAGGGGACGGCCGGGCAGCGGGCCCGGTTCCTGCCGCCGATCCTCCGAGGGGAGGAGGTCTGGTGCCAGGGGTTCTCGGAGCCGGACGCCGGGAGCGACCTGGCCTCGCTGCGGTGCCGGGCCGTCCGCGACGGGGACGACTACGTGCTCTCGGGGTCGAAGATCTGGACGTCGCACGCCGAGGTGGCGGACTACTGCGAGATCCTGGTCCGGACCGGGCCGGAGGACTCCCGGCACCGGGGGATCACCTGGCTGATGATGCCGATGGACCTCCCCGGGATCGAGATCCGGCCGCTGCGGACCATGGCCGGGTCGACGGAGTTCGCCGAGCTCTTCCTCGACGGTGTCCGGGTCCCGGTCGGGAACCGGGTGGGGGAGGAGAACGACGGCTGGCGGGTCACGATGGTCACGCTCAGCTTCGAGCGGGGGACGGCGTTCGTGGGGGAGCTCCTCCAGTCGATGGAGCTCCTCCGGTCACTGCGTGACGTGGTGGTGGCCGTCGGGGGGAGCGGGGCCCCCGGGCTCCTGGGCCGGATCGGGCACCTGGGGGCGGAGCTCGACGCCCAGTGGGCGGTGACGAGACGGAACGTCTCCCAGGCGGCCCGGACGGGGGTCCCGGGCATCGGGGGGAGCGTCTTCAAGCTGGCCTTCTCGGAGCTCCGGCAGCGGCTGGCCCAGCTGGGCCTGGAGGTCTGCGGCCGGGCCGGGCTGGTCTGGGACGAGCTGGCCGGGGGGCCGTGGTCGGCGGCGGAGGGGGGACCGGGGAACGGGGAGCTGGTCGACACCTGGGTGAACGGCTTCTCCCGGACCATCGCGGCGGGGACGTCCCAGATCCAGCGGAACATCGTGGCCGAGCGGATCCTCGGCCTTCCGAAGGGATAGCGGCGGTGGACTTCGAGCGGTCCGAGGACCAGGTGGCACTGGCCGAGGGGGTGGCCCGGCTCTGCGCCGGGCGGTTCCCCCTGGAGTCGGTCCGGGTCGCCGAGGGCCGGCCCACGGTCGCCGACGGGAAGGGCTGGGCCGAGCTCGGGGAGGCCGGGGTGTTCGCCCTCCGGGTCTCCGACGCCGACGGTGGGCTCGGCCTGGGGCTGGCCGAGGCGGCGGTGGTCTTCGAGGAGCTGGGCCGGGCCCTCGTCCCGGGGCCGCTGGTGGCATCCAGCCTGGCCGCCGGGCTGGTCCCGGGGGCGGCCGACGGTTCGGTGATGGTGGGGGCGGTCCGGCGGCCGGCCGGGCCGGGGCCGATCCTGATCGAGGACCTGGGGGCGGTCGACGTCCTGATCGTCGTGGACGACGGGGCCGGGGAACTCCGTCTCGTCGAGCGGGGGGCGGTCACGGGGGCGCCGCTGCAGCGGTCCCTCGACCCGTTGACGCCGATGTGGCGGGTGGAGGCCCTGCCCGAGGGGGACCTCGTCGGCGGAGAGGAGGACCAGACCCGGTGGGGGCGCGACGGGAACGTCCTCACCGGGGCCCTCGGCGTGGGGCTGGCCCTGGCCACGATGGAGATGACGGTCGCCTACGCCCGGACCCGGGAGCAGTTCGGCCGGGCCATCGGGTCGTTCCAGGCCGTGAAGCACCTCTGCGCCGACATGCTCGTCCGGGCCGAGTCGGCCCGGGCCGCGGTGGAGGCCGCCGCCGTGACGGTCGACCAGCCCGGGGTGGGGGACCCGGTCCGGGCCGCGGCCGGGGCGGCCCTGCTCGGTTGCGAGGCGGCCCAGGCCAACGCCAGGAGCTGCATTCAGGTCCACGGGGGGATGGGGTTCACCTGGGAGGTCCCGGCCCACCTCTACTTGATGCGGGCCCAGGTCCTGGCCGGCTCGCTACCGTCGCCGGCCGACCTGGCCGCTGTCGTCGCCGACCGGTACTGACCCGAACCGAGGAGCCCGCCGTGCCCGCCGACACCGTCCGGATCATCCCCGAGGGGAAGGTCGTCTACGGGATCCAATTGCCGGTCCAGTCCCAGTCGACGATCTACGTCGAGCCCTGGGAGGCGGCGGCGGGGCCGGCGGAGCTGGCCCGGGTGGCGAGGGCGGCCGAGGGGGCCGGGTTCTTCTACGTCGCCGTCTGCGACCACACCGTCATCCCCCGGCGGTTGGCCGGGGCCATGAGCACGACCTGGTACGACACGACGGCCACCCTGGGCTGGCTGGCCGGGGTGACCTCCACTGTCCGGCTCCTCTCCCACGTCTACATCGCCGCCCTCCGGCACCCGCTCCGGGCGGCCAAGGAGTTCGCCACCCTGGACGTCCTCTCCGGGGGCCGGCTCGTCATTGGGGTGGGGGCGGGCCACGTGCCGGAGGAATTCTCCCTGGCCGGTCGGGACTTCGACGCCCGGGGGGCCCTCCTCGACGAGGCCCTGGACGGGATCACGGCGGGACTCCTCGAGGAGTACCCCGAACTGACCGGCCCGACGTGGCCCTCCACCGGTCTGGGGGTGTCCCCCAGGCCGGTCCAGACGCCGAGGCCGCCGATCTGGGTGGGGGGATCGAGCCGGCCGGCGCTGCGGCGGGCGGCCCTCCGGGGCGACGGGTGGCTGCCCCAGACCGTCCGGCGGAGCGACATGGCGGACCAGGTGTCCGAGCTCCTCGAGCTCCGCCAGGAGCTCCGGGGCGGGGCCCCCATCGAGATCGGGGCCCTCCCGGGGATGTTCCACGTGGGGGAGCCGACCTGGGAGGTGCCCCGGGGGACGGTGTCGGGGTCCCCGGAGCGGATCGCCGAGAACCTGGCCGAGCTGACCGAGATGGGGGTGACCCATCTCCAGCTCCGGTTCCCGAACCGGTCGGCGGAGGAGCTCTGCGACCAGCTGGCCGCCTTCGGGGAGACGGTGGGGCCGCTCCTGGGGTGAGCGCCGGCCCGGGGTGGGGAACTTCCGGATCGGGTCCGACGTCGGAAGAACCATGACGACAGAGCCGACCGAATCGACAGAGCCCACCGGGCCGACAGTGCCGACAGGGCCGACAGGGCCCGCCGGGCCGACAGGGCCGACAGGGATCACGGGAAGGTCGCCGAGGGCGGGGACGACGAGGTCGTGGTGGGGCCAGCGGACCTGGACGGTGGTGGCGCTCACGTTGGGGGTGGCCGGGGTCACGGTGGGTTCGGTGGCCTGGGCATCGCCGGGGGCCACGGCGGCGGCGGCGAAGGTGGCGGCCCCGGCCCCTCCTGGCTGCGGGAGCTCGGACCCGACGCTGACAGTGGGGGGGACGGGGATGGCGACGGGGACACCGGACCTGCTGACGGTCCTGGTGGGGATCGATGTGACCGATGGGACCGCCGAGGCGGCGCTGGCCGACAACAACGGCAGGGCGGCGGCGCTGACGGCGGTCCTGACGGCGGCCGGGGTGGGGGCGGCCGACATCCAGACGTCGGGACTCTCCCTCGAGCCGCAGTACAACCTGGCCGGGGCCGTCACCGGTTACCAGGTGACGAACTCGCTCACGGCGAAGCTCCGGGACTTCGCCACGGCGGGAGCCACCATCGACGCCCTGGCCGCGGCGGCGGGGGATTCAGTCCGGATCGACGACATCGCCTTCTCCGTCGAGGACCCCCGGAAGCTGGAGGACGCGGCCCGGACCGACGCCGTGACCCAGGCCGTGAACCACGCCCAGGCCATGGCGGCGGCGGCCGGGGAGACCCTGGGCCCGGTCTGTTCCCTGAGCGACCAGACCTCCTCCCAGGCCGAGGAGGGATTCGCCGCTGCCAACGAAGGTCTGAGCCAGTCCGGGACTGTCCCGGCGGCGTCGGCCGTCCCGTTGGAGGCCGGGAGCCAGCAGGAGTCGGTCCAGGTCACCATGACCTATGCCCTCGAAACGGGGAAGGGCTGACCGCCCCGGGCTCCGACGGAGCGACCTGGGAGGCCGTCCGAAGATTTCTTCACCCTGGGTGTCAGGTCCCGGGCAGAATTTGCCGATAGTTGTGCTGTGAATGGTCAGCGAGATCAGGTGGTGTGGGAGGCCGGTCGGGCCCGTCCGGGGTCGGCGCCGTCGTGACCGTGATCGGGGCCGGGCCGGGGATGGCCATCCCGGGGCTGGAGCTCCTGGAGCGGTTGGGCCGGGGGTCCCAGACCGACGTGTTCCGGTGCCGGCACCGGGGTCGGGACTACGCCGTGAAGATCGGCCGGCCCGACGTGGTCGGCGACGTGGCGTCGTCGGTGGGGTTCCGGCGGGAGGCGGCCCTGCTGGCATCGGCCCGGCACCGGGCCCTCCCCCAGATCTACGAGGTCGGCGAGGTCGGGGGCCGGCCGTACATGGTGATGGAGCTGGTCGAGGGCCGGACCCTGAGCCTCGTCCTGACAGATGGGCCGCTGCCGGTCGAGGCTGTCCTCCGGCTGGGGATCGACGTGGCCGGGGGCCTGGCCGAAGCCCACCGCCAGGGGCTCGTCCACCTCGACGTGAAGCCGGAGAACATCATCGTCGCCGACGACGGCCACGCCACGGTCATCGATTTCGGGCTGGCCGCCCACGCCGGGTCGGAGACGGGGGACTCGGTGGCGGGGACCCTCCACTACTCGTCGCCGGAGCAGACGGGGATGTTGAAGCGGCCCGTCGACCGCCGGGCCGACCTGTACTCGCTCGGGGTCGTCCTCTTCGAGGCCGTCGCCGGGACCCGACTCTTCGTCTCGGACGATCCCGGGGAGGTGATCCGGAAGCATGCCGTCGAGCCGGCCCCGGCCCTGGGCGACCTCCGGCCCGATGTCCCCCCCCGCCTAGCTGCCGTGGTGGCCAAGCTCCTGGCCAAGGACCCCGACGACCGGTACCAGACGGGGGAGGGGCTCGTGGCCGACCTGACCGAGGCCGGGGCCCGGTCGGGGGAGTTCCCCCTCGACCGGTCGGGGCGGGTCACGATCGGGGGGGACGAGACCCTCCCCTTCGTGGGTCGACGGGTCGAGTTGGCCGCCCTCCGCCAGGCCTGGGAGGGGGCCCGGACGCAGCGGGTGGGGGCGGTGGCGGTCGAGGGCCCGGCCGGGGTGGGGAAGACCCGGTTGATCGCCGAGTTCCTCCGGGATGTGGCCGAGGAGGGCCCCGTGGTCCTCTCGGCCCGGTGCGCGGCCGGGAACCCGGTGCCGTTCGCCCCCCTCCGGGAGGCCTTCGGGAGCTACCTGGCCGGTCTGGCCGACCTCGAGGACGGGGACCGCGTCCAGGCGACGGACCGGCTGGTGGGGGCGGCCGGGCCCTTCGCCCAGGTCGTCGGGACGCTGTCGCCGGCGTTGGCCGGGGTCCTCGGGGTCGAGCTGGACCTGGCCGGCGGCCACGGGGTGGAGCAGTTCGGGGTCACCTTCGCCCTGTTCCTGGTGGAGCTGGCCCGCCGGTGCCAGGGGCTCGTCCTGTGGGTCGACGACGCCCAGTGGGCCGACGACGCCAGCGTCGAGCTCCTCCGGCTCCTGGCCACCGGCGAAGACCAGGGACCCCTCCTCGTCATCGGGTCGTCCCAGACCGGGCCCGATGCCCCGGCCGAGACGGCGGTGGCGGGGTCTCCGGTCGTGACGGTCGGACCCCTCGACGAGAAGCTCCTGGCCGGGCTGGTCGGGTCCAGGATGCACGGGGAGGTCGACCCGGACTTCGCAGCCGGGGTGGCGGTCCGGGCCGGGGGGAACCCGCTGGCCCTCCTCGAGTACCTCCGGGCCGTGATCGACGCCGGGGTCCTGTGGCCGTCGTGGGGGACCTGGCAGGTCGACCGGGCCGGCCTCGACTCGCTGGCCCTGCCGGCCGACGTCGTCGACCTCGTCCTGCGCCGGATCGACCGGCTGGGCCCGTCGGAGCGGGCCGTCCTCACGGTGGCGGCGGTGGCCGGGTCCCCGTTCGACCTGGGACTCCTCCGAGAGGTCGGCGGCATCGACGAGGCCCCGGTCGACCCGGCCGCGGTGGACGGGGCGGTGGCCCGGGCCGTGGAGGCCTCCCTGGTCGAGCTCCGCCCCGACGGCCGGGCCGCCTTCGTCCACCAGCGGATCGCTGAGGCCCTCCTCTCCAGTCTCGACGCCGACGTTGGCCGGGCCCTCCACCAGCGGCTGGCCGAGACGGTCGACCGGGAGGATCTGGCCGGGGAAGACCTTTTCGCCGTGGGCCGGCACTACCGGCTGGGACGGCCGGAGACGACGCCGGCGCGGATGGTGGAGGTGTGCCGGCGGGCCGGCCAGGCCGCCCTCGACATGCAGGCCCCGGCCGAGGCCCGGGACTTCCTGTCGGCCGCCCACGCCGTGGCCGAGGTCCACGACGTCCCCGTCGACGCCTCATTCGAGCACCAGCTGGCCCTGGCCTTTCTCTACGACGGCCGGTCGGAGGAGGCGGCCGGGCACTTCGAGCGGGCCGTGACCCTGAGCGGGGACCGGTGGGAGCGGGCCGAGGCCCGGGTCCAACTGAGCCGGATCGACTTCTTCGAGGGCCGTTACGACGCGGCCGAGCACCACGTGGTCACCGCCCTGCGGGACGTGGGCCGGCCCATGCCCCGGAACGGGGCCGTGGCCGTGGTCGTCTGCCTGGCCACGGCGATGGTGGCCACCGCGGCCCGGTTGATCGGCCTGGGAGTGGGGACGGCCCGGGGGGAGCGACGCCGCCGCTACGCCGTGCTGGCCTCCCTCTACGAGATCGGGGGGTCGGCGCGGTACATGCGTCGGGACCCGGTGGGGATGATCGCCTTCGCCCTGGCCGGGCTCCGACCCGTCAACCGGCTGGGGATGTCCCCGGAGTTCCTCCGGGTCCACTCGGCGCTGTGCGAGATGGCGGCCATCTTCCACTTCCGGCGGGCGGCGGTCCGGGCCATCCCCCGGCTCCGGGAGCAGGCCCGCCTGCTCGGGAACCCGTCGGTCATGGCCACGGTGGCCCTCAACGCCGTCGTGGCCACCGAGTTCCTGGGGGAGACGATGGCGGCGGCGGAACTGGCCCGGGGGGCGCTGACGGAGTTCGGACGGTGGATGGAGCCGGGCGAGTACCAGATGGCCACCACCCTCATCATCGTCAACCTGGGCAACCGGGGTCTCCTGAGGGAGTCCCTGGTGTGGCTGGACCGGTATGCGGGCCGGCCGGCCCGGGACGACGACGGTCGGGAGGCGTTGCTCCGGGTCTTCCAGGGCATCGTCGGGACCGGGTCGGGCCGGGCCCTGCCGGCATCGGCGCCCTTCGAGGCCTTCCTGGAGCAGTGCGACCGGCTCACCGACCGTGGTCAGCGGATCAACCTGCTCGATGCCCTCATGTCCTGGGCCACCGAGCTGATGGCCGGGGACGACGTCTTCGAGGCCCTGGTGTCGCGTCGGGACGCCGAGCGGGTCCGGATCATGACGGCCAACATGTTCGACCGGTCCTACTGGGGCTTCAAGGCGGCCTGGCGACTTCAGCAGTGGCGGGCGGCGGTGTCGGCCGGGGCCGACCCGGGCGACCTGGCCCGGTGCCGCCGGGCCGCCCAGCGGGCCGTTCGTCAGGCCGGGCAGGCAGCCCGGGGGACGGGGCAGGCGCTGCTCGAGGCCAGGGTCCTCCTGGGCCGGGCCACGGTGGCCCGGCTCGAAGGCCACGGCCGGAGGGCGACCCGGCTCCTGGCCCGGGCCGAGCAGATCGGTATCGAGATCGACGCCCCCTTCGTCCGGTTCGAGGTCTGGATGGAACGGGCCCGGGGCCTGTCGGTACGGGGACAGGTCATCCAGGCCGACGGGGAGGTCAGCCTGGCCCTCAGCCTGGCCGCCGCCGGTGGGTCGGTCCAGTGGGGCCGTCGGATCCGGGCCGAGTTCCCCGGCGCCACCCGATCGGGCGGATCGACGTCGACGGGGTCGCAGTCGGCCACGAGGATGACGAGCGGATCGACGGGGACGGGGAGCTCCTCGACGGCGGCCTCGGTCCGCCGGCTCGACGCCCTCCTCCAGGTCAGCGTGGCCGCCGCCAGTGTCATCGACCCGGCCCAGCTGGCCCGGATCGCCCTGGACGAGGCCCTGCGCATCTTGGGGGCGGAGCGGGCTCTCCTGTTCCTGGCCGACTCGGAGGAGGCGGTGTCCTTCTTCGCCGGCCGGGACCATCGGGCCGAGGATCTCGTCGAGGCGGTGGGCTACAGCACCACGGCGGTGGAGCGGGCCCGGGCCGACCGGGAGGCGCTGGTCATGACCGGGAGCGACGAGGGAGCGCTCATGGGGTCGACGAGCGCCGTCGTCCACGGGCTCCGGAGCATCCTGGTGGCCCCCCTCCAACTCGAGGGCCGGCTCATCGGAGTGGTCTACCTCGACAGCCGGTTGGCCAAGGGGATGTTCACCGGTGCCGACGTCGACATCCTGGTAGCCATCGCCACCCAGGTGGCCGTGTGCCTGGAGACGGCCCGCTCAGCCCAGCTCGAGATGCTCGTCCATGCCGAACGGGAGCAACGGACCCTGGTCGAGACCCTCCGGGACGTGATGGCCGACATGACGACCACCATGGACCCCGGCGAGGTCCTCGACCGGCTCCTGTCCGGGCTGGGGCGGGCCGTGGCCTTCGATGCCGCCTCGGTCGTCGTCCTGGACCCCGACGGTCCCCGGGCGGGCCGGGTCCTGGCCCGGGCCGGCCGGACGGCCGGCGACGAGAACGGGGACGAGGCCGCCGCCGGCCCGGCGCCGCGCCCGGCCGCGGTCGAGACCCTCCGGTCGGGCCAGCCCGTCCTCGACCCCGACGCGGCCGGGCCGCCCCCCGGGGCCGTCCCCGACTTCCCGGCCGGGTCGTGGCTGGCTGTCCCCCTCCCCCTCTCCGACGAGGCCCAGGCCACCGTGGTCGTCGTCTCGGGGACCCCCTTCGCCTACGGGGACACCCAGCTCGAGATCGTCCGGGCCGTGGTGGCCCAGGGGATCATCGGCTACCAGAACGCCCGGCTGTTCAAGGCCAACCGGGAGCTGGCCGTCACCGACGAGCTGTCCGGTCTCGACAACCGGCGGAGCTTCTTCGACCTGGCCGGGGCCCGGGTCGAGGTGGGCCGGCGCCAGGGGGAGCCCCTCTCGGTCCTGATGGTCGACATCGACCACTTCAAGAAGGTGAACGACACCTACGGCCATCCCACCGGGGACGATGTCATCCGGGAGGTGGCGCTCCGGCTCCGGGGAGTGGCCCGGACCGAGGACATCCTGGGCCGCTACGGCGGAGANNCGGAGAGGAGTTCGCCCTCGTCCTCGACGCCACCCCCGAGGCCGCCATGGTGGTGGCGGAGCGTCTCCGGGCGGCGGTGGCCGACCGGCAGGTCGCCACCCGGACCGGGCCCCTCGAGGTCACTGTCAGCATCGGCATCGCCCATCTGGCTCCCGACACCCGCCAGAGCCTCGACGAGCTCCTGTCCCGGGCCGACGCCGGCCTGTACCGGGCCAAGGCGGGGGGCCGGAACCAGGTCGGCTACCCGTTGGAGGCGTCCCGGTCCGACGGCTGACCGGCCCCCGGCGGTCGGGGGGGGNNCTCGCCGCCGACGGCTACACCCTGGTGAAGGGGCGCAACGACGTGGTGGCCACCAACCGGAACGAAGCCATCTTCAACCGGATCAACGCCTTCGAGAAGGCATTGGAGGCGGCGAAGGCGGCCGATCTGGTCGGGTGCCGGCCGGGCACGACCGTCGTGGTGGCCGGCCCCAGCACCGTCGTCTGCCCGCCCGCAACTACCACTACCACTACCACCACCAAGCCGCCGCCGCCTTCCACCTCGGGGGCTCGGGCCGGCTGAGGAGTTAGGCCCGGTCCCGCCGGGCGGAACCGGCGGCCGGATCCGGCCACGGCAACTGGGGGGTGACCGGTGGGGCCAGGCTTGAAGTGGGCGAGGACGGTTGTGGCGTTGGGCGCCGCCGCCGCGCTGGTATCGGCCTGCCAGGTGGCGTCGGGGCCGGGGACGATCCTGACCGAGGCCGGGGGGGCGATCGACCCGGGACCGGGCCCGGCGGAGTGCCGATGGAGCCCGTGGCGGTGGCCGTCTCGGGCTCCTCGTTCTACGTCGCCGACGAGACGCACAACGTCGTCCGGCGGGTCGACGCCGACGGATCCCAGGTGGTGGTGGCCGGGACCGGCTACGGCGGCATTCTGGGGGACGGTGGCCCGGCCACGTCCGCCTCGCTCAGCCAGCCCCGGGGTGTGGCCGTCGACGCCGCCGGGAATCTTCTCATCGCCGACACCGGGGAGGCCAGGGTCCGGGTGGTGGCCACGACCACGGGGACG
Source organism: Acidimicrobiaceae bacterium (assembly GCA_003151955.1). Lineage (GTDB taxonomy): Bacteria > Actinomycetota > Acidimicrobiia > Acidimicrobiales > UBA8190 > PALSA-743. The sequence goes on from PLZB01000078.1 coordinate 83,645, forward strand.
TTCGACGGCCAGGCCATGGCGACGGGAGACAACTACACCATCGCCGGGCATCAGGGACCAGGGGCGAACGAACCGGCCACCGCCGCCTTCATCGAACCCGAATCCGTGGCTGTCGACGGGGCTGGCAACGTCCTCGTCGGCACGTCCAACTCGGTCGACGTGGTGGCCGCCTCGTCGGTCTCGTTCTACGGCCAGGCCATGACGGCCGGAGACATCTACACCATCGCCGGGGGATCCGCCGGGGTGGATCTCAGCACCGTCTCGGGTGTCGCCGTGGACGGATCCGGCGACGTCGTCTTCGTCGGCGGAGGCTGCGTCTGGGTGGTGGCGGCGGCCCCGGGACCGCTCTTCGGGCAGGAGATGTCGGCCGGCTCAGTGGCCCCCATCGGGAGATCTGACTCCTTCCCGCTCGACGCCGGGGTGGCGTTCGACCAGACCGGCAACGCCGTGGTGGCGGACGGATCCGGTGACGGGGTGGTCGAGATCTCCAGATCCTCCGGTGCGGTGGTCACGGTGGCGGTACCGGAACCGCCGGCTTCTCCGGCGATGGAGGACCGGCCCAGTCAGCCCAGCTTGAGGCACCGACCGGCGTGGCCGTCGACGGGGCCGGCAACCTGATCGTCGCCGACATCGGCACGGACCGGGTCCGGGTCGTGGCCGCCTCCACGGGGACGTTCTACGGCCAGGCCGTCACGGCCGGCGACATCGAAACGGTGGCCGGCGGCGGTTCCGTCGGTGACGACGGTCCGGCCGCCTCGGCCACACTGTCGATCCCGACCGGGGTCGCCGTCGACGGCACGGGCGACTTCGTCATCGCCGACTCCTGGGACAACTGCGTCCGGGTGGTGGCCGGTGTCTCGGGGACGTTCCTGGGCCAGCCCGTCACGGCCGGCGACATCTCGACCGTGGCCGGTGCCTGCGGCGGAATCCAGTCGTTCTCCGGTGACGGCGGCCCGGCCGCCTCAGCCGGGCTCGCCGACCCTACAGCCACCGCCTTCGACCGGGCCGGCAACCTGGCCATCACCGACACGGCCAACGACCGGATCCGGGTGGTGGCCGCCTCGTCGGGGACCTTCTACGGCCAGGCCATGACGGCCGGGGACATCTACCCGGTGGCCGGATCGGGCCCCTCCGGCAGCGAGAGCCCCGCCACCACCGGCAGCGGGGGACCGGCCACGGCCGCCACGTTCTCGGATCCCGCCGGGATCGCCGTGGACGGGGCCGGCAACCTGATCGTCGTCGGCCTGGGCACCGAGGTGGTGGTGGCGGCCACGTCGGGGTCGTTCTACGGCCAGGCCATGACGGCCGGTGATCTCTACAGCGTCGGGCCGGCCTTCGGAGGGGCCTATGGGGTCGCCGTCGACGGGTCCGGGAACCTCGTCCTCGCCGAGGGGAGCGAGGTCCAGGTCCTGGCCGGCTCGTCGGGGACGTTCTACGGGCAGGCTATGACGGCGGGCCACCTCTCCACGGTGGCAGGGTCCGGGTCGGCCTTCCAGGGGCCCGGTGACGGAGGGCCGGCCCTCGACTCCGTGTCGCGATCGCGTCCGGGGTGGCGGTGGACGGGCAGGGGAACCTGCTGGTGGCCGACTCCGCCTACGGTCTGATCCGGGTGGTGGCTGTCTCGACGGGGACCTTCTACGGCCAGGCCATGACAGCCGGGGACATCTACACGGTGGCCGGCACCGTCGGGGCCGACAGCTTCGGGGACGGGGGGCCGGCCCCGGCCGCCTCCTTCAACGGCCCGGAGTCGGTGGCCGTCGACGGATCGGGGAACCTCTTCATCGCCGACCCCTACAACAACAGGATCCGGGAGGTCATGGCCGAGCCGACGGCCCAGGCCGTCGCCTTCACGTCCACCGTCCCGGCCGACCCGACTGTGGGCGGGACCTACCAGGTCACGGCCACCGGGGGAGGGTCGGGGAACCCGGCCACCTTCACCGTCGACGCCTCGGCCACCGCGGTGTGCTCGATCTCGGGATCGACGGTCACCTTCACCGGGGCCGGGACCTGTGTCGTCGATGCCGAGCAGGCCGGGGGCGGCGACTACAGCGCCGCCGGCGAGGTCCAGGAGTCCTTCACCGTCTCGGCACCCTGAGACAGGGGGTCAGCTCCCGGCCCGGACCCAGCGGGGGAGGGCCACCGAGGAGCCGTCGGCCCGATGGAGCCGGCCGAAGACGACCTCGACGGGCTCCCCGATGACGATGGTGGCCGGATCGATCTCGTTGATGGGACCCTCGGGGCCGGTGACGAGGTTGCCGACCATCCGGATGTCTGCGGCCTCGGCCAACTCGACGACGATCACGTTGTAGGGGGCCAGTTCGGCGTAGGCGGGGAGGAGGGGGGGGTGGGGGACGGCGTAGGACCAGACCGTCCCCCGACCCGACACCGCCCTCCACTCCCGTTGCGTCGACCGGCAGTGGGGGCACATGGGGCGGGGGGGGAGCCGGAGCCGACCGCAGGCGGCGCAGGCCTGGACCCGGAGCTGGCCGAGCTCGGTCCCGTCCCAGAAAGGTTGGCTCTCCTCGTCGGAGGCGGGGGTGAGGAACCCCTCGACCGAGGGGCCGAGGTTGGTGACAGATCCCCCGGAGAAGGCGGCGGCGTTGGCCATGGTCGGTGCCTTTCTGTCGTCGGGTCGGGCTACCGGCGGAGGAGGAGGGCGCTGGTGGGGACTCCCTCCCCGCCGGTGACGAGGCAGGTCTCGGCCCCCTCGACCTGGGCGGTCGAGGAGCCCCGGATCTGCTTGACCCCCTCGGTGATGAGGTTGAAGCCGTGGACGTAGGCCTCGGAGAGGCCGCCACCCGAGGTGTTGACGGGGAGGGACCCCTTCCCCCATTCGAGGTTCCCGTTCTCGGTGAAGCCGGCCGCCTCCCCCCGTTCGCAGAAGCCGTAGCCCTCGAGGGAGAGGAGGATGAGGGGAGTGAAGGCGTCGTAGATCTGGGCCACGTCGACGTCGGCGGGGCCGAACTCCGCATTGGCCCAGAGCCGGCGGGCGCAGGCCCAGGCCGGGCCCAGGAGGGGGTCTTCGTTGAAGAAGTTCACCATGGTCTGGTGCTGGGCCGGGAGCCCCTGGGCGAAGGCGTGGACGTAGGCCGGGGGGTGGGGGCAGTCCCGGGCCCGGTCGGCCGAGACGATGACGCAGGCCAGGGCCCCGTCGGTCTCGAGGCAGTTGTCGAAGAGGCAGAGGGGCTCGGAGATCCACCGGGCCGCCAGGTAGTCCTCGTGGGTCATTTGCTTCTCGAACATCATGGCGGCCGGGTTCCGGTTGGCGTGGCCCCGGACGGCCACGGCGATATTGGCCAGGTGGTCCCGGGTGGCCCCGAACTGGTGCATGTACCGCCGGGTCAGCGCCGCGATCTCGTCGGCGGGGCGGAGCATCCCGTGGGGGCGGGTCCACTGGCCGGGGACGGCCAGCTGGGTGGAGGTGTTCGACCAGGGCCGGGGCCCCGACCCCCGTTTCCTCGACCGCCAGGCCACGGCCACCTCGGCCTGGCCGGTGGCGACGGCCATGGCGGCCTGGCCGACGACCCCACAGCCGGCCCCCCCGCCGTAGCCGATCTGGGAGAAGTAGGTGATGTCCCCGGCCCCGACGTTCCGGGCGATCTCCACCTCCTCGGTGGCCTCCATGGTGTAGCTGCAGAGGGCGTTGATCTCGGAGGGGTCGATCCCGGCGTCGGCGCAGGCGTCGACGATGACCCGGGCGGCCAGCTCCGTCTCGGTGGGGACGAGGTGCTTGGAGAATTCGGTCTGGGCGATCCCGACGATGGCGGTGGTGTCCCGGAAGGCGACAGCGGTCATGGACGTCGACGCTACCAGCGGACCTGACGGAATGTCAGATATCATCCCGGGCATGAGCCAGACGCTGCGCCAGGAACGGGAGCTCCTCATCGGGGGCAAGTGGGTGGAGGCCTCGGGGGGGACCTATCCGGTCGTCAACCCGGCCACCGAGGAGCTGGTCGGGGAGGCCCCGAACGCCGGGGTCGACGACGCCCACGCCGCCGCCGAGGCGGCCCGGGCCGCCCTCCCGGGCTGGTCGGTCACCCCCGTCGAGGAGCGGCTGGCCCTGATGAAGAAGGCGGCGGCGGCCATCCGGGCCAAGGGGGCCGAGCTCCTCCCCTTGGTGATCGCCGAGACGGGGGCCACCGTGTCGGTGGGGTCCCGGATGCAGGTCCCCATCGCCGCCGACCGGTTCGACCGGTTCTCCCGGGACCTCCGCCACATCCAGGAGCGGAGCCTCCCCCCCATCGCCACCTCGGCCACCCCCCTCGCTCCCGGTGGGCTCATCTCGGCCCTCGCCTACCGCCAGCCCGTCGGGGTGGTGGCCTGTGTGGCCTCCTACAACTTCCCCCTCGTCAACCTGGCCGGGAAGATCGCCCCGGCCCTGGCCATGGGGAACACCGTGGTGGTGAAGCCGGCCCCCCAGGACCCCCTGGCCATCGTCGAACTGTGCCGGATCCTCGACGAGGTCGGGTTCCCCCCGGGGGTGGTGAACCTGGTCAACGCGGCCGGCCCGGAGCCGGCGGCGGCGTTGACCGACTCCGACGAGATCGACATGATCAGCTTCACCGGCTCCACCGAGGTCGGGATCCGGATCTACGAGAAGGCGGCCCGGACCATGAAGCGGCTCCTCATGGAACTGGGGGGCAAGGGGGCCTGCCTGGTCTTCGACGATGCCGACGTGAAGGCGGCGGTGACCTGCATCGGGTCGACCTGGGCCTTCCACTCCGGCCAGATCTGCACCGCTCCCACCCGGGCCGTCATCCACCGGTCGAAGTTCGACGAGGTGGTGGCCAAGCTGGCCGGGTTCGCCCAGGTCCTGAAGGTGGGGGACCCCACCTTGAAGGAGACGGTGGTCGGGCCGGTCATCTCGGGGGCCCAGCGGGACCGGATCGAGGCCTACGTGGCCTCGGGCCGGACCGAGGGGGGCGAGGTAGTGGCCGGGGGGTCCCGGCCCGAGGACCTCGAGAAGGGCTTCTACGTCAGCCCCACCCTCATCACCGGCACCAACGAGATGACGGTGGCCCGGGAGGAGATCTTCGGGCCCGTCGTCGTGGCCATCGCATTCGACGAGGAGGCGGAGGGGGTCGCCATCGCCAACGACTCCGACTTCGGCCTCTACGACTACGTCTTCTCCGGGGACTCGGCCCGGGCCTTCCGGGTGGCCAAGTCGCTCCGGGCCGGTCACGTCGGGATCAACACGGCCCAGCGGAACATGGACGCCCCCTTCGGGGGCTTCAAGCTCTCCGGGGTCGGCCGGGACGGAGGGGACTCGAGCCTCGAGGCCTACTCCGAGGTCCAGTCCATCATCTGGTCGAGCTGACCCCGGTCCGGGACGGGCGGCAGTAGCCTGCGGCGGCGATGCCAGTCCCCCCCGCCTTCGCCGCCGTCGCCGCCCGGGTCAACAACTGGGGCCGCTGGGGCCCCGAGGACGAGCTCGGCACCCTCAACCTCGTCGACGACGCCGCCCGGCTCCGGGCCGTCGCCGCCGTCCGGACCGGGAAGGCCTTCGCCCTCGGTCTCCCCCTCTCGGCCGCCGAGGGAATCCAGCTCGGCTTCATCCCCGGCCGGGTCAACCCCAGCCTCACGATGACCTCGGTCAACGTCCCCCTCTCGGACGACCGGGACTGGATCTGCTCCAGCGAGGAGAAGGTCGAGCTCTCCACCCAGTGCGCCACCCACTGGGACGCCGTCGGCCACGTCAGCTACGGGGGCCGGATGTACAACGGCTTCCCTGCCGATGCCGTCACCGACGCCGGGGGGTCACGCTGTGCCATCTCCAACGTCCGGACCCTCGTCAGTCGGGGGGTCCTCCTCGACGTGGCCCGGGCCCGGGGGGTCGACCTCCTCGACGGGAACCACCTGATCACCCCGGCCGAACTCGACGAGGCCCTGGCCCTGACCGGCCTGGAGCTCGCCCCGGGGGACGTCGTCCTGGTCCGGACGGGCCAGATGGCCCACCTCCGGCCCCCCCGACGGGACCTGGTGAAGTACTGCATCCCCATGCCCGGCCTGACCATGGCCTGTGCCGTCTGGTTCCACGACCGGGACGTCGCCGCCGTGGCCACCGACACCCTGGCCCTCGAGGCCGTCCCCGGTGAGGACGAGGAGATCTACCTCCCCGTCCACCTCCTCCACCTCGTCGAGATGGGGATGACCCAGGGCCAGAACTGGGACCTCGACGCCCTGGCCGCCGACTGCGCCGCCGACGGCGTCTACGAGTTCCTCCTCGACGCCACCCCGCTCCCCTTCACCGGGGCCATGGGCTCCCCGGTGAACCCGGTCGCCGTCAAGTAGGGGTCCGGGGGTTCCTGGAGCCGACGGGCGCCAAACTCCCCGAGATTCTCTTCACCCTCCTCACCAGGACCGTTGCGGAAGCACCCCAGGTGGGGAGGTCGCGGACCGGGTCCACCGGCTCCATCGGCAGGAGTAAGGTTCTGGTTGCAGCATGCAATGGACCCGGAGCGCCAGGCGGGCGCGGGGGCGGCGAGGAGGCCAGCATGATCAGCAAGCTCAGAGTGGCAATGCCCGACCGGGCCGACGCCCTGGATATGGTGAAGGCCGAGGTTCTCGGGGCCACCGGGTTCGAGGCCCATGCCGAGATCCAGGAGCTCGACGGCGCCGACCTGGTGGTCGAGCTCCGGCTCGCCGACAGCGGGGTCAGCGACCCCGGTCGGATGGCCCGGACGGTGGAGCGCTCGACCCGGGACCTCGACGTCCTCGGCACCTGGAACGAGGCCGGCCCGGCCCGGTCGCCGGTCCCGACTCCCTGCGAGGTCGTTTTCGGCGCCGGCGACGAGACCATGCCCGCCGTGGCCCGCCGGGCCCTCCGGGACGCCGTCCCCACTGCCCAGTGGCTCCCCGTCGGCGAGGATGATGGCGGGACGGGCCGTCCCCAGTGGGTGCTGGCCGTTCCCGTCATCCAATCTGAGGGGCGGACCGTGGTCGGGTTGCAGCGACGAGTCGGATACTCGTTGCGGTTCACGGCCTGCGACGCCGCTGGCGCCCGGGTGGGCCTGGCCTCGTAGCCGCCCGGCGGCCGGGCGTGGGAGAGTTGGGGATCGTCTGCGCGAGGAGCGGCCTGTGTTCGGTCACGACTGGGAACCTGCCGAGGGGACCGTCATCGACTCCCGGATCACCGGGTTCACCGCCGTGGGGGCGGGATCCAACGAGATGGCCCGCCACGAGTTCATCGTCGACGTCCGCATGACCGACGGGACGATGTTCCGGACCACCGTCGAGGAGCCCCGGGGGGGGAAGATCCTCCCACCCGACGTGGGGGCGGTCGTCCGGGTCGAGGTGGACCACAAGCACCAGAAGGTCCGGTTCGACGAATCGGATCCCTCCATTAACACCAAGGCCCAGTGGAAGAAGATGCAGGAGGCTCCCGACAGCTTCCGTCAGGCCCTGCACGAGCCTCCCGGCACTGTCAGTCCTCGCTTCGACGGGGACGGCCGGCCCCTCTGAGCGGTCAGGGAGCGACCGGGACTCAGGTCACCGGTTCCCGGCCTGCCTCGGGTGTCCGGGCCGAGGCCACCTCGGCGTAGCTGGCGATGATGCCGCTCCACCCACCTTCGCCGGAGATGCCTGTCCGGAGATCCGGCCAGGTCTCCCCATGGCGGTCGAGCTCGGAATGGATCAACTCCACCGTCGTCGTCCCGTCCTCTCCGGGGGTGAACCTGACGTCGACCCGGCTGGCCCGCTCCGGGTCGGGGTCGTGGGCGAAGGCGCCGTTCAGGTGCCAGGAGACGGCCACGTGCCGGGGCGGGTCCCAGGCCAGGACCCGGCCCCACTCGCACTCCGACCCGTCCGTCCCCCGCTCGAACCACCGGCCACCGACGCCGGGCTCGAGGACGACCTCGGCCAGCTCGGCCGTCCCGATGTGGTGGGACCGGGGCCACCACCGGTCGAAGCCGTCGGTGAACACCGTGAAGGCGCGGTCGATGGGCGCCGTGACGGTCACGGTGCGGGTAACGGCGGTGTCGGTGATCGGGGTCACTGCTCCTCCTCGGTGGGGTCTGGGGCGGTGGGTCGGGCCGTGGCTTCGGCGGCGGCCTTGAAGGCGTCGAGGGCACCGCCCCAGATCCGGTCGAGCCAGGATCGGAGCACGTCGACCCCGGTCGGATCGAGCTGGTAGAGCCGGCGGGTCCCGTCGGCCCGGTCGAGGACGAGGCCGGCCTCTTTCAGCACCTTCAGGTGCTGGGAGACCGCCGGCCGGCTCACCGGGAGCCGGCCAGCCAGATCACCCACGGCCCGGGGACCTTCGGCCAGGAGTTCCACGATGGAACGCCTGGTCGGGTCCCCCAGGGCGTCCAGCAGGGTGCTTCGGTCAGTAGCCACTAACCGTAAGGTAAGACTTACTGATACGCCCTGTCAAGGGGGGCGTCAGGCCGACGGCTTTCCGCCGCCCTCGGCGAACCGTTCCCAGGCCGATTGCCGAGTCATCCCCAGGGCCTCGCCGATCCGGGCCCAGCTGGCCCCCAGCGTGCGGGCCTTCGCCACCCAGCCTCGGAGATTGGCCTCCACCTGGGCGCCGACGGCGGCGGTTCGCGGGAGGCTGACCAGGACGTCCTCGAGGGCCACCTCGTGCTCCCACGGCGCCAGGAGCGGCAACGTCGACACGGGAGCGTCCTCTATCACCTGCACGCAGAGACCGAGACACTCGTCGCAGATGAAGACACCCGGCCGGCGACGAGCCTGCCCACCGTGGTGTTCGGTCTCAGGCAGAAGGAGCAGGAGGCGATGACCGGCGCGTCTGCCGGCTCCGCCGTCTCGGTTGTCGGCACGGCCTCTCCTCTCGCGGTTGTCAGGGGATACCTTGCAGCGTCAGGTCTGTCCTGACACTTGAACGCCGTCTTGGCGGGCAGAGCGGCCCGGCCGGGGTCGTGGCCGCCGGGGCCGGCGCCCTCGAGCGGGCCGGTATCACACTCTTGATATGATCATCAGCATGACCGCTGGCACGCCAAAGCGCAGAACCTCATCAGCGACACCGGCGCCGCAGCAGGGAGCTGAGACCTTCGCAACGGCAGCCCCCCCGGTCAGGAGAACGAATCGAAGCGTTCCCAAGGTACGCCAGACCTCCACCCTCGACCGAGACGTCGTGATGAGGATCGTCGACCGGGTCGGTCCGGGAGGGGTCTCGGCGTTCCTGAACGAGGCGGCCCAAGTCCAGCTGGCTCGCGCCGAGGCCTACGAGCTCCTCGATTACCTGGACGCGACCTACGGTGCGCCGACAGAGGCCGAATTGGCCAAGGCGGAGGCGGAGCTCGGGGAGGTCTTTGGCTGGTGACCAGCTCTCAGAAGCGGCGGGGAAGGGATCCAGGTGCTACGGCTCGCGTGGTGCTCGACGCCCATGGTGTGTCGTCACTCACCGGGCGATCTGCCGAGGCGCGTGCCCGTCTTCGTACACTTCTCAACCATGACGGGGCGGTCGTCGTACCCGTTGTTGTCTTGAGTGAGCTGATCACAGGAACTCGACGTGATGCCGAGATCAACCGGGTACTCAATCGGCTTCCTCAGCCTTGGGTGAAACCATTGGCTGAACCGGTGGCCCGCCTGGCGGGAAAGCTGCACTTCGCCGCTGGGTCCGATCCTGCCATCAGTCGCGTCGATGCTCTCGTGGCTGCGGAAGCGGCCCTCGGGGGAACGGCGGCCGCCCTGTTCACCAGTGATGGTCCTCACATGCGACGGCTTCTCGTCGACCTCCCACATGTCACCGTCATGGCGATTTGAAGGCCACGACGGCCCGGCGGTGATCCCCCCGGTCGTCGACCCGGCCTGGTGGGAGGACCGCCGGGACAAGACCGTTGTCGCCGACGTCCGTTGGTACCTCGACGGCCGATCGGGCCGGGCCGCCTACGACGCCGGCCATCTCCCCGGGGCCGTCTTCGTCGACCTCGACCGGGACCTGGCCGGGTCACCGGGTCCGGCCGCCGGCCGCCATCCTCTGCCCGACCCGGCCGACTTCGCCAGGGCCATGGGCCGGCTCGGGATCGGCGACGGGGACCGGGTCGTCGCCTACGACGACGCCGGTGGGGTCATCGCGGCCCGGCTGGTCTGGATGCTCCGGGCCACTGGACATGAGGCCGCCCTCCTCGACGGGGGACTGGCCGTCTGGGAGGGCCCCCTCGAGTCGGACCGGGTGGACCGGGCCCCGGCCACCTTCACCGTTCGGCCCTGGCCGGCCGACCTCCTGGCCGACATCGACGAGGTGGCGGCCCCCACCTCGCTGGTGATCGACGCCAGGGACCCCGACCGCTACCGGGGGGACCTCGAGCCCGTCGACCCCCGGGCCGGCCACATTCCCGGGGCCCGGAGCCTCCCCTGCCGGGCCAACCTCGACTCCTCCGGCCGGTTCCTCCCCGTCGAGGACCTCGTCCGGCGCTTCGCCGCCGTCGGGGTGACGGAAGCAACCGGGGTGATCTCGTCGTGCGGGTCCGGGGTCACCGCCTGCCACAACCTCCTCGCCCAGGAGCTGGCCGGGTTGGGCCGGGGCCGGCTCTACCCGGGGTCCTGGTCCCAGTGGAGCGCTGATCCCGGGCGGCCCGCCGCCACCGGGGACGAGCCGGGCTGAGGGCCGGTCAGGCCGGGGGCTTCCGCCGGGCGCTCGCCGTCCGGGCCTGGGCCGCCCCCCCGCCGAGGACGGCGCCCGTCCGGGGTCGGAGGGACTCGTCCTGGTCGGCGGCCGCCTCAGGCGGGATGGACCGGCCCGTGACGGCCCAGTGGAGGGTCCGGGCCTGGCTGTCGATCATCGAGGTGGTCCGGATCCCCCAGAACTCGTAGCCGTAGCGGTGGGCGGCCACGTGGGCCAGCATCGAGATGATGGTGGCCGCCACGGCCATGGGGTCGGCCCCGGCCGGGCTCCGCTCCCCGGTGGAGGCGATGACCCGGGCCAGGGTGACGGTGACGGCATTGAGGGCCCGGACCCGGAGGCCCCGGAACCGGAGGTCCCCCTCCTCGGTGGCCAGCTCCACCACCCGGAAGACGGCCCGGTTCGTCTCCCAGTAGCCCATGAACCCCTCGACCACCCGCCGGGCCGTCTCCCAGCTCCGCTCCTCCGACCAGTCCCCCTCGACCAGCTCGGCCAGGGCCCCGGCCCCCTCCATGAGCTCCTCGGCCAGGACCAGGATGGCCTGCTCGACGTTCTCGAAGTACTGGTAGAAGGTGGCCGGGGAGGTCCCCGCCTTCCGGGCGATGTCGATGACCTTGATCGACCGCCAGGGGGTCGACCCGATGAGCTCGGCCGTGCACTCGAGGAGCCGTTGCCGGGTGGCCCGGCCCCGGCGTCCCGGGACCCGCCCGTCGGTGGCCTCGATGCTTCCCTGTTCCCGCGCCATGATCGGCACAGGCTAGTCCTCCTGCGCTGACGGACGGTCAGAAACACGTTCCAGTGGGCAAGCATCGGAGGCGGCCTCCGACTCCCCCGTCCCAGGCTGCGGGGCGGATAGGATCGGCGACCGTGCAGGAGAAGGCGGTCCCCCGTGCGCTGACGAGGGCTCAGCAGGCGAGGCGGCAACGGGTCGTCGACGCCGCCATGGAGCTCGGCCTCGAGGGGGGCTACGAGGCCGTCCAGATGCGGGACGTGGCGGCCCGGGCCGACGTGGCCATGGGGACCGTCTACCGCTACTTCACCTCCAAGGACCACCTCCTGGCCGCCGCCCTCGTCCACTGGGTCGAGCAACTCGACGACCGGCTGGGTCAGGTCCCTCCCCGGGGCGTGAGCTCGGCCGAGCGGGTCATCGAGGCCCTCGACCGGGCCCTGCGGTCCATGGGCCGCCAACCCCAGCTGGTGGCCGCCGTCTTCACCGCCCTGGCCTCCCCCGATCCCGCCGCCGTGGAGTGCCAGCAGCAGGTCGCCATCGTCATGGACCGGATCATCAGCCGGGCCATGGGGGACACCCCCCCGATCGACTTCGCCGACCGCTCCCGGATGATCGGCCACGTCTGGTACTCCTCCCTGGTGGGCTGGGTCAACGGCTGGAGCGACATGGCCCGGGTCCACGACGAGCTGGCCATCGCCGTCCGGCTCCTCCTCCCCGAGGAGCTCGCCGCCGCCCCGTCCCGCTCGGCGTGACCGCCCCCCTCGAGGTCCGGGGGCTCACCAAGCGGTTCGGTCACGTCCTCGCCGTCGACGACCTCAGCTTCACCGTCGAGCCCGGCCGGGTCACCGGCTTCCTCGGACCGAACGGGGCCGGGAAGACCACCACCCTCCGGATGCTCCTCGGCCTCGTGACCCCGACGCAGGGGAGCGCCCTCGTCAACGGCGTCCCCTACCGCTCCCTCCCCGACCCGACCGCCACCGTCGGAGCCGTCCTGGAAGCCTCCGGGGTCCACCCGGCCCGGACGGCCCGGAACCACCTCCGGGCCGTCGCCACCGTCTCGGGCATCGGCATGGCCCGGATCGACGAGGTCCTCGGCCTGGTCGGCCTGGCCGACGCCGCCGACCGGGCCGCCGGGGGCTTCTCCCTGGGGATGCGCCAGCGACTCGAGCTGGCCCGGGCCCTTCTCGGCGACCCCGTCATCCTCATCCTCGACGAGCCGGCCAACGGGCTCGACCCCCAGGGGATCGCCTGGCTCCGGGACTTCCTCCGGCACTTCGCCTCCGAGGGAAAGGTGGTCCTCGTCTCCTCCCATCTCCTGGCCGAGGCCTCCCAGACCGTCGACGACGTCGTCATCCTGAGCGGGGGCCGCCTGGCCGCCCAGGGGACCCTCGAGTCCCTCCTCGAGCAGGGCTCGAAGAAGGAGGTCCTGGTCCGGACCCCGGATCGGGCCAGACTCCTCGAGGTCCTGGCCGCCGCCGGCATGCCGGCCACCGCCGAGGGCGACCTCGTCGCCGTCGCCGACGCCACCGCCGAGGCCGTCGGCCCGGTCATGGCGGCCGAGCGGATCGTGGTCCACGAGATGACCTCGAGCGCCGAGTCCCTGGAGGACCTCTTCTTCACCTTGACCGAGGGACAGGAGTTCCAGTCCCCGACCGGGCCGCCCCTGGCCGGGCCCCCTCCGCCGGAGGGACAGCCGTGACCCGGCTGATCCGCTCCGAGCTCCTGAAGATCCGCACGGTCTGGTCGACGTGGGTCCTGGCCGGGGTGGTGGTCCTGACTACGAGCGGCTTCGGGCTCCTCATCGCCTACGCCCCCCGGCGCCGGGCCCTCCGGGACCTGCTGGTCCCGTCCGGCTCCCCCCGGTGGTTCGACGGGGTCTTCCGGCCCATGGGAATCGCCCAGACCCTGGCCCTGGTGGTGGGGGTCCTGATCGTCACGGGGGAGTACCGCCACAAGACGGTGACACCGACCCTCCTGGCCGAGCCCCGGCGGGGCCGGGTCACCGCCGCCAAGCTGGTGGTGGCCGCCACCGCCGGCCTGACTCTCGGGGTGATCACCGCCGTCTCCGGTCTCGGCCTGGGCTACCTCCTGGTGGCGACCGGCCATGGCACGGCCGGCATCATGCTCACGGAGTACCGCCTGGTCCTCCCGGGCGACCTCGGGGCCGCCGTGCTCTTCGCCCTCTACGGCGTCGGCCTCGGGGCACTCCTGAAGAGCCAGGTGCCTGCGCTCGTCTCCGGTCTGACCTTCACCATCGTGGTCGAGCCCATCGTCACCGGGGTCCTCCCCACCGTGGGCGAGTACATGCCGGGCCAGGCCGCCATGGCCCTCCTCGGCTCCGCGGCGAGGTCCGGAGGGTTCGGTGGTGGCGGTTCCCTCCAGCTCCTCCCCTGGTGGGGCGGGGTTCTCGTCCTCCTCGCCTACGGCGTCGTCCTCAGCGTGGCCGGCTCCCTGACCACCCTCCGCTCCGACGTGACCTGAAACCGCTTGCGTCCCAGAACTGGAATGTGTTCTACTTTTTGAGCTGGCGCCGACCACCACCGTCGACCCCCCCGGGGGCGGCGAGACGGGGTCGGCCCGGTCCCCGAGCCAGAGGAGGGTGATGTCCGACAGCGACGTGCTCAAGGCCCCCCACGTCCTCGAATTCCCCTATTCCCGCTCGACCGGCCCCGTCATCGGGGGGTTCCTCACCGGTCTCCGGGACGGGCGGATCCTCGGGACCCGGGGGAGTGCCGGGCAGGTGGTCGTCCCTCCCACCGAGTACGACCCGGTCACCGGGGAGGACACCACCGACCTCTTCGAGGTCGGTCCCGGGGGGGTGGTGACCAGCTGGAGCTGGGCCGGGTCCCCCCGGCCCGACCAGCCCCTCGACCGACCCTTCGCCTGGGTCCTCGTCCGCCTCGACGGGGCCGACACCGGCCTCCTCCACGCCCTCGACGCCGGGACCCCCGAGGCCGTCTCCACCGGGATGCGGGTCACGGCCCGGTTCCGGCCCGAGGCCGACCGGATCGGGGCCATGGCCGACCTCGAGTGCTTCGTCCCCGAGGAGGCCACCCCATGACCGACACCGCCGCCGAGGCCCCCGGCCCGGTCACCACCCTGGCCACCCCGATCCGGATCGACTACGAGTTCACCGCCGGCCTGGCCCAGTCCCGCTTCCTGACCGGGCTCTCCCAGGGCAAGTTCCTGGGCCAGCGCTGTCCCAAGTGCGAGCAGGTCTACGTCCCGCCCCGGGGATCCTGCCCGACCGACGGCGTCGCCCTCCAAGAGGAGGTGGAGCTCGGGAACAGCGGGATCGTCACGACCTACTGCGTCGTGAACGTCGCCTTCGCCGGCCAGTCCATCGAGATCCCCTACATCTGCGCCCAGATCCTCCTCGACCGGGCCAACATCGCCTTCATGGGCCTCGTCCAGGAGCTCCCCGCCGCCGAGATCCGGATGGGGATGCGGGTCGAGGCCGTCTGGAAGGACCCCTCGGAGTGGGGCCCCTCCCTGGAGTCGGTGAAGTACTTCCGGCCCACCGGGGAGCCCGACGCCGACTACGAGACCTACAAGGAGTACCTCTGATGGCGGCCCAGACGAACGCCCACGGGAAGCCGCTGCGGGAGGTGGCCGTCGTCTCCTTCGCCCAGAGCCCGAACGTCCGCCGGGAGGACCACCGCAACGAGGTCGAGATGCTCATGCCCGTCGTGGGCGAGGTCTTCGGCCGGCTGGGGCTGACCAAGGACGACATGGACTTCGTCTGCTCCGGGTCCACCGACTACCTCGTCGGGTCCCCCTTCAGCTTCGTCATGGCCCTCGACGCCGTCGGGGCCTGGCCCCCCATGCGGGAGAGCCACGTCGAGATGGACGGGGCCTGGGCCCTCTACGAGGCCTGGACCCTCCTCCAGGACGGGGAGCTCGACACCGCCCTCGTCTACGCCTTCGGCCGCTCCTCCCCGGGCCAGCTCGACCGGGTCCTCGCCCTCCAGCTCGACCCCTACTACGTCGCCCCCCTCTGGCCCGACCCCGTGGCCCTGGCCGCCCTCCAGGCCCAGGCCCTCATCGACGCCGGGAAGGCCACCGAGGCCGACTTCGCCCGGATCGCCGCCGACAACCGCCGCCGGGCCCTCTCGAACCCCAACGCCCAGGTGGCGAAGGACCAGACCCCCGACGAGCTCCTCGCCGACGACTACCTCGTCGCCCCCCTCCGCCGCCACGCCGTCCCCCCCATCTCCGACGGCTGTGCCGCCATCGTGCTCGCCGCCGGGGACCGGGCCCGGGAGCTCGCCGACCGGCCGGCCTGGATCACCGGGATCGCCCACCGGATGGAGACCCCCTCCCTCGGGGCCCGGGACCTCACCGATTCCCCCTCGACCCGTGATGCCGCCGCCGACGCCGGCGTCGACGGGGCCGCTGTCGACGTGGCCGAGATCTACGCCCCCTTCGCCTCCCAGGAGGTCATCGTCCGCAATGCCCTCGGCATCGGCCCCGACGTCTCGGTGAACCCCTCCGGCGGGGCCCTGGCCGCCCATCCCCTCATGGTGGCCGGCCTGACCCGGATCGGGGAGGCCGCCAACCGGATCATGGACGGGACGGCCTCGACCGCCCTGGCCCATGCCACCTCCGGACCCTGCCTCCAGCAGAACCTCGTCTGCGGCCTCGCCGCCGACCCCGCCGGGAAGGAAAGCTGATGGCCGAGCGCTGCGCCGTCGTCGGGGTCGGACAGACCCGCCATGCCGCCAAGCGGTCCGACGTCTCCATCGCCGGCCTCGTCCGGGAGGCCGCCCTCCGGGCCCTCACCGATGCCGGGATGACCTGGTCCGACATCGACGCCGTGGTCATCGGGAAGGCCCCCGACATGTTCGAGGGCGTCATGATGCCCGAGCTCTTCCTGGCCCCCGCCCTCGGCGCCGTCGGGAAGCCCATGTTCCGGGTCCACACCGCCGGCTCCGTCGGGGGTTCCACCGCCCTCGTCGCCGCCCACCTCGTCACCTCGGGCACCCACAAGAAGGTCCTCACGGTGGCCTTCGAGAAGCAGTCCGACTCCAACGCCATGTGGGCCCTCTCCGTCCCCCAGCCCTTCTCCGCCCCCCTCCTCGCCGGCGCCGGCGGCTACTTCGCCCCCATCATCCGGGCCTACATCCGCCGGTCGGGGGCCCCCGACGACATCGGGATCAAGGTGGCCCTGAAGGACCGGACCCAGGCGCTGAAGAACCCCTACGCCCACCTCCACCAGGAGGACATCTCCTACGAGAAGATCCGCGACTCGATCATGCTCTGGGACCCCCTCCGCTTCGAGGAGACCTGCCCCTCCTCCGACGGGGCCGCCGCCATGGTCCTCGCCTCCGAGGACGTCGCCGAGGGCGTGGCCGCCTCCACCGGCATCCCCCCGGCCTGGGTCCACGGCCTGGCCATGCGCTCCGAGCCCACCATGTTCGCCGGCCGGGACCAGGTCAACCCCCAGGCCGGCCGGGACTGCGCCGCCGACGTCTACCACCAGGCCGGCATCACCGACCCCCGGGCCGAGCTCGACTGCGCCGAGGTCTACGTCCCCTTCTCCTGGTATGAGCCCATGTGGCTCGAGAACCTCGGCTTCGCCCCCGAGGGGGAGGGCTGGAAGCTGACCGACTCCGGGGCCACCGCCCTCGACGGCGGGGACATCCCCTGGAACTGCTCTGGCGGCGTCCTCTCCTCCAACCCCATCGGTGCCTCCGGCATGCTCCGCTTCCTCGAGGTCGCCCTACAGGTCCGGGGCCAGGCCGGTGACCACCAGGTCGACGGCGTCCGCAAGGCCCTCGGCCAGGCCTACGGCGGGGGATCGCAGTTCTTCGCCATGTGGGTGTTGGGGGTCGACAAGCCCTGAAAAAGAGCCGCTGACCTGGGCTTGGACCTGGGGTGGGGGCCTCAGTGGGCTTCTCTGGCGCGGCCCTTGATCCCGGCCGCCAGAATGTGTAGGTTTTCGCTAACAAATCTTCGAGCGGGAGAAGAGGGCGAGCAATCATGGCACTTACCGAAGCAGCATTGGTTGGGCAGCACCAGGCGGTCGTGGCCTCCGTACCCCATCTACGAGATGAACTGCGGGCCGCCGAGGCCAAGATTCGGGACGACCTCCTCCGATTCCGAACCTGCTGTGCTGACCCCCGAGCCAGCAAGTAGTCGCTTTCCGGGCGCAGCCCCACACCGACACGACGGGGCGAGACTGTCGCTCCACGATCGCCTGGGGAACACCTCGGCGCTCAGGATTGCGCCTGGGGACACGGTGGCTGACGTTCTGCTCCGGCATTTCGTGCCCCTCCATTCCGTGGTTGTCGTCAACGGGGCCGATCCTGTCCCGGATGGACATGTCCTCGAGGCGGGCACCGACTACGAAGCCAGGCTGATCGAAGGCTACGACCTCACCCGTTTCACCGACCTCTACGACGACCTCTACAGGCGGTCAGCCCCGACCGCCTACGTCTGGCCCCGCATCTCCTTCGACGCCGACGCCCACGTCCTGGCCAGCCGCGTCGAGTTGACCCTCGACGACCTTGCCACCGAAGTCGAGCAGCGGATCCTGGAGACGTGCCTCGAGTTCGATCTCCTCGAGCCCGAGCCCGAGGCAGATTGCGGGGTCCTCGTTGGGCTCTCGGGCGGGGTGGACAGCACGGCGCTCCTCCTAGCCCTGACAGCCAATGCCGACCGGCTCCCTGCTCACCGCATCGTGGCCGCCACGTTCGAAGACTTCGACAGCCAGAAGTCCACCGTCCAGGCCAGGGCCAAGCAGCTTGCCTCGGACTGCGGCATCCCCCACATCACCGTCGGGGCCGATCGAGCCCAGAATGCCTTTCACCTCTCGTGTCCTTTGTCTGAGGCCCTAACCGGGCTGATGGAGACGGCCGACGCGCACAAGGTGATGTACATCGATCACCACACCACTAGACGCGTCCTCGAGGTCGTGGCCGTCGAGGAGGGCCTCGACCGAATTGCCCTCGGTCTCCACGTCTCCGACCTCGTCGCCGGCCTCCTGAACAGTTGGTTCACCGGCTATGACGTCGCCCCGGTCCCGCGGCGCAGGATCGGGGACCTTACCTACATCTATCCCCTCGCCTTCATCAACAAGAAGCAGCTCCACCTCTACTACCGCCAGCGGACCGGCGGTTTCGCCACTCACGCCCACCCCAATGCTTGGGAGCTCCATCCACAGGACCGGAACTTCTACTACTACCTGGCCGACGTGATGCAGCAGTACTGGCCCGGGCTCGAGGTCTTCCTCTACAGCGCCCATCGCTGGCGAGGCCGCCGTCAGGCGCCGTTGGTGGAGGAGCATTGCGTCAATTGCGGGAGCACCCTTCTTCATCAACCTTTCACCCCGGTCGACAGCGACTGGTGCGATGTTTGCCAGATCTTCGAACGGCACGGCTATATCGATCGGGAGGCCCTGTGACACCGCCCACACGGAGCCAGGGGCGTCGAATCCCCCTACTCGACGCCACCACCCTCCGGCCCCTCAAGATCTCGGGCCAGGTCGGGAGCTTTGATGTCTTTGCCGTGGGCGACGAGGTCATCGTCAGCAACGGCACGCCCAACCCCCTGCAGCCCTTCCCTGGCGTCTGGCTCCCGGAGGACGACGGCAGGACCGAGTTCCCACTTCCCGACCGTCCAGGCCAATACGGCAGCCGCCAGGAGTTCGACAGGACACCGAAGTTCATGGCTCAGTTCGCCCATTGGCCGGACCGCGTCGATGCCGTCCTGGAAGGCCGTTATTTCGATCTCCGACCCGTCCATTTCGAAGGCATCTTCACTCTGGTTTGTAATTTCATGTGCCCCCATTGCAGTCGGAGGGTGACGAGGACCGAATGGGTTGAGGGTGGTACCTGGGACAACAACACTGAAGTCGAAGAGCGCAACACCATGCACCCCGAAGGGCTGCGACGAGCCATCGACGAGATGGCCTCGCTGTCCGCCGACGGTCAGATGGGGATTATCTGGGGCGGAGGTGACCCGACGGCCAACCCCTTCACCTATGACGCCATGCTCTACGCCCGATCCAAGGGGATCTCGGCCAGTTTCCTCACCAACGGCGTCTTCATCGACGTCGACCGTGCCCTCGATGCCGACCCGATTCTCATCCGAGTCAGTCTCAATTGTGGGACTGAGGAGGCCTACATCAAGTTCCACGGCTACCCCAAGGAGTGGGACTATTTCGACCGGGTCAAGCAGAAGCTCCGGCAGCTGGCTACCCGGAAGCTGGAGCGTGGGTCGCGCACCCTCATCGGGATCTCCCTCATCATGGACGAGCGGAACCTCCACGACGTGGTCGAGGCTGCCCGCCTTGTCCGAGACGTCGTGACCGAGGCCGGCGGCGGCATCGACTACTGCATCGTTCGACCGGTCATGAACTACTCATCCTTCTACCGGCCCTGGGCTCGGCTGGAAGATGACACCAAGGCCAGGGCGTGGGCCCTTGTCGAGGAGGGAGGTGCGGCCTGGGAGATCCTTCACGAGGTGGGAGTCCCTCTGGTCGCAGTGAAGGACTCCTTCGACGAGCCCCCCGCGGAGGACGCCGACTTCTACCAGGCATCCACCGACTGCCTGGCCTATGGCATCGCCAGCGAGATTCGCCACGACGGCGACGTCCAGCTCTGCTCCGACTCGTACGGGAATCCCGCCTACACCATCGGGAACCTTCTGGATCAGACCCTGGGCGACATCTGGAGGTCTGATCGTCGAAGGACCGTCCTTGAAGCCCGGAACCAGGACCGGTGCTTCGCCACCATCTGTCCCCACAACTCACGGGGCCATCACTACAACCGCCTGTTCCACCGCATTGAGCAACTGCGCAGCGAGGGACGAATCGACGACGTTCGGCGATGGATCGAGGATCTCCGGGATGTCACCTATCCTCTCGGCCACTCCTTCTTTCTCTGAGGACGCCAACCCCTCCCGAGGACACCAATGATCGACCGACGGCTGCTCATCGACGAATTCGGACCCACCCGTGACCGGTTGCTCCGCAAGCTCGTCGATCCCGACCTCATCGACCGGGCCCGCGAGCTCCTCCTCCTCAGCAACCAGACGGTCGCTCACCGGGACGGGGCGAACACCGACCTCAACAGGGTCTCGAAGGAGGTCCAGGCGGCCAAGCGCGCCGGGACGCCCGACGACGTCATGGCCGCTCTCCTCGGCTCGGCCCGGGTCCTCAGCGAGGCCGCAGCCGTGGCGGAGCAGGCCGCCCGGGAAGCGCTCGAGGCTGTGGAATCGGTTCTCCTCCAGCTTCCGAATCTTCCCGACGACGCCAGCCCCGACGGCGTCTCCGACGCCGACAATGTCGTCGTCTCGACCTCCGGCTACGACCCCGACAACTATGCCGGGCGCGACTGGCTGCCCCACTGGACCCTCGGCGAGCAGCTCGGGATCCTCGACATCGCCCGGGCCACGACCATGAGCGGTCCCATGTTCTCCATGCTCCGCGGCGACGGTGCCCGCCTCCTCTACGCCCTTGTCGACCTGGGACTCACGTTGAACCGGGACAACTACGTCGAGATCGTCCCTCCCCACTTCGTCTCCTCCAACACACTCAAGGGAACCGGCCACCTCCCCAAGTTCGCCGACGACATGTACCAGATGACCAGCGACGACCTCTGGGCTATTCCCACGGGCGAGGTCCCTCTCACGAGCATTCACGCGGGTGAGATCCTCGACCTTGGCGACCTCCCCAAGAAGTACATGGCCTACACGGTCTGTTGGCGTCGCGAAGCGGGTTCGGCAGGGAAGGCGACCCGGGGCATGCAGCGTCTCCACGAGTTCCACAAGGTGGAGCTCGTCCACCTTTGCGCACCTGAACAGGTCCAGGGCCAGTTCGACCAGCTTCTTGAGGACGCCCTCCGCCCCATCCAGCTCCTTGGTCTTCCCTACCGACTCGTCGACCTCTGTGCCGGCGACCTCACCTTCTCTTCCACCCGGATCTTTGACATCGAGGTCTACGCTCCCGGATCCGATGCCTGGCTCGAGGTCTCGTCGGTTGGCATCTTCGGCGATTTCCAACCCCGCCGGAACAACTCCCGGTTCCGCCGGAAGCCCGGGGACAAGCCCGAGCTCCTCCATGCCCTGAACGGCTCGGCCCTGGCGACCCCCCGGGTCTGGTCGGCGATTCTGGAGAACTACCAGCAGCCAGACGGGACCGTCGCCGTTCCCGAAGTGCTTCAGCGGTACATGGGCAAGGATCGCCTGGGGAACGTTCGTTGAAAGCTGGCGGTTGCGTGGCACTCCCCGATCGGGTCGGGCACTACGGGACCGCTGAGGAGTTCGACGGCGCCCGCGTCGAGAGCGGGCAGTGGGTTTTCTGGCAGGACCGGGTCGATCTGGTTCTCCAAGGCCGCTACGACGAGGTCAAGCCACTCCATGTCGAACTGTCTCCGACCTATCTGTGTAACTTCTCCTGCCCCTGGTGCAGCTGTCGTTCGGCTCGTGAGGACTGGATCGGGGATGACGTGTTCAGTCACCCCCTGGCCAACTCCAGGACGGTCATGCCTTCGGACAAGCTCGAGGCGATCGTCCGGGAGCTGGCCCGGAGTGGCGTCGGCATCATGTGGGTCGGCGGCGAGCCCACCATGCACCGCGGTCTCTACCCGGCCGCCCGCCTGGCCCGGGCCCTCGGCCTGGCCCAGAGTCTCTTCACCAACGGCAGTCTCCTCAATCCCCGGCGCGTCGACGAGCTCATCGACATCGCGATGGCCTTCATCAGGGTCAGCGTCGACGCCGTCGATGACCGGGTCCACCAGGAGCACCACGGGTACCGGGCCGAGCGCCCATATGCGCGGCGGGTCCGGGACAACCTCCGGCAGCTTGTCCGGACCCGTAACCAGCAGGACTCCCCCACCCTGATCGGGGTCTCCGCCGTGGTCGACGACACCAACCTGGCGGACATCGTGCCGCTGGCCCATTTCATCGCCAGCCTCGACAACGAGGCCGGGTCCAGGGGGATCGACTATCTCATCGTCAGGCCGACCTATCAGTTCTACGCTTCCCAGGTCCGTCTCGGCAACGACACCTCGAGTCGCCTCGGGGCCCTGGTGGCGGCCGGAGGCGAGGTCGAGGAGGTGCTTCGGCACACCCCGACTCTCGTCGTCGCGCCCCAGGCGTCGTTCCTCGAACCACCCCAGGCTTCTGGGCCCACTGTCAGGGCCGGTTCGACTTCCGAACCGGTCCGGATCATCGGCCGTCGTCGCGCTACCACCGATTTGACCGAGCGATGCCTGGCGGCCGGGTGGTTCGGCGAGATCACCTCGGCCGGGGCGCTGGTGGTGTGCTCCGACAGGTATGGGAACCCCGACTACTTCATCGGTGACCTCTCAGAGAGCGGTCTCGACGCCATTTGGAAGGGCGATCGGCGAAGGGATGTCCTGGACATGGTCGAAACCAGCCGCTGCTTTGCCGCGTTCTGTCCCGCCAACGGCCGGGGTCGTCACCTCAACACCGTCTTTCGGGATGTCGAGGCCCATCGGCGTGCCGGCCGGCTCGATGCCGTGGTCGACTGGATCACCGAACTCCAGCGGACGTTACCCCGGCCCGCTCACTCCTTCTTCCTCTGAGCGACATGGGCAACCGGATACGCGGGTCGCCGGTCAACATCGGGGACGGCATCGACATCCCTGACTTCCGCAGAATGTAGGC
>PLZB01000056.1 GCA_003151955.1 Acidimicrobiaceae bacterium
GTACTTATCGGCAGGACCACTAGCCTGCAATCCATGGGACCGGACGAGGGAGATTCCGGGGGCACCCTCCCGGGGGAGCTGGACGGGGAGACGGCGGCGGAGCTGGCCCGGCAGACGGCGGTCATGGCCGGGGCGGCCCGGGCCGCCCGGGACGAGGCGGAGGCGGCCGGGTCCCTCGTCTGGGATCCCTACGACCCGACCTGGGCCGAGAACCCCTACCCCATCTACGACCGCCTCCGGGCCGCCAATCCTGTCCACCGGAGCCCCCTCGGCTTCTGGGTCTTCACCCGCCACGCCGACTGCCTCGCCATCCTCCGGGACCGCCGCTCATCCAGCGACGCCCGCAACGCCGACCCCACGGCCTTCCCCGACGCCCGGCTGGCCGAGATCGTGAGCGGGGCCGGGGCGGCCGAGGCCCTGGAGGAGATGGCCCCCTTCCTCTTCCGGGACCCCCCCGACCACACCCGGCTCCGGGGTCTCGTCCAGAAGGCCTTCACCCCCCGGGTCGTCGAGGGGCTCCGGCCCCGGGTCGAGGAGATCTGCGAGGGACTCCTCGACGAGGCCCTCGACCGGGGGACGGCCGACCTGGTGGCCGACTACGCCTACCCCCTCCCCGTCCAGCTCATCGCCGAGCTCCTCGGCGTCCCGGCCGAGGACCAGGTCCTCTTCAAGGAGTGGTCCGACGCCCTGGCCCGCGGCCTCGACCCCGACTTCCTCCTCCCCCCCGAGGCCATCGAGGAGCGGCTGACCGGGATCCTGAACTTCGCCATGTACTTCTCCACCCTCATCGAGGACCGCCGCAGTCATCCCGGTCCCGACCTCCTCACCTCCCTGATCCAGGCCGAGGAGGCCGGCCAGGTCCTCTCCCAGGCCGAGCTCCTCTCGACCTGCATCCTTCTCCTCGTGGCCGGCCACGAGACGACCGTCAACCTCATCTCCGGCGGTGCCCTCGCCCTCCTCGAGCACCCCTCCGAGCTGGCCCGGTTCCGGTCCGACCCGGGCCTGTCCCGCAGCGGCGTCGAGGAGATGCTCCGCTACTGCGGTCCCATCCAGCTCACCGGCCGGGCCCTCCTCGAGCCCATGGAGATCGGGGGGGTCGAGCTGGCCCAGGGGGACTTCGCCCTCCTCCTGGTGGCCTCGGCCAACCGGGACCCCGAGGCCTTCCCCGACCCCGACAAGTTCGACGTGGGCCGGACCGAGAACAACCACCTCGGCTTCGGATTCGGCATCCACCACTGCCTGGGCGCCCCCCTGGCCCGGCTCGAGACCCAGGTGGCGCTGGCCGCTCTCCTCCGCCGGGCCGGGACCATCGAGCCCAGCACGGACCGGTTCACCTACAAGGAGAACATCGTCCTCCGGGGCCTCGACAGCCTCCCCGTCACCCTTTCGGCCTGACCCCGCAGCCGGCCCCGCCCCCCCGGGAAGGGCTCAGACCGGATACCCCGGAGCCACCAGGGGCCAGGGCCGTTCCCGCTCGGCGACGACGGCGAGATCGAGGAGGAGCTCCTCCTGGTGGTGCTTCCCGATGACCTGCATCCCGATCGGCATCCCGTCGAGGGTCCCGGCCGGGATGGTGACGGCGGGGTTCCCCGTCAGGTTGGCCGGCATGGTCAGGGCCCCGTTGTTCCCCAGCGCCTTCTCGATGCCGAACTCGGCGGCGAGGTCCCGGTCGCCCACGGAGAGGGGGAGGGGACCGGAGGCGTTGAAGGGGACGTCGGGGTTGGTGGCGCAGAAGACGAAGTCGACCTCCTCGAAGAGGTCGGCCATCGACTCGTTCATGGCGATCCGGAACTTCTCGTTGGCCCCGGCCAGGACCAGGTTGAACTGGCTGGTGGCGATGTTCATCCCAAACATGATCTCCGGGGTGAAGAGGTCGGCGCAGCCCGGGTAGAGGTCCCCCAGGGAGGCCTGGAGGGTGACGAGGTTCCCCATGGCCCACTCGAAGCCGGCCTGGGGGAGCGAGACCGACACGTCGACCCGCTCCAGGCCGGCATCGGCGATGAGGGATTCGGCCCCAGCCGTGACGATCTCGGCCACGGCCGGGTTCACGAAGGCGGCCCCCAAATCGACGTGGATGGCGGCCCTCTTCCCCCGGAGCTCCCCGAGGTGTCCGCCCAGACCCGTCTCCCAGCCCTCCACCCGGGGCAGGCTCAGGGTGTCCCGGGGGTCGAACCCGTTGCAGACGTCGAACCACCGGGCCGTGTCCCGGACCGACCGGCTGATGCAGCCGATCGTCACCGTCAGAGGGGGCTGCATGGTGTGGGGACCCCGGGGGATCCTCCCGAAGGTCGACTTCAGCCCGAACATCCCCACATAGCCGGCCGGGATCCGGATCGACCCGCCCCCGTCCCCCCCGGTGGCGATCGGGATGAGCCCACCGGCCACCGCCGCCGCCGTCCCCCCCGAGGAGCCTCCCGGGGTCCTCTCCGGGTTCCAGGGGTTCCGGGTCGTCCCGTGGATCTTCGTGTGGGTGCAGTTGACCCCCCCGAACTCGCTGGCCGTCGTCTGTCCGGCCAGGACCGCCCCCGCCCCCCGGAGCCGCTCCACCATCGTGCTCGTCGAATCCGCCACCCGCCCCTCGAAGACCAGGGAGGCCTCGCTGTAAGGCCACCCCTCGACGCAGTCGAGCTCCTTGACCGCGATGGGCACCCCCCCGAAGGGGAGGGAGACGTCGGCGGCGGCCGCCGCCGTCCGGGCCGCCTCCTCGTCGAGATGGCAGAAGGCGTTCAACTCCGAACGGCTGATCGCCCCGTAGGAGG
The DNA here is from genome assembly GCA_003151955.1 of Acidimicrobiaceae bacterium. GTDB lineage: Bacteria > Actinomycetota > Acidimicrobiia > Acidimicrobiales > UBA8190 > PALSA-743. Next base: position 2,760 of record PLZB01000056.1, read on the forward strand.
CATCCAGGGCCTCGACCGGGCTGAGCTCCCCCTTCCGGAATGCGTCGACGAGCGAGCAGGCGTCACCGAGCCAGGGCTGAGAGGTCATGGTGGCGAAGGCTACTCGCCGGTCAGCTCTCGTGACCGAGGCCTCACTGTCCGCGGTGTCTTACGATGGGTGGTCCCGATGTCCGACGACCCTGCCACGATCGCCGCTCTCGTCCTGGCCGCGGCTCTGACCCTCCGATCAGCCGCCGACCCCGATTTCGGAGCCGCCTCGGTGAGCTTCTCGCATCTCCCCGTCGCCCTCGACCCCCAGGAGGCCCTCCCCCGGCTCCGCCGCACCTTCGCCGGGTCCCTCCTCCTCCCGGACGGCGAGCTCCTCACGATCCCACCGTCGAGTCCGACCGACCGGTCCTTCCCGTCCACGCCGATCCGGCCCACCTCGTCCGGGCGTATCTCTCCGTCGGAGCTCGAGCTCCGGCTCGTCTTCGAGAACGGGGCCACGGTCCAGGAGTCTGTCGGTCTCCACGCCGGTCCCGGGCACCGATCCCCGGCTCTACCGCGCCGTCTACGACAACCAGCTCGTCGAGACCGGCTACGAAGGTGACAACCGGAGATCCGTGATCCCCGCTCCGGCGGAGGCGGCCGAGTTCGTCTCCCTCCTCCAGGCTCTCGCAACCCCTCCCCATCCCCCTGGCGCCGCCGGTCACTAAGGTGGCAGGAGCCATGGACCCGGCCCTCTCGCCCCCGCCCGCCGTCGAAGCCGGCCTCTACGACGTCATCGCCCGCCGCCGGGACGTCCGGGCCGAGTTCACCGGGGAGCCCCTCGACCCGGTCGTCCTCGACCGGGTCCTCACCGCCGGACACTGCGCCCCCAGCGTGGGCCTGACCCAACCCTGGGACTTCGTCCTCGTCGCCGACAGGGGACTCCGCCGGGCCTTCTGGGACCACGTCCAGGAGGAGCGCCAGGCCTTCGCCGACGCCCTCGAGGGGGAGCTCGCCTCCCGGTTCGCCGGGATCAAGATCGACGGGGTCCTCGAGGCCAGCCTCTCGGTCGTCGTCACCTACGACCCGGCCCGGGGGGCCCCCAACGTCCTCGGCCGCCACGCCATCGCCGACGCCGGCCTCTACTCCGTCTGTCTCGCCATCGAGAACCTCTGGTTGGCCTGCACCGCCGAGGGCTGGGGCATGGGCTGGGTCTCCTTCTACCGGGAGGGCTTCCTCCGCCAGCTCCTCGGGATCCCCGAGGCCGTCCGCCCCGTGGCCTGGCTCTGCATCGGACCGGTGAGCCGCCTCCAGGACACCCCCGACCTCGAGCGCCACGGCTGGCGGACCCGGCTCCCCCTCGACGCTGTCCTCCACCTCGACGGTTGGGCCCGGACCGGGCCCGGGGCCTTCCCCGTCGAGGCCTCCCCCGGGGCCGGTCTGGCCGGGGCCGTGACCGCCCCGTCCACCCCCGGTGCTTGACGGGGGTCCCCGGCCGCACAAGCGTGGGGCGCCATGACTCCCGACGGCACCCCCAAGACCCCCTTCACCCTGGCCATCGACATCGGCGGGACCGGCCTCAAGGCCTCCGTCCTCGACGCGGCGGGGGCCATGGTCGCCGACCGGGTCCGGGTGGCCACCAGCTACCCGACCCCCCCCGACAAGCTCGTCGCCGACCTCGTCGCCCTCGTCGCCCCCCTCCCCGCCTCCGACCGGGCCTCGGCCGGCTTCCCCGGGATGGTCCGGGCCGGCAACATCCTCACCGCCCCCCACTTCGTCACCGTCGACGGCCCCGGCTCCAAGGTCGACCCCGAGCTCCTGGCCGCCTGGACCGACTTCCCTCTGGCCCAGACCCTGACCGAGAAGCTGGGCAAGCCGACCAAGGTGGCCAACGACGCCGACCTCCAGGGCGCCGCCGTGGTGAAGGGCGAGGGCCTCGAACTGGTCCTCACCCTCGGGACCGGCTTCGGGACGGGCCTCTTCTACGACGGCCATCTCCTCCCCCACATGGAGTTCGCCCATGCCCCCTTCCGGAAGGGGGAGACCTTCAACGAGCAGCTCGGCGACCGGACCCGGAAGGACATCGGGGACGACCGCTGGAACAAGCGGGCGACGAAGGCCATCGAGGTCTTCCGGAACCTCGTCTTCTTCGACCACTGCTACATCGGCGGGGGCAACGCCAAGCGCCTCGAGGGCACCCTGGCCGACGACGTCACCGTCATCGACAACTCGGCCGGCATCCTCGGGGGGATCAAGCTCTGGGACTCGGGCCACCTCGGGGTCTAGGGATCAGACCGGCCCCCACCGCCGCCACTGTCGCCGGACTTCCCGGAAGTCCTTGAACCAGTCCCCGGCCAGCTCCCCGGCCGCCTTCTCCTCGGCCATCGAGAGCCGGCCGGCCACGTAGCCGAGATGGGGCCGGAGTCGGGCCAGGTCCTCCAGCCAGACCCGGCAGGCCCCGGCGTCGTGCACCTCGCCCAGTCCCTCCCCCAGGACCTCGGCGGCCCCGGCCACCTTCTCCAGTCGGGACCCCAGCAGGGGGGCGGCCACCTCGGCGGTGTGCCGGAGCCGTCGGGTCCGGAGTCGGACGGCGGCCCGGTTCGTCTCCGACGGATCGTGCCGGGCGGCCCGGGCCGCGTCCCGGAGGTCCCGCCACTGACGGGCCAGGATCGGCGGGAGGGCGCCCAGGGCGGGCTCTCCCGAACGACCCCGGAGGGGTACCCCTCCGAGGCCGCCCAGCCGCCTCTCGAGGTGCCGCCGTCGTTCCCCGGCGGCCACCACGGCCAGGGGAGCCAGGGCCAGCTCCCGGGCCAGCTCGAGCACGGCGAAGATCTCCCCGAGCAGCTCCTCCCCGAGGTCCTCCCCGTAGACCCTCCCGATGCGCTCGGCCAGGACGTCGACGTCCCGGACCGGTCCCAGGAGGGAGGAGTACCAGCTCACCTCGGCCCTCGTCGCCACCACCCAGGCCGGGTCGAGGATCCTCCGGAAGGCCCGGAGATGGGACCGGATCCTCCGCAGTCCCGCCCTCGTGTGCCGGACACCCTCCGGGTCGAGGGCGTCGAGGTGGGCCAGGCAGTTTCCCCCTACCAGGCCGAGGGTCACCCGGATGAGGGTCCCGATCTCGGGGTCCCGGCTCTCCTCGCCCTCCGTCCCCGACGCTTCCGCGGAATCGTCCCCGCCCCGACGCGAGGCCCCGGAATCGTTGCCTCCCGGGTCCGGGGCCTTGGGCTCGCTCCAGGGGGAGCCGGCCGTCCAGACGGCCGGGGCCCAGCCGAAGAGTCCCGCGTCGTCGGATCCGCCGTCTGCGGTCACCGGGACGGCGTCCGGGGGCCTCGGGGGGTGGGGATCCAAGCTCGACACGTCAGACCTCCCGCTCGCCCCCGGGGCCCATTGAAGCCGGTTCCCCCCGCCGCCGCCACCCTCCCCGTCTACCCTCGGGGCCATGCGAGCCGTCACCGTCGTCGAGGGCGACCTCCACTGGACCGACCACCCCGACCCCGAGCCGGCCGACACCGAGCTCCTGGTGGCCGTCAGGGCCGCCGGCCTCAACGCCGCCGACCTCCTCCAACGCCGGGGCTTCTACCCCGCTCCACCCGGGTTCCCGGCCGACATCCCCGGGATGGAGCTGGCCGGGGAGGTCCTCGCCGTCGGCGCCCGGGTCACCCGGTTCGCCCCCGGGGACCGGGTCATGGCCCTCGTGGGTGGCGGGGCCCAGGCCGAGCTGGCCCTCGTCGACGAGACCGCCGCCCTGGCCGTCCCCGACGCCGTCTCCTGGGCCGAGGCCGGCGGCTTCGTCGAGGTCTACGCCACCGCCCACGACGCCCTCTTCCGCCAGTGCGACCTCACCCTCGGTGACCGGGTCCTCGTCACCGGGGCCGCCGGCGGGGTGGGGACGGCCGCCGTCCAGCTGGCCGCCCTGGCCGGAGCCCGGGTGGTGGCCTCCGTCCGCCGGCCCGAGCTCCGCCCCGCCCTGGTCGAGCTGGGCGCGGTCGAGGCCCTCGACCCCGACGAGGCCCCGTCCCGGGGGCCCTTCGACGTCGCCCTCGAGCTCGTCGGGGCGGCCAGCCTCCCCGCCGTCCTCGGCGCCCTCGCCACCGGTGGCGCGGTCGCCATCATCGGGGTCGGGGGCGGGGCTCGGGTCGAGGTCGACCTCCTCACATTGATGGGCCGGCGGGCCCGGATCTCCGGGGCCACCCTCCGGGCCAGGAGCCTCCTCGAGAAGGCCGCCGTCATCGCCGCCGTCGAGGCCGGGGTCGTCCCCCATCTCGCCTCCGGCCGGCTCCAGGTCCCCCTGGCCGCCACCTTCCCCATGGACGAGGCCCCTGCCGCCTACGACCGGTTCGGGGCCGGGGGGAAGCTGGGCAAGATCGTCCTCCTGGCCCCGGACTGACCCGGGGTCCGGCTCAGGCCTGGGACCGGCCCCGGTCGACGACCCCGGCCCGGCGCCGTTCGATCTCGGCCGGGTCGAGCCGGTCCCGCGGCCAGGCCGTCCCCACCCGGCCCTCCAGGGCCAGGGCCGCCCCGGCGTCGAGGAGGGCCCCCTCGTCGTAGGTGGCGAACAGGGTCCGCAGCGCCCCCTGGTCGTTCGAGACGATCTCCCCCGCCATGCGGCGGGCGAAGGGGAGGAGCTCCCGGTGGGGGACGACATGGTTGACGAGCCCCCAGGCCAGGGCGGTCCCGGCGTCGACGAAGTTCCCGGTGGCGCTCATCTCCCGGGCCCGCCCGAGCCCGACGGCCTGTGGGAGCAGCACCGTCAGGCCCCAGAGGGGCTGGACCCCGATCCGGGCGTGGGTGTCGGCGAACCGGGCCCGGTCCGAGGCGATCAGGAAGTCGCACCGCAGGGCCAGCTCCAACCCCCCGGTCACGGCCACCCCGTTGACGGCCCCGATGAGCGTCGTCCCGGCTCTCGGCCTCGGCCACGAGACGGGGGAGGGCGGCGAGGAGCTCACCGGAGAGGGCGTTGCGGGCCTCGGGCCGATTGAGGGTGACGGTGGCGACTCGGTCCGACACATCGAGCAGGGCGACCTCGGGCACGGGGACCTCCAGGGTGATGGGTCGGTCGAGGGCGATGGTAGAGGCCCCGATGCACCGAAGGCGGCGCGAAGTGGGTACGGTGACATCTGACCCGGTCGTTCCCCCCGACGGCCGGCGGGAGAGGGAAGGACGGCGACCATGGGCGACTCGGCCACCGTGGCCCCCCCGGGGACCCTCCTCGACCGCTACCAGGTCGTCCGGGACCTCACCGAGGAGCTGGCCCGGCCCCTCTCCCCCGAGGACCAGACCGTCCAGTCCATGCCTGACGTGAGTCCCACGAAGTGGCATCGGGCCCACACCTCGTGGTTCTTCGAGACCTTCCTCCTCGAGCCCCGGCTCCCCGGCTACGAGGTCTTCCACCCCGCCTTCCGGTCCCTCTTCAACTCCTACTACGAGGGGATCGGCCACCCCTTCCCCCGGCCCCAGCGGGGCATCGTCTCCCGGCCCGGAGCCGCCGAGGTCGGGACCTACCGACGCCACGTCGACGCCGCCATGGCCGACCTCCTCGACGGCGCCGACGGGGACGGGCCCACGACCGACCTCGTCGAGCTCGGGCTCCACCACGAGCAGCAGCACCAGGAGCTCCTCCTCATGGACATGAAGCACGTCCTGTGGTCGAACCCCCTCCGACCGGCCTATCTCCCCGACGCCCCCCCCGCCCCCGGCGGCCCGGCTCCGGCCCAGCGCTGGATCGAGCATCCCGGCGGGCCCGTCGAGGTCGGCCACGACGGCTCCGGCTTCGCCTTCGACAACGAGGCCCCCCGCCACGTGGCCCAGCTCGTCCCCCACGCCATCTCCTCCCGCCTCGTCACCTGCGGGGACTGGGTCGACTTCATCGAGGACGGCGGCTACCGCCGGTCCGATCTCTGGCTCTCCGACGGCTGGGCCGCCATCGCCGCCGACGGCTGGGAGGCCCCCCTCTACTGGTCCGGCGCCGGCGGGGACCGGGAGATCTTCACCCTCCACGGGAGCCGCCCCCTGGACCCGGCCGAGCCCGTCTGCCACATCAGCTACTACGAAGCCGACGCCTACGCCCACTGGGCCGGGGCCCGGCTCCCAACCGAGCAGGAGTGGGAGGCCGTGGCCGAGCCCGTCGACACCGTGGAGGGACCCCGGTTCCATCCCCTCCCCGTCACCGTCGACGCCCCCGGGGCCCCCGCCGTCTGGCAGTGGACATCCAGCGCCTACAGCCCCTACCCGGGCTTCCGGCCCGCCCCCGGTGCGGTGGGGGAGTACAACGGGAAATTCATGGTCAACCAGCAGGTCCTCCGGGGCGGGGCCTGCGTCACCCCACCCGGTCACCTCCGGCGAACCTACCGGAACTTCTTCCCCCCGCCGGCCCGCTGGCCCTTCACCGGCCTCCGGCTGGCTCAGGACCGGGAGGGCTGACCGTGGCCCCCGTCCTCCCCCCCTCCCTCGACGTCCACCTCTCCGGCGACGACCTCCGGACCTCCCTCGAGGCCGACGCCAGGACCGGTCTCACCGCGGCCGAGAAATGGCTCCCCCCGGTCTGGTTCTACGACGACCGGGGCAGCGACCTCTTCGACCAGATCACCCGGCTCCCCGAGTACTACCCCACCCGGGCCGAGCGGCTCCTCCTCGAGACCCACGCCGCCGACATCGCCCGGGCCGCCGGAGCCGACACCCTGGTCGAGCTGGGGGCCGGGACCTGTGAGAAGTCCAGGATCCTCCTCGACGCCATGCGGGAGGCCGGGACCCTCGAGCGCTACATCCCCCTCGACGTCTCGGACGGGACCCTCTGGGCCGCCGCCACCGCCC
>PLZB01000036.1 GCA_003151955.1 Acidimicrobiaceae bacterium
GCCGGCATCGACCTGATCCTCGTCGACGAACGCGGCACCTCGTCGACCTGCCCACGCTGCCACCAACGAGTCCCGAAACCCAAAGGCCGGAACTTCACCTGTCCCGCCTGCCACCTGGCCGCCCACCGAGACCTCGTCGGCGCCACCAACATCGCCTCCAGAAACCCCCGAGGCGGAACACCCGTCGACCCCACCGGTCTGACCACCCTGCACCGTCGAGCCGGCCGACATCTCCCCGGCCGGACCCGGCGTGACCCCCGACGGATCGCCATGGACACCCACCGCTCCCGTCACGGTCCCCGGCCCGCTGAGGCCCGCCCCGACAACCATCACCACCACACCACCGGGGAGTCGCTCGCCCAGCCTGCAACCGCAGCCTGAACGAGGAACCACCAACCCAACCCCAACAGGCAAACGTTGGCAGTCACAGCACTAGGCGGAGCCCGCGGTCGCAGCTGTCCATCGGGGGTCCCGACCGGTCCAGGCGATAAACGCCTCGGTCGGGGTGGCATCGGGCGGAGCGGCCAACGCTGCTGCGAAGATCCGGGGACTGCGCATCTGCCCAGAGGGGATCGGGCGGAAGATGACCTCGGCGAACTCGATGATCTCGGCCGGGATCACGACGTCGCGGCCGAGACAGCGGGCCAGGTCCCAGGCGTGGACGAAGAGGTCGAGCGCCGGGAAGCTCAGCCCGTCGCCGATCGAGCGCCTGCCGACCGGTGATTCCACCACCGCGGCCAGGTCGACGCCTGCGACGGCCTGGAGGGCCGGTGTGACGAGGCCGTCCCACCAGGTACGGGGGTCACCTCCGACGAGGGCACCCGGTGGATCCCCCGGTGACCACTCGGGCTGTTCACCACGGAGCAGCCGGGTCCCGAAACCGATGGTGGCGCCGACATGACCGAGCACATCCAGCGCCGTCCACCCCTGACACGGCGAGGTCCGCGGCCAGTCGGGATCCCCGAACAGCTCCACCGAGGCCGAGAAGAACCCGAGTCCCCCGACGTAGACGGTGTCGGGTGACCAGGACATGGTCCGAAGGTATCGCGGTACGTTCCCCGTGACGTCGGTGAAGAACGGGAGAAGCGACATGGACGAGCCAGAGCCGGTGACCGAGCTGAGCGCCTTCAGCAGCCCGGACGCGATGCCGACGGCGTGGTCTCGGGGCCGGGCGGCGTTGGCCGGCGCCGACCTCTACTGGCTCTCGACCGTCCGACCTGACGGCCGGCCTCACGTCGCGCCCCTGCTCGGTGTCTGGCTGGCCGGAGCCCTCTACTTCTGCACCGGCCCGGACGAGCGCAAGGCGAAGAACCTGGCCGGGAACCCCCACTGCATCCTCACGACGGGATGCAACACCCTCGACGGCCTCGATCTCGTGCTCGAGGGCACCGCCGGGATCGTCGCCGACCTGACCGAGCTGGGACGTGTCGCCGACACCTACGAGCTGAAGTACGGACCCCATTTCGCCGCACCGGGCGGAACCTGGTCGGGCCTCGGTGACGCCATCCGGCGGGCGGAGGTCCCGGTCTATCGGGTGGCCCCCGTGACCGTCTTCGGGTTCGCCAAGGGCGGGACCTACAGCCAGACGAGGTGGGCGTTCCCCTAGTCCCTCAGGTCCTCGGGGTCGACGACGAGGTTGGCCGGGGTCTCGCCCCGGGCCAGGGTCTCGAGCTGGTCGCCGGCCACCTGCCAGGCCCGGCGCCAGATGCCTGGGGTGGCGCCGGCCACGTGGGGGGTGATCGTGACCCCGGGGGCGGACCAGAGGGGGTGGCCGGCCGGGAGAGGCTCGGGGTCGGTGACGTCGAGGATGGCCGAGATCCGGCCCTGGGCCATGGCGGCGAGGAGGGCCCCGGTGTCGACGAGGACGCCCCGGCCGGCGTTGACGAGGACGGCGCCGTCCTTCAGCCGGCCCAGGAAGCCGCCGTCGACGAGCCCGGTGGTCTCCTCGGTCACCGGGAGGGCCAGGACGACGACGTCGAGGTCCCCCAGGACCGCGTCGAGCTCGGCCATGGGGCGGACCCCGTCCCGGGCCGTCCGGCCGAGGAGGGTGACGGAGGCACCGAAGGGCTCGAGGAGCCGCCGGACGTTCGTCCCGATGTCCCCGGCCCCCAGGACGGCCACCGCCTTCCCCTGGAGGGAGTCGGTGAGCTGGAGCTGCCAGCGGCCCTCGGCCTGGGCCCGGGCGAAGACGTCGAGCCGGCGGGAGTGGGCCAGGAGGACGGCCGCCACCCACTCGGCCACGGCCGCCCCGTGGGCCCCCCGGGCGTTGGCCAGGGCCACCCCGGATGGGAGCCCGGCCACCCACTGGTCGTAGCCGGCGTTCAGGGTCTGGAGGAGCCGGAGCCGGGGGAGCCGGGCCAGGTAGGCGGTGACCAGGTCGACCCGGTCCTCGGCCATCCCAACCACCAGGGCGGCCGCCTCCTGCTCCTCGGGCCCCGGATCGGACTCGAGGTCGTAGCGGAGGGCCCGGAGTCCGGGCCGGCCCTCGAGGGCCCGCCGGCCGTGGTCGTCGGGGACGAGGACCGTGATCACCGGAGCACCCCGGTCACCGGAGCACCCCGGTCACCGGATGAACCGGTCGAAGAGGCCGTCGACACCGGCTCCGTGGAGGGTCATCCCCCCGTCGACGACGATGGTCTGGCCGGTGACGAACCGGGCCTGGTCGCTGGCCAGGAAGACGATGACGTCGGCGACGTCCTCGGGGGTCCCGACCCGGCCGGCCGGGGTGGCCCGCTCGTAGCGGTCGACCTGATCGGGGAGGTTCTCGAGGAGGACCCTGGTGAGGTTGGTCCGGATGACCCCTGGGGCGACGGCGTTGACCCGGATGTCGGGGCCGTACTCGAGGGCGGCCGAGGCGGTGAGGGCGGCCACTCCGGCCTTGGCCGCGGCGTAGGGGGTCTCCCCGGCCGAGGGCCGGGTCCCGGAGATGGAGGCGGTGTTGACGATGGCCCCACCCCCGGCGGCCCGGAGGTGGCCGATGGCGGCCCGGATCCCGTGGAAGACGGAGGAGAGGTTGAGCCGGAGGAGGTGGTCCCAGTCGGCCGGGTCCCAGTCGGCCAGCCCCGCCATCGAGGCCGCCCCCCCGGCGTTGTTGACCAGGAGGGAGAGGCCCCCGAGCTCGGCCACGGCCCCCTCGACGGCCCCGGCCAGGGCCTCGGGGTCGGTGACGTCGACGGCCCGGAAGATCGGGACCCCGCCCGGTCCGCCCAGCTCCCCGGCCACCAGGGCCGCTCCCTCGCCGTCGAGGTCGAGGACGGCCACGGCCGCCCCCTCGGCCGCCATCCTTCGGGCCGTGGCCCGGCCGATCCCCGAGGCCCCCCCGGTGACGATGGCCCGGTGCCCCTCGAGGAGACCCACGGGGTCAGCCGATCTCGTCGGTCTCGGCCTCGCCGGCCACGTCGACCCCGAGGAGCTCGTCTCGGAGCTGGCGCTTCAGGACCTTCCCCTGGGGGTTCCGGGGGAGGGGCTCGGAGCGAAACCAGTAGTGGGTGGGGACCTTGAAGCCGGCCAGGCGCTCCCGGACGTGCTGGGAGAGCTCCTCGGGGGAGACCTTGGCCCCGACCCGGAGGACGACGGCGGCGCCGACCTCCTCCCCGAGGACAGGGTGGGGGACCCCGATGACGGCGGTGTCAGCCACGGCGGGGTGCTCGAAGAGGACGTGCTCGATCTCGACCGAGTAGACGTTCTCCCCACCCCGGATGAGCATGTCCTTGGCCCGGTCCACGATGTGGACGAAGCCCTCCTCGTCGATCCGGGCGACGTCCCCGGAGTGGAGCCAGCCCTTCGAGAAGGAGGCCGCCGTCTCCTCGGGCTTGTTCCAGTAGCCCCGGACGACGTTTGGACCCTTGATCCAGAGCTCCCCGACCACCTCGGGTCCGACGGGGACCCCGACGGGCTCATCCCCCTCGAAGCCCTCGGGGACGACGGCGACCTCGCAGACGGGAACGGGGGGGCCGACCGATCCGGGCTTCCGGACGTAGTCGGGCCCGTTGTTCATGGTCGTGACCGAGGAGGTCTCGGTCAGGCCGTAGCCGTTGGAGGGGGAGCCGGCCGGGAAGAACTGGGTGATCCGCCGGACCAGGTCGGGCGGGGCCGGGGCCCCCCCGTAGGCGACGGCGGTGATGCTGGTGGTGTCCCGCTTGGCGAAGTCGGGGGAGTCGATGACCTGCATGACCATGGCCGGGACCCCCCCGAAGGTGGTGATCCGCTCCCGTTCGATGAGCTCGAGGGCCCGCTCGGGGTCCCAGTGGTGCATCATCACGAGTTTCCCGCCCGCGGCGCTGTTGGCCACCAGGATGGCGTGGCAGCCGGTGGCGTGGAAGAGGGGGACGGAGAGGAGGTAGGCGTTCTGGGTCTTCCCGGTGGTGTCGGCCAGCTCCTGCTTGAACCGGAGGCCGGCCCGGGTGTTGATGAAGAAGAGGCTCATCAGGTTGGAGCAGATGTTCCGGTGGGTCCCGACCGCCCCCTTGGGGCTCCCGGTCGTGCCCGAGGTGTAGAACATCGTGGCGTCGTCGTCGGGCTCGAGGGTGACCTCGGGGAGGCTGGCCCCGGCGTCCTCGAGGGCCCCGGCCACGAGCTCGGCCCAGGCCAGGACGGGGACGGGGCCGTCGGGCTCGGGGGTGACCTCGGACCGGTCCTCGTGGGTGACGACGACGCCGCCGAGGTCGGGGAGCCGGTCCAGGAAGGGCCGGATCCGGCCCAGGCGCTCGGCGTCGAGAATGGCGATCTTGGCCCCGCAGTCCCGGAGGCCGTACTCGAGCTCGGCCGCCGTCCACCAGGCGTTCAGGGGGACGATGATGGCCCCGGCCGCGGTGGCGGCCCAGAAGGCCGCGGACCACTCGGGGAGGTTCCGCATGACCAGGGCGACCCGGTCACCCTTCTCAACCCCGAGCCGGTCACGGAGGTTCGTGGCCAGGGTGGCGACGAGCCGGAAGTGCTCCTCGAAGGTGATCCGCTCGTCCTCGTAGACGAGGAAGTCCTTCCCCCCATGGCCCCGGGAGAGCTGGAGGATCAGCTGGAGGCTCGGGGGGCAGCCCTTCCAGGTCCGGGTGGGGACCCCGAAGATCTCGACCTCCTCGATCTCGAACATCTGGCCGGGAGCCGTGAGGGTGGCGTTGGCTTCCTCGACGGAGGGCATCGTCATCGGTGGTCCTTTCGCTGCGATGGGGAGGTCGGTGGGGGAGGGGGGCTCAGTGCGAGCCCCGGTTGCCCCGGGTAGCGGAGGGACGGCGACGGCGCCAGGACTGCTCCAGGGAGGGCGGGGTCCAGCCGGCGTCGGAGGGGTCGAGGGTCATCCCGGGGGGGACGACGGCGTCGATGGCGTCGAGGGTCTCGTCGGAGAGGGCGGTGCCGGGGGCGTCGAGGGTGGTGGTGAGCTGGTCCATGGTCCGGGGGCCGATGATGGCCGAGGTCACCGCCGGGTGGGTGAGGACGAAGGCCAGGGCCATGGTGGTGAGGTCGAGGCCGGCTGCCTCGGCCACGGGGAGGAGCCCCTCGACGGCGTCGAGCTTGGCCGCCACCTCGGGCCGGTCGGGGTCGAACCGGGTCGGGGTCCGCGAGGCCCGGCCCCCCTCGGGGAGGGGCTCGTCCCTTCGGTAGCGGCCGGTGAGCCAGCCCCCGTTGAGCGGGCTCCAGACGATGGCCCCCATGTCGTAGCGGGCCAGGGTGGGGAGGACGGCTGTCTCGATGCCCCGGGCCAGGATGGAGTAGGGGGGCTGCTCGCAGACGAACCGTTCCCGCTGTCGCCGCTCGGCCGTCCACTGGGCCTCGACGATGGCCTCGGCCGGGAAGGTCGAGGAGCCGATGGCCCGGACCTTCCCCTGGTGGACGAGATCGGAGAGGGCCCCGAGGGTCTCGTCGATGTCGGTGGAGGGGTCGGGCCGGTGGACCTGGTAGAGGTCGATCCAGTCGGTCCCGAGCCGGCGGAGGCTGTGCTCGACCTCGGTCGTGATCCAGCGCCGGGAGTTCCCCCGCATGTTGGGGTCGGACCCCATGGGGGCGTGGAACTTGGTGGCGAGGACGACCGAGTCCCGCTTGCCCCCGGCCAGGGCCTCGGCCACGATCTCCTCGGACTCCCCTCCGGAGTAGACGTCGGCGGTGTCGACGAAGTTGATCCCGGCGTCGATCGCGGCGTGGACGATCCGGACCGAGTCCTCGTGGTCGGGGTTCCCCCAGGTGCCGAACATCATGGCCCCCAGGCAGAGGGGGGAGACCCGGATCCCGGTCGTCCCCAGGCTGCGCAACTCCATCGCTTTCCCCTTTTCGGATCGGTCTGGTCGGGCGGTGCGGTCGGGGGCTATGCCCCGGGCGCCGGGGCGGGGTCCGGGGCGGCGGTGGCGGGGGTGGGGGGGGGGGGGGGGGGGGTGGGCCGGAAGACCGTCTCCCGGTAGAACCGGAGCTCGGCCAGGGACTCCCGGATGTCGTCGAGGGCCCGGTGGCTGGTGGCCTTGCCCGGGGCGTGGACCTCGGGGTACCAGCGCCGGGAGAGCTCCTTCACGGTGGAGACGTCGACGGAGCGGTAGTGGAGGTGGTCCTCGATCTCGGGGAGGTACTGGGCCAGGAACCGGCGGTCGGTCCCGATGGAGTTCCCGCAGAGGGGGACGGACCGGGGCTCGGGGATGTGGAGCTTCAGGAACTCGAGGGTGGCGGCACCGGCCTCGGCCAGGGTGACGGTGGAGGCGGCCATGGCCTCGAGGAGGCCGGACTTGGTGTGCATGGTCAGGACGAAGGGGTCCATGGCCTCGAGCTCGGCCTCGGAGGCGTGGATGACGAGGTCGGGTCCCTCGGCCAGGACCTCGAGGTCGTCGTCGGTGACGAGGGTGGCGATCTCCACGATGCAGTGCCGGGAGGAATCCAGTCCGGTCATCTCGAGGTCCATCCAGGCGAGCACGGAAAGCGATGCTACCTGGGGCTCCGGGGGTTCCCCACCTGAGGGTCCGTCAGAGGGAGGCGGGGGCGGGAAGGGCTAACGTCTCGTCATGGTGGAGGTCCCCGTCGCCCGGCTCGATCCCGGGCTCCCCCTTCCCGGCTACGCCCGGGAGGGCGATGCCGGGGCCGACCTCTATGCCCGCCAGGACGTCACCCTGGCCCCGGCCGGGGGCCGGGCACTGGTCCCCACCGGGATCGCCCTGGCCATCCCCGTCGGCTACGCCGGCTTCGTCCAGCCCCGGAGCGGCCTGGCGCTGCGCCACGGGGTGACCTGCCTGAACACTCCGGGGACGATCGACGCCGGCTACCGGGACGAGGTCGGGGTCCTCCTGGTCAACACCGACCCGGAGCTCCCCTACGAGGTCCGCCGGGGGGACCGGATCGCCCAGCTCGTCATCCAGCGGGTCGAGGAGGCCGGGTTCGTCGAGATGAGGGAAGATGAGCTGCCGGGAAGCGTCAGGGGCAAGGGTGGGTTCGGGCACACGGGCAGATAGGGGCGCAGCAGGAGAGCAGGGCAGTGGTGGGGGGCCGGCAGGGTGGGGAGAAGGCGGCGGGTAGGCAGATGGAACGACTGAGTGGGTTGGATGCGGCCTTCCTGGCCATGGAGACGGGGAGCAGCCATCTCCATGTGGCCGCCGTCCTCGTCTTCGAGCCACCGGGGTTTCGGCTGGCGGAGCTCCGGCGGGTGGTGGCCGAACGGCTCCACCTCGTCCCCCCCTTCCGGCGGCGGGTGGTTCGGGTCCCCTTCGGGATCCACCACCCCGTCTGGGTCGAGGACCCCCTCTTCGACCTCACCTACCACCTCCGCCGGGCCAGCCTCCCCTCGCCGGGGGGCCCCGGGGAGCTGGCCGAGTACGTGGCCCAGGTGGTGGGCCAGCCCCTCGACCCGAGCCGGCCCCTCTGGGAGATGCATCTCGTCGAGGGCCTCGAGGGGGGACATGTGGCCGTGGTGGCCAAGATTCACCACGCCGCCATCGACGGGGTCTCGGGGGCCGAGACGCTCGCCACCTTCCTCGACCTCGTCCCCGAGGGCCGGCTGGTCGAGCCCCCGGCCGAGCCCTGGCGGCCCGAGGTCGTCCCCGGGGAGCGGGAGCTCCTCACCTCGGGACTCCAGTCCCTGGTCCGGGAGCCGGAGAAGGTGGTGGGGGCCCTGGCCCGGACCATCAGCTCCGTCCGGGAGCTGACCCAGCAGAACCGGCGGCTCCGGGAGGAGGACGAGGTCGAGCCCCCGCCCTACCCCTTCCGGGCCCCCCGGACCTCCCTCAACGGGGCCATCTCTCCCCACCGGCGCTTCGCCCTGGCCACCGG
This sequence comes from Acidimicrobiaceae bacterium, assembly GCA_003151955.1. GTDB lineage: Bacteria > Actinomycetota > Acidimicrobiia > Acidimicrobiales > UBA8190 > PALSA-743. The sequence goes on from PLZB01000036.1 coordinate 8,236, forward strand.
ATCCCTCCAGGACGTCCGGACGGTCAAGGAGGTCTTCGGGGGGACCGTCAACGACGTCGTCCTCACCGTGGTGGCGGGGGCCCTGCGGCGCACCCTCGAGGACCGGGGTGAGGACGTGGAGGAGGCCCTGGTGGCCATGGTGCCGGTCTCCACCCGGGTGGGGGAGCCCGAGGAGGGCCCCCGGAACCGGGTCTCGGCCATGCTCGTCAGCCTGGCCAGCCAGCTGGCCGACCCCGTCGAGCGGCTGGCGGCGGTGACCGAGGCGTCCCGGCTGGCCAAGGCCCAGATCGGGCTGATCCCGGAGAGCCTCTTCCAGGGCTGGGCCCAACTGGCCTTCCCGGCCCTGTCGGCCCGGGCCGCCCGGCTGGCCGGGAACCTCCGGGTCTTCGACCACCTGAACCCCCTGGCCAACGTCATCGTCTCCAACATCCCCGGGCCCGACTTCCCCCTCTACTGCGCCGGAAGCCGCCTGGCCGGCCTCTACCCGGTCGGGCCCATCTCCGAGGGGGTCGGCCTCAACGTGACCGTCATGAGCTACCAGGGGACCCTCTTCTTCGGGCTCCTGGCCTGCCGGGACCTCGTCCCCGAGGTCGAGGACCTGGCCCACCACCTCACCGACGAGCTGGCCGAGCTGGTCAAGCTGGCCGCCCGGGCCGGGGACCGGGCCAACTGAATCGTTGCTATAGACTCTCCTCCGCATCAAGCGGACGTGGCTCAGTTGGTAGAGCACAACCTTGCCAAGGTTGGGGTCGCGGGTTCGAATCCCGTCGTCCGCTCCAGACAGAGTCCCAGGTCAGAGCCTATTTCCGGGCTCCCTGGACGGCATCGGAGAGGGGGCTCACAGTAGAGCGCGCTCTACTTTGTGCGTCTCGAATCGGGGTCTTCCTGGGCTCGTTGGGCCTCCTTTCCTCGGTCACCACCTACACGCCGCCGCCACGGGGGCCGCCGTGAAAAGAACTTCGGAAACTTCTCCCGGGCCCTGGGTTAGAGTGGGACTACTTGTGGGACTTGAGGAGGGGTGATGACTCGGACGCATGTCGTGTTGGATGAGGGGGTCATCGAGGAGATCGACCGGCTGGTAGGCCAGCGGGGCCGGAGCCGGTTCCTCGAGGAAGCGGCCAGGGAGCGATTGGCTCGTCTGCAGCTTGAGGGTGCTCTCGGTTCGACAGCTGGGATCCTGAAGGGTCACGACTACCCGGAGTTCGAGGACCAGGCCTCGATCAACCGGTGGGTGCAGGCCCAGCGGCGGACCGAGGATGCGTCCTGACCGTCTATCTGTTGGATTCGACGGTCCTGATCGGGTTCCTCAGGGACATTCCGGGGATCGCGTCGGATCTCCGCCAGCGGCTGGACGGGGGCCATGTGTTGGCGACGTCGTGCGTGAATATCGCCGAGGTCGAGCGCGGGCTTCGCCCGAAGGAGCGCCGTCGGGCCGAGGGGTTCCTCGACGCGCTCCGGTTCCTCCCGACCGACCGGGAGGCGGCCCGGCGGGCCGGGAGGTATCAGGCTGATTTCGCCGGGCGGGGCTTGACGATCCACACGCCCGACGCGCTCGTGGCCGGCACAGCCCGCGCCCACGGTGCGGTGCTCCTGACCCACAACGTGGCGGACTTCCCCATGCGGGATCTCCGCGTTGAGGTGCCGGGGGTCACGGCATCATGAGGAGCCTCGGCTCGCCCGAGACCACGCATCCCAGCTCCGGATTCGCGGGCCCATCCCGATCCTTCGATGTCGTCCAGGGATGTCGGCATTGCCGAGTGACCGACGTACTGAACCGGGCTCGTAAGGGTTGGCAGGCCGCCACGCCACTTACACGAAGAATCAGACAGACCCCGAGCATGGTCGTTGGCGAAGATAGCTAGGAGGACTAGGCCAAAGAAGCTGAATCGCACTATCCTTATTGGACTGGGCGTGGTGGCACTGGTTTCCACGAACTGTGGGCCGCCAACTCCGGTGACGCCATTGCGGAACGGCAATCAGGGGTACCTACTAGTCTTACCAAGTCTAGTGGATTGGCTGCAGCTGAAGGTTGACGGGACCAGCGTCACCGGCACCGACGAAAGAGCGAGTTCTGGAGGCGTTCCCCAGGTAGGAGCACCGGTGATGTATTCGTATACTGTTACAGGGTCGATCCACGGGTCTCAACTGGTGCTGCAAGTCGGGAAATCGACCAATGGCGGGCCGGCAATCGCCGGGCCCTATCCGACTATTAGCGTGATGGCAAACAGTTTGGCGGTAGGTCAGACACCGAGATACTTTTACCGGAACGCCACCGTATCAGACTTCAACAATGCATTGAAAGGCTTCCAAAGCGGATACGGGTGAAGGTGAAGGGCTCCAGAATCTCGATTGCGGTGTGCGCTGGTCGTTGGATCGGTCCGTGGTTCCGTGACCCAAGACCGCCGAGCGGCCCGGACAGGGCGGTCGAAGGTCGAAGAGTGTGGGGTTCACAGTAGAGCGCTCGACAACGGGATGGACGCAGGCGTACCAGATGGACGAAATCCTGGACGCATCAGCGCGCAACCGTACGGGTTGCTACCAGATGGACGGGGTTCTCAACGTTGCCAAGGTTGGGGTCGCGGGTTCGAATCCCGTCGTCCGCTCCGAGAAAGACCAGGTCAAGCGCTAAATCGGAGATGTCGTGCCGGAAGGTCTCGGCCCATCGGGCCACTCACGGGCCACCCTCGATTCGAGTGACATGACGAGGGCAACCTGTCCCGGAGGCGGGACTGGGGACCCAAGGAGGGTTCGGCAAGAACTGCCGGCGAAGCCAACTCGCATCGCGTCGCCTACGACGGATCGGGAGATTCGGGAATCTCGAAGACGGCCCACAATCCATCTTCCATGCCCCGATTGATCACCTCGACCACCCGGCCGCCGGTCTCGGCACTCCACTCGGTGAGTTTGTTCCCGAACGCCTGCGCGGCGTTCGCTCCCGTCAGATGGGGGGCCGACCAAGCCTTGACCAAGTACTTCATGGGTCCCAATCGTAGCCCCAAGGTCCCCCAGGGCCGGGTCAGTCCAGCTCAGACCTGGATCGGCGTGTAGGTCGGCGGGGTTGCTGGTTGTAGGTGTTGGCGGGCTGTGTTCGGGGGGTTGAGGGGTGGTGGGGGGTGGTCGCCGGGTGTGGGGGCGTGGCGGTCTGGGCCGGGGTGTTCTGGTGGTGTTGCCGGCGGCGGTTCGGGTGGGCGGCCGGTTGGTGCCGGGGTGGTTATGGGCTGGCGGCGGCGAGGAGTTGGTCGAGGGTGCGCCAGGCGTCGCCGAAGGGGCCGTGGTGGTCTTCGGGTGAGCAGTGCATTTTGGTCCGTCCGGCGTGGGTGGTGATCCGGGCGGGAACGCAGATGAGGTCGCGGCGGAGGCGTTTGCCGTGGACTCGGCCCCGGCGGCGTTTCCGGCGGGAGAGTGGGTCGGGGGCGGTGTCGTGGCCGGTGAGGGCTTGGAGCCAGGAGGAGATGTTGACGGCGAGGAGCGCGGCCCACATCCACATGGTGTTGACGTTCTGGTCGCCCGATGGCATGTGACGCAGGGCCAGGCCGAGCTTCGAGTCTTTGATGGTCTCTTCGATGAGGGCCCGTTTCCGGAACCAGGCTTCGATCTCGACGGGGGAGCCGGGCAAGTTGGTGATGATGAACGAGTAGGCCCAGGCGTGGGCGCCGACTCCGGCTTCGAGGAGGGCGAGCTGGTTCGGGTCGATGGTCCGACGCCGGCGGCTTCTGGAGTCGGCGGACAGGTCGTCGGCGGTGACCATGACCCGCCGGCAGATGGTGCGTGCTCCGGGCGGCCAGCCGGCCGGGATGTAGTCGCATTCGGCGACCTCGGCGTTCATGTTTCGGGCTTTTTCCCAGTTGGCAACCGGGATTTTCCGTTCGGAGCGCCACACCGGGCCGGTCCGTTTCACGGCGATGGCGTAGTCCGCTCCGACGCCGAGGGCGGCCACGGCGATCTTGTGGTCGAAAAACGCCGAGTCGCCTCGGACGATCGGCCGGCCCAACCCGTCGGGCAGGGCGGCCACAGCCCGGGTCAGGAGACCGGCGGCTTGGGTCCGGGGATCAGACCGTCCCGACCCGAAGTCCGCGGCGAGAACCCAGCCCGTCTCGGCCCACACCGCCGGATGAGGCCGGTAGACCCGCTGACCCTGGTAGTTGAAGTCCGAGCCTTCTTTCTCCCGGCCGTAGACCTCGATGTCGGTCGGGTCGAGATCGATCGTCGGACGGGTCGAGGCCAGCTTCTCCCGCCGGCCGGCGGGCAGCCGGTTGAACACATCCGCGACGAGCCGGGCATTCGCTTCCTCCACGTGGCTGGCGACCGCGGCCGTGAACCGCCGGCCCAGACCGATCGCTGTTGTCGGCGCCGGGATCCCCGGCACGGCCCGGAGTCTGACGCCGGCCCCATCACCGCGTTGATGGCCCAGATCGCAGAAGAAATCGCCGCCCGACAGCATCGTCTCCGCCAGCGACAGCATCAGCCGCCCCAACGTCAACCCCCGCCGGCGGGACTTGAACCCGGAGTTGCCATCATCGATCGTGGCCGAGATCCCGACCAGCTTGTCGAGCTTCGCCACCAGATGAAGCCCACCTCGAGGAGTGATCCGGCCGTCCGGCCCGCCAAGCACCACCCGCCGCTTCGCCTTCGCTATCCTGACCACCAGACAGGTGCCTTTCGTTTCGGGACTATGGGCTGTCGCAAGCACCATTTTCCCAGGTGAAAGGCACCCTGTCGCGTATCGAACTCCTGTTCGCGTCCCTTACGCGCCGATCCAGGTCAGAAGCGATCCGTCATCGGCTCGATGGACTGAAGTAATACTTGGAGCTTCACTCCTGACGCGACACGAGCCGGGCGCGAACCCCGGGCTCGTGTCCTACTCAGGGGGGTGGTTGGGGGGGACACTTCAAGGACACGCTTGGGGGAACTGTCATGGCCGACATGGCCCAGGAACCGGTCGACCTCTTCAGCATGGCTCCGAGGGCCATCGATCAAGGACACCTCCAAGCCCTGGTGGACGGTCGGGTATCAGAAGGATTTCGGATCGAGTACAAGCGCGAGTTGGGGGACGGCGGTACGGTCCTGAATGGCATCTGCGCCATGGCCAACACCTTCGGTGGCATCGTCCTGGTCGGCGTGGACGAAGACCGCGAGAAGGGCAGGGCGGCGTTCGGTGTCCCGGGACCAGACGGGCTGGTCGGAGTATCTCCCGCCGAGAGAGCGCGCCCTCGTCGCGTTCTGCTCCAATCGTCTCGCGCCTCCGTTCGACCCAGAGGTCGCGGCCGTCCCACTTGACAACGGCCAGGTTGTCCTAGTCGTCCGTGTGGACGACGGCATTGCCCTGAGACCCATGACAGTTAGGAATCAAGTTCTCGTACGAACTGAAGAAGGCAACAGGCCGGCCGACATCTTCCGGCTCCGGGCCCTTTTCAACGAGGCGGGCAATGCCGGTGGGGCTGCAGTCCTTCTTCCGAATCCCAATTCTTCGAATCAGGAGGCCTTCCACAGCGATCCACCGGCAGACCTGGCCGTCCGTACAGTTGGATCGGCTCGCCTCGCGGGTGGAGCCCTTCCGCCACTTCTAGGAGAGAGAATCCGGATCGGCATCCTGGCAGCTCTGATGGGCTCCACGTTTGAACTGTGGTGGCGATCCACCGGCAGTCAGAATCCTGGCCTGAGTCCCTTTTGGGACCTCCGAGGGCAGATCACCAGCAGCCGAGTCGAATTCCGGAGAGTGGACACCGTCGAGGGGCGCATAACTCGCCAGGCTACATTCAGAATCGAGGTACCACCGAGAGGTAGGGGCGCCTTCGGGCCAGGGCATATCCAATTCAATCTTGACGTGGTGTTCCACCTTGCCAATTCCCTGCCCGGCGGACCCCACGCTTGGCGGCTTCCCGTCGAGGAACTCGTCTCGCTTTTCGAAGCGGTCTTGGGGACTTTCGCTGAGACGGTGCCCCTGACTCTCGCAGAAGTGCTTCCAGCCGACATGGGCCCTATGGCGGGACCCGTGGTCGGCGTCCTTTCCCGCGAGGCACCGATCAATGAGGTTGTCAGAATCGACTCTATCGGCGCAGTCCACGAGCACGGCGCTGGGCGAGTTGCGGAGTTGTACCCCGATCCACGCTTGAACTTGAGATACTTAGATGACCGCAAGGAACAGGCAATCGAAATGGCTCCGAGTCTTGCTTCTTGACTGTCATTTCGCCGGAGTTGACGAGTTCGTGGACCGCATTGTCGCGATGGCTCCAGGACATCGGCCAAGTGCCCCC
>PLZB01000045.1 GCA_003151955.1 Acidimicrobiaceae bacterium
CATATTCCCGGCCGCCCCATAGGAGATCCAGTGGGACTGGCCCGAGCGTCGGCGGGCCCCGTGGGGCGGCACGTCCTATGGGCTGCTCGGCGATCAACCCCCACTACCCCGCGAATTGGCCGTTCACGAATCTCACGATCAGGAAGTAGGCGCACGGGAGGAACAAGGCCAGGGCGAGTCGCTCCAGCCAGATGCTCCGTTGTCCCAGGGCTCCCAGGACGGCGAAGAACGGCGGGAGAACGAGCACTTCCCTGGTCTCGGCGATCAGATACGACTGGAACGTGAACAGGCACCAGATGCTGCCGAGGCACACCGCTTCCGGTCGGCGCCCCCGCCTGACGAGGGCCAGGCAGACGAACGCCAGGGCTATCACCGTCACCAGGTCGAACAGCTGTACGACGCTGGCGCTGGAGGTGTCGAGGACCCGGAGGCTGACGATGTTGCCGATGGCACGCCCGACCGAGGTCCACGGGAAGGCGAAAGAGCGGCCCCAGTACCGCTTCTGGGCGCTCTCGAAGGCCAGCGGGCTCCCCGTATGGTCCCAGACGTAGCCGATCCAGAGCGCCAGGACGGCGACGACCGGGAGGGCGGTCTTCAGGTAGGAACCGTCCCACACCATCAGGGCGCGGAGGTGCCGGCGCCACGGGGCCTCCGTTCGTGTGTGGACCCCTGCCGGACTCCTCGGAGCCGCACTCCAGGCCGCGGCGAGGACGGGGACGAGGAGCAGGATCAGGTAGTACTTCGTCAAGGTTGCGAAGGCGACCAGGAACCCGGCGAGGATCCAGCGCCTCCTGCTGGCCGCCAGAAGAGCTCCACCGGCCAGGGCCAGAGCCGTCGACTCCGGGTACGGAGCCACCAGGAAGAACGAAGTGGGCCAGCACAGCAGGAGGGTGACGGCTGATCCGGCCGTGGCCTTCCCGTCCTGGTCGGTGACGAGGCGCCGCAGCAGGGCGATGCCCACGCACGACGCCAGGAAGCTGACGCATTCGGCACTGGCGAGACCGCCGAGCCCGGCGTGCACGAGCCGGATGCACCACGGGTAGACCGGGCCGAACGCCACTGCCGGAGCCGCCTGGCCCGGCGCCACCGCTCGACCGGGATATCCGTGGAAGGCGATCGACTGGTAGTAGCCGGCGTCCCAGTGACCCCAGATGTCGACGAGCCGGGACGGCTGTTGCGCCACCTTGTGCGGGAAGTTGACCCCGTAGGTGGCGACCAGCCCGATCCACTCCGTCACGAGTCGGAGCACCGTGGTGGCGACGGCTCCGAACGCCAGCGACCGGGCCAGATCCGATGTCCAGAGACCACCGCTCCGCCGGTTCGCGACAGGACCTGGGACGACCGCTGTCCCGGCAGCGGCAACGGGCCCGTCCGCCAGGTCAGGTTGCCCTCGACCTTCGGACCGCGCCGATCGTCCGAGGTGGGCTTGTTCCATCAGGGACGGGTCCTTGGGTAGTCCGGACAACACCGCCGCTTCGCCCAGCGGCTCCAGCCTCGGATCCTCAACGATACCCCAGCCCCGGTCGAACGCAGGCTGAGGGCGACAGGATTCCGGTCGGGGCGGCAGTCCCCGCTGTCCGGCAAGGTACCCGGCTTCCCGTCAGGTCCATCACAGGTTGGAGAGGTGGTCGAGGTCGAGTCGTGGTTCCAACCTGGCCTCGTCGGCGCACTTCTCGACCCAGCCCTGGACGAGGCACTGCCACAGGTACGACTGATCGGTCGGGTTGACCACCGACTCGAGCTTGTCGGCGAGTTCGTGGACCTGGTTGTGGTCGTCGGCCCACTCCTTGATCTCTGGCGCTACCGGGGATCGCCGTACCACGGCGTATGGTCTGCCCGTTTGGCTCGGATCTCCCACACCTCCGCGATCCGCCGCCCTCGGCGCTGTCCTTCTTCCACTTCTCGCGGAACCGTGCTCGGAGAGGCTTGAGGACCTCGTCCATTCCGTCGGGGAACGCGAACCGCCTTCGATTGCGGTCCACCGCCGCCGCGAACTTCTCCCGCTCCTCGTCGGTCGAGCATCCGGGGATCGGGTCTCCGAGTCCCACCAGAACTGCCTTCTCCACGGTGGTGCAGACAGTGAGGTCGGCGAACGTGTCTTCGCCCAGTGCCGGCAGCGGCGCGAAGCGGGTGGAATGGCCCCCGGCTGCTTCAGCCCGAACTGGGCCCGAGAGGGTTACCACGGGGCAGACCTGGACGAGCGGCCAGGAGTCAAGCTGCGGGTTCTCGGGCCAGCAGGACTTGACGATGTCGCAGGTCTGGCTGACGACGGCGACGTGCTCGACCTTGACCTGGGTGAAGCCGAAGCCTGATCCACCCAACGCCTTGCTCTGGGGTGTGAGCGGGCGGCCACGCCGGTCGTCTGGTCAAGCCACGACCCGACGATGGGACGTATTCGAGACCCTCATGCTGGCTCGTCCACGGGATCCCCAAGACAGCGAACGACGTTGATCGATCCTGGCCGAAGTGAGCCTCTCTTGAGAAGGCCGATGACAACAGGGTCGAATTGAAGGCGGACGGCGAGGGATGTAAATAGCTCCCTAGCGTAGGGATAGGCGGCGAAGTAGCCGGTGGTCCCGGTCACGAACTCCGCCGCCGCCTCGTCTGGGGTGAATCCCTCGGTCACGTCGTAGTCGACAAGGAGCGAGAAGCTCACCTGGCCGAGCTTCAGGTCCGCAGCTTCCCCCAGCAATTCGAAGCGGAAGTCGATCCGGTTGCCGTAGACCCCCTCCTGAGCGGCATACGAGAGGGCCGTCTCCATCTTGACCAGTGACACGACCGCTCCGGGAGCCACACCTGCCTCGATGCTTGCCTGGATATCGCAGGGTCTGACGTTGACGAGCTCAACGTTGGCAATGAGCTCGCCGGCCTTCGCCAGCAGCTCTGCCGAGGGTGGTTCAGATCCCTCGATGACGGAGTCCCGATCGTCAGGCTGCGGCATGCCGACCTGAGTCGACCACGGAGAACGACCGGGTATGCCGATCGGACCGAACCCAGGAGGCGGGTCGGCTCGTGGAGTGGAAGATCCGGGTCTTGGTGGATGCGTTGATGATCGTGGCCACATTCCATGTCGCTGCGGTCGGAGGTGTCCCTGACTGGCCCAGGCGGATATCGGCGAAATGGGCGTTGATGACAGCAACCTCGTCCGCCGAAGGGACACCTTCCCGGTCACCGAGATTGAGGTTGTCTCGGAGCCAGACGCTGACATCGGACCATGCCCACACCTTGATGGCGTCACCGACGACCCCACGTGGCAACGGGAAGTTGGCGTGGCGGGTGCCATTGGCCCAGTTGCGGACTGCCTCGCGCGTCATACCCACGCGGCTGGCGATATCCGGGATGGCGACGAGATCGTCGTCCAACCGGAGAGGACGTGCCGTAACCACCCGGCCCATGACCTGCTTGGTGACGAGATCGGCGGCGTGAAGCGCGGAGGGAGCGTCGAGGATCGCCGTCGCCACCGCGACCTGTCCATCGGAGCGCCATGCCAGGCCAGGGACCTCGGCGAGAGCCTCGAACACCTCGTCGTCGTCAAAATTGACGCCGACGAAGACGATGTTGAGGCGGAACGTGGGCATTGTCGATCTCCTGGGAGGGGTCACGGATTCACGGATCTGCACTCATCATATCGGTACCGTTGGCATATGCCAACGGGGGCGTTATTGGTGGTCGCGGAGGAGACCGGCGAACCTGTCGAGCCGAATCCTGATCCGATCGGCCTCAGCGTTGAGGGCCGCAGCCTTCGATGAACCTGTGGCGTGAGCGACGAGTCGGGCTGCCTCGTCATATGCATATCGTGCCTGGTCGAGCAGCTCTTGAGCCCCCTCATCTGGAGGCCAGGGATCCGAGGCCACGGCCCGGGAAGCGGCCGCATATGCTCTTCCATCAGCCTCAAAGGCCTTCCGTTCGAGAGCAGCAAGCTTCTCATCCGAACTCTCGATGGCGGCGTTCGAGTCGACGGCCAGTTCCCCGAGGGCCGCTTCGAGCACCGCTCCGGCCTCGCTGAGTGCGACGGCCTTGTCCAGGAGGCCCTCCCCCGCTTCGGCGAGGGCTTCCACCTGGCTGAGCGTGCCTGTCGCCAGATGGGCGGCACCCTCAGGATCCAGATCCGGTTCCGGTGGAGGATGTCGTTCGTGGGCACACTTTCGGACAGCATCACGTACCACCCTGGCCGTCTCGGAGCCGTCCTCGGATCCCGACGTGGAGTAGATCGGCACGACGCACGCTTCGGCATCCAGGTGCTGCTCGGGGTGAAGACACCGCAGCCGACCGAACGTGTGGCCTGAGGACGGCCTGAACCACCACCCCGCCTGCCGGGCCTCCTCGAGCGCCCTGCGAGCCTCGGGCCGAGAGTGCTGCGGCCAGGACTCGTCCTTTCCTCGGTACATGGTCTCGCCGCTTCCTCCGAGCAGAGACTACATCGGTGTAGTTACGAACGAAACGCCGGACTCCGATCCGGGCCTGGCATCCCCGTGAACCCCAGGGGTGATGCTTCTCAGCTCAGGCGTTGAGGATGGCGTCAATCAGCCGCCACGCGCGGTGCTGGGGTTCGAGGGGGCCGGGAGGCCCACAAATGATCCAACATCGCGCCCTGAGCAGAGACGCCCGATCTCCTTCGCCACGCCAGGCATGATCTCCAGGTGGACACTGTCGTGGCCGAGATGTTGGTCGAGCACGTCGATGCAAGCCTCGATTCCCTCGCCCCCTTCTCGCTCCAGCCTGCGGATCGGTTTCTGCGCCGAGGGCAGACGGTCCAGCGCCTTGACCAATATCTGAACGCAGTTGCCGAACGGCCTGTCGTGTTCCCGCCGGAGATGCAGTTGCTGGCCTCGACGCACGACTTGCAGACAGTGGTGGCGAGCGGAGAGGACGGCCTCGTGATCGAGGGCGACAGGCCCGTTCGTCTTCCTATTCCGTCAGCCGATAGTGCAACGTTCCTCGACTCGGGAGAACTGCTTGTCACGGCGCCCGTTGTCGGGCGCCGGGTGCAGCGGGGAAGGGAATACACGTTCAAGGATGCGCACCGGGTGTTCCTCTTGGTCCCGACCACTGGCGAGGTCCTCGATGAGACGGTGCTCGATGTCACCGATGCCACAATCACGGCGGTTCCCCATCCCATGGATGGATCGATTCTCCTCGACGCGGGCGAGGGCCAGGATGGAAGCCACCTGTTCGCGGCTCGAGTCGTGGGTGGCAAGGTCATCGTCGATCTGATCCTCGAGGACAGCGGCCCGGTCTCCTTCAACTCGTCCGGCGACAGGCTCCTCCTCGCTCCTCACCCCAGCTTCGAAAATGGGGTCACGGTCTTGACCTGGCCACGGCTCGAGCCCAGCGGATCGCTCGACGGCGATTTCCTCGGCGAAGACCTCCGCCTCGACCTCTACGCCCTCTACGTCGATGCCGAGAGGGTTGTCGTCAACTGCATCCCGGACGGGGGCCCGATCCTTTGGACACCATCACTGGGGCGGAGGGCCCATGTGGACCTCCCAGGGTTCACCATGGGCGAGGACTGCGCCGTCATCGAGATGCTGGGCTTGGCGGATGGCCTCTTCGCCACCGAGATCTGGGGCTCCGAAACCAGGTCAACGGTGGTGTGGCGGATTCGACCTGCCAGGGGGAACGATTGGGAGATCACGTGACAGGACGGCGGCGCTGTGACCACGACCTTTGAGCCCTTCCCCAGCTCGAAACGGCCACGGTGAACTGCCCGGCGCTGGCGCTGTCCCGTCAGCTGGGTAGCGCTGATCCCAGCACCCCCTCCACGGCATCGGCGCCTTCCCGGTCGGGCGGCCTCGAGCCAGTGGGCGTAGGTCCGGAGGGTGAGGGACGGATCGGCGTGGCCGAGCCGGCCGGCGATCGTGCGGATGCCGACGCCTGAGGCGGCCATGGAGGTGGCCACGAAGTGGCGGATCTCGTGGAACCGGTAATCCATCCCGAGCTTGGCCATCAGCCGGACGTGGAATTGAGTGAGGGAGTCGGGCTTGATGGGCGCTGATCCGTCGAGGGAGCCGGAGAAGATGTAGGCGCCATGGCCGAGCTCCACTCCTGCGGCAGCCGCCAGCTCGGTGCGTTGCTCCCGGTGGGCCCGGAGGTGCTCCATCCCCAACTGGCCCATCGAGATGGTTCTTGCCTTCTTCGTCTTGGTCGTTCCTTCGACGGTGACGTCCGGAGTGATCGTAAGAGATCGGGCGATCGTCAAGGTCCGCCGTTCCCAGTCGACGTCGCTCCACTTCAGGGCGCACACCTCCCCTCGCCGGGCTCCGGTTCATGGCGGCGATCGTCATCAGGCTCGCCTTTACCGGATCGAGACGTTGGGCCGCAGCCACGATCTTGGTGATCTCCACGGCCGAGGGTGCCCGGGTCTCGGGGCGGGAGCGGGACGGTGGGTGGGCCCGCTTGGCCGGGTTCACCGGGAGCCAACCCCAGTCGACCGCCAGCTCGCCGGCCGAGGCAACGATGGCGTGGATGTGGCGGACGGTGGTGGGGCTGAGACCCTCCTCGAGAAGGGCGGCGTAGAAGCGGTGGCAGTGGGCGGAGCTGAACTTGGTGAGCCTCATCGAACCGAGCACCGGGCGGATCCGCCCATCCACGTAGCTCCGATACCGGTGCTCGGTGTACGGCGTCCAACCCCGCTGCTTTCCGACCTTGGTCCATTCGTCGAGCAGTTGGGCGACGGTTGCCCCCAGGCCGTCCACGGCGGGCTTGGCCTCGCTGAGCTCCACCACCTATTTGCCAGGGCCGTCCCGGCCTCCCGGACCGACCCCCGGAACGTCCTCGAAACCTGGATCGGCTTCAGGTCCGCGCCCCGACCGATGTAGACGCGGAGCGTCCAGACGCCCGGCTGCCGCTCGTCCTTCGTCCCTCGCATGAGGGGCTGCATGAGGGGCCGTGTAGTACCGGAGTAGCAACGCTCAAGGAGAAAGCCCTGGCAGATTCCCCATCTAGGGGCTTCTACCAGGGCTTTCTTAGTGGCGGGGGCAGGATTTGAACCTGCGNNCTTCGGGTTATGAGAAGGTCGCGGTCCGTGCTGGCCCGTGCGTTCTGGGGGGCGTTGGGCCACGTCAACGGGGGTTTTGGTGGATTCTCCGTGCGGTCTCGGATGGGGCCGTGGGGACCCGTTTGCCGTGGGTTTGATGACAAATCTGACGACAAATCTGACGACAAGGATCCGGCCGATGACGTTCGGGTTTCCGACCTGATGGCCAATTGGTTGCGGGGCCGGGACTCGAACCCGGGTCCTTTAGGTTATGAGCCTACCGAGCTGCCGCTGCTCCACCCCGCGCGTCATGAGATCACCTGCGAGATTATGAACGACTTCCCACCATTTTACAATGCGTTGGCAAACTCAATACCACAATCCTCCTCTTCAAGGAGCAACCTCGTCGGAGCAACCTCGCTCGACAGTCTCTCGTAGCAGTCGAGCGTCCATGATTACGGAGACGCCGCAGTTTGCAATGACATGGACAAGGCTATCGAGTTCCTGGAGAACATCAGCACTACCGCCAATGAGGCCCGTCGCGGATGCAGACACCTTGATGGCTCGGCCCTCCTTTCGGCCGAGCACGAGCTGATCTGCAGTGCTGGACACCTCACTCAACTCGGTCCACGCCAAATCATAGCTCCGCAACACATTTCGAACGCTGATTCCATCTGTTCTTGCTTGAATGGACACACGCAAGGTCCGCCAAACACTCACAATCGCCACAAATGCTCCAAACGGAACTCCCACATCAAATTCGACAGATGTGTCCCCCGTTAGTGAAACGAGGCCTGCGACTGCGACGACTGTCCCCAGCCCGCCGATCAACGCTACAGACACACCGAACACGAGCCTCCGAGCAAGGGTCGGCGCAAGGTGAGCATGATCCGACGATCCCAGGGTAGGAGCAATGACGACCTGCCTCCCACGCCCTCCCTTATCTCTAATGCCTGCCTGGATCTCCCGCCGCCGGTTAACTACGGCAAAGCCCGTGAAACCGAAAGCAACAAGTACAGATCCCAATAGCAGGAGTCCTAGGTCGAAACTTGTCCACTTCCCGGCCGATGCAGATCCAACAATCCCAAGACAACCGCCCACGAAACCTCCGACGACCAGTGCCCCACTGACGTACAGCTTCGCCAACACCACACCGGCCCGCCTGGCGGCGACTTCCTCAAACATGGGGTTCACCTTTACCCTTCCTTCTTCGGCCCGCTTTGTACCATCAAGACCCCCACGCGCTATACAGATCCTGGAGGTTCAAGATCTCGTCGATGAAATCAACGCCCATTATTGCCGTGTGAAGGTCCCCGCTGGCGACTGCGCCCAAGTACCACTTGAAATTCCCGTCGGCCCCGGTGTTGATTCTTTTCAACATCATGCATTGAAGTTCGTTCCACGACACGCCGTTTTGATCTTGACACCAGACGATGGTCCGGAAGGTCTTCAGCTGGTACTCCAGCTTGTCGACCAGCTGCTCATTTCGCCGCCTGGCGAGTTCGTCGACCGTCATGATCGGAACCTCGGGCGAACGCTGTGATGACAAAATGATGACAAATGCACGGTTTTCCTCCTCGCCAGAGTCGCCCGGAGCTGCTCCCGGACCCCCTCTGACCAGGGGTTATTCGTTAGTGGCGGGGGCAGGATTTGAACCTGCGACCTTCGGGTTATGAGCCCGACGAGCTNNCCAGACTGCTCCACCCCGCGGCGTGTCCGGACAGGATAGCACCGCCCGGACCCCTCGCTCAACGGGAGCGGGCCCGGCTGGCCCGGCTGGCGACCCCGGTCGTGGTCGAGGTGGTGGCCGGGACCGTCGTGGTCGGGGTCGTTGCAGGCGCTGTCGTGGTGGTGCTGGTCGGTGGTGTGGTGGACGATCCCCCGCTGATCTGGGCCAGTTGCGCCAGGGCCACCTTGAGGTTGGCCAGATCGGTGCCGTAGGCGGCGTAGTTCAGGGCCTTGAGGTCGGTCTCGGACTGGTTGTAGTCGGTGTTGGCGGTGGTGATCAGATTCTGGATCTGCTGGCTCACCTGGGTGGTGGGACCGGTGGGCGGCGGGCCGGTGGCGGTGACCGGGGTCGACGAGGAGAGGACGACCCCGGGGAAGATCTTGTCGACGGCCTGGGGCAGGGTGGGGGCGTCGACCACCTGGGTTCCCCCCGGACCGGTGGCGGCCACGATGACGTAGGTGAGGACGGGCAGGGGGTTCTGGGTCGACTCGACGTAGAGGGGCCGGAAGTAGAGCATGGCCCCGCTGACGGGGACCATCTGGACGTTGCCGAGGAGGACGGCCGAGCCGTTCTTGTTCAGGAGGCTGATCTGGGAGGAGATCTCCTGCTGGGCCCCGATCCTGGCGTTGATGAGGGCGGGGCCGTCCACGTTCTGCCCCCGGGGGGTCTGGTAGACGGTGAGCTTCCCGTAGGAATCGGGGTCGGACCCGGCCACCAGGAAGCCCGAGAGGGTCTGGATCTGGTCGCCACCGGAGACGGGGACGAAGGCGTCGATGAGGTTGTAGGTGACCGACGAGGATCCCGGCAGGGCGAAGTTCTCGTAGAGGGGGGACATCCGGATCAGCTGTCCCGTCGAGGCCGCCTGGCCCTGGGCGTTGGTGGTCTGGGTGGTGGCCAGGGAGTTGTCCGGGGGGCCGGCGCCGGGGCTCTGGGAGATGGCCCATTGGTCCCCGGCGTTGTAGAAGGCTGCCGAGGTGGTGATGTGGTAGCGGCCGTAGGCGGCGGCCTGGACCGTGAAGATGTCCTCGGGGTAGCGGATGTGGGCCTGGAGGTCGGGGGACATGGCGTTGTGGGTCCCGGTTCCCGGCTTGAACATCGTCGGGAAGATCTTCTCCCAGGTCTGGATGACGGGGTCGTTGGGGTCCATGACGTAGAAGATCATCTGGCCGGAGTAGGCGTCGACGACGACCTTCACCGAGTTCCGGACGTAGTTGAAGTTCTGGTTGGCGAGGCCGCTCGTGGGGGACAGCGCGGTGGTGTCGGCCGGCTGGGCGTAGGGGTAGTTGGCCGAGGTGGTGTAGGCGTCGAGGATCCAGTCGATGTGGCCGTTGGCCAGGAGGACCGGGTAGGGATCGGAGTCGTAGCTCAGGAAGGGGGCCGCCTTGGTGGCCATCTGGGTCACGTCCCGGACGAACATGATCCGGGACTTGGGGGTGATCTGGTCGGAGATCAGGAGCTTGGCGTCCCCGAAGCGGACGGCGAAGGCGGTCTTGGTCAGGAACCCGTTGAGTTGGACCCCACCGCTCCCGCTGTACTTGGACTCGAAGATCTTCCCGCTCGTCTCCTGGTAGTCGATCTCCGACTGGTTGGAGTTGACGAGCACGTAGCCGGCGTCGCTGTTGGCCGGGTTGGCCACCCCGAAGTAGACGCTGGGGGCCGAGACGTTCGGGAGCCCGGGTCCGGACACCGGCGGCACGTTGCCGACGGCCCCGGGCCCGGTGAAGACGGGCTGGCCGTTGCCGTCGGCCTGATTGGCCGGAGAGACGAACATTCCGTAGCCGTGGGTGTACTGGAGGTGGGTGTTGACCCAGCCCGACGAGGGGAGGTCCCCGTCGTTGACCTCCCGGGCCCCGACCACCTCGGGAGTGAGGACGCCGTTCACGGTGTAGCGGTCGAGGGCCAGGGTGTTGAAGGAGTAGTAGTTCTTGGTGGCCTGGAGCTTGGTGTAGGTCTGGGCCGTCAGCCCCGGGTCCCAGAGCCGGACCCCGTTGAGGGTGTCGGCCGCGGCCTGGACGGTCGGGGTGCTGAGGGCGGTGTTCCCGGCGAAGCCCTTCGTCTGGACGCCGTCGAGGTTCATGGCCTGGCGGGTGGCGTTGATGTTGCGCTGGATGAACTTGAGCTCCCCCTGGCTCTGGCTGCTCTGGGCCGGGCTCACCTTCAGGGCCTGGTAGATGGCGGGGACGATGGCCCCGACCACGAGGGCCACAAAGGCCCAGAGGCCCACGGCCAGGACGGGGAGGGCCCAGCCCTTGCGCCAGATGTTCAAGAGGAGGATGACGACGGCGGCGATGGAGACGAGCATGAGGAGGTAGATGGCCGGGAGCCGGGCCGCCACGTCCGTCTTGGAGGCCCCGCAGACGTTGGCCGTGCCGGCCCCGATGTGGCAGGAGAGGTCGAGCCCGTACTGCTGGAGGTAGTAGCCGACCACCTTGACCAGGGCGATGAGGGCCAGGAGGACCGAGACATGGGCCTTCACCTGGGGGGACACCCGGGGGGCGCCGGCCTGGATCCGGATCCCGCCGTTCAGGTAGTGGGCGGCCAGGGTCACCACGGCCGCCACCACGAGGGCCACGAAGGCCCAGCCCACGATGAAGCTCAGGAAGGGGAGCTTGAAGACGAACCAGCCGATGTTCCGGCCGAACTGGGGGTCCCGGCTGTTGGCCCCGACGAAGTCGACCCCGTTGCGGAACAGGAGGTAGTTCTGCCACTGCCCGATGGCCCCGGCCGCCCCGATGAGGGCCAGGAGGAGGGCGACCAGATTCCGGACCAGCAGGGCGTGGGGGGCGACGGTCGATTGGTACCGGCGGACGAGCTCGTCCTCGGGGCCGAGGCTGAGCTCGGCCGGGGCCAGGCGGTCGACGACGGCGAGGTTTACCCAGAGGAGGATGAAGAAGACGACGGCGAACCCGACGAAGAGGCCGAGCTTGACCATGAAGAGCCGGTGCCAGACCTCCCCGAAGTGGACCGAGCCGAACCAGAGGTAGTCGGTGAAGAAGGTGGCCAGCGCCCGGGAGGTGAAGACGAGGACCACGATGACGACGACGACGACGATGACGGTCAGCCGGCCCCGCCGTGTGGCGCGTGGGGTCCGGCGGGGAATGTCCTGGGGGGTCCGCACCTGCGGGAGCTTAGGTCCTGCTCGGAGCGACCAGGCAGCGGCAGCCGGCGTGGGCCGGAGGATGGAGGTGACCTGTCGGGAAGGCCTCGCCCTCCCCGACCGCCCCGGCCAGGGCGTTGTCCTCGCAGTCCGGGCATTCCATCCCGTCGTCGTCGACGATCCATTCGAGGCCGCCCGCCGCCGGTACGACCTGGACCACGGCCCCCGAGAAGGCGGCGACGGCGTGGTCGCCGGCCAGTCGCTCGACCTTCTGCCCCCGCCACTCCCGGAAGGCCGCCCCGACCAGCTCGACCAGGGCGGTCTCGTCCTCGGCCACCGACCCCCCGTTCTCGAGCCTCCGTCGGAGCGGCCCCACCAGGGCCAGGGCCAGCTCGGCGGCCACCCCGGCCGGCTCGGCGGCGTCCACGGCCTTCCCCCCGGCGAAGACCGATCCGGCCCGAGCCGCTTCGGCCAGGTGCTCGAGCCCGGCCCGGCGGTAGCGGTCGGCGTGCTCGTCCTCGGGGAGGAGCGCCCCCTCCCCCCAGCCTCCCTGGCTCCGGATCCGGTCGAGGATGGCGTTCTGGTCGTCCTGGAGGGCCCGCTTGAGCCGCCGGCCCAGTCCGGCCACCACCGGGGCCAGCATCTCGTCCCGCTTGGCCAGCCGGGGGTCGACCTCCACCTCCACCTCCACCTCGACCTCGATTTCGACCTCCACCTCGATCGCCGCCGGGATCTCGATCTCGGCCGTGTCGGCGGCGGAGGGCTCCGGGGTCCCGTCGGTGGGCGGCGCCGGATCCCGCTGGGCCCGGAGCCGGGCGAAGAGCTGGTCGACGTCGGCGGCCGGGGGTGCCTCACCGACCGGGACGTCCTCGACCGGCGGGTCCTCGACCGGGGGCGCCGGCGGGCTGTCGGGATGGGCCCGGGCCACGGCGTCGGCCATCCGGACCTCGTCCTCCGCCGTGGCGGTCACCTCGGCCTCGGTGTCGGGGCCCTCGCCCCCCTCGGGCTCCCCCTCGACCTGGCGGCCGGCGGCCTCGGCGGCGAGGCGGGCCTCGTCCTCGGCCCGGAAGAGGTCGTCGGCGATCCGGTCGACGTTGTGGCGGACCTGGCTGATGGTGTCGGCCAGTCGCTCCCGACCGGCCCGGAGCTGCTCGATCTGGCTCCGGAGGACCCGGCGGCGACGGGTCAGGTCGGCCAGGACCTTGGACCGGAGCTCCTGGGCCTCGTGGACCATGGCCCGGCAGTCGGCCCGGGTCTGGGCCAGGAGGGCCTCGGCCTCGAGGCGGGCCGTCTCGACCCGGGAGCCGGCCTCCTCGTGGGCCCGGCGGACGACCTCGGCGGCGGCGGCGTCGGCCTGGGTGGTCCGGTCGGAGGCGTACTGGTCGGCCCCGGCCCGCTGCTGCTCGGCCTCCTCCCGGGCCTGGGTCCGGAGGCGTTCGGCGTCGGCCTCGGCCCGGGCCAGGACCTCGTTGGCGGCGTCGTGGGCGCTGCGGAGGACCCGGGCCGTCTCCTGGCCCAGGGAGGCGGTCAGGGTGGCCTCGTCGAGGACGGGGTGGGCGGCCCGGTGCTCGGCCTCGGCCAGGGCGTCGTGGAGCTCCCGTTCGGCCTCGGCGGCGGTGACGAAGTCCCTGGCCACGTCCTCGAGGAAAGACCGGACCTCGGCCGGGTCGAAGCCGCGGCGGGTCGTCCCGAAGGTGTGTCGGGCGATCTCGTCGGGGGTCATCCGCCCCGAGGAGATGGCGAAGCGGCGGTCTTCAGGCATGGGGCTCAGCCTACGACGCCGGCTGTGGGCGGCCGAGGATGCGGGAGGCCCCTTTTCAGGACCAGGGGGAGTTCTGCCAGTCCGAGGGAACCGAGCTCCCACCGGGTCCGGCCGGGGGCCCGGCCGAGGCCGGACCGAGGGTCCCCCCGAGCTGGCGGAGGGCGGAGAGGGCGTCTCCGAGGTTGGACACCCCGATCACCTGGAGCCCGGACGAGGCATGGGCCCGGGCCGTGGCGACCTCGACGGTGGGCACCAGGAAGACCTTGGCCCCGGCCCGCTCGACGGCCACCGTCTTCTGGGCCACTCCCCCGACGTCCCCGACGGTCCCGTCGGGCCGGATGGTCCCGGTGGCGGCGATCTGCTTCCCCCCGGTGAGCTCCCCGCCCGAGAGGGTGTTCACGATGCCGAGGGTGAAGGCCAGCCCGGCCGAGGGCCCCCCGATGTTGTCGGTCTTGATCCCGACGGGGAAGGGCATGTCGTAGGCGGGCTGGGTGCCGAAGCCGGCGAAGGGGACAGAGGGGTCCCCGACGCCGAGGAAGGCCTGGGTCACGCCCTTGTTGACGATGTGGGAGAGGGTGACGGTGACGGGATGGACCTTGGTCGGGTCGGCCACGGTGCCGATCTCGAGGGTGACGGCGTCGCCGGGCTGATGGCTGTGGAGGGCGGCGACCAGGCTGGCCGTGTCGGGGGTCGGGGTCCCCCCGACGGCGGTGATGACGTCCCCGACGTGGAGGACCTTGAAGGCGGGGACGTCGGGGTCGACGACGTAGACGGCCACCCCGACGTCGTGCTCGGGGACGGAGTAGCCGAGCTGGCGGAGGGCGACGGCCCCGGCGGTGAGTTGGGACTCCTGCATGTCGAGGGCTCCCTGGGCGTCGAATTCACTGACGGGGAGGCCGTAGGTGAGGTCGTTCTGCTTCACCAGCTGGACGTTGGAGTCGAGCCAGTCGGGGAGCAAGTTGATGAGCTTGATGTTGAGGGCGACCCCGACGTCGGTGAGGTCGATCTGGCCGTGGACGGGGTGGGATCTCTCGGCCGGGAGGGTGATGACCCGGCCGACGTCCTGGGCCTGGCCGGGGACGATGGCGTCGTAGGGGAGGGTGACGAAGTTGGCGACGACCACGGCGGCGAGGACGAGAACCAGGCCCACTGCCAGCAGGACCGGCCCCCGGTGGCTCCGGGGGGGTTCTGGGTCCGCCTCCGGGGGCGGCGGTACGGTGTCGGGGGAGGTGGTCATGGCAGCGCGCTTCGAAGAGGGGCCACAGCCTGCCACGGATGATCCCGGAAGCCGGGGCGCCCCGGACGGGCCGGCCCGGCGGCGGGAGGCCGTCCGAGCGGGCCACGGTGGGGACCTGACCGGGGCCCTGGCCGCGGCCGGGGACTCCGACCCCTCCGTCCGGGTCGCCGCCCTGGGAGCCCTGGCCCGGCTGGGCCGATTCGACGGGCCGGCCCTCTCGACCGCCCTCGGGGACCCCGATCCGACCGTCCGGCGGCGGGCCTGCGAGGCGGCGGGCCGGCTGGCCGGGGACCCGGGGGACGGGCTCGGGGCCGCCGACGCCGTCGGGCTCCTCGAAGCCGTCCTGGAGGACCCCGATCCCCTGGTGGCGGAGGCGGCGGCCTGGGCCCTGGGGGAGCAGGGTGCCCTGGCCGGGGTGGAGCCGGTCGTGATCGGGGCGCTGGCCGCCATGGCCGGAGGCCACCCCGACGCCCTCTGTCGGGAGGCGGCCGTCGCCGCCCTGGGAGCCCTCGGGGACCCCGCCGGGCTCGAGGCCGTCCTGGCCGCCCTCGGCGACAAGCCCGCCGTCCGCCGGCGGGCCGCCGTGGCCCTGGCCGCCTTCGAGGACCCCCGGGCCGACGAGGGCCTCCGACAGTGCCTCGGGGACCGGGACTGGCAGGTCCGCCAGGTGGCCGAGGACCTCCTGGCCGAAGGCTGAGGCCGGCTCAGGACCCGCTGTCGAAGAGGTCCCGGAGGGTGTCGAAGGCGTCGAGGCAGCGCCCGGCCCCGAGGGCGACGGACTCGAGGGGGGTGTCGACGAGGTGGACGGGGACCTCGGTCTCCTCGGCCAGCCGGCTGGCCAGGCCCCGGAGGAGGGCCCCGCCCCCCACGAGGTGGATCCCCTGGAAGATGATGTCCTGGGCCAGCTCCGGGGGGGCGTCCCCCAGGCAGTCGACGGTGGCCTGGACGATCTGGCTGACCTGGTCCTCGATGGCCCGGCGGACCTCCTCGGGATCGAGGACGACGGTCTTGGGCATTCCGCTCATGAGCTCCCGGCCCCGGACCTCGGCCTTGACCTCACCCTCGAAGGGGGCCGCCGATCCGATGGCCAGCTTGATCTCCTCGGCCGTCCGCTCCCCGATGGCGATCCCGTACTCCCGCCGGATGAAGGCCTGGATGGCGGCGTCGAGGTCGAAGCCCCCGCAGCGGATGGCCCGGAGGGCGACGACCCCCCCGAGGGAGATGACAGCCGTCTCGGAGGTCCCCCCGCCGACGTCGACGACCATGTTCCCGACGGGCTCGTGGATGTCGAGGCCGGCCCCGATGGCGGCCGCCATGGGCTGCTCGATCAGGTAGACCCCGGAGGCCCCGGCCCGACGGGCCGCCTCCTTCACGGCCCGGCGCTCGACCGAGGTGATGGCGGAGGGGACGCAGATGAGGACCCGGGGCCGGTTGAACCGGGAGACGCCGCAGCGGTGGAGGAGGAGCCGGATCATCTTCTCGGTGATGTCGAAGTCGGTGATGGCCCCCTGGCGGAGGGGCCGGACGGCCACGATGTAGCCCGGGGTCCGGCCGATCATCTGCCAGGCCTCCTGGCCGACGGCGAGGACCTCGTTGGTCCGGGAGTTGAGGGCGATGACGGTCGGCTCGTTCAGGACGATCCCCTTGCCCCGGGCGTACACGAGGGTGTTGGCCGTCCCGAGGTCGATGGCGAGGTCCCTAGCCACGACGCCCGACTCTCATCCGGCCATGGTAGGGCCCTGGAGGTCCGGCCGTCACCGGGCCGCCGGAGGTGGGGGGCCGACCTCCCCGGAGAGACGACCCCGGGTATCCTCGGCCCCGATGGACCCGGGCAGCTTGTTCAATCGAGGGGACCTCCCGGACGACCCCGAGGGTGCCGGCGGGGAGGACTCCGGGCTGCGGGGCTGGATCCCCCCCGAGGACCGCCTCTGGCGGCATCCCTCCGAGCTGGCCGGGGCGACCGGGGGCCCGGCCCTCCGGCCGTCGGGACGGGGGAGCCGGCGGTCCCCCGTCGGGGTCGGGATGGTCGGGGTGGCCGCCGTGGTGGCCGTGGCCGCCGCCGCCTTCGCCCTGGCCGACGCGGGCGACCCGGGGAGCGTCAAGACCTTCTCCGCCACCGACACGAGCGTCCTGAGCCTGCCGGCGGGGGCGTCCTCGACGGCGTCGGCCCGGCAGATGGCCGCCGGGCTCCGGCCCTCCCTGGTGGCCGTCGTGACCACCCGGAACGGGACCCCGTCCACCGTGACCGGGGTGGTCCTCCCCGGGGGGAAGACGGTCCTCACGGCCGCGGCCGCCGTGACCGGGGCCACCCGGATCTCGGCCGTGACCGCCGACGGCCGGACCCTGGTGGGCCGGCTCATGGGAACCGACGACCTTGCCGGGATCGCCGTCATCGACCTCTCGGGGTCCCTGGCCCCGGCCAGCCTCCCCCCGGCCTCCTTCGCCGACGAGCGGGTCCTCCCGGGGGAGAAGGCCTACGCCGCCTGCTTCTGCGGCTCGGGCCCGATGGTCTCGGTCCCGGCCACCGTCATGGCGGTCGGGACGGGGGTGACACCGGTCGGGGGGACGGCCCTCCTCGACAGCATCGAGGTGGCGGCCCCCCTCGACGGCGACACCCGGGGCGGGGTCCTCTTCGACCAGCAGGGCCAGGTCGTCGGGATCTCCGACGGGCAGGGCTCGGCCGCCTCGGGGAGCCTCGGGGTCTTCGTCCCCTCGGCCCTCGCCACCGGGGTCGCGGCCCAGCTTGCCACCGGCCGGGCCGTGGCCCACGGCTTGCTCGGGGTGGCCGCCGCCAACCCCCCTGACGGGAGCTGCGGGGCCGAGGTGGTCCAGGTCCTGGCCGGACTGCCGGCCTCGGCCGGGGGGATCGCCACCGGGGACCGGATCTCGGCCGTCGACGGCCATCAGGTCTGCACCCTGGCCGATCTCCAGGCCCGGCTCTACGTGACGACGGCGGGCCAGTCGGTCCAGCTGGCGGTGGAGTCGCCGGCGGGGTCGGAGATGGTCTCGGCCACCCTCGCCGGGGCGACCGCCGCCGGGCCCTGAGGGCTGCGCCTCGGAACCGGTCCGGGGCGCCTACGATTCCGATGGTGACCTTCCCCGGGGCCGGTGCAGGCGGGAACTTCCTCGAGCGGATGCTCGAGGACCTCATCAGGATGATGGGCCAGGGGAGCGCCTCGGGGGGAGCCCGGGTCGAACTGGCCCGGACCATGGCCCAGAACATCGCCTCGGGGGGGGAAGCCGAGGGAAACGTCGACCCGGTCGAGCGGATCGAGCTCGAGGAGCTCGTCCGGCTGGCGGAGCGCCATGTCCTCGAGCTGACCGGCCTCGACCCGGTCCCGGCCGGGAGCTCCCTGACGGTGACGGCCGTCCGCCCGGGGGCCTGGGCCTGGGAGACCGTCGAGGACTGGCAATTCCTCCTGGAGGCCATGGGCCAGGGCGGCCAGGGACCGGCCGGGGACCCCGGGACGACCCTCCCCGTCGACCCCGGCCTGGGTCTCCTCGGGTTCGGGGGAGACCCCGGGGAGGGAGGGAGCGGGGGGGCCGGGGAGCTCCTGGCCCGCTACATGGCCACCATCGGGCCGATGCTGGCCGCCCTCCAGCTCGGCTTCGCCATCGGTCACCTGGCCCGGTCGACCCTGGGCCAGTTCGAGCTCCCCATCCCCCGGCCGGCCGGGTCGAGGCTCCTCGTCGTCCCGGGGAACATCACCGCCTTCGCCGAGAGCTGGAGCCTCCCCCCCGACCAGGTCCGGCTCTGGGTCTGCCTCCGGGAGGTCACCACCCAGGCCGTCCTGAGCCGGCCCCACGTCGCCGACCGGCTCCGGGGACTCCTGGGGGAGGTCGTCCAGGGGATGGCAGAGGACACCGCCGGGATGGTCGAGCGGCTCGACACCCTGGACCCCAACGACCCCGAGGCCCTCCAGCGGCTGATGGGGGCACCCGAGTCCCTCCTCGAGTCGGCGCCCTCCCCGGAGCGGGAACGGGCCGCCCAGCAGCTGACGGCGGTGACCGCCGCCCTCCTGGGCTACGTCGAGCACATCCTCGACCAGGCCTCGACCCGGCTCCTGGGGGGGAGGACCGCCCTCACCGAGGCCTGGCGGCGGCGGCAGGTGGACCGGGAGAGCGGGGACCGGGCCGCTGAGCTCCTGGTCGGGATGGACCTCGGCCCAGGCCAGGTCGCCCGGGGCGTGGCCTTCGTCGAGGGGATCGTCGAACGGGCCGGCGAGGAGGGCCTGGCCCGGCTCTGGGAGAACGACGCCAACCTCCCGACCCCGGCCGAGATCGAGGCCCCGGGGCTCTGGCTGGAGCGGATCAGCCTCGAGGACGCCGCCGGCTGAGACCCGACGGGCTCAGCTGCCCGTCGATTCCTCGTCGGGAAGCCCGAGGTCCCAGTCGAGCTCGAGGTACTCCCGCTCGGCGTCTCTCACGACCCGCTCCCGGTTCCGGCGGAACTGGGGGTCGTGGGGGGGGAGGAGGGTGAGCCGGGCGATGGTCCGGTCCCGGAAGGGGTTGACGACCTCGGGCTCCCCGTAGGTGGACTGGACCTCCCAGTGGGGAGCGACCGGGCCCAGGTAGACCACCCGGACGTGACCCCGGGGAGGCTGGGGCTCCTCCTGCTCCTCGATGATCTCCTCGGGCACCTCGGCCTCGCCTCCTGCTCGGATTCGGGCGCCAGCCTACCCGGGTGGCCAGGGGGGGTCATCCGGAGGGGCCGGCTGCACCGGAGAAGGAACCGATCGGAAGGACCCGCTGGTAGGATGGGGTCAGGCCTGGGGAGGGCAGATGGAGATCGACTGGATGCCCAGAGGACGGTGCCGGGACATGGATCCCGCCCTCTTCTTCCCGAGCGACGGGGTCGGGGTCCAGGTGGCCCAGCGGATCTGCGCCGAGTGCCCCGAGAAGGTGGCCTGCCTGGAGTACGCCCTGGCCAACCGGGTCGACCACGGGGTCTGGGGAGGGACGTCGGAGCGGGAGCGCCGCCGGGTCCTCCGCCAACGGAGGTTGAGCCGGGTCCGGGCCTCCCGGAGCTGACCGGGGGTCCGGGATCCTCGAATGCGTCGTCAACGTCAGCGAGGGCCGCAGTGACGCCGTCCTCGACCGGCTGGTGGAGGCGGCAGGGTCGAGCTTCCTCGACCTCCACCGGGACGGGGACCATCACCGCTCCGTCCTGACCCTGGCCGGACCCGACGGGGTTCTCGAGGAGTCGGTCCGGGTGCTGGCCCGGGCCACCCTGGCCCTCGTCGACCTCCAGGCCCACCAGGGGGTCCATCCCCGGCTGGGGGCCCTCGACGTCGTCCCCTTCGTCCCCCTCGACCCGGCCGGCTCCCCCCTTCCCCCCTCCGGTGACCTCGGGGAGGCCCTGGCCGCCCGGGACCGGTTCGGGGCCTGGGCCGGCCGGGAGCTGGATCTCCCCTGCTTCTACTACGGCCCCGACCGGAGCCTCCCCGAGATCCGCCGGGAGGCCTTCAGGGCCGTCCGGCCCGACACCGGACCCGACAGGCCCCACCCGACGGCCGGGGCCTCCGCCGTCGGGGCCCGGTTCGCCCTGGTCGCCTACAACCTCTGGCTGACGGGGAGGGAGCCGGCCCTGGCCCGGTCCGTCGCCGCTGCCCTCCGGGGACCGGGGATCCGGACCCTCGGGCTGGACGTCGGCGGGAAGGCCCAGGTCTCCTGCAACCTCGTCTCCCCCCTCGAGGTGGGCCCGGCCGAGGTCTACGACGCCGGGGCCCTCCTGGCCCGGGACCGGGGCTGCCGGATCGAGCGGGCCGAGCTGGTCGGGCTGGTCCCGGGGGCCGTCCTCGAGGCGGTCGATCCCCGGCGCTGGGCCGAGCTCGACCTCGCTGCCGACCGGACCGTCGAGGCCCGGCTGGCCGGCCGGACCTGAGGTGTCCTAGCTGGCGGTGGTGGCGGTCCGGCGGCGGACGGCCCGGTCCCGGCGGAGCCGGCGGCGCTCCCGCTCGGAGAGCCCACCCCAGATCCCGAACTTCTCGCCGTTGGTCAGGGCGAACTCGAGGCAGTCCTCCTGGACGACACAACCCCGGCAGACCTCCTTCGCCTCGCGGGTGGATGCCCCCCGCTCGGGGAAGAAGAGATCAGGGTCGACCCCCATGCAGTTGGCCCTGGTCTGCCAGTCCGGCTCCTGGCGGCCATAGAGCAGGGAAACAATGTCCACGCTGGTCCGCCTCCCCTCGCCACACCCGTGGCATCGGTGTAACTACAACGGTGTCATCTTCCTCCACCGTCGCAGAGGGTGCAAGAGGGAATCGCGCAGCCAGGGCACGAAATCACACGCTGAGTGGGATTTTGGGGGGGAATGACTGCGGTCAGGCGCCACGACGCCGGGAGCGGTGGGTCGAGCGGCGGTGTTCGAGGAAATCGACGAGGAGGTAGTCCCCGAGGGTGTCGGGGGAGGTGAAGAAGGCCCGGCCCCGGTTGAGCCGGGTCATCTGCTCGACGAAGCCCTGGAGGGACCGGTCGGGGTCGAGCATGAAGGTGTTGATCGTGATCCCGGCCCGGGTGCACCGGACCACCTCGGCCAGGGTGGCCTGGACCGTCTCGGGGACGGGGGGGTAGTTGAAGAAGACCTCGTAGCCCGACCCCCCGTCGGGGACGAGATGGGCTGTGGGCTCCCCGTCGGTGATCATGATGATCTGCTTCGTCCCCTGCCGGTGGGCCAGCATCCGCCGGGCCAGCATCAGGCCGTGCTGCATGTTCGTCCCGTAGACGAAGTCCCAGGAGACCTCGGGGAGCTCCTCGGGCTTGATCTCCCGGGCCACCTCGGAGAAGCCGACGATCCCGAGGTAGTCCCGGCGGAACTGGGTGGAGATGAGGGTGTGGAGGGCGATGGCCACCTTCTTGGCGGCCAGGAAGTTGTCCCGCATGGGCATGGAGAGGGAGAGGTCGACCATGAGGACGGTGGAGGCCCGGTTCTGGGACTCCGTCTGGGCCACCTCGAAGTCCTCGGGCCGGAGCCGGACGGGGGTCCCCGCCCCGGACCGGCTGACGGCGTTGTGGACGGTCCGCTGGATCTCGATGTTGAAGGGATCCCCGAACTCGTAGGGCTTGGTCTGGCCCTCCCGCTCGTGGCCCACCCCGAGGAGGTTGGCCCGGTGCCCCCCGAGGCGGTCCTTGGCCAGCTTGGAGAAGAGCTCCCCCAGGGCCTTCTGGCCGATCTTCCGGATCCCCTGGGCGGTCAGCTCGTAGCGGCCCTCCCGCTGCTCGATGAGCCCGGCCGCCTCGAGCTCCTTGGCCAGCCGGGCCAGGCTGTCGAGGGACCGGGCCCCGTCGTCGCCGAGGTACTTGGCCGCCTGCTCCAGGTCCACCTCGGCCAGGGCCCCGGGGGAGGTCGAGGAGCGGAGGAACTGCTCGAGCTGGTCCATCTCCCCGAGCCGGCGGGCGGCGTCGGCGGCGTCGGCAAGGCCCATGGGATCGTTCCCCCCGAACCGGTAGCGCCGGCCCCAGCCCGCCCCGGGGACGGCCTGCTGGAGGTTTCCCATGAGCCGGTCGACCTGCCAGCGGAGGTCGAGGTCCTCGAAGAGGGACTGGGCCAGGGACTGGAGCTGGGCCCGCTGCTCGGGGGACATCGAGTCCAGGACGGCCTGGGCCGCCGCCATCTGGGCCGCGAGCTCCTCGAGGAGCTCGTCGAGATTCTGGGGGTTCCCCGGGAAGAAGTCCCCGAACCGCTCCATGAAGGACTCGAAGCCGGGGTCGAGCTCCTGGTCGGCCTGGCGCTGCTCGATCATCGTGTTCAGGGCGTCGAACATCTGCCGGGTTCGTTCGAGCTGCTCCGGATCGGGGTTGGTGAGCTGCTCGGACATCTCCTGGAACCAGCCCTCGGCGATCTCCTGGCGGAGCCGGTCGAGAATGGCCTCGAAGTGCTCCCTGGCCTCGGAGGAGGTGAACTCGTACTGCTGGAGCCCCCGGATCCGGCCGGCAAGGTCGGGGGGGAGCATCTCGAGCTCGAGATGCCGCTCGGCCACGACCTCCTCGGTGACCTCCTGGCGGCGATCGTCCCCCGACTCCCGGGCCTCCTGGGCCAGCCGGTCGAGCCCGGCCCGCTCCTCCTCCAGGACCTGGCCCAGCTCCTCGGCCATCTCCCGGTAGCTCCCCTCGAGCTCCCCCCGGTCGAGCTCCTCCTGGCGGGCCTGGCGGAGCCGCTCCATGAGCTCCCGGAGCCCCTGGATCCGCTCCCCGTCGGGCCGCTCGAACCCGGAGTTCAGGAGCCTCCGGAGGGCGGCGTCGGGGTCACCGTGGTAGAGGAGGTCGTCGGCGAGCTCCCCGAAGAGGTCGTCGATATCGTCGGCCACCCCCCGCTGGGTACCGTCCCAGCGGGAGTAGTCCCAGCCCCCGTTCAACTCCGACCCCGGTAGGTCGTCTTCGCCCCGGCCGCCTCCTTGTTGAGCCGTTTCGAGAGATGGAGGCCCTCGAGGATGAACTCGACGGCGCTGGCCACCTCGCCCGGGGTCTCCCCGGGCGTCAGGGCCAGGACCGGTCCCCTGAGGGATGGGATATCGGTCAGGACGGCGGCGTAGGCCGAGGTGGGGAGGTCGTCCCCGGCATGGACGACCCGGTCGTCGAGGGCCGAGACGACGGGGCCGAGCTCCTCCGTCGGGCAGCGCCGACGGAAGACGGCGAGGACGGCGGCGGCCACCAGGGCCTGGAGGATCCGGTCCTCCCTCCCCTCCTCCAGGGCCTCGATCTCGACCTTCCCCTGGGTGGAGGAGACGAGGGCGGCCAGATCGCTGACCCGGGGGACGGCGTCGGCCTCCCCGAGGCGCAGCGCCCGCCGGACGGCGTTCGCCACCATGGTCTCGTGGTTGGAGAGGCTGAGCCGGACCGAGACGCCGGAGCGCTGGTTGATGTGGGTGCTCTCCCGGGCCAGCTGGGAGAGCTCGGCCACGACCTCGGCCATGAACTCGGGGATCTCCACCCGGGGGCTCCCCGGGAAGGTCACCGGGGGATGGGCCTCCTGGCGGATGACGGCCAGCTCGGTCTCCGTGTCGGGGGGGTAGTGGGTCCTGATCTGGGCCCCGAACCGGTCCTTCAGGGGGGTGATGATCCGGCCCCGGTTGGTGTAGTCCTCCGGGTTGGCTGTGGCCACCAGGACGACGTCGAGGGGGAGCCGGATGGTGAAGCCCCGGATCTGGACGTCCCGCTCCTCGAGGACGTTCAGGAGGCCGACCTGGATCCGCTCGGCCAGGTCGGGAAGCTCGTTGACGGCGAAGATCCCCCGGTTCGACCGGGGGACGAGGCCGTAGTGGAGGGTGAGCTCGTCGGAGAGGTAGCGGCCCTCGGCGATCTTGATGGGGTCGACCTCCCCGATGAGGTCGGCGATCGAGGTGTCCGGGGTGGCGAGCTTCTCGGAGAGTCGGTGCTCCCGGTGGACCCACTCGATCGGGGTCCGGTCCCCCTCGGCCCCCACGAGGTCCCGGGCCATCCGGGAGACGGGCCGGTAGGGGTCGTCCCGGATCTCGGAGCCCGCCACCACGGGGAGCCACTCGTCGAGGAGGGTGGTGAGGGACCTGACGATCCTGGTCTTGGCCTGGCCCCGCTCACCCAGGAGGATGATGTCGTGACCGGCGAGGAGGGCGTTCTCCATCTGGGGGAGGACCGTCTGCTCGAAGCCGAGGATCCCCTCGACGAGGGGGAGGCCGGCCGAGATCCGGGCCGCGGCGTTCCGGCGGATCTCCTCGTGGACCGGATGGGACTCCCAGCCCGAGGCCCGGAGCTCCCCCAGGGTGCCCGGGAGGTCGGAGGGGGGGTCGGGGATGAGGGCGGTGCTCATGGATCGAGCCTATGCGGGGCGCCCCGGTGTCGCGCCGCGGCCGGTGACCCTGATCCGGCCTCCCATTCTGGGATCGGCCTCCCAGGGCTCCGCCGTCACCTGGGCCAACAGGGCCGCCGCGGCCCGGGGGAGGGGACGGTCGCTCCGGTAGGCGAGGGCCACCGTCCGGGAGAGGTCCCCGTCGGCGAAGGGGAGGCCGACCAGCTCCGGGTTGGCCTCGAGGACGAGCCCGGGGACGATCGCCGCGCCCAGGCCGGCGGCCACGAAGGCCAGGACGCCGTCCATCTCGCCCCCCTCGAGGGCCACCCGGGGGGTGAGGCCGGCCCGCCGGAAGGCGTCGAGGGTCACCTCCCGGAGGTCGTAGCCCGGGCGGAAGACCACCATCGGCATCGAGGCCAGGTCGGCCAGCCGGACCTGGCGGCTCCCGGCCAGGGGGTGGGACCGGGGCACGGCCAGGACGAGCCGCTCGTCGAAGAGGGCCTGGGTGGCCACCTGGCTCTGGTCCACGGGGAGGACGACGAAGGCCAGGTCGACCCCCCCGTCGGCCACCGAGCTCACCAGGTCCCGGCTCCCGGCCTCGACGATGCTCAGGACCAGACCCGGGTGGCGGTCCCGGAAGCGGGCCAGGACCTCGGGGAGGAGGCTGGTGGTGAGGCTGGGGGTGGCCCCCAGCCGGAGATGGCCGGTGTCGGTGCCGGCCAGGGCCCGGGCCTCGGCCGTGATGGCCTCGACGTCGGCCAGGACCCGTCGGAGGAAGGGGAGGATGGCCGCCCCGTCCGGGGTGAGCTCCACCGTGGGATGGCCCGGACCCCGGTGGAAGAGCCGGAGGCCGAGCTGCTGCTCGAGGAGCCGGATCTGGCGGCTCAGCGAGGGTTGGGCCACCCCGAGCCGGTCGCCGGCCCGGCTGAAGCTCTCCTCCTCGGCCACGGCCACGGCGTAGGCGAACTGCTCGAGCCGCACGGTCCCCCACGCCCTCCCTCGGTCCTGGCCTGTCGATAGCTGTTGGCTATCAATTCTAGACCGACACTCTCATTGACGACATATATCGGACGCCGTAGAGTCCCCGGTACCCGGCTGCCCCGCCGCCCCACGCCCCGGCACCGACGGCGGCGTCTCCCATGAAGCGGCTGTCCCGAGGGCGGGGACACCATGACGAGAACAGGGAACTCCGCATGCCGACGCTCGAGGACCTGAAGCCGGTACCGGTCACGCTGGGGGGGACCCGGGGCGGACCCGATGTCCGGACGCTCCGGCCGGCGGGCTGGGGGATGAGCAAGTGGGTGACCTTCGGGGTCCTCACCTCCTTCGTCGTCTACACGACCTGGGCCGCCTTCCAGAACGGGAACTTCTACGTGGGGGGGACCCGGGACCTCCTCTCCCCCTTCTACTCCCCCTGCCTGACCCAGACCTGCGTGGCGGCGGGGGCCTCGGGCCGGTTCGTCCTCCACTGGTGGAGCCTCTCCCCCGCCATCGGAATCCTGGTCGTCCCCGGGGGCTTCCGGGTCACCTGCTACTACTACCGGAAGGCCTACTACCGCTCCTTCTGGCAGTCCCCCCCGGCCTGCGGCGTCTCCGACGGCCACGCCCGGTACACCGGGGAGACCAGGTTCCCCCTGGTCCTCCAGAACCTCCACCGCTACTTCTGGTACCTCGCCCTCATCTTCAACGTGGTCCTCACCATCGACGCCGTCCTGGCCTTCCGGCTCCCCGGGGACGGGGGCATCGGGGTCAGCGTCGGCTCCCTGGTCCTGGTGGCCAACGCCGGCTTCCTCTGGCTCTACTCCCTCTCCTGCCACTTCTGCCGGCATGCCTGCGGGGGCCACGTCAACGAATTCTCGAAGCACCCCATCCGGTACCGGCTCTGGAAGCTCACCACCCCTCTGAACGCCAGGCACATGCAGTTCGCCTGGGCCAGCCTGATCATGGTGGCCCTGGCCGACGCCTATGTCCGGATGGTGGCCTCGGGCTGGTTCACCGATCCCAAGATCTTCTGAGACGAGGACAGCGCAATGCCTGACATCGAGACCCACGACTTCGACGTCGTCGTCATCGGCGCCGGCGGGGCCGGCCTCCGGGCCGCCGTCGAGGCCAAGGACCGGGGCCTCCGGGTCGCCATCGTCTGCAAGTCCCTCCTGGGCAAGGCCCACACCGTCATGGCCGAGGGGGGTGCCGCCGCCGCCATGGGGAACGTCTGGCCCGAGGACAACTGGAAGGTCCACTTCCGGGACACCATGCGGGGCGGGAAGATGCTGAACAACTGGCGGATGGCCGAGCTCCACGCCCAGGAAGCCCCCGACCGGATCCACGAGCTGGAGCGCTGGGGGGCCCTCTTCGACCGGACCGAGGACGGGAAGATCCAGCAGCGGGACTTCGGGGGCCACCGCTACGCCCGGCTGGCCCATGTCGGCGACCGGACCGGCCTCGAGCTCATCCGGACGATGCAGCAGCGGGCCGTGGCCCTCGGCATCGAGGTCTTCATGGAGTGCAAGGTCCTGGAGCTCCTGAAGGACTCCGACGGCCGGGTCTCTACCGCCGTCGGCTACTGGCGGCCCACCGGCGAGTTCGTCTCCTTCACGGCCAAGGCCTTCGTCCTCGCCACCGGGAGCGTGGGGAAGTCCTGGAAGTACACCTCGAACTCCTGGGAGTCGACCGGGGACGGCCACGCCATGGCCATCTGGGCCGGGGCCGACATGATCGACATGGAGTGCCTCCAGTTCCACCCCACCGGGATGGTCTGGCCCCTGAGCGTCCGGGGCATCCTCGTAACCGAGGGGGTCCGGGGCGACGGGGGGGTCCTCCGGAACTCGGAGGGGAAGCGGTTCATGTTCGACTACATCCCCCCCATGTTCGCGGCGGAGACGGCCGACTCGGAGGCGGAGGGGGACCGCTGGTACGAGGACCACACCAACAACCGCCGGCCCCCGGAGCTCCTCCCCCGCGACGAGGTGGCCCGGTCGATCAACAGCGAGGTCAAAGCCGGCCGGGGGAGCCCCCACGGGGGGGTCCTCCTGGACATCGCCAGCCGGCGGTCGGCGGAGTACATCCGGCGGAGGCTCCCCTCGATGTACCACCAGTTCAAGGAGCTGGCCGGAGTCGACATCACGGCCGAGCCCATGGAGGTCGGACCGACCTGCCACTACATCATGGGGGGGATCAGGGTCGAGGCCGACACGGCCGCCACCACCGTCGAGGGCCTCTACGCCGCCGGGGAGGTGGCCGCCGGCCTCCACGGGGCCAACCGGCTGGGGGGGAACTCCCTCTCCGACCTCCTCGTCTTCGGCCGCCGGGCCGGGATGGCCGCCTCGGACTACGCCGAGGGCCGGACCGGCTCCCCCGCCGCCGACGCGGCCGCCGTCGACCAGGTCGTCGACCGGGCCTGCGCCCCCTTCGGGCGTGAGGACGGGGAGAACCCCTACGACATCCAGGCCGACCTCCAGGACAAGATGCAGTCCCTGGTCGGGATCATCCGGACCGAGTCGGAGCTGGTCGAGGCCCTGGCCGAGCTGGAGGTCTTCAAGGAACGGGCCGACCGGATGTCTGTCAAGGGGGGCCGGGTCTACAACCCGGGCTGGAACCTCGCCACCGACATCCCCTCCATGCTCACCGTCTCCACCCTGGTGGCCAGGGGGGCCCTGGCCCGGAAGGAGAGCCGGGGGGGCCACACCCGAGAGGACTTCCCGAAGCCCGACCCCGAGTTCGGGAAGGTCAACCTGGTCCAACGGCTCGACGGCAACGGCGAGTACACCCTGACCCCGGAGCCCATCCCCCCGATGCCGGCGGAGCTCCAGGCTCTCCTCGAGGAGGCGAAGTAATGGCCGAGACCGTGACCCTCCGGGTCTGGCGTGGAGACCCCGGGGGCGGGGAGTTCACGGACTACACCGTCCCCGAGGTCGAGGGGGAGGTCGTCCTGGACGTCATCCACCGGATCCAGGCCACAGACGCCCCCGATCTGGCCTGCCGCTGGAACTGCAAGGCCGGGAAGTGTGGGTCCTGCTCGGCCGAGATCAACGGCCTCCCCTCTCTCATGTGCATGACCCGGATGTCGGAGATGCCCGAGGGGGAGCCGGTGGTGGTGGCCCCCATGCGGGCCTTCCCCATCATCCGGGACCTCGTCACCGACGTCTCGTTCAACTACACCATGGCCCGCCAGATCCCGGCCTTCTCTCCCCGTCCACCTGACCAGGAGGACGGGACCTACCGGATGCAGCAGGTCGACGTGGAGCGGGGCCAGGAGTTCCGGAAGTGCATCGAGTGCTTCATGTGCCAGAACGTCTGCCACGTCATCCGGGACCACGAGGAGAACAAGGCCGACTACGCCGGCCCCCGGATGTTCATCCGGTTCATGGAGCTCGAGAGCCACCCCCTCGACACCAACGACCGCCGGGAGCTCCTGAAGGACCGGATGGGCCTCGGGATGTGCAACATCACGAAGTGCTGCACCGAGGTCTGCCCCGAGCACATCAAGATCAC
>PLZB01000038.1 GCA_003151955.1 Acidimicrobiaceae bacterium
AGTACTACCCCACCCGGGCCGAGCGGCTCCTCCTCGAGACCCACGCCGCCGACATCGCCCGGGCCGCCGGAGCCGACACCCTGGTCGAGCTGGGGGCCGGGACCTGTGAGAAGTCCAGGATCCTCCTCGACGCCATGCGGGAGGCCGGGACCCTCGAGCGCTACATCCCCCTCGACGTCTCGGACGGGACCCTCTGGGCCGCCGCCACCGCCCTGGCCGACGACTACCCCGGCCTGGCCGTCCACGCCGTGGTGGCCGACTTCCACCGCCACCTCGACCGGCTCCCCTCCGACGGACGGCGGATGGTGGCCTTCCTGGGAGGGACCATCGGGAACCTCACCCCCGACCAGCGGAGCCGCTTCCTCTTCGACCTCGACTGCACCATGGTCACCGGCGACAGCCTCCTCCTCGGGACCGACCTGGTGAAGGACCCGGCCCGCCTCGTCGCCGCCTACGACGACGCCGCCGGGGTCACCGCCGAGTTCAACCGGAACGTCCTCCATGTCCTCAACCGCCGGC
Organism: Acidimicrobiaceae bacterium; assembly: GCA_003151955.1. Classification (GTDB taxonomy): domain Bacteria; phylum Actinomycetota; class Acidimicrobiia; order Acidimicrobiales; family UBA8190; genus PALSA-743. The sequence continues at coordinate 520 of PLZB01000038.1, forward strand.
TCGGGGCCGGCTTCGACCCCGACCGCTTCGACCACGTCGCCCTCTGGAACGAGGAGGACAACTGGATCGAAATGCGGCTCCGCTCCCGGGAGGACCAGGTCGTCCCCGTCCCCGGCCTCGACCTCGAGCTGACGTTCGAGAAGGGGGAGGACCTCCGCACCGAGATCTCGGCCAAGTTCACCCGCGACGGTGTCGAGGCCGAGCTCTGGGCGGCCGGCTTCGTCGTCACCGAGATGTGGGACCAGCCTGGTGGGGACTTCCTCCTCACCCTGGCCACCCCCTACTGCTGAGGAGCTCCTCAGCCCAGGTCGGCCACGGCGGCCTCGACGGCCCGGTGGAAGGTGGGGTAGGCGTAGATCATGTGCCGGAGGGTCTCGACGGGGACCTCGGCGTGGACGGCCAGGGTGAGGAGCCCCAGGACCTCCCCCCCGGCCGGCCCGGCCGAGGTGGCCCCGACCAGGATCCCCCGCTCGGCGTCCTCCACCAGCTTGACGAACCCCTCGTTCCCGACCTTGTGGATCCAGCCCCGCGAGGATGAGGGGATCTGGGCCGACCCGGTTCGGACGGTCAGGCCGGCGTCCCGGGCCGCCTGCTCCGAGAGGCCGACCGATCCCACCTCGGGGTCGGTGAAGGTGACCCTCGGGAGGGCCCGGTAGTCGGCCGGGGTGACGGGCCGGCCCAGGATGTCGTCGAGGACGATGGCGGCCTGGTACATCGAAACGTGGGTGAAGGCCCCCTTCCCGGTCACGTCCCCCAGGGCCCAGACACCCTCGGCCACCCGGAGGTGGTCGTCGACGGGGAGGAACCGGGCCGTCTCGTCGACCCCGACGGTTCCCACCCCGAGGGCGGCGATGTCGGCTTTCCGGCCCGCCGCCACCAGCAGCCGGTCGGCGGTCACCGGTTCCCGCCCCTCGAGGTGGACTCTGAACCGGTTCCCGTCGTGGGCCACCGAGCTGATCCGGACCCCGGTCAGGATCTCCAGCCCCTCGGCCGCCAGGACCCCGGCGATCAGGTCCCCGGCCTCCGGCTCCTCGGGAGGGAGGAGCCGTTCGGCCCCCTCCAGGATGGTCACGGCCACCCCGAACCGGGCGAAAACCTGGCTCAGCTCCACTCCGATGGCCCCGCCCCCGATGACGGTCAGGGAAGCGGGGAGGTCCTCGACCTCGATGGCCTCCCGGTTGGTCCAGGAGGGGGTTCCCTCCAGGCCTGGGATGGGGGGGACGGCGGCGGCGGTCCCGGTGGCGAGCACGACGGCCCTCGAGGCCTCGATGACGGTGTCGCCGACGACGACCCGACCAGGCCCGTCGAGCCGGCCCCAGCCCCGGACGAGCCGGCCGCCCTTGGCCTCGAACCGCTCCGCCGCCACCCGGTCGTCCCAGTGGTCGGTGGCCTCCTCCCGGATTCGCCGGGACACGGGCCCCCAGTCCGGGGTCACCGTGACGGACCCGGCCATCCCCGGGATCCGGCCCGCCTCGGCCAGAAGACCGGCGGCCCGGACCATCATCTTCGAGGGGACACAGCCCCAGTAGGGGCACTCCCCACCGACCAGCCGACCCTCCACCCCGATGGTGTCGACGCCCGCCGAGGCCAGCTGCCCGGCCAGCTCCTCGCCGCCCGGCCCCATCCCGACCACCACTACCTCAGCCGATTCGGTCATGCGTCGCTCCTCGCTCGGTCCACCGTCACTCGGCACCGTAACGTGGCGCTCTGCCGAGTGCGCCAAGTCCGCCGAGTCCTTTGACAGCGGCCGGCCGGCGTGGCAGCGTGCACCCCTACCGAGCGGTCCGGCAGGCGCGCTTGTCGATTGGACCACTTCCTGGGGGGGAGTGGCCGGACGCCAAGTGACCGGAGCGAGGGGAGGGGTTCGGCGCGACGCGTGCTGATCGTGGGCCTGCTCCTCTCCGCGCTCCTCCTGGGGACCACCTCCGGCCCGGTCCCCCCTCCCAGGTCCTCTCCCCTGGCTGCGGCCCTCGTCGCCGCCACCACCCCCCTGCCCGGCGCCGTTCCCGCCGCCGTCGGGGACATGGCGCCCGAGGCCAACTGGATCGCCACGGCCCAGGTCACCGGCTGCCCGGGCTCCACCTCGGACGGGGCCATCGCCGAGGTCCCCTTCACCCCCGGGGACGGCGCCCTCCAGGTGGTCGACCCCTACCGGGCCAACTACGCCGCGGTGGGTCTCCTGGCCGCCGGGAGCGCCTACTACCCCGAGGTGGTCCGCTGGGTCGACTGGTACTTCTCCCACCTGAACCTCCCCGCCGACGCCCTGGGTCAGAGCGCCACGATCTACTACTACCTCGAGGACCCGGCCAACTGCACCGAGGAGGCCACCACCTCGGGTCCGGCCGTCCTCTCCGTCTCCACCGGTCCGGGCGGGGCCCGGACGGGCCCGTCCTCGGGAGGGAATTCGGTGGCCGTCTTCGGGAACGGCTTCGTCCCCTGGACCGGCTCACCTACCGCTGACGGGCGGGCGGGCCATGCGACGATGCTCCATGGTCGAATCCCAGGAATGCGAAGGAGTTGACCAGCGTCTCCAGCGGCTGTCGACGACTGGCTCGCCGAGCTCGAGGCCGACCACGGTCCCATTCCGGCACGGCTCCGGACCGCCCGAGACCGTCGAGGAGGTCGCTGGATTCGTCGCCGGACGGCCGTCGACCGAGTCATGACCGATGCAGAGTGCCGTCGGATCCCCTTGACTCGCCTGAGCTCCGCTGAGGGAGCGCGACAATGGTCGGATGTCCACCTGGCATCCAATCGAGGACCTTGAGGTCAGTTCTGAGCTTCTCGCCTCAGAGGAACTCACCTCCCTGGCCAGGCTATGGACCGAGCAGCGCACCGAGTTGGATCACCGTGGTCTCCTGGACGAGTTCACGGCACGGCTGCAACGGGAGTGGGCCATCGAGACTGGAATCCTCGAGCGCCTGTACGACATCGATCGTGGTGTGACCCGCCTCCTGATCGAGCACGGGATCTCTGAGGACATCATTGGACATGAGGGTTCCGACAGGGATCCTGTGGCTGTGGCTCAGATTCTCAGGGATCACGCCGATGTCGCCGAGGGCCTTCTCGATTTTGTCAGCGGCGAACGCCAGCTGACGACTTCCTACGTCAAGGAACTCCACGCCGCCCTGACGAGGTCACAGGCGACGTGCGAGGCGGTGGATCAGGTCGGCCGGCTCTTCGAGGTGGAGTTGCTGCACGGTGAGTACAAGCGGAAGCCAAATAACCCCACCCGACCCGATGGAACGGTTCACGAGTACTGTCCGGTCGAGCAGGTGGGTCCTGAGATGGACCGGCTCCTCGAGTTCCACAGCCGCCACCTGGCCGCTGACGTAGGTCCTGAGGTCGAAGCCGCCTTCCTCCACCACCGGTTCGCACAGATTCATCCATTCCAGGACGGAAACGGACGAGTGGCCCGCGCTCTCGCCGCGTTGGTCTTCCTCCGGGCCGGATGGTTTCCACCGGTCATCCGTCGTGATGACCGGTCCCAGTACCTCGAGGCGCTGGAGTCAGCCGACGAGGGCGGTCTGTCGGACCTGGTAGAGCTCCTGGTAAGGGTGCAGAAGCGCTCCCTCATCCAGGCCCTCTCCGTGTCGGACTCCGTTCAACGGGCCGACCGGGCCAGCGACGTCGTGGCCCTCATCGGGAAGAAGGCCGGCGAACGCCGTGCCGAGACCCACGACGCCGCGGCGTCCTTGGCGGCAAGCCTGCAGGCCCAGGCCCTGGAGCGATTCCGGGCTATCTCAGCCGATCTGGAGGCAGCGGTTGGAGGGGGCGAGTTCTCCTTCTTCGCCGACGGTGACGGAGGAGATGACGCCAAGAAGCACTGGTTCCGTCTTCAGGTCATCGAAACTGCGGGGGAACTGGACTATTTCGCGGATCTGAACGCATTCCACCGTTGGGCCCGGCTTGTCCTCCGAAACGGCGAGAGAACCGAAGTCCTCCTCTCTCTTCACGGGGTTGGGCGTTTCAACCCGTCAGCGGTCGGTGCCTCTGTATGCCTCTTCCGAAAGGACGACGACGGAACAATGGTCGGGCCCTGGACGATGAGCAACGACCTCTTTCTCGCCGAGTCAGGTGAAGCGTCGGCCGAGGTCGAAGGGCGATTCCGTCGATGGCTTGAAGACGCTCTGGTGGTCGGCTTGGAGGAATGGCGGCAGGCCTCAGGGCTCGTCTGAGCGCTGGTTCGGGGTTGTAGTCCCCCCTACCGGGTGACGACGACGCTCGACCCGTGGCCGAAGAGACCCTGGTTGGCGGTGACCCCGACCCGGGCCCCCTCCACCTGGCGGCCGGTGGCCTGACCCCGGAGCTGCCAGACGAGCTCGCAGACCTGGGCGATGGCCTGGGCCGGGATGGCCTCCCCGAAGCAGGAGAGCCCTCCTGAGGGGTTGACGGGGACCCGTCCCCCCAGGGCGGTGTCCCCGTCGCGCAGCAGCTTTTCGGCCTCACCCGGGGGGCAGAGCCCGATGTCCTCGTACCAGTCGAGCTCGAGGGCCGAGGAGAGGTCGTAGACCTCGGCCAGGTCGACGTCCTCGGGGCCGATCCCGGCCTCTTCGTAGGCGGCGGCGGTGATGGACTGCTTGAAGGTCGGGCCTTCCCCCCCGCCGGCGGCCACGGCCGAGTCCGTCGAGAAGCTGGGCATCTCGATGACCTGCTGGGGGAACCGGGGGGTCACCGTCGAGACCCCGGCCACCGTCGTGAGCGTCCCGGCCCCGGCGTGGCGCCGGGCGAAGTCCATGCTGGTCAGGACCAGGGCGGCCCCCCCGTCGGAGGTGGCGCAGATGTGGAGGAGCCGGAGGGGGTCGGCCACCATGGGGGAGGCCAGGACCTCCTCGACGGTGACCTCCTTGCGGTAGCGGGCATAGGGGTTCTCGAGTCCATGCCGGGCGTTCTTGACCTTGACGGCGGCGAAGTCCTCCTCGGTGGCCCCGAAGAGCTCCATCCGGCGCCGGGCGTAGAGGGCGAAGTAGGCCGGGTTGGTAGCCCCGAGGAGCCGGAACCGGAGCCAGTCGGGATCGTCCTGGCGGTCCCCGCCCACCGGGGCGAAGAAGCCCTTGGGGGTGGTGTCGGCCCCGACCACCAGGGCCACCTCGCAGAGGCCGGCCAGGATCTGGGCCCGGGCGTTGGCGATGGCGGCCGCCCCCGAGGCGCAGGCGGCGTAGCAGCTCGAGACCCGCGCCCCCGACCAGCCCAGGGCCTGGGCGAAGGTGGCCCCGGCGATGAAGCCGGGATAGCCGTTGCGGATGGTGTCGGCCCCGGAGACGAATTGGACGTCGGTCCACTTGAGTCGGGCGTCGGCCAGGGCGTCGCGGGCCGCGGTCAGGCCGTACTCCACGAAGTTCCGGCCCCACTTCCCCCAGGGGTGCATCCCGGCCCCGAGGATGGCCACCCTCCGGTCGTCAGGCATCGGAGCCTCCTCGGACCAGGGCCGAGCCGGCGCCGGCGGGGGAGCGGTCCAGGGGCCGCCACTTCCAGACCAGGTACTCGTGGTCGTCGTCCTCGTAGAGGGTGCCGAGGACCAGCTCGACCTCGGTCCCGACCTCGAGGTCGGCGACCGTCACCCCGTCGACGAGCTGGCCCATGACGACCATCTGCTCGGTGGCGAGCTCGACGGCGGCCAGGGCGAAGGGCTCGTAGGGCTCGGCGGCGATGTAGGGGGGCGGGGGTTGGTAGCGGCAGTCGGTGTAGGACCAGACCCGGCCCCGCCGGCTCAGCTCGACCTCCTCGAACTGCGTCCCCGGGCAGTGGGGGTTCCGGCAGGAGAAGGTCTCCCGGGGGAAGGCGAAGGTCCCGCAGCCGGTACAGCGGCTGCCGAGGAGGGCCGGGGCGGACTCGTCCAGGGTGAACCACCCATCGACGGCCGCCCGCCGGGTCTTGGCGTCGGGCATCCCGACATCCTAACGGACCGTCAGATTTGGGTTCGGGCCGTGGACGGTCGGCCCGGTCGCGGTACGGTCGGGCATGCCCGAGGTGGACCCCGGATTCCTGGCCCTCCCCCTGGGTGCGATCCGGGCCGCCGCCCTGGAGGAGGCGGCCCGATCCGGGGCCGGCCAGGCCGAGGTCAGGGTGGAGCGGATCCGGTCCCAGATGGTCGTTCTCCGCGACGGACGGGTCGAGACCACCGTTGACGACGTCGAGCTGGGGGTGGGCCTCCGGGTCGTGGTGGACGGCGCCATCGGCTTCGCTGCCACCGTCGAGCTGGACCCCGGCGCCGCCGCCGGCCTGGCCGGCGAGGCCGCGGAGCTGGCCCGGGCCACCGGGGCGGCCTCGGGGGAGCGGGTCGAGCTGGCCCCCGAGCCCTCCCCGGGGGAGGTCAGCTGGGTCTCGGACCACGACGTCGACCCGACCACCGTCCCTCTGGCCGCCAAGGTGGCCCTCCTGGAGGAGTGGAGCCGGCGGCTCCTGGCGGCACCCGGGGTCGACCACGTCTCCGCCTACGTCCTGGCCGTGGTGGAGGACAAGCAGCTCGGCGATCTCCAGGGGACGGTGGTGACCCAGCGCCGGGTCCGGCTCCATCCCGTTCTCGAGGCCATCGCTGTCGACCCGGAGACCGGGGCCTTCGAGTCGATGCGGACCACCGCCCCCCCGGCCGGCCGGGGCTGGGAGTACCTCCTCGGGGTCGGCTGTGACCTCGATGCCGAGGTGGAGGCCCTCCCCGGACTCGTGGCCGAGAAGCTGGCCGCCCCCACCGTCGAGCCCGGCTCCTACGACCTTGTCATCGACCCCTCGAACCTCTGGCTCACCATCCATGAGTCTGTCGGCCACGCCACGGAGCTCGACCGGGCCCTCGGCTACGAGGCCGCCTACGCCGGGACCTCCTTCGCCACCTTCGACCAGCTCGGGACCCTCCGCTACGGCTCGGACCTCATGCAGGTGACCGGGGACCGGACCACCCCCCACGGGCTGGCCACGGTGGGCTGGGACGACGAGGGGGTCGAGGCCCAGCGCTTCGAGATCGTCCGCGACGGCGTCCTCGTCGGCTACCAGCTCGACCGGAGCATGGCCGCCGCCAACGGGCTGGGCCGCTCCAACGGCTGCGCCTTCGCCGACTCTCCCCTCCACGTCCCCATCCAGCGGATGGCCAACGTCTCGCTCCGGCCCGCCGACGGGGAGGGGCCCACCACGGCCGACCTCATCGCCGGGACGGACCGGGGAATCTACGTCGTCGGGGACAAGAGCTGGTCCATCGACATGCAGCGGCACAACTTCCAGTTCACCGGCCAGCGCTTCTACCGGATCGAGGGGGGCCGGCTCGGGGGCCAGGTCAAAGACGTCGCCTACCAGGCCCGGACCACCGACTTCTGGGCCTCCCTGGACGGGCTCGGGGGCCGGTCCACCTACGTCCTGGGTGGGGCCTTCAACTGCGGGAAGGGCCAACCCGGCCAGGTCGCCCCCGTCAGCCACGGCTGCCCCTCGGCCCGGTTCCGGGCCGTCAACGTCCTGAACACCCGGGGGGAGGCGCGCCGGTGACGGCGTCGGGCGGCCGGCTCCCGGCCGCGGCAGAGGTGGTGGAGCGAGGCCTGGCCGCCGCGGCCCCGGGATCCGGGTGCGTCGTCCTGGTGTCCGACAAGAGTGAGGCCGAGGTCAGGTTCGCCAACAACACGACCACCACCAACGGGGTCCGCCGGGACCGGCGGGTCACGGTTGTCAGCTTCCGGGAGGGCTCGGCCGGGACGGCCGCCGCTGTCGTCAGTCGGAGCGGAGTCGTCGACGTGGGGGAACTTGTCCGGGCGGCCGAGGCCGACGCGGCCGACGCCGACGACGCCGACGACGCCTTCCCCCTCGTCGGGGGTGGGGCGGACCCGGACTTCGCCGCCGATCCCGAGCTCACCGGGCTCGGGATCCTCGGGGGGGTGGTCGGGGGTCTCGGGGACGCGTTCGGCCGGGCCCGGTCGGCCGGCCGCGTCCTGGCCGGCTTCGCCGAGCACAGTGTGGTGACGACCTCCCTCGGGATCTCGACCGGGGTCCGCCGCCGTCACGTCCAGCCCACCGGGCGGATGCAGCTCGTGGCCCGGACCGGCGACGGGACGGGGTCGGCCTGGGCCGGGGTGGGGAGCCCGGACTTCGCCGACGTCGACCTCGGCTCCCTCGAGGCCCGGTTGGTCAAGCGCCTGGGCTGGGGGCGCCGCCGGCTCGAGCTCGAGCCGGGCCGCTACGAGACCATCCTCCCCCCCGACGCCGTGGCCGACCTGGTCTGCATGGTGGGGGAGGCGGTGGGCGGCCGGGACGCCGAGGAGGGCCACAGCGTCTTCTCCACCCCCGGCGGGGGGACCCGGCTGGGCGAGCTCCTGTCCCCCCTCCCCTTCCAGCTCCGGAGCGACCCCGCCGAGCCCGGTCTGGAGTGCGCCCCGTTCCTGGCCACCTCGGTCTCGGCCGGGGACGTCTCAGTCTTCGACAACGCCGTCGCCCTGGAGTCGACGGCATGGATCTCCGGGGGCCGGCTGGCCCGCCTCCGCTACCACCGGGCCGGGGCGGCCCGTTCCGGGGCCCTCCCCGGCTTCCCCGTCGACAATCTCGTCCTGGAGCTCCCCGGGGCCGGGGCCACCGTCGAGGACCTGGTGGCCCGGACCGACCGGGGCCTCCTCCTGACCTGCCTCTGGTACATCAGGGAGGTCGACCCCTCGACCCTCCTGCTCACCGGGCTGACCCGGGACGGGGTCTACCTCGTCGAAGGCGGCGAGATCACGGGGTCCGTCACGAACTTCCGCTTCAACGAGAGCCCTCTCGACCTCCTCGGGCGGGCTGTCGAGGCCGGCCGGACCGAGCGGGCCCTCTCCCGGGAATGGAACGAGTACTTCCCCCGGACGGCGATGCCGGCCCTCCGGATCCCCGATTTCAACATGAGCTCCGTCAGCCCGGCCACCTGACCGTCGGACCCCCGGAGGCAATCGAGAAATCGGTCAGCACGGATTTTTTCGTGTCCTGACCAGGATTTTCGGCATTTCCCCTTGACTGTTTACTGACGGGACAGTAAATAGTATGAGTACAGGAACGCTGACGGATGCCCGGGGGGGCGAGGGTCGCAGCACATCGGGGAAGGGGGGAAGGATGGTCTCCATCCAGCAGTGGTGTCCGGTCCGTCGGACCGGACATGCGGGGGTCCTCTCCGACCCGATGACCAAGACGGACGGCATCCTGGCACGGAAGGCGGATGCGTCGAATCGGACGTCCCCGTGCATCTCTTCGGGCTTCGGACCCGGGATCTGATCACCCCAGAACCCTCTCGCAGCTCCGAGCGGTGGGGCCGGCCTCCGGGCCGGCCCCGGTCGCGTCGGACGGCGGGATGGGACCGGGGGCGGCCGTACGGCCAGGAGGGCAGAGGTGAGCAGGATGGCTGAGGGGGTCCTGGAGCTGGAGCGGCCTGAGCCGGGTCGGGCCACGACGGTCCTGACCTCGTGGACGGGGACCCTGCTCCAGGCCCTCGATGCCATGGGGATCGACGGTCAGGCCCTGGCCCAGCGGGCCGGGATCTCCCCCGACGACCTCGAGGACCCCGAGCGGCGGATCGCCCTGGAGGCCACCAGCCGGTTGTGGCGGTTGGCTGTCGAGGCCACCGGCGACCCCGGCCTCGGCCTCGAGGTCTCCCGGTTCGTCCGGCCCGGCACCTTCCACACCCTGGGTCACGCCGTCATCACCAGCTCCACCCTCCGGGAGGCCCTCGAGCGGATCGCCCAGTTCAGCCGGGTCACGGCCGACTGCTCAGTGGTGCGGGTTGAGGAGGGCCCCGAGGAGATCGCCCTGGTCATCAGCTTCGACGCCGCCGGCCCGCTCCCGACCCACGAGTCGATCGACGCCATCATGGCCACCATCGTCCGGGCCGTCCGGTTCATGCTGGCCCAGTCCGTCTCCCCCCGGCGGTTGGCCCTCGTCCGCCCCGAGCCGGAGCGGGCCGAGCGCTTCGGGGAGCTCTTCCGCTGCCCCATCGAGTTCGGGGCCCCCCGGAACCGGCTCAGCTTCGACCGGGCCACGGCCGAGCAGGCGGTGCCGGGGGGGAATCCCCGGCTGGCCCGGCTGCACGACTCCGTCACGGCCGCCTACCTCGAAGGCCTCGACCCGGCTACGACGGTCCGCCAGGTCCGATCGGCAATCGGGGACCTCCTCCCCACCGGCGAGCCGACGGTGGCCTCTGTTGCCTCCGTCCTCTCGACGAGCGCACGGACCCTCCAGCGGCAACTCCAGGAGGAGGGCACGTCCTTCCGGGAGATCCTCCGGGAGGTCCGGCTGGGTCTCGCCGTGGCCTACCTCCGTCGGGGGGACCAGACCGTCACCGAGATCACCAGGCGGCTCGGCTTCAGCGAGACCCCCTCGTTCTCCCGGGCCTTCAAGCAGTGGACCGGGGTGTCTCCCACCCACTACCGCTGACCCTCGCCGTTGGCGCCTTCGGACAACTCGTTGGCGCATTGGCACGGGGCGACGGCGTGCCGGTTCGGTCATTGTCGGAAAGGACAATCGAGTTGTCTGCACCCGGGGGGGCGGGAGACGGCACTGATCCCCTTGGGGGAAAACATGAAGCGCTTCCTGAGATTCGCCGGCCTGGCCCTGGCCGTTCCCGTCGTGGCCGCCGCCTGCAGCACCACCACGCCCTTCCCGCCCCCCCCGAACATTCCGGTGGAGACCTTCGGCCAGGCCTGGGGGAACGGACTGTCCTCCCCCACCACCCCCCCGCCCGGGTCCAACGCCCCCTGCACCCCCTCCGCCGCCCACCCCGACCCGGTGATCCTGGTCCACGGGACCCTCGAGAACATGGCCGACAACTGGGGAGCCCTCTCGCCCATGCTGGCCAACGCCGGGTACTGCGTCTACGCCTTCAACTACGGGGCGTACACCTCGAGCGCCCTGGGGGGCACCGGGGTCTTCTACGGGCTCGACGACATCGCCACCTCGGCAGCCCAGCTCTCCACCGAGGTGGACACCGTCCTGTCCTCGACAGGGGCCTCCCAGGTCGACATTGTGGGTCACTCCCAGGGCGGGATGATGCCCCGGTACTACCTGGACAAGCTGGGTGGGGCGGCCAAGGTCCACATGCTGGTGGGCCTGGCCCCCTCCAACCACGGGACGACCCTCGACGGGCTGGCCTCCCTGGGCACGTCCCTCCAGTCGGCCGGCCTCGACATCAACTCGGTCCTGAGCGGCCTGGCCGGCCCGGCCCTGGCCGAGCAGGAGGCCGGCTCCGCCTTCGTCACGGCCCTCAACGCCGGGGGTGACACCGTCCCCGGACCGAAGTACGTCGTGGTCGAGACCACCGCCGACATCGTCGTCACCCCCTACGCCTCGGCCTTCCTCGCCGGGGGGAGCGTCCAGAACATCACCGTCCAGACCCAGTGCCCGGCCGACACCGTCGGGCACATCGGGATCCCCTACGACTCGGTCGCCCTGGCCGACACCCTCAACGCACTGGGGGCCGACACCCCCGGGTTCGCCCCCCCGTGCGACCCTTCGGGCTTCGGACCCGGGATCTGATCACCCCAGAACCCATTCCCTGCACCGAGCGGTGGGGGCCGGCCTCCGGGCCGGCCCCCCGTCGCGTCCACAGTCGGGTCGCAGGTCCCCGGCCGGCGGCCCTCAGCGACCGGTGGTGGGGCGGGCCGACATGGTGAAGAAGTCCCGGGTCCACCAGTCCTGGAAGTAGCGGGCCGGGGTCCCGACCATGGCGGGGAGGAGGTTGGTCCCACTGGCCGGGGTGGCCGGGGTGGGGGCCGGCCCGGGGTCGTAGGTGGCCAGGTTGACCCAGTCGCTGTTGATGTCGAGCTCCATGGCCCGGACGGCCCCGGCCCGGGCCAGGACGTCGGCGAGGTCGGTGATGTTGAGGTTGGGGCCGGCCACGTAGACGAGGGCGCCGTCGGCGGTGACCCCGACCCCGGACCGCCAGACGAAGACCTGGCCGCCCAGGGTCGAGCCCCACTGGTGGGTGTCGTTGCTCTGGAGGCCGGGGACGGGCTGGCCCCCGTCGACGAGGAGGTCGAGGTTCTGGCGGACCGAGACGACATCGGGGGTGAGCGAGACGTCCCGGCCCCACCGGCCCACCCTGGCGGTGCCGTCCCGGGAGATCACGAAGGAGGCGGCCCCGGTCCGGAGGGGGACCACCGTCTGGCCCTGGGTGTAGTAGCCGCCGTTGGCGTCGGCCATCCGGAAGCCGGCGTTGAAGGCCACCACCAGGCCCTGGGAGGCCTGGGCGGAGATGGGGGCGGTGACCTGCCAGGGCCCTCCCCCGGGGATGGCGCTCCCCGAGTAGAGGGTGGCCGAGAGGAGTCTGGTGTCCATGTAGGCCACCCCGGTGACGACGCTGGTGTGGACGGCGTCGGGACGGAGGAAGGTCTCGTAGACGGCGGGGACCCCGCCCACCAGGCGGCCCACCGGGTGCCAGGTCCCCTCGCCGGGGGTGGCGGGGCTGGCGAAGGGGGTGACCGGGGCCGGGACGGGGAGCTGTCCGGGGCCCTGGAGGACCCTCGAGGGGGAGGCGGAGGCGGGCGGGATGGCACCCGGGGCCGGGGCCCCGCCCACCGGGGGCGGGTGATGGGAGTACCAGAGGTTCTCGGCCCAGGTCACGACCGATCCCCCGCCGTGGCCCCGGAGCCATTCCGAGAGCCGGGCCGAGGTCCCGACGCCGTTGGCCGGGTCGGTCAGGGCCGAGCCGAGGGACCAGAGGGTGACGGCGAGGAAGGTGCCGAGGAGGAGGAGGAAGGTCCGGGCCTTGTGGTGCCGGGCCCAGCGGCCCGTCCGGGTCGGCCAGGGGACCCTCCGGGGCCGGCGCCCCCGGGGGGTGGGCCGGCGTCCCCGGGGGTAGCCCCGGAGGGTGTTGGTCCTGTTCCCGGACGTCTGTCGGCGGGGACGCACCGCGGTGGACGTCATGGGGCCAGGCTAGGGAGCGGACCTGACGGGGCCATGAACACTCCCTTCATCGCAACGTCAGGCGGGCTCGGTACGGTGGAGACGATGACGATGACGAAGCGGCCGGTGGACGTCCCGGCCGGGCCGCCACGCCCCACGGAGGGCAACGCCCGGCTGACGGCCGCCGCCGCCGCCGTGCTCTTCTGCCTGTTCGCCGCCGAAGGGGTCACCCTCCTCCAGGTCAAGTCCCTGCTCACGCCCCACGTCTTCATCGGCATGCTCCTGGTGCCGCCGACCTTGGTCAAGATGGGGACGACGGGCTGGCGGATGGTCCGCTACTACCAGGGTGACCCCGCCTACCGGGCCAAAGGCCCCCCCCTGCTCATGCTCCGGCTCCTCGGGCCGGTGGTGGTCGTCCTGACGGTGGTGGTCCTGGCCAGCGGGATCGTCCTGCTCCTGGTGGGGAGCGCCTGGCGGGACCGATTGCTCCTCGTCCACAAGGCGAGCTTCGTCCTCTGGTTCGGGGCGATGACCGTCCATGTCCTCGGCCACCTTCTGGAGACGGCCCGGTTGGCGCCGGCTGACTGGGTCCGGAGGACCCGGCGGGAGGTGCGGGGGGCCGGCCTCCGGCAGTGGATCCTGGCCGCCAGCCTCGTTGCCGGCTTCGTCCTGGGGTTCCTCCTGGTCCCGAAGGTCGGACCCTGGCTGGTGACGGGTGTCCCGGGCCAGGGCGGCCACTGAGGGTCAGGCCAGAGGCCAGGAGACCTCCATCCGGGCCCCGCCGGCCTCGGCCTCCCCGATCCGCCAGCGGCCCCCGGTGGAGCGGGACACGGAGTCGGCGATGGCGAGGCCCAGCCCGTGGCCGCTGCCCTCGGCGGTGGCCCGGTGGAAGCGGTCGAAGAGCCGGTCCCGCTCACCGGGGGGGATCCCGGGTCCGCTGTCCTCGACGACGAGGAGGGCCCGGTGGCCGCCGGTCCCCACCGTGATCCGGACGGTCCCGTCCTCGCCGGCGTAGCGGCAGGCGTTGTCGACGAGGACCCCGACCAACCGGTCGATCCACTCCGGGGGGGCGGTGATCCAGGCCGGCCGACCCTTGGGGCGGCGGACCGAGAGGCCGATCCCCCGGGCCGCGGCCACGGCGCCGAAGCGGTCGGCACAGCCCTCGGCGATGGCGGACAGGTCGATCGGTTCGTGGCCGGGGGGAGGGGGTTCGGCGTCGAAGCGGGCCAGCCAGAGGAGGTCCTCGACGATGGACCGCAGCCGGCGGCTCTCGTCGCCGATCCGGTCCAGGGTGTCCTCGTAGTGGGCCTGGCTCCGCCGGGACTGCCGGGCCAGCCCGACCTCGGCCTCGATGACGCTGAGGGGGGTCCGGAGCTCGTGGGAGGCGTCGGCGGTGAACTCGAGCTGGCGGAGCCGGGACCGCTCGACGGGCCGGGCGGCTCGGACGCCGATGGCCAGGGCGCCGAAGAAGACGGCCAGGAGGACCAGAGGGGCGGCCAGGGCCTCGGAGGCCTCCAGGACCCCCTCGACGTGGGAGGTCTCGGCCAGGCTCTGCCCGGCCACGAACCGGGACCCGCCGACCTCGGCGGTCATGAACCGGAAGGTGCTCGTCCCGACCCGGGCGGTGAGGAGCGGGGCCGACCGGGCCCAGGACCGGGCCGGGAGGGTCGGGGCGCCGGGGGTCAGGGCGGCGGTCTTCCCGTCCGCCGGGACCAGCCAGAGAAAGACGGGGACCTCGTCGACGTCGTGGTCGTGGTCGGGGTCGGCCGGGGAGGAGGCGGGACCGGGCACGGGGAGCCGGGGGGCCTCGGCCAGGCGGTGGGCCAGGTTGACGTCGACCTGGGCCCGGAGGTGCTGGAAGACGAGGACGTCGAGGGTGGCGACCACCCCGACGTAGACGACGGCGATGAGGGCGGTGGCGATGGCGGCCACCCGGGCGGCGTGGAGGAGGTGGCGGCGGTCGGGGCGCCTCGGCCGGCTCAATCGGTCACCAGCCGGTAGCCGACCCCACGGACGGTCTCGATCCGGGCCCGGCCCCCGGCCAGCTTGGACCGGAGCCGGGCCAGGTGGACGTCGATGGTGTTGGAGCCGAGGGCGTCGGCCTCCTCGGCCCAGGCGTGGATGGCGATGGCCCGGCGGTCGACGACGGAGGGGGAGCGACGGAGGAGGATCTCCAGGATGGCCAGCTCGGTCCCCGTGAGCGAGGGGTGGCGGCTCCCGACGGTGACCTCCCGGGTGGCGGGGTCGAGGACGAGGTCCCCCACGGTGAGCTGGGGGGGGAGGGGGGCCGGGGACCGGCGTTGGAGGGCCCGGATCCGGGCCAGGAGCTCCCCGAGGTCGAAGGGCTTCACCAGGTAGTCGTCGGCACCCTCGTCGAGCCCGGTGACCCGGTCGGCAGGGGAGTCCCGGGCGGTGAGGAGGAGGACGGGGAGGGCCGAGCCCCGGCGGCGGAGCGCCTGGACCACCTCGAGGCCGGTCCGGCCCGGCATCCGCCAGTCGAGGACGGCGACGTCGTAGTCGTAGGTCTCGAGGAAACGGAGGGCGGCCTCGCCGTCGGCGACGAGGTCGGAGACGTAGCCGGCCTCCCGGAGGACCCGACCCAGCACGGAGCGGAGGCCGGGGTCGTCCTCGGCCACCAGGACCCTCATGGGCTCCGGTCTAGTCCACCAACGTGAAGAAGCGGTGACGGGTCGGCTCCGAGGAGGAGCTCGGCCGCCTCGACGGGGTGGTCCCGTTCCCGCTCGCGGCGCCAGAGACGGCCCGGCCACCAGAGCCGGCCCCCGAGGTCGACGGCGAGGGCGGGGACGAGGACGGTCCGGACCAGGAGGGCGTCGAGGAGGACGCCGAATCCGACGACGAAGCCGATCTCGGCCAGCATGACCACGGGGAGGACGTCGAGGACGAGGAAGGTCCCGGCCAGGACCAGGCCGGCCGAGGTGATGACCCCCCCGGTGGCGGAGAGGCCCCGGACCACCCCGAGGGGGGTTCCGAGCAGGGCGGCCTCCTCTCTGACCCGGGCCATCAGGAAGATGTTGTAGTCGCAGCCCAGGGCCACCAGGAAGATGAAGGCGAAGAGGGGCATCGAGGGGGAGAGGCCCCCGAACCTGAAGAGGGGCGAGGCGAAGACCAGGGAGGAGACCCCGAGGGCGGCGGCGAAGGAGAGGATCACCGTCCCGAGGAGCATGACCGGGGCGACGAGGGACCGGAGGAGGAGGGCGAGGATGAGGAGGATCACGAGGAGGACGATGGGGACGATCAGGTGGAGGTCCCGGAGCGAGGCCTGGGCCACGTCGGCGTCGATGGCGGCCTGACCTCCGACGAGGGCCCCGGGGACGGGGGCGAGCTGGTCCCGGAGCCGCTGGATGTCGGCGTTGCCCGCCGGTGAGGCGTCCTCGCCGGTCATCACGGCGGTGAACCGGGCTGTGTCCCCCTGCTGGGTGACGGGTCCGGTGGAGGCGATCCCCGGGGTGGCGGCCGTGAGCGCCAGGGTCCGGTCGGCACCGGCGGCCGGACTGACCATGACCACCAGGGGGGTGCCGGTGCCCTGGGGGAAGCTCCGGTCGACGAGGAGCTGACCCGAGGCCGAGTCGACCTGGCCCCGGAAGATCTGGGAGGCGGGGAGGTTGGTGTGCAGGCCGAGGAGGCCGAGGGTCATGGCGGCCAGCGACGCCAGGGCCAGCCCCCAGACGAGCCGGGGCCGGCGGCAGATGAGCCGGCCCAGCCGGAGCCAGACCGTCTCCCGGTGCTCACCCCGCAGGGTCGGGAGGGCCAGATGGCGGGCGGTGAGCTGGAGGTGGAGGTGGTGCCGGCCCGGGTGGGTCGGGGCCACCCGCAGGTCCGGCCCGACGTGGTCGGGGTCGTAGCGGGGGACGTAGGGCCAGAAGATCCGGCGGCCGCAGGCGACGAGGACGGAGGGGAGGACGGTCAGCATGGCCAGGACGGCGACAACCACCCCGACGGCGGCGACCGGTCCCATGCTCCGGTCGGGGGGGAGGACGGAGACGAGGAGGCAGAGGAGGCCGGCGGCCACGGTGGCCCCCGAGGCCACGATGGCGGGGGAGGACCCCCGGAGGGCGGCGTCCATGGCGTCGTGGACGTCACGGTGGCGGTGGAGCTCCTCCCGGTAGCGGGAGATGACGAGGAGGGCGTAGTCGGTCCCCACCCCGAAGACGAGGACGGTCATGAGGCCGATGGTCTGGCTGTCGATGGTCAGGCCGGCCTTCAGGAGGAGGTAGACGAGGGCCTGGGCGGAGAGGTCGGCCAGGCCCACCACGACCAGGGGGACGAGCCAGAGGAGGGGGCTCCGGTAGATGAGGAGGAGGAGGAGGGCCACGATCCCGCCGGCGGCGAGGAGGAGGGTGGAGTCGAGGCCGCTGAACATGCCGGCCTCGTCGGCGTCGAAGGCGGCCTGGCCGGTCACCTTCACGTCGAGGCCGCCGGAGCCCTCCCCCACGATCCCCCGGATGGCATGGACGGCCCGGTTCCGGGCGCCGTCACCCTGGGTGAGGCTGACGGCGAAGAGGGCCGTGGTCCGGTCGGGGGAGACCAGGAGGGCCTGGTCGAGTCCCTGGTCGGGTACGGCGTCGGCCTGGACGGCGGCCTGGTCCCGGCCGGCCCGGGCCAGGTCGGCGGCGGTCAGGGCCCCGGCCCGGTGGAAGACGACCACGGCGTCCTCGGCGCCGCCGCCGGGGAAGTGGGCCTCGAGGGCCTCGACCTGGGTGGACTGGGCGTGGGGGGGGAGGGAGGAGGCGTTGCCGGAGGTCTCGGCGGCGGAGACGGCCGGGGCCACCAGGACGGCCCCGACGGCGACGAGACCCCAGACGGCCAGGGTGATCCACTTCCCGGACCGGCCCAGGGACCGGGCCAGGCGGGCCAGGCCGCCCTCGTTGCCATCCACTGCGGGGAACACCACCCTGCGCACCTCGAATCGCCGCTTCGTTCGCCCGTCGGGAGCCGGAAGAGGGCCCCACCCCTGCAGTGTCCGCCGGTGGAGCATCGGCACACCAGGGCCGAAAGTAAACACTTCGCCACGGTGTGTGACCCCCGGCCCGCAGTAGCGTGGGAGCGTGAGAATCGGGAACATGTTCGGGCCCGACGCCACCTTCCTCGGGGTGCCGGCCGCCGATCTCGGGGACCCGGCCTCCCTGGCCGGGGCGGCCGCCGTGATCGTCGGGGCCCCCTTCGACGGGGGGACCTCCCACCGGCCCGGCTGCCGGTTCGGTCCCCAGGCCATCCGGTTCGCCGACTATCTCCCCCATGACGGGAGCCGGCCCCACCTGGCCCTCGACGTCGACCCCCTCCTGGAGTTGGCCGTCGTCGACGCCGGCGACGTGGAGATGCCCCCGGGGGACACCGAGCTCTCCCTCCGCCGCCTGGAGGAGGCCGTGGGCGCGGTGGCCGCCACCGGGGCCGTCCCCGTGATCCTCGGGGGGGACCACACCATCGCCTGGCCCGACATCACCGCGGTGGCCCGCCAGGTGGGCTGGGGCCGGGTCTCGGTCATCCACTTCGACGCCCACGCCGACACCGGGGACACCCAGTTCGGCTCCCTCGCCGGCCACGGGACCCCCATGCGGCGGCTCATCGAGTCGGGGGCGGCCCGGGGGGACCGGTTCCTCCAGATCGGCCTCCGGGGCTACTGGCCCGAGCCGGAGACCCTGGCCTGGATGGCGGAGCAGGGGATGCGGAGCTTCGAGATGACCGAGATCGTCGAGCGGGGACTCGAGGCCTGCCTGACCGAGGCCTTCGCCATCGCCGTCGACGACTGCGACGGGGTCTTCCTCTCCGTCGACGTCGACGTCGTGGATCCGGGGAGCGCCCCCGGGACGGGGACACCGGAGCCGGGGGGGCTCTCAGCCCGGCAGCTCCTCGACGCCGTCCGGCGGGCCGCCATGGAGCTTCCGGTGGTGGGGATGGACGTCGTCGAGGTCTCCCCCCCCTACGACCACGCCGAGGTCACCGCCCTCCTCGGCAACCGGGTCGTCCTCGAGGCCCTCTCCGGGATGGCCTGGCGCCGGCGGTCGCTGGCTCCCGACGGGGATGTCCGACGTCCGGGGGAGCCGCTCCTCGAGCACCGGCGGCCACGGCCCGGCGGGTGACCGACCGGCGAGCCTTTCTCCCGACGATGGTCGTGGCGACGGGGGCCCTGGCGGTGACGCTCATGCTCTCGGCCTGTGGCGCAGGCCCGAGGCCCGCGGCGATCCCGAGGTCCTCGTCGACAACCGCGGCGACTCTGCCCGGTGGTCTGCCCACCATCGCGCCGACCACAACGACGACGACCGCTCCGGATCGAGGCGCCGCCGAGGCCAGGGCCGCATCCCCGGCCGATCTCGCCGGGATCCTGACGGCGTTCGAGAGCTCCGTGGACATCCCGGCCGGCGATGCCGTCGTCACCGCGAATTCCCTCGAGGTCGCCCTGATCCCCTCGACCGGCACGAGTTGGGCCGTGGCGGAATTCCAGCCGACCCAGCAGGCAGTGACGGAGGAGCAGGCTCTGGGGCCTCCCTTCCCGAACGGTGTCATCCCGGACCGCCCCGACCCGGTGGTTGCGGTCGGGCCGGGGGCCGTCACCCTCCGTCAGGTCGGGACCGGTCCCTGGGCGGTCGTGGGCCGGGGTGGGGTCGACTGGCCCTGCCCGGGGGTCCTCCCCCCGGAGGTCTGGGCCGTCTGGCACCTGGCCGAGAGCGTCCCCTGCCAGGCCGAGCTGTCGACCCCGTTGACGGTGAGCCTGCCCGACGGGAGCTACGACGGCTTCATCACGGCCGTGAAGACGGACGCCTCCGGGGCCGGGACCATCACCTTCGATCCGGAGACGTTGACGGCGGACGGGACCTCGGCTGTGGACGTCCATCCCCACACCTACCGGATCGGCGTCGGCCCGCAGACCGTCGTTGAGATCTCCTCCGGGTACAACGCGGCCGCCGCCCACACCAACGACACACCGTGGGGACCGGACTTCGGGTCGAGCTTCGAAGCCGACGATGTGCCGAACACCCTGACAGCTTTCCCCTCGACCTATCTGGTCACGGTGACCGGGGGCGACGCAACCTTCATCAAGCAGTTCAACGCCCGGACCCCGAGTTGCGGGCACCTCGGCGGGACGGACGAGCCCTCCTCACCGTCCGATCGGTCCCCGGTGGTCTTCGTCCCGGCCACCTCCTGTTAGGCGGCTCGGGTTCGTAGGACCCGAGCCTGCCTCGTCAGGCCATGGTGTCGAGGATCTCCCCGACGATGTCGACGGTGGTGTCGGGATGGAGGAAGGCCAGGCGGGCCACGGGCTCGCCCTCCCAGCGGCTGGGGGTGACGAAGCCGACCTGACTGGCCAGGAGCTCCTCGGACCAGTGCTGGTAGTCGGCGGCGTCCCAGCCGGTGCGGCGGAAGAGGACGATGGAGAGGTCGGGGTCCCGGACGAGGTCGAGGTGGGGGGTGGCCGAGATGAGGTCGGCGGCGGCCCGGGCCGTGGTGACGACGGTGTCGACGGCGGTCCGGTAGGCGTCGGTGCCGTGGACGGCGAGGGAGAACCAGAGGGGGAGGCCCCGGGCCCGGCGGGTGAGGTGCATGGCGTAGTCGGTGGGGTTCCAGTGGTCGGGGGCGTCGTCGTGGATGACCTCGAGGTAGGAGGCCTCCTGGGCGTGGACGGCCCGGGCCAGGGCGGGGTTCCGGTAGAGGAGGCCGGCGCAGTCGAAGGGGGCGAAGAGCCACTTGTGGGGGTCGACGACGAGGGAGTCGGCCCGGTCGATGCCGGCGAAGCGGTCCCGGACCAGGGGGGAGAAGAGGCCGGCGCCGCCGTAGGCGGCGTCGACGTGGAACCAGAGGTCCCGGTCAGCGGCGACGGCGGCCACCCCGGCCAGGTCGTCGACGATGCCGGCGTTGGTGGTCCCGGCCGTGGCCACCACGGCGATGAGGTCGGCGGCGGCCGGGTCGCCGTCGAGGGCGGCCCGGAGGGCGTGGCCGGTGAGGCGGTGGTCGGGGACGGGGACGAGGAGGGGGTCGGCCCCGATGATCCGGAGGGTGTTCCCGATGGAGGAGTGGGCCTCGGTGGAGACGGCCACCCGGGGCCGGCCCGTCCGGGGACGGCCGGCGGCGGGGCCGGCGTCGCGGGCCACGACGAGGGCGGAGAGGTTTCCGAGGGTCCCCCCCGAGACGAAGCAGCCCCCGGCTCCGGGGGGGAGGCCGGCCAGGTCGGCCAGGACCCGGAGGGCCTGGTTCTCGGCGGCGACGGCCCCGGCGGCCTCGAGCCAGGAGGTCCCCTGGAGGGAGGAGCAGGAGACGACCATGTCGAAGAGGAGGGCGGCCTTGGTGGGGGCGGCGGGGATGAAGGAGAGGAAGCGGGGGCTGTCGCAGGAGATGACGGCGTCGGCGAGGCGGTCCCGGAAGATGCCGAGGACGGTCTCGGGGCTGTTCCCCAGGGGGTTGATCAGGCCGGCCAGGGCCCCCTCGAGCGAACCGTGGGTCCCTCCCCAGTCCAGGGGGACGGGGTCGAGGGCGAGGCGGCGGCGGCAGTAGTCGAGGACGAGATCGGTGAGGGCCTCGTCGTGGACGAACATCGGGTTCCGCATGGGGGGGGTCCCTCCTCGTCCCCCAGGATCGCATCCCGGGCCGGTCGGGGCCGGGACCGGCGTAACAAAGCGTTCACCTCGGGGACACGACCGGGAAACGCCCCCTCCCTAGGGTGGGTTCCACGACAGCACCCCGATGACCAGAGAAGACGAGACGTGCCTAGGGTTCCGCACCGCGAACGCGGTGGTCTGGTCCGAGAGGTGCACACCGGGGTCGGCGGGAGCCGGCGGCGGTGACACGGAGGGACAAAAGCCCGGGAGGCCCGCAAGGCTCTCGGGCTTTTCCCTATTCCGGAAGGAGCACCATGCACATCGGCCAGGGTGAGGGAGGGGGGGGAGGGCCCCGGAACGGCCCCGAGGCGCAGCGGGCCCTCGACGCCGAGGCGGCCCTGCCCACCAGGATGCGGGACCGGGAGATCGCCCGGGGCCTGGAGCTCGGTCTCCAGGGGGCGGACTCGATCAGGGACCGGACCATCCCGACCTTCTCCCGGGGGGAGCTCCCCCACTACGCCGGGATCAACACCTTCCTGAAGGCCCCCTACGTCGAGGACGTCCGGACCTGCGGGGACTACGACGTGGCCATCGTCGGGGCCCCCCACGACTCGGGGACGACCTACCGGCCGGGGACCCGGTTCGGGCCCCAGGGGATCCGGAAGATCTCGGCCCTCTACGGGACCTACAGCTTCGAGCTCGGGGTGGACCTCCGGGAGTCGATCACCATGTGCGACCTGGGGGACATCTTCACCATCCCGGGGAACATCGAGAAGAGCTTCGACCAGATCGCCAAGGCCGTCTCCACGTCTACGCCAGCGGGGCCTTCCCGGTCGTCCTGGGTGGGGACCACTCCATCGGCTACCCGACGGTCCGGGGGGTGGCGGAGCACCTGGAGGGGAACCTCGGGATCATCCACTTCGACCGGCATGTCGACACCCAGGAGACGGACCTCGACGAGCGGATGCACACCACCCCCTGGTTCCACGCCACCGACATCCCCAACGTCCCGGCCAGGAACCTGGTCCAGATCGGGATCGGGGGCTGGCAGGCGCCCCGGCCCGGGGTGGCGGTGGGTCGGGAGCGGGGGACGACCATCCTGACGGTGGGGGACTGCGTCGAGATGGGGATGAAGGCCGCCATCGAGACGGCCCTGGAGGTGGCCTGGGACGGGGCCGAGGCGGTCTGGCTGTCGTTCGACGTGGACTGCCTCGACGCCGCCTTCGTCCCGGGGACGGGTTGGCCCGAACCGGGGGGGTTCCTCCCCCGGGAGGCCCTGGAGCTGGTCCGGGGGGTGTCCCGGCGGGGACTGGCCGGGATCGAGGTGGTGGAGTGCTCCCCCCCCCTACGACTCGGCCGACATCACCGCCCTGGTCAGCGCCCGGGTCATCTGCGACGTGCTCGCCACCCTCGTCAACCACGGCCATCTCCCCCGGGACCGTTGAGGGTGGGCCGGGGACCGGGCCCGGGGGTGCGGCGGGTCAGCCTCCTCACCCTGGGCTGGGAGGACCTCCCCAGGTCGTGGTCGGTCCACGGCGCTCCGGTGGGGGAGATGCTGCGGGAGCCGGTTCCCGGGGTGCTGGTCGAGGTGGACGGGGCTGGGTCCTCCTCGACACGGGCTTCAACCCGGCCCTCATCGGCGACCCGGCCCTGAAGCGGCGGTTCCACGGCCGGTTCTTCGGGATCACCCCCGTCCTGCCCCCCGGGGAGGGGGACCCCCTCCTGGAGGCCGTCGCCGCCCAGGGCCTCGACCCGGACTCGATCACGGCCGTGGCCGTCAGCCACCTCCACAACGACCACTCGGGGGGGATCCGGCACTTTGCCGGCCGGGTCCCCGTCCACGCCCAGCGTCGGGAGGTCGAGTACGGCCTGGAGCACTCCGCCCAGGCCGAGGGCAACGGGATCTACCGGATCGACTTCGACGACCCGGCCGTCGACTGGCGGCTGGCCGAGGGGGACGTCGAGATCGCCCCGGGGATCACCGCCCTCCTGACCGCCGGCCACACCCCGGGCCATCAGAGCTTCGCCGTCCGCTACGACGACTCCGTCGGGGGCGGGGGGTTCGTCTTCGCCTTCGATGCCGCCGACCTGACCGAGAACATCGAGGAGGAGCTGGCCGTAGGGGGGAGGATCGGGGCCAGCCCGGAGGAGACGGTGGACCAGATCCGCCGGTTGAAGGCCCTGGCCCGGGCCCAGGGGCTCCGGCTCGTCCCCGGCCACGACCCCGAGGTCTGGCCTGCCCTCACGGCCGAGCTGGCCGCGGCCCGGGGTGTCCCGGCCGGAGCCGTCCCGTGAGGTTGAGCCCCCACGAGCAGGACCGGCTCCTGGTTCACCTGGCCGGGATGGTGGCCCGGGAGCGCCGGGCCCGGGGGCTCCGGCTCAACCACCCCGAGGCGGTGGCCGTCATCACGAGCTACGTCATGGAGGGGGCCCGGGACGGGCGGGGGGTGGCCGAGCTGGCCGCCGCGGCCCGGCACGTCCTGACCCGCCAGGACGTGATGGAGGGGATCCCGGAGATGCTCGGGGAGGTCCAGGTCGAGGCCACTTTCCCCGACGGCACCAAGCTGGTCACGGTCCACGGGCCGATCCCGTGATCCCGGGCGAGATCCTCCCGGCCAACGAGCCGGTGGTGCTCCCCGGGGCGACGGTGACCCTGGTGGTGGTGAACCGAGGGGACCGGCCCGTCCAGGTCGGCTCCCATTTCCACCTGGCCGAGGCCAACGCCGCCCTCGATCTCGACCGGGAGGCGGCCTGGGGGATGCGGCTGGCCGTCCCGGCCGGGACGGCCGTCCGGTTCGAGCCGGGGATCGAGCGGGAGGTGGGGTTGGTCCCGCTGGCCGGGGCCAGGCGGGTCCGGGGCCTCCGGGGCCTGGCCGGGGGCCCCCTCGACCGGGAGGTGCCCTCGTGACCGGGGGACCCATGGACCGGGACCGGTACATCGCCCTCTACGGGCCCACCGTCGGGGACCGGATCCGCCTGGCCGACACCGACCTCCTCGTCGAGGTGACCGAGGACCGGTCGGGGCCGGGGGACGAGGCGGTGTTCGGCGGGGGGAAGACCATCCGGGAGTCGATGGCCCAGTCGGTGGCGCTGCGGGCCGAGGGGACCCCCGACCTGGTCATCACCGGGGCCGTGGTCCTCGACCACTGGGGGGTGGTGAAGGCCGACGTCGGGATCCGGGCCGGCCGGATCGTGGCCCTGGGCCGGGCCGGGAACCCCGACATCACCGACGGGGTCCACCCCGACCTCGTCATCGGGCCCTCCACGGAGATCCTGGCCGGGAACGGGCTGATCCTCACGGCCGGGGGGATCGACTGCCATGTCCACCTGATCTGCCCCCAGATCATCGAGGAGTCGGTGGGGAGCGGGATCACCACCCTCATCGGCGGGGGGACGGGGCCGGCGGAGGGGACCCGGGCCACCACGGTGACCCCGGGGGCCTGGAACCTGGAGACGATGCTCCGGGCCCTGGATCCGATGCCGGTCAACGTGGCCCTCCTGGGGAAGGGGAACACGGTCTCGGAGGAGGCCCTCCGGGAGCAGCTCCGGGCCGGGGCGGCCGGCTTCAAGCTCCACGAGGACTGGGGGTCGACGCCGGCGGCCATCGACGCCTGCCTGCGGGTGGCCGACGAGGACGGGGTCCAGGTGGCGCTCCACAGCGACACCATGAACGAGGCCGGCTTCGTGGAGGACACCCTGGCTGCCATTCGTGGCCGGACCATCCACGCCTACCACTCCGAGGGGGCCGGCGGCGGCCACGCCCCCGACATCCTGGTGGTGACCTCCCACGGCAACGTCCTGCCCTCCTCGACCAACCCGACCATGCCCCACACCGTGAACACGGTCGACGAGCACCTCGACATGCTCATGGTCTGCCACCACCTGAACCCCCGGGTCCCCGAGGACCTGGCCTTCGCCGAGAGCCGGATCCGGGCCAGCACCATGGCCGCCGAGGACGTGCTCCACGACCTCGGGGCCATCTCCATGATCGGGTCGGACTCCCAGGCCATGGGCCGGGCCGGGGAGGTGGTCGTCAGGACCTGGCAGACGGCCCACCAGATGAAGCGGCGCCGGGGTCCCCTCCCCGGCGACGGCCGGGCCGACAACCTCCGGGCCCGGCGCTACGTGGCCAAGTACACCATCTGCCCCGCCGTGGCCCACGGCCTCGACGGGGAGATCGGGTCGGTGGCGGTCGGGAAGCTGGCCGACCTGGTCCTCTGGCACCCCGCCTTCTTCGGGGTCGGGCCCCACCTCGTCATCAAGGGGGGGTCATCGCCTGGGCCGCCATGGGGGACGCCAACGCCTCGATTCCCACCCCCCAGCCCGTCCTGCCCCGACCCATGTTCGGGGCCGTCCCCGCCGTGGCTGCCGCCTCCAGCCTGGCCTTCGTGGCCCCCGCCGCCCTCGAGGCCGGGATCGTCGACCGGCTCGGGCTCATGCGGAGGGTGGTTCCCGTCGGGAATGTCCGGGGGCTCCGGAAGGAGGACCTCCCCCAGAACGGGGCCCGGCCCGCCATCCGGGTCGAGGCCGACTCGTTCCGGGTCACCGTCGACGGCGAGGAGATCGAGGCCGAGCCGGCCGAGACCCTGCCCATGGCCCAGCGGTACTTCCTCTTCTGATGGGGGCGCTCCTCCTCCTCCTGTCCGACGCCCGGTTCCCGGCCGGGGGCCACGCCCACTCCGGGGGCGTCGAGGAGGCCGCCGGGGAAGGTCTCGTCGACGACGGGGCCGGCCTCCGGGACTTCCTGGTCGGCCGGCTCCTCACCGTCGGGACCCTGGGGGCCTTCGCCGCCGCCGCGGTCTGTGCCCAGGCCCGGGCCGTCCCGGGCCGCCCCCCTCCGGTCGGGCCGCTCCGACTGCTCCTTCGGGAGGCCGACGTCGAGATCGAGGCCCGGACCGCCTCGGCCGCGGCCCGGGCCACCTCCCGCCGGCTGGGGGGCCAGTGGCTCCGGGCCACCTCGGCCGTGGTCGGAGGCCCCGTCCTCGGGCCGGCCGGGGCCGCCCTCCTCGCGGCCCAGGGAGCGGTGGCCGGACCGGCCTCGGCCGTCGTCCGGCTCCTCGGGCGCGACCCCCTGGAGGTGGCCGGGATCCTGGCCGGCCTGGCCCCCGACCTGGACAGGACGGCCCGGGCGGCGGCGGCGGCCTCGTCCTCCCCCTTCGCCCTCCTCCCCGCCCCGGGGGCGCCCGTCCTCGACCTCCTGGCCGAGACCCATGCCGACCGCAAGGAGCGTCTCTTTGCCTCGTGACCACGACCACGACCACGACCACGACGACAACCGGGTCGACGGCCACCCCCATGAAGGAGGACGGCCCCGGGCCGGGCCGCTCCGGCTCGGGATCGGGGGGCCGGTGGGGAGCGGGAAGACGGCCCTGGTGGCGGAGCTGTGCCGGGCGCTGGTGGGGGTGGTCGACCTGGCCGTGGTCACGAACGACATCTACACCACCGNNAGGCCGTCGCCGACCTCGAAGAGCGGTATCCGGCGGTGGAGCTGGTCCTGGTCGAGAGCGGGGGGGACAACCTCACGGCCACGTTCTCCCGGGGCCTGGTCGACCGGCAGGTCTTCGTCGTGGACGTGGCCGGGGGTGACAAGGTGCCCCGGAAGGGGGGGCCCGGGGTGACCCGGTCCGACCTCCTGGTCGTCAACAAGGTGGACCTGGCCCCCATGGTGGGAGCCGATCTCGGGGTGATGGAGTCCGATGCCCGGGCCGTCCGACACGGCCTCCCCGTCGTCATGACCTCGCTGCGGACGGGTGAGGGGTTCGGCCATGTCCTGGACTGGCTCCTGGAGTGGATCCGGGCCGAGCGGGAGGCCCGGACCGGGGTGGGCTGGGGCCAGGGTGGCCCACGCTGACCCGGTGGGCCCCGTCCCGGGGCCGACCGGGGCGCGGCCTCCACCGGCTCGGCGTCGATCGCCGTCCGGGGCGGCCCGGGGGGAGCCCTGGAGGTGGCGGACATCGAGGGCCGGGGGGCCCTGGCCTTCCGGGTCACGCCCTGGGGGGCCACCCTCCTCGGGACGGCCGCCCACCCCATCGGCGGGGACCGGCTGTTGCCGTCGAGGTCGGTCCCGGCGCCGACCTCACCGTCCGCTCGGCGGCCGCCACCGTGGCCCGGCGGGCGCAGGGGCCCGTCCCGGTCCGGTCCGAGCTGACCGTCGGGGCCTCGGTGGAGGACGGGGCGACGCTGCGGTGGTTGGCCGAGCCGGGGGTGGCGGCGGCCGGGTCGGACCACCGGAGCGGGGCCCGGATCGGGCTCTCGGCCCGGGCCCGGCTGCTGTGGCGGGAGGAGTTCGTCCTGGGCCGCCACGGGGAGGAGCCCGGGACCTG
>PLZB01000026.1 GCA_003151955.1 Acidimicrobiaceae bacterium
CCTACCCCCAGAGTCCTGGATTCCCGTCCGGTTACCGGATCGACTGGAGCGTAGAATTCGGGGGAGCGTCGATCGGTCCCGTACCGCTCCGCAATTGACAAGCGATGTCTTCCAGTCATTTCAGCTCCTCACCGGCTCTTCAGAGCCTATCGCCGTGGGTCGACCAACAAAGACATTGTCGTCCCAGAACCAGGTGGCCCGTCGGGGGACCCCCCAACGCCGAATCCAGCCCACGGTGGGGTACTCCACGACGACGCGCCAGCCGATGATCACGGGGTCGTCGGTCGGCAGCCAGAAAGTCACCGTCGTGGAGACGGTTTCGCCCGGCTCGATGTAGTCAGCCGGCCAGACTTTGGGGTAGACCCAGGTGGCGCCGTCCCGCGGGCCCAATTCGCCTCGAAGCACCTCGATAACCCGGGCTCTGGGAAGGAAGTCACCTAGAAGACTCAACCGGACCAAACCGACGGATCTGATGCGGATCCTGACGGGGAGGAGGACGCGATCACCAAGATCGACCAAGGGTTCCGCCTCGATGCCGACGTCGGCTCGCCGAACCCACCGAGCACCCACGAGGAGGCCCACGGAGGCCCCGAGTAGCACCACCAGCGACGAGACCGCCGTCGCCACCGCCGTCATCACATCGGTCCAACTGACCGTTCTCACCGTTCCGCCTCCTTGCCATTTCTGGTCATGGAGACGACTATATGCTGAGGCTGTAACGGTCACGACAGCCCGGTCTGTTCAGGCCCCGTCGATCTCCCCGATGACGTCCCCGACCTGGTACGTCTCACCGGGGACACCGGCCCGGCGGAGGACGCCGGCCGCCGGGCTCTCGATCTCGTGCTCGGCCTTCTCGGTCTCGATCGCGTAGAGGGACTGGCCCTTGGCCACCTCGGCGCCGTCGTCGACGAGCCAGCGGGTCAGGACGGCCTCCGTCATCTCCACATCCCGGACTTGGGCATTGCGGAGCTCCGTCAGCCAAGGGGGGCCAGGCTGCGGAGGTCGAGCACCTCGAGCACCTCGAGGACCTCGGGGAGCTCGGGGAGCTGGTCACCGAGGCCTGGTGCGCGGCGGCCCCGGGCGGAACGCCCGTTGCGTGCCGACTCAGTGCCTTCTCATTGCCCGGGGAACGCTTCCACCCGGTCGCGCTCAGCGACCACCACCTGGTCCCGGCCGCCGTCCTTGGCCCGGTAGAGGGCGTCGTCGGCCCGCTGCATCAATGCGTCCGGCGTCTCGGCACGGTCCCAGAGGGCCACCCCGGCCGAGAAGGTGATCCCCTCGTGCCGCCCGATCCTGACCGCGCATCCGGCGCTGATCTTCCGCATCAGGTTCAGCGCCCCGGCGATGTCGGTCGCCGGCAACAGCAGGCAGAACTCCTCGCCGCCGAATCGTGCGGCCACGTCCTGCTCGCGCTTCTCGTCGGCGAGGACCGCGGCGACCCGCCGGAGCACGGTGTCGCCGGCGAGATGGCCGAATTGGTCGTTGTACTGCTTGAACAGGTCGAGGTCGATCATCACGACGGTCAAGGACTCCCGGGTCCGCCTGCAGCGGGCGATCAGCTGTTCGAACGAGTCGAACAGCGCCCGGCGGTTGTCGAGCCCGGTGAGGGGATCGGACCGCGACAGTTTCAACAGCTCGTCGGCCGATCGTTCGAGCTCGACGTAGAGGCCACGGGTCTCATCGACCGTGAAGAAATGCCGCGCCGTTGCCAGGGACACCATCACGATCAGCGCCCCGACGGTGAAGATGTCTCCGTTCGCGTCCGTGTGGCGGACGTGTTCCATCGTCACGACGAGCCATGCAACCCCGACGGCGGTCACGACCGGGATCCCGTTCCACTTCCGAAGCTGCGCCTGGGGGGAGAGCCGGTCGAGCCCACGGGGGGCACGGGTGGTCTCGAACAGGGGCACGAGCATGATGACCGCCCAGTTGACACAACCCATGAAGATGAAAGGCGCCGCGGGCAGCCGCCAACCGTGCAGTACTTCGATGATCTGGAGCCAGGCGTCCACGGTGGAGACCGCCATGAGCGCCATGAACATGCTGATCACGCGGCGCTCGTAGCGCTCGATCCTTGCGTAGACCATGAGGACCGCGCCGGTGATGGCGGGGAGGACCAGGGCAAGCCCGAGGAGCGGAAAGGTCAGCCAGAGACGTGACGTCTGGCGCAGGATGTCGGGTCCGAAGAGCAGCAGAAGGGGAGCGGAGAGGGCGACCACGGCCATTGCCGCATCGAGGACGTCCACCGACAGCGCCCGGTGGCCCGACTTCACGACGATCATGCTGATGCCCGTTGCGCCCCAGAAGAGGCCGGCCGCTATGCCGAATACCGCGCTCAGGATCTCCAGCACCGGGGCCGCGTCGACGAGGAGATGCCAGGCCCGAGGTCCGAGACAGATGATCACCGGTCCCGACAGGACGATGAGGGCCATCGAGACGTCGATGGCCAGCTCCGACTTGATCCGGCTCGAAGTCCGGGGCTCCCCCGAGAGAGCGGCGTGCTCCTTCGACTGCACATCGCTTCGGATCGTCTCCCGGATGACGAAGGACCAGACCACCACCACACCGACACCGTCGACAATGCTGAGCAGGCGGAGCAGCCACAGGTGGCTGAGCAGGACGGCCCCGCCGTGCAAGGTCCAATCGGGCAAACCGACGTTGAGCATCAGGTAGCCGAAGATGAAGAAGCACCTCAGCCCGTACAGCCACGTCCACCAGTAATGCTTGTGCTCTTCGGGAGCTCGCCGGACGATCATCCGGGCGAATGCAAGTCCCGGCACCGTCAACAGACCGGCCGACAGGACGAGAACGGTCAGGAACGGGTCCCGGCCGTGGATCCAGAGCGAGACGGCGGTCGACAGAGCCGTCGCAAAGACCGCCCAGACGATCGCCCCTCGGCGCCAACTGCCGGGGAACACGTCACGTGGACGAGCAGGATTGGCGGGATCATTGCTGACCAGGCTTCTCACCGGCACGTTGTCGTCCTGCATGCGGGCTCCTTCAGGGCGATACCTGGATCGCTCCTCTCCTGTTTCTTCGGCAGGTTCCGATCCGGAGATGAGCGCCGCTTCCGCGAATGGTCCCGGTCAGGCTCGAATCTCCCCGATGCGGTCCCCGACCTGGTAGATCTCGCCCTCGACGCCGTCCCGACGGAGCACTCCGGCGGCCGGACTCTCGATCTCGTGCTCGGCCTTCTCGGTCTCGATCTCGTAGAGGGGCTGGCCCCTGGTCACGGTGGCGCCGTCGGCGACGAGCCAGCGGGCCAGGACGGCCTCGGTCATCTCCATCCCGAGCTTGGGCATCCGGAGCTCCATCAGCCGGGGTGGGCCATGCAGCGGCGGACGGCCTGGAGGAGTCGGTCCCGGCCCGGGAGGGCGAGGCGCTCGAGGCTCTTGGCGTAGGGGAGGGGAGTGGGGGTGGCCCCGACCCGGAGGACGGGGGCCCTCAGCTGTCCGAAGAGATGCTCCGAGAGGAGGGCGGCCAGCTCGGCCCCGAAGCCGCCGGTGACGACGGCCTCGTGGAGGACGACGGCCCGGCCGGTGCGCCCGACCGATTCCAGGAGGGTGTCGGTGTCGAGGGGGGCCAGGCTCCGGAGGTCGAGGATCTCGAGCTCGATTCCCTCCTCCTCGGCCAGGGTGGTGGCCACGGCCAGGGCGTCGTGGACCTGGCGGCCGTAGGTGACGACGGTGAGGTCGGTGCCGGGCCGCTTGACTTCGGCCAGGCCCAGGGGGACGGGGCGGTCCTCGAGGGGGGCCTTGAAGGAGAGGAGGGGGACCTGCTCGATGAAGACGGTGGGGTCGTCGGAGGCGATGGCGGAGTGGAGGAGCCCCCGGGCGTCGGTGGGGGTGGAGGGGACCACGACCTGGAGGCCGGGGACGTGGGTGAGCCAGGCCTCGAGCATCTGGGAGTGCTGGGCTCCGACGCCGAGGCCCCCGCCGACGGCGGTCCGGACCACCATCGGGACGGGGGTCAGGCCACCCGACATGTAGCGGAGCTTGGCGGCGTGGTTGGCGAGCTGGTCGAGGCAGACGGCGAGGAAGTCCATGAACATGATCTCGGCCACGGGGCGGAGGCCGCCCAGGGCGGCGCCGACGGCGGCCCCGACGATGGCCTGCTCGGAGATGGGGGTGTCCCGGACCCGGTCGGCCCCGTAGGTGGTGGAGAGGCCGCGGGTCACGCCGAAGACGCCGCCACCGGGATCGGCGATGTCCTCGCCCAGGAGGACGACCCGTTCGTCTCCGGCCAGGGCCTCCCCCAGGGCGCGGGTGATCGCGGCCCGGACACTGACCGTCGGGGTAGGGGCGTCGGTCACGGGCTCTCCCCCGGGAAGCCGGTGACGTCGGTGAGGAGCTCCTCGGGCCCCGGCTCGGGCCAGGTCAGGACGTCGGCCAGGGCCTCGTCCACCTCGGCGGTGGCGGCCTCGACGATGGCCAGGGCCTCCTCGTCGGTCAGGACCCCTCCTTCGACGAGCCTGAGGCGGAAGCGCTCCAGGGGCTCGGCCTGCCAGGCCGCGGCCAGCTCGGCCGGGTCGACATAGCCCATCTGGTCGCCGAAGACGTGGCCGTAGAGGCGGTAGGTGACGGCTTCGACCAGCGTGGGGCCGCCGCCGGCCCGGGCCCGGTCGACGGCCCCGGTCACGGCGTCGAGGACGGCGGTGGGATCGTTTCCGTCGACGGTGACCCCGGGTATGGCGTAGGCGGCGGCCCGGTCGGCCACCGAGGCGATCCGCTGGTGACCGGCCACCGGGGTGTGCTCGCCGTAGCCGTTGTTCTGGCAGAGGAGGATCAGGGGGAGCTCCCAGACGGCGGCCAGGTTGGCGGCCTCGTGGAAGGCACCGATGTTGGTGGCCCCGTCGCCGAAGGAGACGAGGGTCACCTGGCCCGCCCCGTGGCGCTGGGCCGCCCAGGCCAGACCGGCGGCCACGGGGAGGCCGGAGCCGACGATACCGGTGGTGAGGTGGAGGCCGACATCGGGCCAGACGATGTGCATGGCCCCCCCCTTGCCCTTGCCGGTGCCACCGGCCCGGCCCAGCATCTCGGCCAGGAGGGGCTTCAGAGGGACCCCCCGGGCCAGCTGGTCGTGGAGGCCCCGGTAGGTGGTGACGAGGCTGTCGCCGGGGCGGAGGGCGGCGGCGAAGCCGGCCGCGGTCGCCTCCTGGCCCCGGGGGGAGTAGTACGCCAGGGCGACCTGGCCGCCGCTGATGGCGTCACGCAGCACCTGGTCGCAGGCCACGATCCGGGCCATGGTCCGGTAGAGGTCGACGAGGACGGTCGTGTCCCGGCCCGGGTCGGTCCGCTCAGGCATCGACGATCCGGTCCCGGAGGAGGTACTTCTGGATCTTCCCCGAGGGGGTGAGGGGGAAGTCGTCGACCACGGTCCAGCGTCTCGGGATCTTGAAGGGGGCCAGCCGGTCCCGGAGCCAGGATTCGACGGCGGCCGGGTCGAGGTCGGCCCCGGGGGCGGGCCGGAGGAAGGCAACGGCGGTCTCCCCCCAGCGGGGATCGGGGATGCCGACGACGGCAGCGGCGGAGACGTCGGGGTGGGCGGCCAGGGCCGACTCGATCTCCGCCGGGTAGAGGTTCTCGCCGCCGGAGATGACGACGTCCCGGGCCCGGCCCCGGACCCGGAGGTAGCCCCGTTCGTCCATGGTGACGAGGTCACCGGTGCGGAGCCAGCCCTCGGGATCGAGGGTGGTGTCCGAGCCGGTGGGGGAGGGCGGTCCGTGGTAGCCGGCCATCACGTTCGGGCCCCGGACGTGGAGCTCGCCCACCACGCCCAACGCCACGACGGCCCCGGCCTCGTCGACGACGCGGACCTCCACGCCGGGGAGGGGGCGGCCGACAGTGGCGGCCTTGTCCTCGGCGGCGTCCCCGGGGTCGGTCTGGGCGATGAAGCCGGAGGTCTCGGTCTGGCCGAAGCAGACCGTCATGTCGACACCCAGGGTCGATTCGAGATGCTCGATGAGCTCGGTGGGGACGACGGCGCCGCCGGAGCTGACCGACCGCA
Source organism: Acidimicrobiaceae bacterium (assembly GCA_003151955.1). GTDB lineage: Bacteria > Actinomycetota > Acidimicrobiia > Acidimicrobiales > UBA8190 > PALSA-743. Next base: position 6,007 of record PLZB01000026.1, read on the forward strand.
AGCGGCTCAGGTCACGGGTGGTGAAGTCGGGGTGCTCGATGAGGGCCAGGAGCATGGTGGGGACCCCGACCGTGACGGTGGCCCGCTCCGACTCGGCCAGGTCCAGGACGAGGCCGGGGTCGAAGACGGGGGGGAGGACGGCGGTGGCGCGGGCCTGGCAGATCTGGAAGGCGACCACCTGACCACCGACGTGGAAGAGGGGCATGGTGTCGAGGTAGACGTCGCCGGGACGGATCCCGAAGCGCTCCCCGCCGAAGCGGGCCGCGTTGGTCATGGCCCGGTGGCTGAGCCGGGCCGCCTTGGGGGCGCCGGTGGTTCCCGAGGTGAAGATGAGCTGGGCCACGTCGTCAGGGGCCGGTCCCGGTCCGGGGATCGGCCCTCCCTCGGTGCAGAGATCGGCCCAGTCGTCGAAGGAGAGGACCTCCCGGAGGCCGGGGAGCCCCTGGCGGACCGAGCCGACGGCGGCGAGGAGATCCTGGTCCCGGTGGTGGGGGACGAGGAAGAGGCCGGCCGCGCCGGACCGGTCGAGGAGCCCGGCCAGCTCGGTCGGGCGGAGGGCGGGGTGGAGGGGGACGAGGACGAGCCCGGCCAATCCGGCGGCGTAGGTGAGGACGAGGGACTCGCAGCTGGTCGGGGCCCAGACGGCGAGGCGCTCGCCGGGCTCGAAGCGCCGGGCCAGGGCCCCGGCGGCGGCCTCGGCACCGGCCAGGAGCTGGCCGTAGGTCCAGCGGCGGCGGAGCTGGGGATCGGACTCCCCGGCCACCAGGGCCGGAGCGTCGGGGTCGTCCTCGGCGGCAGTGCGGAGGATGCCTCCCACGGTGGTCTCCGTCAACGGGGCCGGGTCGGCGGGCCGGTGGGAGACGGTCAGGACGGTCACGGGCGGGCCAGAGTGGCGGCCAGGGTGGCCTGGAAGTGGCGGATCCGGCTCTCCTGGTAGGAGGCCAGGGTGACGTCGGGGCCGTCGGCGGCTTCGAGACCCCGCTGGACCCGTTCCAGGGTGGCGGTGTCCTGGTCCAGGATCCGGCCCAGGTAGCCGAGCTCGGGGGCGTCGGCCCAGGAGGCCCCGTCGTCGAGGAACCGGGTGGGGGCGGCCGGGGGACGGGGCCGGCCGGCGGGGGCGGGGTCGAGGAGCATGACGTCCATGAGGGAGCTGCGGTGGTCGTCCCCGTCGGGTCGGAAGCGGTAGACGAGGGGGGTGGTGTACCCGGCCCAGGGGACGAAGTTGGGGAAGAGGAAGTACTCGATGGCGTCGAGGGCCTCGCAGTCGGTCAGGTCGTCGAAGTCGCCCCCGGTCCGCTCGACCAGGTCCCGTCGGGTCCGGTCGGCGAGGACGGCCCGGGCCGTCCCCCCCTCGGGGACGACGTCCGGGTCGTCCCGGGTCAGGAACATGGCGTCGAGGATCTCCTGCTCGTCGACCCCGTCGACGAGGTGGGCGGAGGCCACCCCCACGGGGGTGATCATCCGACTGACGTGGTGGACGCCGGGCCAGGTGTCGTACTGGGTCTGGACGTCGCCGCTGGTCCGCAGGAGCTGGGGGTGGACGGCCACGGTGTGGAACGACTCGATGAAGGCCTCGAGGGCCACCTTCCAGTTGCAGGGGAGCCGGCGGACGACGTGGGCGGTGAGGACCCGGTCGTCGAGGGGGGCGGAGGCGAAGTGGGCCGGGAGGGTCTCGAGGTGGTCCTCGAGGGACCCGGCGAACGGGTCGGGGTTGACGAAGACGAAGCCACCCCAGGTCCCGACCCGGGCCTCGGGGAGGGCGAAGCGGTCCGGGTCGACCTGGGGGAAGTCCCAGGGGCAGGGCATCCCCAGGAAGGACCCGTCGAGGGCCCAGGTGAAGCCGTGGAACGGGCAGCGGAGCTCCCCGATCGGGCCCGGTCCGGTCCGGAGCTGGGTTCCCCGGTGGAGACAGGAGTTCCGGTAGGCCCGGACCTCGTCGGCGCCGGTGCGGACGATGATGAGCGAGAGGCGGCCGACCCCGTAGAGGAGGGAGTCACCGGTCTGGGGGATCTGCTCCAGGCGACAGGCCATCTGCCAGGTCCGGGCCCAGAGGCGGTCCAGCTCGAGCCGATGGCTCCCGACGCTCGTGTACCGGTCCCGGGGGACCCCGGTCGTCCCGGCCGCGTCGGCGGCCGTGTCGCGCAGCGTCGGGGGCACGGGCCGGGTCTCGACGTCGAGAAGTCTCTGGAGGGGGGCCGCTCCGGGCGGGGGGAGGGGTTGCTCCGGTGCGGTCAAGCCGAGGGTCGCCCGGCGGTGGGGGCCCAGGTGGCCGGCTGGGGGCGGGCGGCCGGGCGGAGCCGGCCGGGGCCCCGGGCCGGGATTTGCCCGTCGCGGGCGGCGGCCTGGCCGGCCCGGGTCCCGAAGACGAGGGCCGGTCCGAGGGTGGCCCCGCCCGCCGGGGTGGCCGTCCCGAAGGGGCTGGCCGCGGCGTTGCCGGCGGCGTAGAGACCGGCGATGGGGGAGCCCGACACCGAGAGGACCCGGCCCCGGGCGTCGGTCCGGGGCCCTCCCTTCGTCCCCAGGCAGCCCAGGTGGACGGGGAGGGCGTAGAAGGGGGGCTCCTCCAGGGGGGCGAGGGTGGGGTGGGAGGCCTTGGGGTCGCCGATCCAACGGTCGTAGGGGAGCGAGCCCCGGCCGAAGGCGGGATCGCGTCCGGCCGCGGCCCCCCGGTTGAAGCGGCGGATGGTGGTCTCGAGGGCGAAGGAGTTGACGGAGATGAGGCGGGCCAGGCCGGCAACGGTGGTGGCCCGGGCCAGCCAGTCGGGGTCGGGTCCCTCGGGGTGGATCGGGCCGAAGGGGTAGCGGGTCCGGGCCCGGCGGTCGAAGACGAGCCAGGAGGGGGCCGAGGGGAACGGGACGGGGCCGGCCGCGAACCTGGTCATGGACCGGCCCACGTCGCCGTAGTTCTGGGCCTCGTTGACGAAGCGGCGGCCGGTCCGGTCGACCATGATCGTCCCGGGCTGGGCCCGCTCGCTGTGGAGGGGCCGGAAGTAGTCGGCCCCGTCGAGGCGCTCGCCGGGGACGAGGATGGCCGGCATCCACCAGCCCTCCTGCATGGTCCCGAGGGCGGCCCCGACGGCCTGGGCCATCCGCACCGCGTCCCCGGTGCAGCCCGGGGTGCCCATGGGGGCCATGGGGGCGGCGGGGAGGAAGGCCCGGGCCAGGAGGAGGTCGTGCTGGAAGCCGCCCGAGGCCAGGACGACCCGGGCCCGGATGGGCTCGCCGTCGACCTCGACACCGACCACGGCTCCCCGTTCCAGGAGGAGCCGGGTGGCCCGGGACCGGGTCCGCACCTCGACGCCGGCGCCGAGGACGGCCTGGAGGAGCCCGGCGACGAGGGCCCGGCCCCGGACCGGCCCTCGGAAGACGACCCCGTCGTTGGCGGGAGGCCGGCCCCGGTGGAGGTGGGGGACGTCGAGGTCGGTGCCGGGGGGGACGGGGTGGATGCGGGCGGCCAGGGCCGGGCCGACCTTCAGGGGACGGGGCCAGATCGACCGACCCCCGGCCCGGGAACCGGGCAATTCGGTGTGGTAGTCGGGCCAGCCCTCGAGGACCTCCCAGCGCAGGGTGGTTCGCTCCTGGAGCTCGGCCACGACCCGGCCGGCGTCCTCGACGAAGGCCCGGAGGAGGCCGATGTCGGTGTCGCCCTGGGCCAGGCCGGCCAGGTAGCCGAGGGTGGCCCCGGGAGGGTCGGGGGGTCCGGCGGGGTCGCCGAGCCGGTGCCCGGGGGCCCAGACCACGCCGCCGGAGATGGCGGTGGTCCCACCGACCCAGGGGGACCGTTCCACGACGAGGACGGAGGCCCCGCGGTCGGCGGCAGCCAGGGCGGCGGCCAGGCCGGCCGCCCCCGATCCCACGACCACCACCCCCGGCCCGGTGCCCATGGGGAGAACCTACTCCCCCGGCTGACGCCAGGGTCAGGGCATTGTCAGTCCGTCCCGGAGGTCCCGCTTGCGGACCTTGCCGCTGGGGTCCCGGGGGAGCTCAGCCACGAGCTCGATCCGCGCCGGGCACTTGAAGTCGGCCAGGTGTCGCCGGCACCAGGCCTGGAGGTCGGCGGGGTCGACTGACCGGCGGACCTCGACCAGGGCCACCACCACCTCGCCCAGTCGGGCGTCGGGGACACCCAGGACGGCGCAGTCGACGACGTCGGGGTGCTGGTGGAGGACCCGCTCGATCTCGGCCGGGTAGATGTTGACCCCGCCCCGGATCACGAGGTCGGCGGCCCGGTCAGTGATGAAGAGGTAGCCGTCGGCGTCGAGGTGGCCGACGTCGCCCAGGGTGAAGGCGTCGTCGAGCCAGGCCTCCTCGGTCTTGGCCGGGTCGTTGTGGTAGCGGAAACGGCCCTGGGGGGCCGAGAGGTAGATCCGGCCCGTCTGCCCGGCCGGGAGCTCGAGGCCGGCGTCGTCCCGGATGGTGACGGTGACCCCGGGCCAGGGCCGGCCGACGCTCCCGGGCCGGACCTGCCACTCCTCAGGTGAGATCCGGGTCGCCCCCCCTTCGCTGGCCCCGTAGAACTCCCAGATCTCGGCGCTGGGCAACGCGGCCAGGATGGCGTGCTTGACGGGGACGGGGCAGGGGGCGGCCGAATGGAGGAGGAGCCGGAGGCTCGAGGTGTCGAAGGCGGCCCGGTCAGCCTCGGGGACCTCGAGAATCCGGATGAAGTGGGCCGGGACCATGAGGCCGGTGGTGACCCGGTGCCGGTCGACGGCAGCCAGGCAGGCCACCCCGGTGAAGCGGGGGAGGACGACGACGCTGGAGCCGGCGAAGAGGCTGATGAAGGCGTAGGCGCCGGCGGCGTGGTAGAGCGGGCTCGAGACCAGGAAGACGTCGTCGGGTCCGAGGCCCCACATGTCGGCCACGGCGGCCGAGACGGCCGAGGTGGGGTCGGGGAGCTCCTCCCGGTCGACGCCCCGGGGCCGGCCCGTGGTCCCCGAGGTGTAGAAGAGGTAGCGGGGGGTGGGTCGGCCCTGGCGGGCCACCGGGTCGACGGGGGTGTCCCCGGCCCCCTCGAGCGCCTCCTCGTAGTGCGGTCCGGCCCCGGCCCGGTCCCCGACCACGAGGAGGGTGCAGTCGGGGACGTCCCGGAGGGCGGTCCCGGCCACGGGAAGGAGGTCGGCCTCGACGACGAGGAGCCGGGCCCCGGCGTCGGCGAGGATCCAGGCCACCTCGTCGGTCTTCAGGTGCCAGTTGAGGGGGAGGAGCCGGCAGCCGACCCGGGCCGTGGCCAGACCGACCTCGAGGAACTCGAAGCGGTTGCCCAGCATGACCGCCACCGGCTCGCCCGGTCGGAGTCCACGGGCCACGAGGACCCGGGCCAGGCGCTCGACCCGTTCCTCCAGCTGCCCGAAGGTCAGGACCTCCCCGTCGAGGAGGAGGGCGGGTCTGTCGGGCTCGACGACGACACCGGGGCGGACCAGGGGAAGCGGCACCGGTGGCCACCGTACACAGCCGGCGGGCCCGGGTGGGGGCTCGGGGCCCGGGTACGCTGACGCCGTGGCCGGCACCCTCTCGACCCCGGAGGTGCCGTCCCCGGCCGATCCGGACCCGGATGTCGGTGAGGCGGGGTCCGGCCCGGTCCGGTGGCCTCTGGCCGTCCTGACGGTGGCGTTCGCCGTGTCCCGGGTCGGCTTCGCCCTGGCCGGTATCAGGATGGACATGTCGACCCTGGATCCCCGATACGCCGTCGACGACCAGTGGCAACTGCTCAGCGTGGGCCTGCTGAAGCACCGGCTCCTCGACAGCGTCTGGCACCTCCACAGCCAGCCCCCCCTCTACAACCTGGTCGTCGGTCTCCTGGTGAAGCTGCCCACCGGGCTCCAGAGCCCGGCCGCCGTGACCTGTTTCCTGGCCATGGGGCTGGCCATGGTCCTGGCCGCCTACCTCCTCATGGTCGACCTGGGCGTCCCCCGGGGGGCGGCCCTGGGCGTGGCCCTGGTCCTCGTCGTCACCCCCGAGTACGTCCTGTTCGAGAACTGGCTCTTCTACGCCTATCCGACGGCCGCAGTCCTGACGGTCTCGGCCTTGGGGCTGGTCCGGTACCTCCGGACCCGGCGACCGGGGTGGGGGCTGCTCTGCTTCGGGGGCCTGGCCGGCCTGGTCCTGCTCAACAGCAGCTTCCAGCTGGAGTGGTTCCTGGCCATCGTGGCGGTGGTGGCGGTGACCCTGCGGTCGACCTGGCGACAGGTCCTGGCCCTGGCCGCCGTGCCCGTCCTCCTCGTCGGGATCTGGGTGGTGAAGGACGCCGTCCTGTTCGGGACGGCCACCACGAGCAGCTGGCTGGGGATGAACTGGGCCCGGACCACCTTCGTCCTGGTCCCCCACGCCCAACTGGAGACCATGGTCCGGGACGGGACCCTCACCCCCATCGTCCTGCACCCCCCGTTCTCCCCGGTGGCGATCTACGACCCCGCCTTCGTGCGGGTGGCCCGGACCGGGGATCCCGCCCTCGACCAGCGGGTCAAGGCCGACGGGCAGCCCAACTACGACAACCTGGTCTACGTGGCGGCGGCCAAGGAGTATCTCCACGACGACATCGCCTACATCGAGACCCGACCCGGGCAGTACCTCTCCCACGTGACCATCGGGGCCAAGGTCTGGTTCGTCCCCGGTGACCAGTACTTCCAGGTCTGGGAGCACAACGCCGGGCATATCGCCGGGTACACGAAGATCTACGACGTGGGAGCGGACTGGCAGGTCCAGCAGGACCCGAAGGTGGCCTTCAACGCCCTCTTCTTCTCCGCCGCCCCCACCGCCTCGCAGATCCCGTGGGCGACGGTCGCCGTCTTCGCCCTGGCCCTCCTGGGGGGACCGGTCCTGGCCTGGCGTCGCCGGGAGGACCCGGTCACCGCGGCGGCTGTGGCCGTGCTCTGGTTCACGGTGGCCTACGGCTTCGTCGTGACGTCGCTGGTCGAGGTGGGGGAGAACAACCGGTTCCGGTTCGAGCTCGGCCCGGTCCCCGTCGTGCTGGCCGCCGCGGTGGTCACCGCTGCCGTCCGGGCGGGGCGGCGGCGGCGGGTCAGTTCGCGGCGGAGTGGTTGATCTCGAGGACGCCGATCTCCGAGGCCAGGCATTCGAGGGACTGGTAGTGGAGGAGGCCGTCGAAGCCGATCCCGGTCGGCTTGTCGGTGGTGCACCACACCGTCAGCTGGGGTGAGCCGGTGGCTGGTAGGGGGAGGAAGGCCGGGGTGACCGGCGTCCGGGCCTGGAAGGGCGCTCCGCCCGACGCGGGCGGGGTGTCGACCCGCTCCGGCCACGCCACTCCCTCGCCTCAGGCCGGCCGGCGACAGACATAGGCGAGATGCAGACAGTGCTCGATCTCGTCGAAGACCCCGATGTTGGCGGTGGCCTCGGCCTCGTCGAAGCGGCCCTCGGCCAGCGACGCCCCCACGTAGTTGAGCCCCTTGGCCTCCACGATCTCGAAGCCATTGGCCTCCAGCTTCCCGGCCAGGGCCTCGTGGCTGTACTCGATCTTGTGGTCGGGGTTGATGAGGTCGGGGCCCTGGACCCGCCAGACCGGGCCGTTGGGGGTGTCGAGGCAGAACCAACCCCCGGGGGCGAGGACCCGGAAGATGCCGGCCAGGGTCAGGTCCCCCTCCTCCTCGGTGACGTGCTCGATGGACTGCCCGCTGTAGACCAGGTCGAAGGAGCCGTCCCCGTAGGCGGAGAGGTCGACCATGGAGTGGTAGGCGTAGTCGACCGGGCCCAGCCTGGTCTCGGCCTGCTTCCAGACCCCCTGCTGGTAGAGCTGGTGGCGGTCGTCGGGGGGGAGGTCGACGATGGTGAGCCGCTCGAACCGGTAGGGGTAGCCCAGCGAGGCCAGGGCTCCCTGCTCGTCGGACTGGTCCGTCCCTCCCACGTCGAGGATCCGGGCCGCCCGGGGGAAGCCCCGGACGAACTCGCACCGGCTCAGGTGCATGGAGGCGACCAGGTCGGTGAAGGGGACGTTCTGGCGGAATTCGGTCGAGGACAGCATCAGCTCGACCATGGCGGCCCGGGTCAACCGGCCGCTGTCGAGCTCCCGGCGGTAGTGGGCCAGCCCGTCGGGGTCGGGATCGCGGCGGAGGACGACGTTGAAGGCCATCCGGACGGCATCGTCGGTGGAGAGGGACCCGAAGGCGAGGCCCGTCCCGGACCGGCCGGGCCCCGCCGGTCCGCGGGCGGCCCGGACCAGCCGGCCGGCCGCCTTCCGGGCTGCCGTCGCCGCCCGGGCGGCCTGAGGACGAGCCTTGTCGGTCACGAGGGGCGATGGTACAGGTACGGTCGGAGGATGGACCTGATCGAGACCCTCCGGACCACCGGCGCCGTCCGGGACTTCCACCCCGATCCCGTGCCCGACGAGGTCCTCCACCGGATCCTCGACACGGCCCGGTTCGCCCCCAACGGGGGCAACCGCCAGGCCTGGCGGGTCATCACCGTGGCCGACCCCGACCTCCGCCGGGGACTCCGGGACCTCTACCTCCCCGGCTGGTACGACTACCTGGCCATGGGAGCCGCCGGGCTCACCCCCTGGGCACCGGTCACCGACCGGGACGCCGAGACCCGGGCCGTGAAGGCCGCCCCGGCCATCGCCGCCGCTGCGGCCGAGGGCCCCGGAGGCTTCGCCGAGCATCTGGATGAGGTCCCCGCCCTCCTCGTGGTCCTGGCCGACCTCCGCCGGCTGGCCGCCGTCGACCGGGACCTCCCCCGGTACACCCTCGTCGGGGGGGCGTCGATCTACCCCTTCGTCTGGAGCCTGCTCCTGGCCGCCCGGGCCGAGGGCCTGGCCGGTGTGATGACCACCATGGTGGTCCGCCAGGAAGCCGGGGTGAAGGCCCTCCTCGACATTCCGGAGCACGTCGCCGTGGCCGCCGTGGTGGCCCTGGGCCGTCCCGTCCACCAACCCACCCGCCTCCGCCGGGAACCGGTCGAGGCCTTCACGACCGTGGACCGCTTGGACGGCCCGTCCCTCCGGGTGGGGGAGTAGCCGGTCCGTGACCCGCCACGTCGACCAGATCGAGTTCCAAGCCGACCATCTCGAGGCGGTCCTGGCGGTCCTGGCGGTCATGGCCGACCTGGCCAACCGTCGCGACGGCTGGGTGAACCTGCAGCCCGCCGTCCCCGAGGAGGACCTGCCACCCCCCCCGTCGGGCTTCGGGGCCCTCTTCCCGTCTCCCAGCTTCGACGTTCCCCTCGGGACCTGGATGCCGGGACGCGACGCCGAGGCTCCGGACTCCGTCGGACTCCAGCACGCGGCCCAACGGAAGGTGGCCGGCCCGCTGGCCGGGCTCGAGCTGACGATTCCAGAGGGTTGGGTCCTCCGCCAGGACCATCCCCGCCGGGGCCTCGTGATCGACCTGCCCCCGGGGACGCCCCCGGCGGCGGTCCTGGGCTGGCTCATCCCGGCCGCCACCGCCCTCTGCCTCCTTCCCCTCACCGGCGACTGGCGTGCCCTCGTCCACCGCCGGAGCTGACCATGCAGGCAGGGTGAGCGCCGGTGGGGCACGATGGTGACGTCCAGGCGGCTGGACCCGAGTGAGGAGTACAGGTGAGCGGCCCTCCCAAGTTGCCGATCAAGGTCCCGGCCAAGCCCAAGGCCCCCAAGCTGCCGGCCAAGCTCCCCGTGAAGAAGGCGCCCGCCCTTCCGATCAAGGCCCCGGTCAAGGCGGCGCCGGCCAAGCGTGCCGCCCTCCTCCCGGCCCAGAAGCCCCCCGCCCACCAGGCCGGTGCGGCCGCCGGGGGCTCCTCGGGGACCCGGTCGAGTTGGAAGGCCACCGAGGCCCGGAAGGCGGCCAAGGGATCCACCAAGCTGCCGCCCAAGGCCAAGCCCCCCAACAAGGCCCCCATCCCGAAGGCCAAGAAGCCGAAGATGCCCAAGCTGCCGAAGGGGCCGAAGATGCCGAAGGGACCGGAGATGCCGAAGAAGCCCGGGGACGCAGCGGCGCCGGGGGCGGGAGAACCGGCCGGGGAGGGCTCGGGGGGCTTCGAGTCCGACGGCTCGGGCGCCCCCTACTTCCCGGGCTACCGGGCCGCGACGAACCCGCCTCGATTCTCCCTCCTCTTCTACGGCATGCTTACGCTGATCCTGGCGGTCGTTGTGCTCATTGTGCTGGCCGTCTTGAATGTGATCTGAACCCCGAACGACACAGGAGAACTGCCATGGGCTTCATGGACAAGGTCAAGGCGCAGGCGTCCCAACTGAGCGAGCAGGCCTCCCAGGGCCTCTCCCAGGGCAAGGCCAAGCTGGACGGGACGATGGCCAAGCGGAAGGCCGATGCCATCCTCCTCGAGTTCGGGGGGATCTCCTACACCCTCCAGGTGGGTCGGGCCGACCCGTCGGCCACCTCCCGGCTGGCCGAGCTCACCGCCGAGCTCCAGGCCCACGAGGCCGAGCACGGACCGGTCGTCGTCACCTCCTCGGCTCCGCCTCCCATGACCGCCGGCGTGCCCCAGGGCGGGGTCGCCCCCGCCCCGATGGGCCAGGCCGCCCCCATCCCCCAGGCCGCGCCGATGGCGGCACCGATCCCGCAGGCGGCCCCCATCCCCCAGGCGGCCCCGATGGGGGCCCCGCTCCCCCAGGCGGCTCCCATGGGGGCCCCGCTCCCGCAGGCCGCTCCCATGCCGGAGGCGACCGCCTTCCCCCAGGCCCCCATGCCGGCACCGCCGGCGGCAGCCCCGATCCCCGAGGCCGAGCCCCCCGCCCCATTCGAGGGCTGAGTCGGTCTGGTCTCCTCGGTGGACCTGCGGTCCCGCCTCGCCGCCATCCTGGCCGGCCTGGGGGTCGACGACAACGCCGCCGGGGCACTCTTCGACGAGCTGGCCGAGCGCTACGGCGAGCCGGTCCGGCACTATCACGTTCTCGGCCATGTCGAGGAGGTGCTGGGCTGGCTCGACGTGCTCGGTGAGGACCTGGAGGACAGGACCGCGGTCGAGTTGGCGGCCTGGTTCCACGACGCCGTCTACGACCCGACCGCCTCCGACAACGAGGACCGCAGCGCCCGGCTGGCCGTCGACCGCCTCGGGGCCCTCGGCGTTCCCGACGCGCTGAGCGGGGAGGTGGCCCGGCTGGTCCGGTTGACCCGGACCCACCGGGCCGATCCCGCCGACCTCGACGGCGCCGTCCTACTCGACGCCGATCTGGCCGTCCTCGGATCGGCGCCAGACGACTACGACCGCTACCGGGCCGCCATCCGCCTCGAGTACGGCTTCGTGGCCGAGACCGAGTTCCGGCTGGGCCGAGCGGCCGTCCTCCGGAGTCTGGCGGAGGGATCCTGCTACCGGACCCCGACGGGGCGGGACCGGTTGGAGGCCCGGGCTCGGGCCAACATCGCCCGGGAGCTCGCCGACCTCGGCGGGGCGTGACACGGTCAGGGTCCCCCGGAGGTCATCAAGGACACCCGGGTGGTGTCCGCGCCTACCGCCCGTCCTCGGGGCCGGATGGCGGCCACGATGACAAGGACCGAGGCCACCAGGAGGGCGAGGAGAACGATGCCCCCGCTCTATGGTGTGCGGATGGAGAAGCTCAGGATCGGCATCCTGGGAGCGGCCCGGATCGCCCCGGCCGCCGTCGTCGGCCCCGCCCACCGGCTCGAGGACGTCGAGGTGACGGTGGTGGCCGCCCGGGACGGGGATCGGGCCAGAGCCTTCGCCGGTCGCCACGGCATCCCCCGGAGCGTCGGCTCCTACCAGGCCGTCCTGGAGGACCCGACCGTCGACGCCGTCTACAACCCCCTGCCGAACGGGCTCCACGGCCGCTGGACACTGGCCGCCCTGGCCGCCGGGAAGCACGTGCTGTGCGAGAAGCCCTTCACGGCCGATGCCTCCGAGGCCCGGCAGGTGGCCGAGGCGGCCGAGGTCTCGGGACTGGTGGTGATGGAGGCCTTCCACTACCGCTACCACCCCCTCTTCGCCCGGGTCCTCGCCATCGTGGCATCGGGCGAGATCGGCACCGTGGAGCACATCGACGCGGCCATGTGCTTCCCCCTGCCCCGACCCTCGGACATCCGATGGCAACTGGAGCTGGCCGGCGGAGCCACCATGGACGCCGGCTGCTACGCCATCCACATGCTCCGGCACCTGGCCGGCGACGAGCCCCGGGTGGTCACGGCCCGGGCCAAACTCGCCAGGCCCGGGGTGGACCGGGCCATGCGAGCCGATTTCGTCCTCCCCGGGTCCCGGACCGGGCGGATCACCGCCTCCATGCTCTCGTCGGACATCTTGAAGATGAGCGCCAGGGTCCGGGGCGACCGGGGCGCGATCCGGGTCTTCAACCCGGTGGCCCCCCAGTTCCTCCACCGCCTCTCGGTACGGACCGGCACCACCAGACGGTCCGAGCAGGTCACCCACGATCCGACCTACCTGTTCCAGCTCCAGGCCTTCCGGGACGCGGTGCGGTCGGGGGGTCCGGTCATCACCGGACCGGCCGACTCGGTGGCAAACATGGAGGTCATCGACGCCTGTTACCGGGCCGCCGGGATGGAGCCCCGGCGGCCGACCGTCTGACCGTTCAGATCAGCCCGGGGGCCTCGGCCGGGAGCCCGATCCGACGGGCCGCATCGAGGAGGCGCTCGTCGTAGGCGACGAATGCCTCGAGCTCCCGGTGGGTCACGGCCACGATGTGCTCGGCCGTGGCGAGGTGGATGGCGTCGAGGGAGCGTAGGAGGGGAGCTGGGTAGCCGGCGGCCCGGGCGATCACCGCAGGCGACATGGTGACCACCCCGATTCCGCTGAGCACTTCGGCGACGCGATCTGCTCGATCGGGAGCACTCCGGCGGGTGGCCCGAACCAGCTCCACCTCGATCAGCACGGACGAGAGCACCTGCGCTCCGGACCTGGATGCCAACCATTTGGACAGGTCACCGCTGTATGCCTCGGGCCGTACGAGCTTCATGGCGGCGGACGTGTCGAAATAGATCATCCGGACTTACCAGCGCCCGTCGCCGTACCGGTCCTCGAGGATCGCAGCCACTCCGTCGGAGTCCGAGCCGGTGACCTCCGAGTCAGAGAACAGGGGGAGTGCCCCTCGGGCCGGGCGCAATTCGTCAGCCTCGATCAGCACGCCCAGGGGATTGGGCTCAGCGGGCTCGATGATTGCAACCCGAGTTCCGTTCCGGGTGATCGCTACCCGCTCGCCCATCTCGACCCGGGCCAGGACGTCGGCGGTGTGCTGATTCAACTCACGAATCGGGACCTGCCGCATGGGAACAGTGTACTACGACATCGTACTACCACGGCCTCAGAAGATCCCGGCCTCCAGCCCCGCCGCCAGCGTCGCTCCCAGATCGGCGGCCCGCTCCCCGTCCTCGGGGGCGATGGACCCCACCACCGTCACCGGGGGCAGGGCCCGCCGCCAGCGGAGCCCGGTGGCGATCCGCTCGACGCGGGTCACGGCCCCGTCGACATCGGTGTCCCCCTTCACGAGGAGGGCCCAGGGGAGGCCGACGGTCCGATCGAGGCAGGGGTGGTAGATCCGTTCCAGGAAGTCCTGGGTCATGCCGGCCATCGAGCCGAAGCGGGCCGGAGTGGCGAGGAGGAGGGCCCCGGCGGCCAGGACGGCATCGGGACCGGCCTGATGCGCGTCGAGGACCTGGACCTCGACCCCGGGGACGTCGCGGCGGGCGGCGCCGACGGCCAGGTCACAGAGCAGCCGGGTCGAGCCCTGCCGGGAGTGGACGACCACCAGGAGGCGGGGCGGGGGCGCCATCCCCGGATGGTAGGCGGAAACAGGCTGCGCTGGTCCGGTGTTGGGGAACCCATGGACGACGCACCCGAACCCCGCCGGTTTCCGCCCTGGGCGCTGCTCGCCGTGGTCTGCATCGGGCAGTTCATGGTCGTCCTCGACGTCTCCATCGTGAACGTGGCCCTGCCCGCCATCCAGCGGGACCTGAAGCTGTCGACGGCGGGCCTCCAGTGGATCCTCAACGCCTACGCCCTTGCCTTCGGAGGGTTCCTCCTCCTCGGGGGTCGGGCCGGGGACCTCTTCGGGCGGAAGCGGATGTTCGTCGTCGGGCTGGCCCTCTTCGCCGGCGCCAGCCTGGTCTGCGCCCTGGCCCAGGACCAGGCCACCCTGGTGGCGGCCCGGGCCCTCCAGGGTCTCGGCGGTGCGGTCCTCTCACCGGCCACCCTGACCATGATCACCACCAGCTACACCGATCCCAAGGAACGGGGGCGGGCCCTCGGGCTGTGGAGTGCCATGGCCGCCGCCGGCGGGGCCTCCGGGGCCCTTCTCGGGGGCGTCCTCACCGACCTGCTGTCGTGGCGGTGGATCTTCCTCATCAACGTCCCCATCGGACTCCTCACCATCGCCGCGGCCAAGGCCGTCCTGACGGAGTCGAAGGGGCAGACCACCCGGGACAGCCTCGACGTCCTCGGGGCCGTCACCGTGACCGGGGGCCTGGTGGCCTTCGTCTACGCCGTCGTCGGCACCGACACCCATCCCTGGGGGTCGGCCGCCACCCTCGTCCCTCTGGCCGTCTCCGCCGTGCTCCTGGCCGCCTTCGCCGTGGTGGAGACCCGGCCAGGGCGGGTCGTCCTCGTCCCCTTCCGGCTCTTCCGGTCCCGGGCCCTCACCGGAGCCAATCTGGCCATGCTGATGCTGGGGGGATCGATGTTCTCGATGTGGCTCTTCCTGTCTCTCTACATGCAGGACGTGCTTGGCTTCAGCCCCCTGCGGGCTGGGGTCGGCTTCCTGCCCCAGACCCTGGCCATCGTGATCGGCGCCCAGATCAGCTCCCGGCTGGTGGCCCGGGTCGGGCCCCGGATCCTCCTCGTCGCCGGGGTGGCCCTGGCCGCCTTGGGTCTGGCCTGGCTGTCCCGGGTCACCGCCGGCGACACCTCCTGGACGGTGGCCTTCTGGGGCGGGACGGTGGCCACCTTCGGGATGGGCATCGCCTTCACACCGCTGGCCTACGCGGCGACCACCGGGGTGGAGCCCCAACAGGCCGGGCTGGCGTCGGGACTCCTGAATTCGGCCCGTCAGGTGGGGGGATCCCTCGGTCTTGCCGTCCTGGCCACCCTGGCCGCCAGCCGAACCGGGGCACTGCGGGCCGCCCATGTGGCCCCCCGGGTGGCTCAGACGGCGGGCTTCTCCCGGGCCTTCACGATCGCGGCCGGGGTGGCCTTGGCCGGCGTGGCCTTCGGGCTCCTGGTCCCGCCGCCGGCCCGACCGGCGGAGGCCGCCGTCAGCCCGGCCCCGGCCCTGGCCCTCGAGGCCGAGAGGTGAGGGCGGCCCGGTAGCGGCGCACCAATTCGAACGTGACGGCAGTGCCGGCGGCCAGCAGCACGAGGAGGACACCGACAAGAACCCCGTGACCGGCCTGTCTTCCGGCCGGTCCCAGGGCCGGGACCGGGGTGACGACAACGGCCTGCCGGCCCCCGGAGGCCGCCGACGGCGCCGGGGCCGGGCCCGGCCGCAGGGGCTCAGTCGGCGCCGGGTTCGGGGTCGAGGTCACCGAGCCTCCGGCCGCCACGACCGGCGCCGGGGGGGACGGTGACACCGGGGTCGCAGTGCTCGGGGCTGTCGTCAGCGTGGTCTGGACGGGCCGGCCGGGTCCGGCGGTGGTCCCGGTCGGGGGGGAGGGGACCAGCCGGGCCGCGGCGGCCATGGCGGCGGCGGTGTCGAGGAAGCCTGAACAATCGATCCCGCAGGAACCCATGGCCGGGGGATGCGTGGCCGAGCCCAGGATCGTCCGGACGGCCTGGGTCGGGTCGAGCCCCCGGCCCAGGAGGAGGGCCAGCGTCCCGGTGACGAAGGGCGTGGCCATGGAGGTCCCCTCGTCGGTGGTGACGCATGAGGTGGGGTCGGCCGCCGTCCAGTAGGTGGAGAGGATCTCGTCGGGGTCGGCCCGTCCGCAGGTCGGGGTGGAGGGTCCGGCCGGATCGTCGCCCCCGGGGGCGGCCAGTCCCCACATGGCCGAGGTCACCCGGTTGGAGTACGACGCGATCCCCCCCGTCGGACCGGTGGCGGCGACCACGATGGCGTGGTCCTGCGAGAAGTCGGTGTTGCTGATACCGAGACCGAGGAGCCCGTTGCCGTTGTTCCCGGCCGCCACCACGGCGACGGCTCCGTGGCTCCAGGCGTACTCCAGGCCGGACGAGAGCCCCGAGGTGCCGCCCAAGAGGGAGATCTGGTCCCCGAGGCTGAGGTTCACCACCCTGGCCCCGTGGTCGACGACCCAGCGGATCCCGGCGACCACGTCGCTGATCGATCCGGTCCCGGTGCAGTCGAGGACCTTGGCCACCACGAGCTCGGCCGAGGGGGCCACCCCCGACACGGCCACCTGGCCCGAGGCGGCCGCGATCCCGGCCACGTGGGTCCCGTGGCCGAAGTCGTCCCCGGCGGTGGGATCCTGGCTGGCGGTGGCGCACCCGGAGCTGGGCTGGCTGAGGATGGTCGTGGCGGCCACGACCCTGCCCTGGAGATCCTCCTGGGACAGGTCCACGCCGGTGTCGACGATCCCGATCCTGACCCCGACGCCGGTGCCCTCAGCCCAGGCCGTCGGGGCTCCGACGGCGGCGAGCCCCCACTGGTAGGACGAGTCGGCAGCCGCCGCGGCCCGGTCGGTACCGGCCAGGACGACAGTCGCGGTCGCGGCCAGGACGAGGACGACGGCCGGAGCCAGCCGGCTCCTGCCCAGCCCCATCCCCCTCGAGACCGAAGTCACGGCAGTTCCTCCAGATGCTCGTCGTGGGACGTCCCGGAGAACCGGTCGCCACTCCGGGAACGGTGGAGAGCCGAGGACCTTGCACACCCGGGGCATGCCAGACTTTCCCGGGGCCCGGGCCCCTATCGAGGGGAGCCAGATGAGACCAGGGCGTGGGATCACGAAGGTGGCGGCGGCAGCCCTGGCCGGTGCCCTCCTGCTCGTTCTCCCGAACGGCACGGCCCGAGCCGGACCGCCGGCTCCAACGGGGCCGATGCTGGTCCTCAACCAGGGCACCGGCACCATCACCGGCTACCCGGCCGGCGCCCACGGCGACCTCGCTCCCACCTCCCTGCTCAGCCTGGCCGGGGGGTCGAATCCGTACCAGATGGTGTTCGATCCCTCGGGGAACGTCTGGGTCATCGAGGGGGGGACGAACACCCTGGTCGAGTACGCGTCGGCCCAGTTGGCCGACGGGAGCCCGACCCCCCACGTGACCATCTCGAGCAGCGGGTCCTCCAGTCTCACCAACCCCATGTCCCTCGTCTTCGACGGGGCCGGTGACGCCTGGGTCCTCAACTGCGGAAACGCCACCGTCGTCGAGTTCACTGCCGCCCAACTGGCCCAGTCGGGCAGCCCCACCCCGGTCGTCACCCTCTCCAACAACGGCACCACCTTCTCCGGCGACTACAGCCTGACCATGGACGCCGCCGGCGACCTCTGGACGGCCGACTACGGCACCGACGCCGTGATCGAGTTCCTGCCCTCCCAGATCGCCGCCTCGGGCGCCCCGGCCGCCCACGTCACCCTCTCCGCCACCGGGTCGAGCCTCGTCGGTCCGACCGGGCTCACCTTCGACCTTGGCGGCGACCTCTGGGTGGCGAACACGGACAACTCCACCGTCGTCGAGTTCCCGCCCGCCGACCTGGCCGCCTCCGGGACCCCCACCCCGGCGGTCACCCTGCACGACGACGGGTCGGGCAGCATCAGCGCGCCCCACAACCTCGGGATCGACCGGGCCGGGGACCTCTGGGTGGCGAGCACCGGGACCAACGCCGCCAGCGGGTACACCCCGGCCCAACTGGTCACCGGGGCACCCGTCCCGGCCGAGGAGCTCCGGGGCGTCGACACCGAACTCGGCAGTCCGGTCAGCATCCTCTTCCCGCCGCCGGCCGGGACCGCCGGCTACCGGTTCGTGGCCGGCGACGGAGGGATCTTCGCCTACGGCGACGCTGGCTTCTACGGGTCGACCGGATCCATCCGCATCAGCCAACCCATGGTGGGGATGGCCGCCACCCCCGACGACCTGGGCTACTGGGAGGTCGCCGCCGACGGGGGGATCTTCGCCTACGGCGACGCCCAGTTCTACGGCTCGACGGGCTCCATCCACCTGCAGCGGCCGGTGGTCGGGATGGCGGCCACCCCCGACGGGAAGGGCTACTGGCTGGTGGCCTCCGACGGGGGGATCTTCGCCTACGGCAACGCCACCTTCTACGGTTCGACCGGATCGCTCACTCTCAACCGGCCCGTGGTGGGCATGGCCGCCACCCCCGACGGCAGGGGCTACTGGCTGGTGGCCTCCGACGGGGGGATCTTCGACTACGGCAACGCCGGCTTCTACGGCTCGACCGGATCGCTCACTCTCAACCGGCCCGTGGTGGGCATGGCGGCCACCGCCGACGGGAGGGGCTACTGGTTGGTGGCCTCCGACGGGGGGATCTTCGCCTACGGCGACGCCACCTTCTACGGGTCGACGGGCTCGATCAGCCTGCGGGAGCCCATGGTCGGGATGGCCGCCACCCCCGACGGGAGGGGCTACTGGTTGGTGGCGGCGGACGGGGGGATCTTCGCCTACGGCGACGCCCCCTTCCTCGGCTCGATGGGCTCCGCCAACATCGGGGAGGCCATCGTGGGCATCGAGGGCGACTGAAGGACGGCGGTGACGAGGGCCCGGGTGCTGAACTCGAAGACCTCGGTCCGGAGGGCGGGCCGGGCCAGGGCGGCCACCACCGCCTCGTCGAGACCGGCCGATCCGACGGCGCTCCGCCAGGCCCCGTCGTCGACGAGCTGGGCCGGGAGCCGGGCGGCCCGACGCTCGAGGACGACCGACCCGACCACGTGGAGCTGGATGGCGTGGACCCCGAGGGCGATCGACTCCGGGTCGAGCGAGGCAGCGGCGAGCTCGGCGGCCAGGACGGCCCGGGCCCCGAGGAACACCCGGGACGTCAGTCCCCGGTCGCTGATCAGCTCGATGACGTGGCTGTGGGCCAGGAGCTGGTCGTGGAGCGTCGAGGCCACCGACTCCAACCGGGCCTGGGGAGTCGACCCGACCGGCTCGATGGCTCCCATCTCGGCGATGGCCTCCTCGACGACGGCGTCGAGGAGGGCCTCCCGGTTCCCGACGTGCCAGTAGATGGCGGTGACGGCCACCCCCAGCTCGGCGGCCAGCTTCCGCATGCTGAGGGCGTCGGGGCCCCCCTCCTCGACCAGCCTGAGGGCGACGGCCACGATCCCCCCCGGCGTCAGGGGGTCACGAGCCGGCGGCATCGGGCCCGGCGTCATCTGATCCAGGCGGCATCGAGTAGAACTGCCTGGCCCAGCGCCGGAACTCGGCGATGGGCCCGTCCCCCTTCACGAGGAGGGGGTGCTCCACATAGCGCTTGTGCTCCCAGATCGGGATGTCCTCGTAGATGCCGGACTGGGCGAAAGCCCCGACGACGGCCGACCCGGTCTCCTCCCCCAGGGCCCCGGGGTAGGCGAAGACCCAGCGTTGGTGGACGTGCTCCTCGTCGATGGGGGTGGTGGCGGCCACGAAGGCGATCAGGTCGGGGATCCGGAGCTCGACGAAGCCGAGCTGGTGGGACTCCCGGGAGAAGGTCGTCGTCCGCTCGATGGTCGTGACGCCCTTGCCGAATTCCCGGCCCTCCTCGAAGACCTCGGTCGTCTTGCGGATCCGACCGTCCTCCCGGTAGTCGATCTGGAAACGCCGCTCCGCCGGGCTGTCGTGGACGAAGGCGAAATGGACGTGGTCGACGTCGTTCTCCATCATCTCCTGGTTGCAGGTGGCGATGGTCCGGTCGGTGTAGATCGGGCCGACCCATTCAGGATCCTCGAACTCGGCCAGAGCCGGGAGCTCCCAGGCCGGGGGCTCGTCGAGGAGGTGGTGCCAGGCGAAGACGAGGCCGTTGAGCTCCCGGACCGGGTAGCCCCGGACCCGGGCCCGGGCCGGGATGCGGGCCTCGGAGTAAGGGATCTCGACGCACTGACCCCCGCCGTCGTAGCGCCAGCCGTGGAAGGGACAGGCGATGCAGTCGCCGACGACCGTCCCGGGCCCCGGGCTCCGGTCGCCGGGCTCGCCGGGACCGACCCCGAGGTGGGCCCCGAGGTGGGCGCAGTAGGCGTCGAGAACCGAGGGGGTGCCCGAGGCTCCCCGGAAGACCACGAGGTCCCGGCCGAAGTACCGGACGTTGCGGACCTCGCCCTCGGACACCTCGGCGCTGGTAGCCACGGCGAACCAGCCGTTGGGGATGGGGAAGGGGAACCGACCCACCGGGCTCAGCTCCCGGCCGGGTCGTAGTCGACGGGCGGGAGGCCGGCCAGCCAGGCCCGGGCCCCGGTCCGGGCCCGCTCCCAGCCGGCCGCGGCCTCGGGGGTCTGGCCCAGGTCGGCGGGCGTGGGACCGATCCGGGCCACCAGCGGGGCGAGGGCTCCGGGGTCGAACCCGTAGACGGCGGCGGCGCTCGTCCCGAGCATCTGCCTCGTCTCCTCGACGGGGACGTCTCCGAAGGTGTCGCGGAGCTTCTCCACCGTATGGGGCCAGGTCCCCTCGGGATGGGGGTAGTCGTTGCCCCAGAGGATGTTCCCGACCCCGATGTCGTAGCGGCGGTCCACCTCGACCCGAGTCATGGTGGAGGCCCCGATGAAGCAGTTCCGGTCGAAGTACTCGCTGGGCAGCATCCGGAGCGAACCCCGGAGCCGCTTCACCATCTTCTTCGTCGTGTGGGAGCCGGCGAAGTAGGTGTCCATCTTCCAGAGGAGGTCGGGGGCCCAGTAGGCGGCGCTCTCGGTGACGACGAATCGGAGCTCGGGGAACCGCTCGAAGACTCCCGACCACAGCAGGAACCACAGGGGCCGGCTGGCCCACCACACCGCCTCCGAGGCGTAGATGCCGAGGTGCTCCCCGTACTCGTGGCGGGGAGCCGGGCCGGAGTGGGCGTTGACCGGCATGCCGAGCTCCTGGCAGGCCGCCCAGACCGGGTCGTAGACCCGATCGTGGTACGGGGGGTACGTGCCCCACATGCCCGGGATCAGGATCCCCCCCCGCAGGCCCTGGTCGTGGGCCCAACGGACCTCGGCCTCGGCCCGGACGGGGTCGTGGGTGACGGGCACGAGGGCGATCCCGGCCCGTCGCTCCGGGCTGTCCCGGCAGAGCTCGGCCAACCACCGGTTGTGGGCGTGGGCCCCGGCGAAGGCCCGGTCCGGAGGGATGTCGAGGGCGCCACCGAGGCCGGCCCCGAACGGGGGGGAGGCCCCCCCGGTGACCGAGTCGGCGTCGGGGAAGATCACCTCGCCGGCCACCCCGTCCTGATCCAGCTCCTTGTCCCGACGCCCGGCGTCCCAGGCCCCCTGGAGCCCTTCGGCGTTCTCCTCCTCCCATCGCCGGGCGAAGTCCTCGTCCCCCGCCATCAGCTGGGAGATCATGGCCCGGCGCTCGGCCAGATGGTCGTCGAAGGCGGGCCGGAACTCGGGGTCCAGCCAGTCCCGGTACTGCTCCGAGGGCAGCCCGGCGTGGCAGTCGGCCGAGATGACGAGGTACCGCTCGGTGGATGTCATCGGATCTCCGTTCACGGGTCGGTGGGGAGGAAGGGACGGAGGTAGTCGGGGTCGGTCCGGTCGAGCATGCTCCGGGCCCGCGCCTGGATCCGGCGGTCGCCGTCCTCCGAGGCGGGCAGGATCCAGAACCGGCCGTCGCCGAGCGCCTCGATCACCATGGCGGCTACGAATTCGACGGGGGTGTAGTCGGGCTCCATCCCGGCCGCCCGCATCTGGGCCTCCCAGTCCTCCACCGTGGCCGGTGTGGGGGTGGCCGGGGGTCGCTCCTTGGCCAGCACCGCGGGCCGGTTCCGGCCGGACGTCCACAGGCCGGTCCTGAGCATCTTCGGGCCGGGGAACAGGACCGAGGCCCGGACGGCCGATCCGGCGTCCTGGAGGTGGGCGAAGAGGCATTCCGTCAGGGTGACGACGGCCGCCTTGGTCAGGGCGTAGACGGGGGTGGAGGAGAGGGGGGCGATCCCCCCGTTCCCCGACGAGGTGGTGATGACATGGCCCTCGGCCTGGCCCACCATCCGGGGCAGGAAGGCGTTGATCCCGTGGATGACACCCCAGACGTTCACGCCCAGGGCCCAGGCCCAATCGTTCTCCTCGTACTCCCACATCCGGCCCGTCGCCCCCGATCCGACCCCGGCGTTCAGGCAGAGGACGTGGACCTCGCCCCCGTCGGCCAGGACCGAGTCGGCCAGGACCCGGACCGAGGCCGCCGACGAGACGTCGCACCGGTGGCCGGAGACCCGGGCCCCGGGGACCCGCTGGGCCAGCCCCACCACGGCGGCCTCGAGGGCCGCCTCCTCCACGTCGGCCAGGACCACCGTCATCCCCTCCGCCGCGAACCGCTCTCCCATCGCCAACCCGATCCCGCTGGCCCCGCCGGTGACGACGGCCACCCGTCCCTGCAGCTCCCTCACGGGAGGGGATCGTCGTAGCGCTGGTGGGCGAAGGGGAGGATCCAGTCCGAGGGGACCCGGGTCACGATCTCGCCCCGCTGGAGCGTGGAGCGCTCCTGGTGGGTCAGCTCGACCATGGCGACCACGGGGAGGTCGGCAACGGGGTCGAACGGCGAGTCCCCCAGGACCACCGACCCCGACTCGATGGGCCGGATGCTCCGGATCCGCTCAACCTTGGTGCAGTGCACCAGGGCCGGCTCCTCGTCGAACCCCTTTCCCGAGGGGTCGAGGAGGAACTTGAAGTAGAAGTCCTTCTTCGTCCGCTCCGGGGGCGGTTCGACCGGGTCACCCAATCGCCCACTGACCGAGACCAGGTCGACCCCCAACCGGGCCATCACGGCGGTGACGGCGGCTCCCGTCCCCCCGTCCCCCTCCACCGCGACCTCGACCGTCCCCATCTTCTTCGGCTCCCCGAAGGTCTCCCGCCCTCCGGTCATGGCCCGCTCGCTCGTCATCGGCATGAGGAGGGGGTACTCCCCGGCCTCCCCCTCGTGGCGGGCCGACACGGCGAAGTAGCCGGCCCCGAACACCATGCCGGCCATCTCCACCCGGGTGATCGTGGCCCGGACCAGGGGTCGCTCGCCGGGCTGGAGCGGGCGGGGCAGCACCGCCGCCACGGCCTCCGGATCGGTCTCCCAGACGGCGTTCACGGCCTCCGACCACACCGGTGGGGCCTCCTCCCGCCTGAGGAGGGCAGCCCGCCGTTCCTCGTCCGACCGGGCCCCGTAGCGGATCCGTCCCGTCATGTCCCCTCCCCGGTGGCCGGGCCGCCCGGCCCGTCCCCGATGCTGGTGTAACACCGATACAGAGGAGGTGTCAACCATCGACGCCGGCGTGGCGGCATCGTGACGGCACGGTGACGTCGGGTCGGCGAGATTGGGGGGGCCATGGTCGACGAACCCGCCAAGCCCTCCCCCCGGCAGCCCGCCGGCGCCCCCACCGGTCTCCCCCGGCCCCCGGGCCGGGCCGTCGGCCCGGGGGGGACCCCCCTCGGCCCCCGCCCCGTCAATCTCCCGGGCGGGAAGCCCCGCCTCTCCTACCTCATCTGTGCCAGTCCCCGGACCGGGAGCTACCTCCTGTGCGAGGGCCTCAAGGAGACGGGTGTGGCCGGCAACCCCACCGAGTACTTCTCCGACGGCTACCAGGCCTACTGGACCCGCCGTTGGAAGACCGTCGGCTACGAGGCCTACCTCCGCCGGGCCTGCGAGGTCGGGACGTCTCGCAACGGGGTCTTCGCCGTCAAGACCCACGGCCGGCAGCTCTCCTACTTCCTCCGCCAGACCGACCTCCGGGCCCGGGTCCCCCTGGGCGAGCAACCCGGGGTCGTGGAGCGCTACTTCCCGGGGGCCCGCTACGTCTGGCTCCGTCGGGCCGACAAGCGCAAACAGGGCCTCTCCTACGCCAAGTCCCTCCAGACCAAGGTCTGGTGGCACGCCGACGAGGCCCCCGCCCCCTTCGACGCCCCCACCCCGGAAGCCCTCCGTTTCGACTTCGGGCTCATCGAGCGTGCCATGGCCCAGATGGAGGAGGACGACGCCATCTGGCACCGCTTCTTCGCCGCCAACGGCATCAGCCCCCTGATCCTCGACTACGAGGACATGGTGGCCGACCGTGAGGGTGCCGTCCGGGCCGTCCTCGACCATGTCGGGATCCCCGTCCCCCCGACCTTCGCCCTGCCCCCCAGCCAGTTCACGAAGATGTCGGACGGACGCAGCGCCCAGTGGCTCGACCGGTTCTCCCGACTGACGGTGGCACGCCGGGAAGGGACCCTGGCCGCCTTCCGGGACATCCACCTCGGAGCCAGCGTCTTCATGACCGCCTCGGAGAGCGCCGGCACCGTCCTGCCCCGGACCCCCGACTCGGTCACGGTGGCCGTCCACCCCGCCTCCGAGTCCATGAAAGCCGACTACGCCCTCCACCTCGTCCCCCCCGGCACCCCGGCCCACGGCCGGGCCCTGACCGTCAACTCCGACGCCGATGTCCTGTTCACCAACAGCCGGAGTGCCACCCCCCATCCCTTCGCCGTCCGCTTCCTCCTGGAGCGGACCCCGCCGCCCCTCCTCGACAGTCTGACGACCATTCGGGCCCCGAAGCAGCCGTTCCATCCGGCCTGGGCCGGTCTGGCCCTGGCGGCCCATCTCGGAGGGACCCGGATCGGGGCGGCAGGCCTGCCCCGGCGCCGGGGCAGCGACGGAAAGGGAGGGGTCACCCCCGGGCATGTGAAGCAGTTCCGGGGCCTTCACCGACGCCTCCTGAGCAGGGGCGTGAAGGTCTGGGACATCGAACCCGGAACCGGCCTCGGAATCTTCCCCCAGCTCGACGCCGCCACCTTCGCCGGGCTTCCCTCAGCCGCTCCCCACGACGGCGAGCGCCGCCTCCGGGTCGTGGTCTACTCGGCCACCGGCCATGACACCTGCGCCGAGCTCTCCTTCGCCGTCCTGGCCCTCACTGCCGACTACGCCCGCTCTGTCTGCGGCGAACCGTCGTTGGCCGAGGGTGTCCCCCCCCACCGCACCGACCTCGACATCCGTCACCATCCCGAGGCCCTGACCCACGAGCTCCGGTTCGCCGACGCCGTCATCCTCGACGGTGGGGATGCCGCCGGGCTCGACGATTCCCTCCTGGCCGGGAAGGTCGTCGTGACCCTCCAACGCCCCGACGGACCCCCGGCGCTGCGGACCTTCCTCGACCAGGGCCAGCCCGGGATCCGTCTCGAAGGTCCCGGGGCCGCCCGGCCGGATCCGGGGGAGTGGACATCGGCCCCGACCCCGGCCGTTCCGACCGTCGACCCCACCGTCGAGGTCCCCAGTGCCGAACAGGCCTCGGACTTCCCGGCCCAGTGGCGGACCCTCTGGCGGCCCCTGCTCCTGGACGATCCCCTCCCCCCGGCCCCCGAGCCGGAGCCGGCCGCGGTCGGCCACACCACAGCCGCCTCTGAGAGCGAGTAGGAACGAGGACATGGCGACAATCAACCTTGGCCCCATCACCCCCGCCGGCGAGCGTCCCGGCGACGACCGCCGTGCCGCCGAGCGCGACCTCCGGGGTCGCCGGGTCCTGGCCCCCACAACCGTGGACGTGACCCGCCGGTCCCGACCCCGCTTCCAGGACTACCCCGGGGCCGTCCACATCGGAGGGACGCCCCATTTCGACGTCTTCTACGACGGATCCCTCGACGACCGGGGACTCGTCCTCGCCACCACGGTCCTCCAACGGGCCGAGGCCGACCTCGCCGCCGTTCGCTCCTTCTTCCCCGACACCCCCCTCCCGGCCGAGCCGTTCTCGGTGGTCCTGGCCCTGCTTCCCGAGGACGAGCGGGCCTACCGCTACGGGGCGGATGGCCTCGACCTCTTCTGCGACGTTCAGACCACCCCCCGGACCGATCCCCAGTACTCCTCCTTCCTCCTGACCGCCCTCCTCGTCGAGGTGCTGGCCGACGCCCGGGGCCGGGGGTGGCGGAGTGACACGAGCAGCGGTGAAGCGCTGTCCCGTGTGCTGGCCGGTGCCGTCTACCCCCGTCAGGCCGCCCTCTTCTCCACCGCCGCCGTCTGGCTCGACGGGTCCCGGCGGGACTACGTCAACATCGACCGAGACACCGACCGGGACTCGTCTGCCACCGGATGTGCCGCCCTCTTCCTCCACTTCCTCCACCACCAGCTCGGTCACTCCTGGGCCGCCATCGTCGCCGCCGGCGGGGCCACCCTGGCCGACACCTACCGCGCCTTGCACGACACCGAACAGGATCCCTTCCCGGCCTTCGCCCACCTCCTCGGCCTGGCCTTCCCCCCCCTGATTCCCGCCCGGCTCCGGGAGGACAACCCGTTCCCCCTGGAATCGACCGGGCACGGTCGGGCCAAGCCCAACCGGGTACCCGCCGCCCTCCGACCCCGCACCGTCCGCGCCGTTCCGGCCGGTCCCCCGGCCACGGCGGTGGCCTCGGCCCAGGCCGGTCCGCCCGCCGCACAGGTCCGCACCGACCGGCCCACACAGCCCCCGGCGCCGATGGCCGCCCAGCCCGCCCAGCCCGCCCGGGCCTCTGCCCCCGCTGACGAGCCGGATCCGCCAGGCCCGTCGCCGACCGGAAGCGCCCCGGTGGCGTTCGACCCGGTCGACCCGGGGGTCACCGGGGTCCAGTCCGGGGACGGCAGGACCGGGACACCCGGGACGCTGCAGACCCTCGAGGGGATCCTCGACAACCGGCGCTGGCTCAAGTGCAACAGCCCCTTCGTCCACATCCGGGCCGGCAACGTCTTCACCCCCGAGGTCTACGCGGCCATGGAGACCCAGTACCTCGAATACCAGACCAAGGGCATGGTCACCTCCTCGATCCCGAGCTACGACGTGACCGCTACCGCCGTGACCCGGCGCAACGCCGGAGGGCTCTCCGTCCTGACCTCCCGGGCCTGGCACGACGCCCTGGCCGGCGCCTTCGGGATCGAGGCCACCGGGAACGTCAACGTCACCCTCCACCACCACGACAAGGGATCGGAGAGCGGCAAGCCCCACAACGACCTGAACCCGGGCTGGTTCGTCACCGACGACGCCGACGAGCAGGGCATCACCGTCCACGACCCCCAGTTCATCGACTACAACAAGGGCAAGGCCGCCGCCGGGCACGACACGGTGGAGGACATCCGGGCCATCGCCCTCATCTTCTACCTGTGCTCCCCCCCGGTCCGCTCGGGCGGGGAGACCGGGCTCTACTGGTCGGTCCAGGACCCGGTGGACAAGCCGGCCGTCTCCGTCCACCCCCACAACAACTCCTTCATCGCCTTCGAGTGCACCCCCTACTCGTTCCACAGCTTCATCACCAACACCCAGGCGGAGCGGAACTGCATCGTGATGTGGCTCCACCGCACCAAGCAAGAGACCATCCGACGCTTCGGGGAGGACCAGATTGTCTACTGGTGAGTCACAGACGCAGGGGCTCGGCGCCCCGGAGACCACCCCGGCCCAGGCCCCGGCCTCCAACGACGGCCCCCGGCGGGTCTGCCTTCTGACCGGGTCGGCCGGCAAGCTCGGCTCGGCGTTCTGCGCCCTCTACGGGGACCGCTACGACATCGTGGCCGTCTACCGGCGGAACCGGCCCTGGTTCGCTTCCCAGGATGCCGGTTTCATCGACCCCCTGGCCCCGGGCCAGCCCATGGAGGAGAACCGGAACCGGATCTTCGCCATCCGGGCCGACCTGTCCCAACCGGGGGAGTGCGAACGGGTCGTCGACGTGGCCCTCAGCCGGTTCGGCCGGATCGACCTGCTCGTCAACGCAGCCGTCGACGGTGGCTGGGCGCCCATGCTGGGCTCCGACACCCTCCTCCGGAGCGGCGGTGCCCTCTTCGCCACCAACGTCCTCATCCCCCTCCGTCTGTCGACCGTGGTGGCCCGACGGTTCTGGCAGAGCCGCGACGACGAGAACCGGTGGATGGGACGGAACATCGTGAACGTCTCCAGCGTGGCCGGTCTCCGGATGTACGTCGGTTCCGGCCAGAGCCTCTACGCCGCCTCCAAGGCCGCCATGAACAGCCTCACCGGGCACATGGCCGAGGAGTTCAGGTCGGTGGGGGTCCGGGTCAACGCCACCGCCCCCAACAGCTTCCCCGGGCACACCGCCGTGGAACGGGTGGCCGCCTCCATCGTCACCCTCGACCAGACCCCGGTGAACGGCACCATCCTGGTCGTGGACGGGGACTACGAGGAGTCCATCCAGATGGTTCCCTTCAACGCCCCCCGACCAGTCCCGGGGTGACCGCCACTCCGTTACCCTGAGACCATGCCGGCCAGTGAGCTGATCGAGGTCATGGCCGATCTGCTCACCGAATTCGTCCCCCGACTCACGGGACAGGGGCGACTCGAGGCGGAGGAGCTCCTCGTCCGGCTCCGGGAACCCGTCCGGGTGGCCGTGGTCGGACCGGTGAAGGCCGGGAAGTCGACGATGGTCAACGCCCTCCTGGGCCAGCGTGTCGCCCCCACCGACGTGAGCGAGTGCACCCAGGTCGTCACCTGGTTCCGCTACGGGGAGCCGGAGCGGGTCGAGCTGGTCTCGACCGACGGGTCGGTGACCCAGCTCCAGTTGACGGCCGAGGGCACCCTCCCAGCCGTGCTGGGCGTGCCGCTCGAGGGCGTCTCCCACCTCAGGGCCTACATCGCCAACAAGGCGCTCGAGGACGTCATCATCATCGACACACCCGGGATCGGCTCGGTCCACGCCGAGCTCAGCATGTCGACCCGGCGGCTCCTGGCCGTCTCCGAGGGGACCTCGGTCGTGACGGGCAAGGCCGACGCCGTCCTCCTCCTCCTCGACCAGGTCATGCGCAGCGACGGCCTCGAAGCCCTCGGCCTGGTCCGCTCCGAGGCCGGTGGACTCCGGTCCGCCGCCAACACGCTCGGCCTCCTGAGCCGGGTGGACAAGCTCGGCGACGGTGACCAGGACCCCTGGCAGGTGGCCCTGGAGCTGGCCGAGACCTACGCCGGACGGTTCCGGGCCGAGCTCTCGACCGTGGTGCCCGTCGTCGGCCTGGTGGCCGAGACGGCCGAGACGGCCACCCTCACCGAATCCGATGCCCGGCATCTCGAGATCCTGGCCTCCCTCGACCCCGACGACTTCGCCGCCCTCCTCTGGACCGTGGACCGGTTCGGGGGGGAGGGCAACCCCCTGCCGGCCGAGGCCAGGTCCAGACTCCTCGCCATCCTCGACCTCTACGGCGTCGAACGCGCCGTCAACTTCATCCGGTCGGGGAACCAGGGGGCCACCGCCATCCGGCACAACCTCTCGGCCATCTCCGGGATCACCGAGGTCAAGCGGGTCCTGCGGGCCTTCTTCCAGGACAAGGACCACATCCTGAAGGTCCGGTCCGCCCTGGACGTGACGGCCCGGATCACCTACCGGACCGAGGACGGGGTCGACCCGGGCGTCATGCCGGCGCTGCGGTCCCGCCTCGAAGCCCTCCGTCTCGACCCGGTGATGCACCCCGTGGCCGAGCTCGAGGCCTGGCACGACTGCAGCACCGGCAGGGTCATCCTTCCCGACGAGCACCTCCTCGACCTGGAGCGGATGGTCGCCTCCGACACGCTGGCCCTCCGCCTCGGGGTGGCCGGCGACGACCACGACGCCATGCGGGGTGCGGCCCAGGCCGGGATGGGCCGGTGGCGGACCTACATGGTCACCGACGCCACCCCGGCCCAGGCCGCCGTGGCCCGCGTGATCCTCCGCAGCTACCAACTGGCCTGGCAGTCCCTCCAGGATCCGTCCGACCAGCCCGGCCTGGCGCCGTAGGCTCCCCGGAACCGACAGGAGGGCAACGCACCATGGCGGACTGGCAACTCGGCATCGACTTCGGCACGAGCTTCACCGTCGTCGCCGTGGCCCGGGGTGACCGGGTCGAAGTCGTCGACGTCGAGTCCGACGGCCGCTCCCGATCCCCCTCGTCGGTCCTCCTCACCGCGGACGGCGACATCCTGGTCGGCACCCAGGCCCAGCACCAGGCCGTCTTCCATCCCGAGCGGTACGAGCCGACCCCCAAGCGGTCCATCGGCGAGGGGGAGATCTTCCTCGGGGACCGCCTCATCCCCGTCTCCACGCTCGTGGCCGGCGTGCTCCGGCGTGTCTACCGGGAAGCGTGCCGCCAGCAGGGCGAGACCGTCCCCGTCGCCATCCGGGTCACCCACCCGGCGGACTGGGCCGAGACACGCCTGAACGTCCTCCGGGTGGCCATCGAAGCCGCCGGGCTGCACCACGTCACCCTGGTGGCCGAGCCCGTCGCCGCCGCGGCCCGGATCGCCATGGAGTCCACCACCCCCGGCCAGCACATCGCCGTCTACGACTTCGGCGGGGGCACCTTCGACGCCGCCGTCCTGCGCCGCACCGACCGGGGCTTCGAGGTGGCCGGGCAGCCCATGGGCCGTGACCCCCTCGGGGGCGAGGACATCGACCAGCGCATCATCGACCACCTGGGGACGCTCCTCTCCGACCAGCACCCCACGGAGTGGAAGAACCTCGTCACCCCGTCCGACATCGCCTGGCGCCGGGCCTCGGTCCAGCTCCGGCTCGAGGTCCAGCGGGCCAAGGAGACCCTGAGCGGCACCAACGCCTGCCAGCTGTGGGTGGCCGGGATCGAACGTGAAGTCCAGCTGACCAGGACCGAGCTCGAGGACCTGATCCGGCCCGACATCGAGGCCACCGTGGAAACGCTCGAGCACACCATCACCGCCGCCGGCCTCACCGTGGCCGACCTCCAGGGCATCTACATGGTGGGCGGTTCGAGTCGGATCCCGCTCGTGGCCGACACCATCTGGCGCCGGTTCGAGGTCAGGCCGATGACGGCCACCGAGAACCCCAAGTCGGTAGTGGCGATGGGGGCGGCCGTGTGGGACGTGGCCGTCGACATCGACGGTCAGCCGGCCGCAGGTGACAGCGCCTCGGCGGCCGTGGCCCCCGGGTTCGCCCCGGCAGTGGGGCCCGAGGGGACACCGCCGAACACGATCGCTGTTCCCCAGGTCGCGGCGGCAACACCGCCCGTGGTCCCCGACGCCCCCCCCACCGCCTTCCGGGCCCGGCTCGCCATGTCCGCCGACCCCACCCTCTGGCCGCCGGGCGTGGCGTGCTCGAGCACCCTGGTGGTCGAACAGGGCTCGCTGGCCGGCGCCCGGGTCGAACTCCGCGACGAGCCCGCCTCGGTCCTCGACTCGTCGGCACTCGCCTTCCAGGTGGGGGAGGCCCGGGGCCGGACCACCCCGGGCTACCGCCACCTCTCCATGCAGCAGGGCACCGTCCTCGGCATCGGACCGGGATCCGAGCGGCGGTTCGTCATGCAGTCGAACCGTGGCCCGCTCGAGATGCTGGAGCGCTACCTGGTGGTCCAGGGCCGGGCCCTCGTCATCACCGCCTCGGAGAACGCCCGGGCCGTGGCCGACGGGATCAAGCTCCACGAGCGGACGATCCCGGGGCCGTACCACGAGTCGCTCGGTATCGCGGCGGTCCCGGTCCACTGGCGGGCCCGGGAGCGGATGACCCTGAACCGGAACCGGACCGAGCACCGGATCGCCGCCGAACACGAGCTCCTCCCCTTCGGGCTCCCTCCCGAGCAGTGGGTCGAACGGGAGGTGGCTGCCGCGGTGGCGCGCTCGATGGGGGGGACGATGCTGTCGCGGGGACCGGCCCGGATCCTGGGGTCCCTTTCCGGTGAGGTCGTCACCATCCGGAGCATCCAGCGCAAGATCCCGGTGCTGACCAAGGTCGGTCTCGCCGTCACCGACGGGCATGTCTACGAGATGACCATCACCCTCCCGGAGCAGGAACAGGCCGTCTTTCCCTCATTGGCGCGCCATGCGGGGATCCAGCCGCAATAATGCAAGAGCCGGAACATCAGCGATGACACGGAAAGCGACGGTGAAGGCATGACAACCGACGACGGGGGCTGGGGCGGCTTCTCTCCCCCTCCCACGACCCCCTCGAACCTGCCCCAGCCCCCGGCGATGCAGCCGCCCATGGGGCAGCCCCCCATGATGCCGCCTCCGATGATGTCCCCCATGTCGTCCCCCCAGGGTCCGGGAGGGAAGTCCTTCAAGAGCGCCGGCCTCATCGCCATCATCGCCGCCGTGGTCCTGGTCGGGGCCGTGGTGGCCGTTGTGGTCCTCAGCGGCAAGAACTCACCGACGACGACGACAACGACGGCGGCCTCTCAGCAGACCACCTCCACCACGTCCGGATCCTCGTCGTCGACGAGCCCCCCGACCACCAAGGGGTCGACGACCGTCCCCTCCCTCCTGTCGCAGATGCCCACCAAGTTCGCCGGGAACTGCGTCACCTCCACCGGATCGGAGATCTTCGACACCGCCTCGTCGGACCAGGTGGAGTGCATCGGCTCGACGGTGCCCGACGCCGACGCCCTGCTCTACATCCAGTATTCGAACTCGACCGGTTCGGAGAACTACTACACCAACACCCTCCTCAGCGCGAACTCGATGAGCCAGAACCAGGGGACCTGCAGCACGGTCACCCTGGGAGGTTCGACGTCCAGCGGGACCTACTGCGAAGAGAGCGTGTCGTTCAGCACCTCGGGATCGAGCGCGACCACGCAGGGACGGGAGTTTCTCTTCGTGGGGACGAAATTCAACCTCGGGAGCAACACCGACGTCGCCAACTACTGCGGCTCGGCCGGGACCGGGAACGGCTTCACCGCCTTCGGCTGGACCGACGACTCCGCCAACCTCACCGCCGTGGCACTGGCCTGCAACCAGAACAGCACCACCGCCACCGCCATCCACTCCGACTTCGTGAACGGGACCTTCAGCCTGGGGGCGTGAGGAGGCCGGCGGGGACCGTGCCAGGATGACCTGATGCCGCCACCGCAGTCCGGGGGTACCTGGATTCTCGACCTCGACGGGGTGGTCTGGCTCTCGGACCAGCCCATCGCGGGGTCGGCCCGGGCCGTGGAACGACTC
Organism: Acidimicrobiaceae bacterium; assembly: GCA_003151955.1. GTDB lineage: Bacteria > Actinomycetota > Acidimicrobiia > Acidimicrobiales > UBA8190 > PALSA-743. The sequence goes on from PLZB01000026.1 coordinate 38,840, forward strand.
CGCCAGGCGGGCCGCCCGGTCCTGTTCGCCACCAACAACGCCGACCCCACGATCGACCAGCTCCTCGGGCGCCTCGGGCGGGCCGGGATCCCGGCCACGGTCGACGAGATCGTCACGTCGGGCCAGGCCTCGGCGGCCCTGCTCCAGCCCGGGGACCGGGCCCTGGCCTGTGGGGGGGAGGGCCTGGTCGAGGCCCTGACGGCCCGGGGCGTGGACGTCGTCGACCGGGGGCCCGCCGATGCCGTCGTGGTGGGCATGACGCGGGCCTTCGACTACGACCTCCTCACGACAGCGGCCCTGGCTGTCCGGGCCGGAGCCCGACTGATCGGCACCAACGAGGACCCGACCCACCCCACCCCGGCCGGGCTCTTCCCCGGGTCGGGTGCCCTGATCGCCGCCGTCGCCACCGCGGCTGAGACACCGGCGGTGATGGCCGGGAAGCCCCATCCCCCCATGGCGGCTCTCCTCCAGGCCCGGGCCCCCGTCATCGAGTGGGTGGTCGGGGACCGGCCCGCCACCGACGGGAGGCTGGCCCGCCGGCTCGGGGCCCCCTTCGCCCTGGTCCTCTCCGGGGTGATCGCCGCCGACCACGGTCCCCTCGACGTGGACCCGGACGAGGAGTCCCCCGACCTCGGCGAGCTCGTCTCGCGGTGGATCGACCACTGACTGTCGGCCGGAAGACTGTGAAGGGGTGAAACCGGCCGGGAGCTTTGCCGCCGGAGGCCCTCCTCGCATAGCGTGTCCGCCCATGGCTCCCAACGATGGTGTACGTCGCTACCTCGACGCCGGCATGGCCCTGACCCAGATCACCCGCGCCCGGGCCGAGGAACTCGTCCGTGAGCTCGTCGCCGCCGGCGAGGTGGAGCGCAACCGGGCCCAGGACTGGGTCGAGGATCTGGTCAAGCGAAGCCGCGAGACCTCCGAGGCGTTCGTGACCACAATCAGTACCGAGGTCCGCCGGCAGCTGACCGATCTGGGCATCACCAGCCTGGACGAGATCGCCCGCCGAGTGGCCGAGATCCTCGGCGACCTTCCCACTGCGGCCCGCAGCGCCGGCGCCCGCACCACCGGGGCTGCCCGCCAGGCCGCCACCTCGACCGTGGCCGCGGCCAAGAAGACCGGCGCCCGCCAGGTGGCCGCCGTCCGAAAGAGCGGAGCCAAGAAGGCTGCCCCGGCCAAGAAGGCTCCGGCCAAGAAGGCCCCGGCCCGCAAGGCTCCGGCCAAGAAGGCCCCGGCCCGCAAGGCTCCGGCCAAGAAGGCTCCGGCCCGCAAGGCTCCGGCCCGCAAGGCTCCGGCCAAGAAGGCTCCGGCCAAGAAGGCTCCGGCCAAGAAGGCCCCGGCCCGCAAGGCTCCGGCCAAGAAGGCCGCCGGCTGAGCACGGCTCGGCCACCACACCCCCGGGTCCCAACCCGGTCGGAAGCAAGGTGGCAGTGGGGTCTCGGGCCAGGTCCGGGTCCCAGGGTTGGGGTCGTGTCTACCGTCGACGTCACGGCCACCGACCCGGCTCCGCGTGCCGGGTCTCCCCAGGGTCCATCATGAAGGCCATGGCATCCGGGGCCGTCGTCGCCTTCGTCGTGAATCCCGACCGGCCCGAGGCGGCCGTCGCGGCCGGCCGGGCCGCCAGCTGGCTCGAGGAGCGGGGCCACCGTGCCCTCATGGTGATCGAGGAGGCCGCTTCGCCGGGAGGGGCGGGGGACCCGGCCACACCGACCACCACGACCCTCGCCGGGGTCGACCTGGCCGTGAGCTTCGGTGGGGACGGGACCATGCTGCGGACGGTGGACCTGGCGAAGAGTTCCGGGGTTCCCGTTCTGGGGGTCAATCTGGGCCGGCTCGGCTACCTGACCGAGGTGGAGCCGGCAGGGCTGGAGACGGCCCTGGGGCGGTTCCTGTCCGGCGACTACGTGGTCGAGGAGCGGATGACCCTGGAGGTCTCGGTCGAGCCCGGTCCCGACAGCGGGGGAGATCGGGCCGTCGGCGCCACGGTCCTCGCCCTGAACGAGGCCGTTCTGGAGAAGACCGTCCCGGGCCACACCATCAGGGTGTCGGCCTCGATCGCCGGCCGACCCTTCGTGACCTACGCCGCCGACGGCGTCCTGGTCGCCACCCCGACCGGCTCCACCGCCTACAACCTCTCGGTCCGGGGCCCGATCCTGAGCCCCCGGCTCCGGGCCATCGTCCTCACACCGATCTCGCCCCACATGCTCTTCGACCGGGCCCTCGTTCTCGAGCCCGACGAGTGGCTCCGGCTGGAGGTGGCCGGGCCCCGGCCCGGTGTCCTCGTGATCGACGGCCTCTCCGCCGGTGTTCTCCAACCCGGCGACGCCGTGGTCTGCCGGGCCGCCGAGGCCCGGGCCCGGCTGGTCAGCTTCGGGGAGCGGGACTTCCACTCGGTCCTGAAGGCCCGCTTCCACCTCACCGATCGCTGACGGGCGACCGACGGTGCTGGTCGAGCTGCGGGTGCGGGACCTGGGGGTGATCGAGGAGGTGACCGTGGAGCTGGGCCTCGGCATGACAGCCCTGACCGGGGAGACGGGGGCGGGCAAGACCCTTGTGGTCGAAGCCCTGGAGTTGCTCCTGGGCGGGCGGGCCGACCCCGTCCTCGTCCGGCCCGGCGCCACCGAAGCCCTGATCGAGGGCCGCTTCGTGGTCGGCGACGACGAGTTCATCCTGGCCCGTTCGATCCCGGCCCGAGGCCGGTCCCGGGCCTGGGTCGACGGCCGGATGGCGCCGATCAGCGCCCTGGCCGAGGCCGGGGCCCGGCTCGTCGACCTCCACGGCCAGCACGCCCACCAGTCGCTCCTCGACCCTGCGGCCCAGCGCCGGGCCCTCGACGGCTTCGCCGGGGTCGACACCAGCCCCGTGGTGGCGGCCGCGGGTCGCCTCCGGGACCTCGACGCGGCCCTGGCCGAGCTCGGCGGCGACGAGCGGGTCCGGGCCCGGGAGACCGACCTGCTCCGGTATCAGCTCGACGAGATCGAACGGGCCGCCATCGAGGATGCGGACGAGGACGAGCGCCTGGCCGGGGAGGAGAGCCTCATGGCCGGATCGGCCGCCCGGCGGGAGGCGGCCGTCCGGGCCCTGGCCCGCCTGAACGGCGCCGAGACAGGTGCCCGGGACACCGGGGCGGGGATCGTGGACCAGCTCGGGGAGTGCGTCGGAGCCCTCCAGAGCCAGCCCACCCTGGCCTCGTGGCAGGACCGGCTGGCCGCCCTCCAGGCCGAGGCGCTCGACGTGGCCGGCGAGCTCCGGGACGTGCTGGAGACCTGGGAGGACGACCCGGCCCGCCAGGAGGAGATCCGGACCCGTCGGCAGATGCTCCGCGACCTGCGGCGGAAGTACGGGGAGACGTTGGCCGAGGTCCAGGCCTACGGCCTCGAGGTCAGGTCCCGTCTCGACGTCCTGGAATCGGTCGAGGAGCGGGCCGCCGCCCTCGGAGGGCAGCGCGGGGAGGTGGCAGCCGAATTGGCGGCGGCGTCCGCCGCCCTGGGCCGGGCCCGGCGTTCGGCGGCCCCGGGGCTGGCCTCGGCGGTCGAGATCCGGCTCCGGGACCTGGCCATGGCCCGGGCCCGGATCGAGGTGACGGTGGGGGAGGACGACCCGGGTGACGAGGTGACCTTCCTCCTCGGCGCCAATCCGGGGGAGCCGGTCCTGCCCCTGAGCAAGGTCGCCTCCGGGGGGGAGCTGGCCCGGACCATGCTGGCCCTGCGACTGGTCCTCACCGGGGCGCCCCCGACCATGGTGTTCGACGAGGTGGACGCCGGGATCGGGGGTGAGGCGGCCCGGGCCGTCGGTCGGGCCCTGGCCGAGGTGGCCGCCGGCCACCAGGTCCTGGTCGTGACCCATCTGGCCCAGGTGGCCGCCTTCGCCGACCGGCAGCTCGGGGTGGCCAAGACGGTGGAGGACGGGCGGACCGTGGCCCGGGTCTCGCCCCTGGACGGCTCCGACCGGGTGGTCGAGCTGGCCCGAATGCTGTCGGGGCAACCCGACTCGGCTGCGGCCCGCCGCCATGCCGAGGAGCTCCTGGCCTCGGTGCCGGGCTGAACAACGGCCCGACGGGGTGAGGGCGAGCAGGCGGTCTACAGGCCCGAGATGTCCAGCGAGGGGTTCTCGAGCCGCATCTGGACGACGACCTCGACGAAGCCCCGCATGCGCGGGGCCGCCTTGACCACACCGTCGCTCCTCGTCCGGATCCGGATCGGCATGGAGCTCCCCGGATCGCCACGACTCCGTCGCACCTCCTCCATGTCGGCCACGGGGAGGACCAGCCGCCGGCCCGGGAACACGAAGGTGACGAGGCCGTCGGCCAGGTCGATCTGCCGCGCCGTCCGACGCCAGAGCCGGAAGACGAGCAGCCCCACGGCCGTCCACCACGTCCCCAAGACGAGCAGCGGAAATGATGCGGCCCGGTGGATGGCCGCGGCCAGGACGAGCATGACCAGGCCACCCAGGACGCCCAGGAGGATGCCCCCCCGCCGGTACCGAGGCCCCCACCTGCCCTCCGAGCACGACACCACGGCTCCAGCGTACGGGCGGCGCGACGGCAGTGGACGGTCCGCCCGCGCCGCCATCGCCGTCGGGTAGCGTAAGGCGATGCCCGGAGAGAAGCACCGGTGACCAAATTCGTCTTCGTCACCGGTGGCGTCTCCTCCTCCCTGGGGAAGGGCCTGACGGCATCGTCGTTGGGCCGGCTCCTCAAGTGCCGGGGCCTGCGGGTGACGATGATCAAGCTTGACCCCTACATCAACGTCGACCCGGGGACGATGAACCCCTACGAGCACGGCGAGGTCTTCGTCACCGAGGACGGCGGGGAAACCGACCTCGACCTCGGGCACTACGAGCGGTTCATCGACCGGGACCTCCACCGCGACTCCAATGCCACCACGGGGTCGATCTACTCCCAGGTCATCGCCAAGGAGCGGCGGGGGGACTACCTGGGACGAACGGTCCAGGTCATTCCCCATGTCACCGACGAGATCAAGGAGCGGGTGCGCCGGCTCGCCTCCGACGACGTCGACATCGTCATCGTCGAAGTCGGAGGCACCGTCGGTGACATCGAGATCCTCCCGTTCCTGGAGGCGATCCGGCAGTTCCGCCATGATGTCGGCCGGGACAACGTCTGTTACCTCCACCTGACCCTGGTCCCCTTTCTCGGCGCCGCCGGGGAGCAGAAGACCAAGCCCACCCAGCATTCGGTCACCCAGCTCCGGGGCTACGGCATCCAGCCCGACGTCATCGTCTGCCGGTCGGCCGAGTCGATCTCGGACGGGCTCAAGCGGAAGATCTCGCTCCTCTGCGACGTCGCCGTCGAGGGGGTCATCTCCGCCCTCGACGCCCCCAGCATCTACGACATCCCCCTCGTCCTCCACGACCAGGGTCTCGACACCGTCGTGTGCCGGACCCTTGCCATCGACGAGTCGGCCCATCCGGTCGACCTGTCCGGCTGGCAGCGGGTGGTGGACCAGATCGCCGGGGCCAACCGGCCCGTCCGGATCGGGCTGGTCGGGAAGTACATCAACCTCCCCGACGCCTATCTGTCCGTGGTCGAGTCCCTCCGTCACGCCGGGTTCGACCGGGGGGCCCGGGTCGAGATCGACTGGATCCAGGCCGAGGAGGTCGGCGACCTGATCGGGACAGCCCGGATGGCCCAGCTCGACGGGATGGTCATCCCCGGGGGGTTCGGGGAGCGGGGCATCGAGGGGAAGATCGCCGCGGCCCGCTTCTCCCGCGAGAACCAGATCCCCTGTCTGGGGCTGTGCCTGGGACTCCAGGTGATGGTCATCGACTACGCCCGCCACGTGGGAGGGCTCGAAGGAGCCAACTCGCGGGAATTCGACCCCGCCACCCGGTATCCCGTGATCGACCTCATGGACGACCAGCAGAACGTCGTCGACAAGGGGGGGACGATGCGGCTCGGGAACTACGCCGCCCGGCTCCAGCCCGGCTCCAAGGTGGCGGCCGCCTACGACGACGAGGTCGTCTACGAACGCCACCGCCACCGGTACGAGGTCAACCCCCGGTTCCGGAGCCCGCTCGAGGAGGCCGGGCTGATCTGTTCGGGCATCGAGGCCCAGCGGGGCCTGGTCGAGTTCGTCGAGCTCCCCGGCGAGGTCCATCCCTACTGGGTGGGAACCCAGGCCCATCCCGAATTCAAGAGCCGACCAGACCGGCCCCACCCCCTCTTCCGGGAGCTGGTGGCGGCCGCCCTGGAACGCGCCGAGGGTCGGTTGCCCCACCTCCCGGACATCGATACCGATGTCACCGCCGCCAGCTGAGCCAACCGGATTCCGCCATCTGGGCGATACCACCCGCTACCAGGGGTGGCGGATCGTCCTGGTGGAGGCGGCCTTCGAAGCCCCTGACGGCACGGGTTTCGTCCGCGATGTCGTCCGGCACCCCGGGGCGGTGGCCGTCGTCCCCGTGACCGGTCACGGGACCGTCCTCCTGGTCCGCCAGTACCGCGGCCCCGTCGATGCCGAGCTGCTCGAGATCCCGGCCGGCACCCGGGACGTCGAAGGGGAGCCCCCCGAGGAGACGGCCCGGCGGGAGCTGGCCGAAGAGGTCGGAGTCAGGGCCACCGAGCTCCGGCTGCTGGTCGAGATGCTCAACACCCCGGGATTCTGCGACGAGCGGACCCACCTCTACCTGGCCACCGGGTTGGAACCCTGCCCGACCGACCGGTCCGGAGTGGAGGAGCACCACATGGAGGTGGTCGAGGTCCCGTTCGGGGAGATCGACGCCATGGTGGCCGACGGTCGGCTCGTCGACGGTCAGACCATCCTGGGCCTGGTCCTGGCCCGGGACCTGCTGGCCCGGGAAACGGTCGCCGCCGTGCCGGGCCGCTCCGGTTCAGGGGAGGGCGTCTCCGGGGCGTGCTGAGCCGCAGCGCCGAGGAGTTCCTGTCCTGGCTGGCGGTCGAGCAGGGCCGCTCCCGCAACACCCTGGCCGCCTACCGACGGGACCTGGCCGCCTACGAGGCCCACCTGGCCGAGCGGGGTCTGGCCCTCGACAACATCGGGCTCGTCGACGTCGAGGAGTACCTGGCCGTCCGGCGGGCCGGCGGACTGGGCCCGGCCTCGCTGTCCCGGGCGTTGGCGTCCATCCGGGGCCTCCATCGCTTCCGGGTCGAGGAGGGCTGGGCCGCCGTCGATCCCACCACCGATGTGGCCCGACCGGGGCTGCCCCGGCGCCTGCCCAAGGCCATCGAGGAGGAGGAGGTCACCCGCCTCCTCGACCTCGCCGGCGACGATCCCGTCAGCCGCCGGGACCTGGCCATCCTCGAGGTCCTCTACGGCACCGGGATGCGGGTGGGGGAGCTCGTCGGCCTCTCCCTCGGGGACCTCGGGTCGGAGACGGGCCTGGTCCGGGTCATCGGGAAGGGGGACAAGGAACGGCTCGTCCCCATCGGGCGACACGGCGCCAGGGCCCTGGAACGGTGGCTCGGACCCGGCGGGCGTCCCGTCATGGTCCCGAACCGCTGGGCCCGCCGGGACGACTCCGAGGCCGTGTTCCTCAACCAGCGGGGTGGGCGCCTCAGCCGCCAGGGGGTGTGGGGCGTCCTGCAACGGCGGGCCCGGGAGGCCGGCCTCGAGCACCGGGTCCATCCCCATGTGCTGCGCCATTCCTGCGCCACCCACATGCTGGCCCACGGCGCCGACATCCGGGTCGTCCAGGAGCTCCTCGGTCACGCATCGATCGCCACCACCCAGATCTACACCAGGGTCTCCATGGAGCACCTCCGGCGGGCCTATGAGGACGCCCACCCGCGCGCCCGACCTGGCGGGGGGCTGTAGGCTCGCGCTGTGCCTGACGCCCCCGCTGTTGAAGTCCGCTCGCGCCTCGAGGAGGAGCGGGACGAGTTGCAGGCACGCCTGTCCGAGCTGGGGGTCGGCGAGGGAGTCGGGCTCCACTACGACTCGAACTTCGCGGATACCAGTCAGGTGACCGCCGAGCGTGGTGAGGCGGAGGCCCTCTCGGCCAAGTTGGGGGAGACCCTCGCCGACGTCGAACGGGCCCTCGGCAAGCTCGAGGCGGGCACCTACGGGGACTGCGAGGACTGCGGCGACCCCATCAACGAGGCCCGCCTGGATGCCATGCCGGCCGCCCGGTTCTGCATCAGCTGCGCTGCCAAGCACTGATCCGTTGACGGCGTCACCGGACGACCCGGACGGCGCTGCACCACCCTGGACACCGCCCCAACTGTCCCGGCCCGGCGTCGACCCGTGGGTGGTGGTGGCCGCGGTGGCGGTCCTCGCCGTCCTCGTCGGCCTGGTCGTCTCCCACCACATCCGCCCCACCCGCTTCACCGTCGTCTACTTCCTGGTCCTCGTCCCCTCGGTCATGCTCCACGAGATCTCCCACGGGATCGTGGCCGATGCCCTCGGCGACGACACGGCCAGGCGGGCCGGCCGGCTCACGGCCAACCCCCTGGCCCACGTCGACCTCTTCGGGACCATCCTCCTCCCGGCCCTCCTGGTTTGGGCCGGCCCTGTCGTGTTCGGCTACGCCAAGCCGGTACCGGTGGACCGGTCGAAGCTCCGCCACCCCCGTAACGACAGTGTCCTTGTCTCCCTGGCCGGCCCGGCCACGAACATCGTCCTGTTCCTGGTGGTGGCCTTGGTCTTCCGGGGTCTGGTGGCGGCCGGACTCTTCCTTCCCGCCCACGCCCGGGACCTTCCCCTGGTCTACGAGGTGCTCGCCACCGCCGGACTGGCCAACATCTGGCTCGCCCTCTTCAACCTCCTGCCCCTCCCGCCCCTCGACGGCTCCATGCTGGTCGAGCGGGTCATCCCCGACCGGTTGCTGGGCGGCTACTACCGGGTCCGCCCCTACGGCCTCGCCGTCGTGGTCCTGGCTGCCCTGGTCGTCGTCCGGCTGACCCCGGTCGAGAACCACCTCGCCGACCTGGCCGGGGTCATCTGGCGGGCCGTGGCCGGCTGAGCCGGGTCGGGCCCCGGCGGGGATCAGCCCGAGTAGCCCTCGGCCGGGGCCAGGAACCCGGCCGCGGCCATGGCCCGCTCGAAGGTCGGTCCCGCCACCGTCCGGGCCTTGGCCGCCCCGGCGGCCAGCACCCCGACCACGTGGGCCCGGTCGGCGGCCAGGGCCAGATGGCGCTCCCGGACGGGCCGGAGGAGCTCGACCAGGGCCTCGGCCACGGCCGCCTTCAGGCCGCCGTAGTTGGTGAAGCCGGGGGCCAGGGAGGCGGGGTCGGCCCCGGTGGCGGCGGCCAGGAGGTCGAGGAGGTTCGAGACCCCCGGCTTGGCCGCCGGGTCGTAGCGAACCTCGGACTCGGTGTCGGTCACGGCCTTGCGGACCTTGCGGTCGATCTCCTGCGGGCTGTCGAGGATGTCGACGGTCCCGAGAGGGGAGCTGACCGACTTCGACATCTTCCGGGTCGGCTCCTGGAGGTCCATGACCCGGGCCGCCACGGCCGGGACGGCCGCCTCGGGAACGACGAAGGTGGGCCCGAAGTGGTGGTTGAAGCGGATGGCCACGTCCCGGGTGAGCTCCAGGTGCTGGCGCTGGTCGTCACCGACGGGGACCCGGTCGGCGTCGTAGAGGAGGATGTCGGCCGCCATCAGGACGGGGTAGGTGAGGAGGCCGGCCCGGACCGACTCGTTCTCACCGCCCTTCTCCTTGAACTGGGTCATCCGCCGGAGCTCACCGTAGGTGGCGGTGCACTCGAGGAGCCAGGCCAGCCGGGGATGGGCGGCCACGTGGCTCTGGACGAAGAGCGTGCAGACCTCGGGATCGAGGCCGGAGGCCAGGAGCCCGGTGGCGGTGTCGAGGGTCCGGCCGGCCAGGGCGGCCGGGTCGTAGTCGGAGGTCAGGCTGTGGAGGTCGACGACGCAGAAGAAGGCGTCGTGCTCGTGCTGGTCGGCGGCCCAGCCCCGGACCGCGCCCAGGTAGTTCCCGAGGTGGAGGACGCCGCTGGGCTGGACACCGGAGAGGACCCTGGTCATGGGCGGCCATGGTACGGGAACCGGGGAGCCTCCGACGTCAGCCCTGGTCAGAGGGGATGCACCATGGCGGACGGGACTTCCGGTACCCTCCGAACATGGCTGTCCAGGTCACCACCGGCGTGTTCGACGGGCCGCTCGAGGTCCTCCTCGAGCTGGTCAGCGGCCACAAGGTCGACATCTACGACATCAGGATCGCCGACATCGTCGACGCCTTCCTCCTCGAGCTCTCCGCCCGCCGGGACCACGAGCTCCAGGACATCACCGAATTTCTGGTCATCGCCGCCATCCTGGTCGAGCTCAAGTCCCGGAAGCTCCTCCCCGGCCCCGACGAGGTCGAGGACGACGAGGAGCTCTGTGGTTACGAGGAGCGGGACCGGCTCCTGGCCCGGATGCTCGAGCTCCAGGCCTACTCGGCCGCCTCCGACGCCTTCTCCCTGCTGATCGAGGCGGCGGCCCGGTCGCTGCCCAGGACGGCCGGGCTGGAGGAGCGCTTCCGGGAGCTGGCCCCCGACCTCCTGGCCGGCGTGACCGCCGACGATCTGGCCGACGCCTTCCGGCGGGGAACTGCGCCGCGGCCTGTCCCGAGTCTCGACCTCTACCACGTCACCGTCGAGGCCGTCACCGTCTCCGAGGCCGTGGCCGAGCTCGAGGAGCGCCTCCCGGCCGGAGGCCCGACCTCGTTCCGGGCCCTCACTCGGCACTGCACCACCCGGATGCAGGTCATCGTCCGGTTCCTGGCCCTGCTCGAGCTGTGCAAGCGAGGTTGGGTCACGCTGGACCAGGGCCACTCCTTCGGTGACCTCCAGGTCGAGTGGGTGGCCGGGGCCCGGACGCTGTCGACGGTCGGGGGCGGCGAGGGCTTCGAGGAGTACGACGGTTGATTTTCGGCTAGACCGTCTCGTCGTGGGGATCTCCGAAGAACACAGGGCCATCGAAGCCGTTCTCCTGTCGGCGGTCGAGCCCATCACGCCGAACCTCCTGGCCGAGCTCCTGGAACAGCCCGTCGAGCGGATCGAGGAGATCTGCCGTGAGCTGGCAGCCGGCTACGAGGCCGAGCACCGGGGCTTCGTCCTGGTCCGGGTGGCAGGGGGCTACCGGTATCAGACCCACCCCGACATGGCCCCCTTCGTCGAGCGGTTCGCCATGGAGGGTGTGTCGTCCCGGCTGTCCTCGGCCGCCCTCGAGACCCTGGCCATCGTGGCCTACAAGCAGCCGGTGTCGCGCGCCCAGGTGGCCGCGCTGCGGGGAGTGAACGTGGACGGTGTCGTCCGGCTCCTCGTCCAGCGGGGATTTATCGTCGAGGTGGGCCATGCCCCCGGGCCAGGCCAGCCCGTCCTCTACGGCACGACACCGGCCTTCCTCGAGAAGCTGGGGCTCGACTCCCTGGAGCAGCTCCCTCCCGTCGAGGACCTCCTGCCGGGGCCCGAGGTCGTCGAGCAGCTCGAGGAGCAGCTCCGGCCCGGCTCCGATGTCTGAGGGCGAGCCGACCGGTCCGGCCGCCCCCCGGGAGGAGCCGGTCGCCGGCGAAGCGGAGCGACTCCAGAAGATCCTGGCCCGGTTGGGGTTCGGCAGCCGGCGGACCTGCGAGGAGCTGATCGCCGACGGACGGGTCACCATCAACGGCGAGGAGGCCGTCCTGGGCCAACGGGTGGTGGTCGTTGTCGACCGGGTCGAGGTCGACGGGGTCCCGCTCCCGGTCCTCCCCGGGCTGGTCCACTACCTGCTGAACAAGCCGGCCGGGGTCGTCTCCACCGCCGCCGATCCCGAGGGACGGCCCACCGTCGTCGAGCTCGTTCCCGACGACCCCAGGGTCTTCCCGGTCGGCCGCCTCGACACCGCCACCGAGGGCCTCATCATCCTGACCAACGATGGGGAGCTGACCCAGCGGCTCACCCACCCCTCGTTCGGGGTGGAGAAGGAGTACCTGGTCGACGTGGAGGGCCGGCCGGCCGCCGGAGCGCTCCGGCGGCTCCGGGAGGGGGTCCTCCTCGACGACGGGATGACGGCCCCGGCCCGGGTGGGGGTGGTTTCGTCGGGGATCCTCCGGCTCGTCATCCACGAGGGGCGCAACCGCCAGGTCCGACGGATGTGCGAGGCGGTGGGCCACCCCGTCCGGCGTCTGGTCCGGACCCGGATCGGGCCCCTCACCGATACCAGCCTGGCGCCGGGCCAATGGCGGGAACTGACCTCGACCGAGGTCAGGGCTCTGAGCAAGGCGGCCTCCTCCCGGCCCCGCCACGCCCCGGGCCGGCGACGGTCGGGGGCCCCCCGTCCGGAACCCGGGGACGATGTCGACGAGGACGCCGAGGGGGACTGACCCGTTGTCGGTCCGCGCCGACTCAGGTCGACGGAGCCGGCAGCGTCCTCCCGAGGAGCCAGCCCAGGACCTCGAGGGCCTGGGCCGGATCCCAACCCCCGGCCGGGGGTGCCTTCAGGTTCCCGAGCCCGGTGGGGCTGAGCATGCCCTGGAGGGGCGGGCCGAGGGCACCATGGAAGTCGGGGGAGGCCCCGGTGGAGAACCGCTCCGCTCCGTCGGTACCGACGACCTGGAAGCCGTCGGTGTGGTCGATGTCGTAGGTGAGGGGCTGATGGGTCAGCCAGTCGAGGCTGGGGGGTGACCCCTCGGGGACCTGTTGGACGACCCAGCCGAAGAAGGCTGCGAATTGGGCCAGCGTGGACGGGGGCTCGGTCACGAGCTCCCAGCTGGCCCCGGTCAGGCGGGCGTAGGCGGCCAGGCGGGCGACATCGTCGCGGCCCGGGTCGACGGTCATCTCGATCAGGGTGACCCGGGACGTCTGGGAGGCGGACCGGAGGGACCGGCTGACCTGGAGGAGGTTCCCGGTGTCGAACGGGCACATCTCGCTGCAGAGGGTCAGGAAGGGGACCAGGAGCACGGTCCGGTCGTGGAGGTCGGCCAGGTGCAGGGTGACCCCCCGCTGGTCGGTGAGGGCCATCCCGGCCAACGACGTCGGCACGGACCGATGCTCGGCCGTCCCGAGGGACGCCGGGGGCGGACCGGGCGGGCCGGGGCTGCAGGCCCCGAGAAGGGCGGCCAGGGCGGGAAGGGCCGCCAGCGCGGCGGTCCAGCGTCGGCGGCGGCCCCCTTCCGCGCCGCCGGGCCGCCTGCTCGCTGCCATCTCGTCCCTCCTCGGTCAGCCCGGTCGGGCTCCGGCCATGGATAGCGGGCCTGGGTCCGGAACCGCAAGACCGGCCGTCCGTCCCGGGGGTCCGGCCCCGGTCGGTAGCATCGACGTCCATGCCGACCGCCGTCCGTGCCATCCGCGGTGCCACCACCGTCGACACCGACATCACCGAACAGGTCACCGACCGGACGACGACACTGCTGCGGACCATCCTCGAGCGCAACGGGGTCGGCCACGAGGACATCATCAGCATCCTCTTCACGGCCACCGGCGACATCGTGTCGATGTTCCCGGCCACCGCGGCCCGGACGATCGGCCTCGGTGACGTCCCCCTCATCTGCGCCCGGGAGCTCGACATCGTCGGGGCCACCCCCCGGTGCATCCGGATCATGATGCACGTCTCGACCGGCCTGAGCCGGGCCGAGCTGCACCACGTCTACCTGGAAGGGGCCCGGGGGATCCGTGACGACCTCCCCGAGTGAGGTCTCCGGCCCGCGCCCGGCCCGTCCGGGCCGGGCCGCCGTCGTCGGGACCGGTCTGATCGGCGGCTCGCTGGGCCTGGCCCTGCGGGCCCGGGGCTGGCACGTCACCGGACGTGACGCCGACCCGGGCCGGGCCGGCGAGGCATTGGCCGTCGGGGCCCTCGACGCCGTCGGTTCCGATCCCGCCGCCGAGATCACCTTCGTGGCCACCCCGCTGGGGGCCACCGTCGAGGAGGTCCGGGCCGTCCTCGGGCAGGCCGGATTCGCCTCCGACGCCGTCGTCACCGATGTGGCCGGGGTGAAGGCGCCGGTGACCTCCGCCGTCGAGGACCCCCGCTTCGTCGGCGGGCATCCCATGGCCGGCTCGGAGCAGGTCGGCCTCTCCGGCGCCGATCCGGACCTGTTCGTAGGGGCCACCTGGGTCCTCACCCCCACCGATGCCACCGTGCCCGAGGGCTTCAGCCGACTCCGCCAGGTCATCTCCTCCCTCGGGGCCGAGGTGGTCGCCCTCTCGCCCGAGCAGCACGACGCCCTCGTGGCCGTGGTCTCCCACGTCCCCCACCTCACCGCCGCCACCCTCATGAACCTGGCCGACCGGATGGCCGTCGACCATGCCGTGCTCCTCCGGCTGGCGGCCGGTGGGTTCCGGGACATGACCAGGGTGGCGGCCGGGAGCCCGGACATCTGGCCCGATGTCTGCACCGAGAACGCCGAGGCCATCGTGAGCACCCTGGACGCCCTCCTCGCCGATCTGGCCGCCATGCGGGACCGGGTGGTGGCCGGGGACCGGGGTGCCCTCCTCGACGTCCTGGGCCGGGCCGCCTCGGCCCGACGTTCCCTCCCCTCCCGGGCCGTGAGGCCGGAGCGGCTGGCCGAGTTCCGGATCCCCGTCCCCGACCGGACCGGGGTCATGGCCGAGATCGTCACGCTGGCCAGCAACTTGGGCCTCAACATCTCCGATCTGGAGATCGCCCACAGTGCCGAGGGGGACCGGGGCGTGGTGATCCTGGTGATCGACGCGGAGGCCACCGAGCGGCTCCAGAAGGCCCTGGAGGCCCTGGGCTACCGCTCGGTGGCCCGGCAGCTGGGATGAGGTCCCCCGGGCCCACCCAGCTGTCCCTGGCCGGGCGGGGGCCCTTGCGGGGACGGGTCCGTCCCCCCGGGGACAAGTCGATCTCCCATCGGGCCCTCCTCCTCGGTGCCCTGGCCGAGGGGCGGTCCATCCTGACCGGCCTCTCCGACGGGGACGACGTGGTGAGGACCCAGGCCGCCGTCGAGGCCCTCGGGGCCGGGGTCAGCCCGGCGGTGGGGGAGGCCGGCCTCACCGTCGACGGCGGCCGGGACCGCCTGGGCCCGCCGGGGGAACCGCTCGACATGGGGAACTCCGGCACCGGGCTCCGACTCGTGGCGGGTCTGGTGGCGCAGTGGCCGGGGCCGGTGGAGCTGACCGGGGACCTGTCCCTGTCGAGCCGGCCCATGGACCGGATCGCCGTTCCCCTGCGGCTGATGGGGGCGGAGGTCGAAGGCCGGGGCCCGACCTGCCTCCCGCCCGTCGTCGTCAGTGGAGGGGGGCTCCGGGGCATCGACTACACCCCTCCGGTGGCGAGTGCCCAGGTCAAGTCGGCTGTCCTCCTGGCCGGCCTGTCGGCCACCGGGGAGACGGTGGTCCGAGAGCCGGTGGCCACCCGGGGCCACACCGAGGAGATGCTGGCCGCCTACGGGGCCGACATCGAGATCGTCGACGCGGGCCCGGGCCGGATCGTCCGGCTCCTCCCCTCGGCGCTCCGACCGTTCCGGCTGGCCGTCCCGGGCGACCCCTCCCAGGCCGCCTTCTGGGTCGTGGCGGCCTGCATCGTGCCCGGCAGCGAGGTCCTCGTCGAGCATGTCCACGTCGGCCGGGGCCGGCGGGGCTTCCTCGACGTCCTGTCCCGGATGGGGGCCGACATCGAGGAGATCCCGGTGGCCGGTGAGCCCGACACTGCCGACCTGCTCGTCCGATCCGGGCCGCTGCGGTCCACCGTGGTCGAGCCGGGCGAGGCCTCCGGCCTCATCGACGAGATCCCGGTCCTGGCCGTGGCGGCCGCTCTGGCTGCGGGCACGACCCTGTTCCGGCAGGTGGGGGAGCTCCGGGTGAAGGAATCGGACCGGCTGGCCGCCACCGCGGCCCTGGTGCGGTCCTTCGGGGCCGGGGCCGAGGTCGGCGGCGACGACCTGGCGGTCGAGGGACGGTCCGCTCTGACCCCGGCCGTCGTCGATGCCGGACTCGACCACCGGATGGCCATGGCCGCAGCGGTCGCCGCCCTGGCCGGGCCGGCACCGGCAACGGGGACGACCCGGATCGACGGGTGGCGGGCCGTCGAGAGCAGCTATCCGGCGTTCATCGTCGACCTGGACCGCCTGAGCAGCCGGGATGGAGAGAGGGGGGAGCTTCCGTGACCAGGACGGTCGCCATCGACGGGCCGGCCGGGGCGGGGAAGTCCACCCTGGCCCGGCTCCTGGCCGAGCATCTCGGCGTGGAGCGGCTCGACACCGGGGCCATGTACCGGGCCGTGGCCTGGGCCGTGCTCCGGGCCGGTCTCGATCCCGCGGCCGGCGAGGCGGTGGCATCGCTGTGCCGGGGGCTGCGGATCGAGGTGGCCGACCGGGTCCTCGTCGATGGGGTGGACGCCACCGAGGGGATCCGGGGAGCCGACGTGGACGCCACCGTCTCGGTGGTGGCCGCCAACCCGGCCGTCCGGGCCGAGCTTGTCGGTCGACAGCGGGCCTGGGTGGACGCCCGGGGCGGCGGAGTCCTCGAGGGACGTGACATCGGGACCGTCGTCCTCCCCGGGGCCGATCTGAAGGTCTACCTGACGGCCTCGCCCGGGGAGCGGGCCCAGCGGCGGGCCGGCGAGCGGCGCGACGGGCGGAGCGCAGAGGAGATCGGGGCCCAGCTGGCGGCCCGGGACCGGATCGACTCGAGCCGGCGGGACTCCCCGCTGCCGACGGTCGAGGATGCCGCCGCCGACGCCCTCGTCATCGACTCCACCGGTCTCGACGCCCAGGCGGTCCTCCAGGAGGTGTTGGCATGTCTGTAGACCCGCCCCAGATCCGCTCGGCCCGCTTGGGGGTCTCGAACCGCCTCTACCGGTTCCTGCGGTGGCTGGCCCATGTCGTGAACCGGGTCTCCTGGCGGGTCACGGTGGAGTACGAGGGCACCGTGCCCGAGGAGGGCCCCGTCATCCTGGCCCCGGTGCACCGGAGCTTCATCGACTTCTTCGTGGTCTCCGAGGTGACCAGGAGGAAGATCTTCTACATGGCCAAGGACAGCCTGTGGGAGTCCCGCCGGTTGGGAGCCCTCCTCGACGCCGTGGGGGCCTTCCCCGTCCACCGCCAGGGCGCCGACCGGCTGGCCATGGACCGGGCCCAGGCCGTCCTGGAGCGGGGCGACGTCCTCATCCTGTTCCCGGAGGGAACCCGTCGGACCGGGGCCCTCGTGGAGGATCTCCACGAGGGGGCCGCCTTCCTGGCCGCCCGGACCGGGGCGGCCATCGTCCCCATCGGGATCGGGGGATCGGCCCGGGTCATGCCCAAGGGGTCGAGGATCCCCCGGCCGGTGCGGGTCCGGCTCGTGGTCGGCGAGCCGATCGATGCCCCGGAGCGCTCGGAACGGGGTCGGGTGCCGAGAAGCCAGGTCCACGCCCTGACCGGGACCCTCCATGAGGAGCTCCAGCGGCTCTTCGACGTGGCCCAGGCCCGGATGCTCGAGCGCCGGGGGCGCTGAACCGGCGGGAGGCCAATACGATGGCGCCATGGCCCTCGACGGCGACTACGAGCCCAGTCCGGCCCGGTGGGTCCGGGACCAGGTGGCGGCCTACGAGGCATCGGGGGGACGGGAGGCCAACACCCTGCTCGACACCGGCATGCCGGTCGTGATCGTGACGACCAGGGGGAACCGGACCGGGAAGATCCGCAAGACGCCGCTGATGCGGGTCGAGCACCGGGGGGAGTACGCCCTGGTGGCCTCGAAGGGGGGATCCCCGACCCATCCCGTCTGGTTCTACAACCTGGTGGCCGACCCGGAGTCGGTCACCGTCCAGGACGGGCCGGTGCCGGTCGAGATGGTGGCCCGCCGGGTCGAGGGGGAGGAGAAGGCCCGGTGGTGGGAGCGGGCCGTGGCCGCCTACCCCCCCTACGCCGAGTACCAGGCCAACACGGTCCGGGACATCCCGGTGTTCGTAGCCGCCCCCAAGCCGTAGCCGGCGTCGCTGACCCGATCAGGTCGTCTTGGCGATCAGGACGTGGCAGGTGGCACCGTGGGCCACCTTGCTCGGGACGGAGCCCAGCAGGCGGCGGGCCCCGTGCATGCCCTTGCTCCCGACCACGATGACGTCGGCTCCCTCGGACTCGGCCACGGTCAGGACGGCCTGGGCCGGATCGCCTTCGACGGCGTGGGTTCTGTGGGTGACACCGTCGGCCGACGCCGCGGCACTCGCGAGGGTGCGGCCGCTGAGCTCCTTGGTGACGGCCTTGGCCAGGGTGTCGTCGACGCCGGCGGCGGCCCCGGCTCCGGTCGCCTCGGCGGCCAGGCCGGTGGCCCGGTAGGCGTTCACGATGTGGAGGGTGGCCCCGCTGAGGCGGGCCAGATCCACGGCGAGGGCCACGGCAGCCTCGGCGGTGTCGGACCCGTCCGTCCCGACGACGATGGTGCTGAACATGGGCGCTCCTGACTGGGATGACCCCGGTTCCGGCCCGGTGGTCGTTGCCCGGAGGCTACCGCCCTGCCGGCTCTCCGGCCGCGGCTGTGCCATCGCGCCGCCGGCGTCGACGACCGAGCAGACGGGGCCCGACGACCAGGACGACGACCAGGACCGCACCAAGGGTGGTGACGGCGGCCCCGGTGGAGAGATGGGGCGAGCGGTAGCGGAAGGTCACCAGGTGGGTTCCGGCCGGGACCTGGACCTGTTGGAGGAGGTCGAGACGGCTGACAGGCAGATCCGAGGTGCCCAGGGTGGCCCGCCAGCCCGGGTCGTAGGCGACGGAGCGGACCAGCACGGTGGGGGAGGGGCTCTCGACCCGGATGGTCTGGTCGCCCCAGGGGGTGTCGGAGACGATCCGGGCCGAGCCGGCCGGGTTCTCGACCCAGACCCGTCCCGCTGCGGCGGTGTTCTCGAAGACGGAGAAGGGCCCGATCATCCCGGCGAAGTGCCAGGTGGGCAGGGTCAGGTCGTCGACGAGGCTGCCATCGAGCCGGTAGGTGCCCTGGCCCTCGGTCCGCAGGACAGCCCGGCCCACGAGCAGTGGCGGCCCAGGCGCAGGCCCCGGCCCGGCGACGGCCAGGACAATGCCCGAGGCGGCGGTGGCGGGCACGGCGACGGAGGCCGTCGTCGTGCCGTCGACGGTGACGGGTGGGTCGACCCAGGTGACCGTGGTGCCGTCGGGACCGACCAGACCGATGCGCAGGGAGCTGAAGCCGGAGGCGACCACGGGCACGGCCACCGACGTCAGGGTCAGGACGGTGCCGAAGCTGAAGGTCCGGGAGGTTCCGCCGGGTAGGGGGAGGGCCGGGGGCGGGGGCGCCGCCAGCTGGTAGTCCGACAGCGGCGTGGGGCTGGCGTCGTCGGGCCCGGCCGGGGCGCTCGGCCGGGGCGGGTTCGGGGGGAGCGGGGTGGCCCCGTTGGCGATGTTGGCGGGCGAGCCGGGAGCGGTGTCGACGAGATGGACGAAGTACTGGGGCACCGAGACGAGGACACCGAGGTCGAGCCAGGAGAAGGTCCCGTCGGCGAGACCGGCCGGGCTGAGGTTCGACTGCTCGTGGGTGCCGGTGCCGAGGTCGTATCGGGCGTCGACGATGGCCCCGTAGCCCTGGATGCTCGCCAGTCCGCGGAGGATGTTGAGGTCGGGTTGGCCCAGATCGTCGGTCTGGACGGGGTAGATGCGGTCGGGGTCGAAGAGGGCCACCCGGTGGAACTGGCCCCCCGGTCCGGGTCCGAGGCTGGTGACGGCGGCGGCCAGCGCGTTGGCCTGGGCCGCTGAGGCCAGGTCAGCCGAGGACGGGCTGGGGAAGCCCTCCGTGAACGTGTTGAAGCAGGCCAGGTCGAGGACGAGGACCAGGGCGGCGGCGGCCGGAATCCGACGTCCGAGGCGGCGGCGGCCCAGGACGGCGGCGGCGGCGGCCAGGGCGATGGCGGTGGGGATGGTGAGGACCACGATCAGGGGCCTGAGGCTGGTCCGGTCGACCGGTCCGGGGACGTGGAGGACGTGGGGGAGCCAGGGCCCGCCGATCAGGAGGGCGAGCTGGAGTCCGACCACGGCCAGGACGGGAACGAGGGAGAGGACCACATCGGAGGTCAGGCGGCGGGCCGGGGGCTCGGCGTCCTCGGGTGCGGTCCGGGCCAGGAGCACCCGGTCGACCCAGACCCCGAAGAGGACGGCCAGAGAGAGGTCGGCCACAAGGAGGCCCCGGACCAGGAGACGCTGCCGGTTGAAGAGGGGGAGCTGGTAGAGGACGTGGCCGAACGGGGTGAAGGCGCCCCAGGCCAGCAGGAGGCCCAGGGCGAAGATCCCGTACCAGATCCGCCAGGTCGGGGCGTCGGGACCGGTCAGGTGACGGCGGGCCAGGAGACCGAAGAGGCCCATGACGGGGAGGATGCCCAGGTAGCTGGAGAGCTCGGGGAGGTTGTACGTCCCCAAGTAGGTGACCGGGAAGCTGTGGCCGGCGCCGAGGAGGAGGGGGTCGAGGCCGAGAACGGTCAGGGACTTGTTCATGGATCCGGAGGTGAAGTACCAGTAGGTCGAGGCGGCCCGCTGGGAGTGGGCCTGGAGGGTGCTGCCGGCCAGGAGCTGAACCGCACCGAGCATCCCTCCGAGGAGAGACCCGGCTCCGGCGCCGAGCAGGATGACGAGCCGGCGCCCGGCGGTGCGGACCGCCAACCAGAGGGTGAAGACGGCCAGGGCCAGGCCGCCGTCGAGGATGGGCTCGGCCGAACCGGCCAGGATCATCAGTCCGAGGGAGACACCGAGGAGGGCGACCCACGGTCCGGGGCTGCGGCCTTCGGGTCGGTGGGCCAGCCGGTCCAGGGCCACGAAGGCCCAGGGGAGCCAGGAGGCGGCCTCGACCAGGTCGATGTGGACGGACTGGCCGGCCATGAAGCCGCCGTAGGTGAAGGCCCCGGCGGCGAGGGAGGCGGCGGTCCAGGAGCGGCCGAGGCAGCGGAGGAGGGCGAGCATCCCGGTGGCGGCGACCACCTCGACCACGACCTGGTTGCCCATCCAGGCCACGGCGTCGGGCAGGAGGGCGAAGAGCCAGGTCACCGGGTAGGCGGCTCCGGCGTTGAAGCCGGCCAGGAGGGGGGTGCCGCTCCAGATCAGGGGGTTCCAGAGGGGGAGATGTCCGCTACGGAGGTCCTGGCCGACGAGGACCCGGAGGGGGTAGTTCTGGATGAGGTTGTCCCCGACGAGCCACGGGGTTCCGACGGCGGTGGGGACCCCGAAGAGGGCCAGGGGGATGAGCACGAAGGACAGCACGGGGCGGACCCCGGGCCGGGCCAGGACGCGAACCGACAACCGCTTCACCGTGGCGTCACCGTCAGTCCCGGTGGTCTACGGGTGCCGTTCGCGGAGCCAGGTCCGGAAGACGACCCGGGCGTATTGGAAGCCGAAGAAGACGTTGTGACCCTTCTTGGACTCTCCGGACGCCCGGGGGTGCCAGACGGTGGGTCGCTCCCCGATCCGCCATCCCCGGGCCGCGGCGCTGATGAGCAGCTCGGCCGTCTGGTACTGGTCCTGCTCGAGGACCACGTCGGAGAGGACCTCGATCCGCAGGCCCCGGAAGCCGTTGGAGGTGTCGGTGAGGTGCTGGTGGGCCAGGAGGTTGATGACGGCGGCGAAGAGGACGACGCCGGTGCGCCGGAACCGGTCCGACGTGTGGTCGATCCCGAGCCGCCGGCTGGCGACGACGAAATCGAGGTCGCCGGCCAGGAGGGGGGCGATGATGTCCGGGATCTCGGCCGGGTCGTTCTGGCCGTCGGCGTCGAGGGTGACGACGTAGCGGGCCCCGTGAGCGCCGGCCAGGGTATAGCCGACCCGGAGGGCGACACCCTGACCCATGTTGGCGGGCAGGACGCAGCAGAAGGCGCCACGCTCGGCGACGATGTCCTCGGTGGCGTCGTCGCCGCCGTCGACGACCACGAGTGTCGAGACGGCCAGACCGTCGACCTCGACGGGAACGGCCTTCAGGACGTCGCCGATGTTGTCGGCCTCGAGGTAGGAGGCGATGAGGACCACGACGGGCCCGAAGGCGGCGTCGGGATGGCGGCGGTTGAAGTCCTGGCGGGCCAGGCCGGTGACGAGACGCCGGAGGTCGTCAGAACGACGTCGCTGCCGGCGGCGACCCTTCGTGAGCGAGTCGAGCAGGACCGGGAGGCCCATCAGAGGGCAGCCGGCTTGGAGAAGACCTCCCGGACCAGGGGCTCGAAATGGCTGAGGGGAAGGGTGGGGTAGTCGGGGTCGAAGCTCGTCTGGTCCCACTCGTCGGCGAAGCGCTCGGCCAGGGCGTACCAGACCTCACCCTGGTAGTGGTCCCGGGCGTCGGGGTTGCCCCCGAAGTGGTGGTAGTAGTGCCGGCCCTGGAAGTCCTGGTGGGCCACGATCATCTCCACCACCTCGGCCCGGACGTAGGGCCGGAGGATCTCGGCGGCGATCCGGGGATGGTTGAAGATGGAGACGACCTTCCCGATGTCGTGGCAGAGGGAGGCCACCACGACCTCGGTGTCGGCCCCGGCCTCCTCGGCCCGGGTGGCGGTCTGGAGGCAGTGGGTGAGCTGGTCGACGGCGAAGCCGTCGGTGATCTCGGCCAGGCTCTCGAGCATCCCGAGGACGGCGTCGGCGGTCCGGCCCTGGAGTCTCGAGGTCTCGGCGCCGATCCGGGCCCACTGCTCGGCGGTCGACTCGTCCATCCGGCTGAAGGAGGTGGGACTGGTCATCGGGACAGTCTCGCGCTCGGGTCGCCCGGAAGGGGATTCGGGGGGTCAGCCGGAGAGGCCGGACAGGACGTCGGCGGCCGACACGGCCCGGTCGCCACCCAGAGGTCCGCTGTCGGGATCAGGAACCGGCGGGGCGGCCAGGCTGACGGCCAGGGCGGCCGAAAGTCCCCGGAGGAGGTCCCGGAGCTCGGGTGGGGGCGGGAAGTACTCGTCCTCCACGGTGACGTGGATCTCCTCCACCCCGTGGCGGGGGGCCAGGCGGGCCACCACGGCGTCGACGAGCTCGTCGGGGGCGGAGGCGCCGGCGGTGACGGCGACGGTGCCGGTGAGGTCGTCGGGGAGCTCGGAGGCCTCGTTGACCCGGTAGACCCGGGGGGCGCCACAGGCCAGGGCCACCTGCTCCAGGGCCCTGGTGTTGGAGGAGTTGATGGAGCCGATCACCACGACGGCGTCAGCCTGGCCGGCGATGGCCTTCAGGGCGGCCTGGCGGTTGGTGGTGGCGAAGCAGAGGTCCGAGCGGTTGGGCATCCAGAGCTCAGGGAAGCGGTCCCGGGCCCGGCCCATGATCCCCGACCACTCGTCGTGGCTGAGGGTGGTCTGGGCCAGGAGGGCGACCGGATGGTCCGGACCGAGCTCGGCGGCGGCCGCGTCGACTTCGGACTCGGACTGGACGAGGCGGACCGACCCCGGGGCCACGGCCATCGTCCCGACGGCCTCCTCGTGCCCCTCGTGGCCGACATAGAGCACGGTGTACCCCTTGCGGGCCCGGACCTTCAGCTCGTGGTGGACCTTGGTGACGAGGGGGCAGACGGCGTCGACGACGACCCGGCCCCGGTCACGGGCCGACTCGACGACCTCGGGGGCCGAGCCGTGGGCGGAGAGCATCAGGGGGGCTCCCGGGGGGACGTCGTCGATGTCGTCGACGAAGATGACCCCCTGGGCCCGGAATTGGTCGACGACATGCCGGTTGTGGACGATCTCGTGGTAGCAGTAGACGGGAGGGTCGAAGACCCTGACCATCCAGGCCAGGGCCTTGATGGCCTTCTCGACGCCGGCGCAGAATCCCCGGGGGGAGGCCAGCAGGACGCGGTCGACGGGCACCCCTCCAGGGTACCGATACCCTGGGGGGATGTCGGCGCCCCGGGTTGTCTCCGTGGCGGCCGAGTCCCCGGCGTATCACGCCGGCATCCAGGTGGGCGACGAGCTGGTCGCCATCAACGGACGGGTGCCACGTGACGTGATCGAATACCGCCTGTTCGTGGACGAGGCCGACCCTGAGTTACTGGTGCGACGCGGCCACGAGGAGGTGGTCGTCGTCGTGGGGAAGGCCGCGGGCGAGGCGATGGGGGCCGAGGTGTCGTCGGCCCTGTTCGACCGGGTCCGGACCTGCGACAACCACTGTGAGTTCTGCTTCATCTACCAGCTCCCGAAGGGGATGCGGAAGAGTCTCTACCTGAAGGACGACGACTACCGGCTCTCCTTCCTCTACGGGAACTTCACGACGCTGACCCGGTTCACGGAGATGGACCTCGAGCGGGTGGTGACCGAAGGGCTGTCCCCACTGTTCGTCTCCATCCATGCCACCAACCCCGGGCTCCGGGCCGAGATGCTCCGCAACCCCCGGGGGGCGGTCAGCCTCCGATGGCTCCGGGCCCTCCTCGACGCCGGGATCGAGGTCCACGGGCAGGTGGTGGTGTGCCCGGGGGTGAACGACGGACCAGCCCTGGAGGAGACCCTGGCCGGCATCCTCGACGAGTACCCGCAGCTGGCCACGGCGGCCTGCGTCCCGCTGGGGCTGAGCCGGTTCTCCAACGAGGCCGCCATGCGACCCCACACCACGGCCGAGGCGGCGGCCGTGGTGGACCTGGTGGAGGAGTGGCAGGAGATCTTCCTCACAACCCTGGGCCGGCGGCTCGTCTTCGCCGCCGACGAGTACTACCTGCTTGCCGATCGGCCCTTCCCTCCCGCCGCCGCCTACGAGGGGTTTCCCCAGCACGAGAACGGGATCGGGATGGCCCGGGCCTTCGAGGCCGCCTTCGGGGGAGACGAGGAGGCGGCCCGGGGCGTCCATAGCGGGTTCTTCTCCTGGGTGGACGGGGCCCCGGCCGAGGGCTACCGGGCCCCCCGGCAGGCCGATCCCCGGCCGGAGGTGGGGCCCGGACCGGGAGCGGACGCCCGGCGCCCGGTGGCCATCATCACGGGGGAGTACGGCGTCCCGGTTCTCGGGCCCATCCTGGCCGGCCACGAGGCTGCGGGCGGACCGGTCCGGCTCCTCCCCGTCCACAACCACTTCTTCGGAGGGAACATCGCCGTGACAGGACTGCTGACCGGGGCCGACGTGGCCGAGGCACTCCGGGGGGAGCCGGCCGGGGACCGGTACCTGCTCCCCGACGTCTGCCTGTCCCAGGGCCGGTTCCTCGACGGGCTGGGCCTCGACGACCTGCCCCATCCGGTCGAGGTGGTGCCCTGCGACGGGCTCTCGCTCCGGCGGGCTCTCGAGAGCGACCCGATGAGCCTCTTCGGTGCCGGCCCGGAGTCGGTCCGGGTTCCGATCGTCCTGCAGGGGGCCCGGTGAGCACGGCCGGGACCAGGTCGAAAGAGGTCGGGGGCCTTCCCGCCGTCGTCATCGCCGGTCGACCCAACGTGGGGAAGTCGACGCTGGTCAACCGGTTCGTGGGGAAGCGGGTGGCGGTGGTGGAGGAGAAGCCGGGGGTGACCCGGGACCGGCTCGAGCTCGAGGCGGAGTGGAACGGTCGGAGCTTCACCGTCGTCGACACGGGGGGGTGGCTGGGAGGTGGGGACGACCTCGACACCAAGGTGGCCAAACAGGCCGAGACTGCCATCGCCGGGGCCGACCTGGTCCTCCAGGTCGTCGACGCCGCCGTCGGGATCACCACCGAGGACGAGGACGTGGCCCGGCTCCTGCAGCGGTCGGGCCGGCCGGTCCTCCTCGTCGTGAACAAGGTGGACAACGACCGGCGGGAGCTCGAGGCCTGGGAGTTCATGGCTCTCGGCTTCGGAGCGCCGTTCATGGTCAGCGCCCTCCACGGACGGGGGACGGGCGACCTCCTCGACGAGGTGGTGGGACGGTTCCCGGAGGAGTCGGGTCCCGTGGCCGCTCCCGTCACCGGCCCGGTCGACCTCGACGGTGAGCTCGAGGAGGAGCTCGACCTCGACGGGAACCCCTTCGACGACGGGGACTGCCCCCGGGTGGCGCTGGTGGGGCGACCCAACGTGGGGAAGTCGACGCTCTTCAACCGGCTCCTCGGGGAGGAGCGGTCGGTCGTCCACGACATGCCGGGGACGACCCGGGACGCCATCGACACGGTGGTGGACACCCCGGACGGCCCCATCCGGTTCATCGACACGGCCGGGATGCGGCGGAAGTCCCGGACCGAGGACGGGACGGAGTACTTCGCCATGGTCCGCGCCCTCGGGGCCCTGGACCGGGCCGACATCGTCCTGCTGCTGATCGACGCCACCGAGGGGGTCACCCACCAGGACCAGCGCCTGGCCGAGCGGATCGGGGCGTCGGGGAGCCCGGTGGTGGTCGTGCTCAACAAGTGGGAGCTGGTCGAGACGGCTGACCGTGTCGAGGTCCTCACCGACGTCGAGGACCGGCTGGCCTTCCTGGGGGAGTCCCCCATCCTGAAGGTGAGCGCCAGGACCGGCTTGGGGGTCCATCGGCTCCTGCCGGCCCTGCGGTCCGCCGTCGAGGCCTACCACCGGCGGATCTCGACCGGGGAGCTGAACCGGGCCATCCGGGCGTTCCAGGCCGACCACCCTGCCCCGGGGGCCCGGATCAAGTACGCCGTCCAGGGCGGCGTCGACCCGCCCACCTTCACCCTGTTCGCCACCGGTCGGCTCCAACCCACCTACCTCCGGTACCTGGAGCGGCGGATCCGGGAGCACTTCGAGGTCGGGCCGACCCCGATCGTCCTGCGGGTGAGGCTCCGGGGTTGAGCGACCGCGTCGAGCGGCTGCTGGCCGCCTTTTCGGCCGCCGAGGAGGGGAACCGGACGAGTGGGGCGGCCAAGCTGGCGGCCCAGGGGAAGCTGGCCGTTCGGGACCGGCTCGCCCTCCTCCTCGATCCGGGGTCCTTCGTGGAGGACGGGCTGCTGGCCAACGCCGGGGCCGGGGACCTCCCCGCCGACGGGGTCGTCACCGGCCGGGGGGCCGTCGACGGTCGTCCGGTGTGCGTCATGGCCAACGACCCCACCGTGAAGGCCGGGTCCTGGGGGGCCCGGACGGTCGAGAAGATCGTCCGGCTGACCGAGTACGCGCTGGCCCACGAGCTCCCGGTCTTCTGGCTGGTCGACTCGGCCGGGGCCCGGATCACCGATCAGGTGGAGCTCTTCCCGGGCCGGCGGGGGGCAGGGCGGATCTTCTACAACCAGGTCAGGCTGTCGGGCCGGGTGCCCCAGATCTGCTGCCTCTTCGGCCCGTCGGCGGCCGGGGGGGCCTACATCCCGGCCTTCTGCGACGTCGTCTTCATGGTCGAGGGCAACGCCTCGATGTACCTGGGCTCGCCCCGGATGGCCGAGATGGTCGTCGGCGAGCAGACCACCCTGGAGGAGATGGGAGGGGCCCGGATGCACTGCACCGTCTCGGGCTGCGGGGACAACCTGGTCGCCGACGATGCCGCCGCCATCGAGGCGGCCCGGACCTACTTCTCGTACCTCCCGGGGTCGTGGCGGGAGGACCCGCCCGTGACGTCCCCGGCTCCGCCCGCCACCGCCTTCACCGACGAGCTCCTCCCCGCCGACGGGCGGTCCCCCTACGACATCCACCTCGTCATCGAGGCCCTCGTCGACGACGGGACCTTCTTCGAGGTCAAGCCGGAGTTCGCGGCGGAGCTGGTGGTCGGGTGGGCCCGGCTCGAAGGCCATCCGGTGGCCGTGGTGGCCAACAACCCGGCGGTCCGAGGCGGCGTCCTCTTCGTCGACTCGGCTGACAAGGCGGCCCGGTTCATCTGGGCCGCCGACGCCTCGAACGTCCCCCTGCTGTTCCTGGCCGACGTCCCCGGCTTCATGATCGGGACGGCGGTCGAGCGCCAGGGCATCATCCGGCACGGGGCCAAGATGATCACTGCCGTCTCCGAGGCGACGGTGGCCAAGATCTCGGTCGTGATCCGGAAGGCCTACGGGGCCGGCCTCTACGCTATGGCCGGGCCCGCCTTCGAACCCGACGCCTTCCTGGCCCTACCGGGGGCGGAGATCGCCGTCATGGGCCCCGAGGCGGCCGTCAACGCCGTCTACGCCAACAAGATCGCCGCCATCTCCGACGAGGGGGAGCGGACCGCATTCGTCGAGGATCGGCGCCGGGAGTACGAGGAGGACGTCGACCTCCTCCGGTTGGCCTCGGATCTCGTCCTCGACGCCGTCGTCCGCCCTGGCGACCTCCGGGGGGAGCTCGTGGCCCGGCTGGCCATGGCCACCGGCCGGGACCGGCGCTTCAGCGAGCGGCACCACGGGGTCCCGCCGGTATGAGGCCGGGGCCGGGCCCCGACGGTCCCGATGGCGCCCGGGCCGACGAGAGCGACCAGGTCATCTGGTGTGACAGCTGCGACCGGCAGGTGGGGGAGGAGGAGCTGACCGAGGACGGGGCCTGCCCCGACTGCGGGGCCGATCTCCTGGGCCGTCGTCCCATCCCCCTCTCGTTCAAGCTGATGGGGATCGCCACCGTGATCTACCTGATCTGGCGGCTCTACCAGCTGGTCGAGTGGCTCATCCACCATTTCGCCGCCCACCACGGTCGCTGAACGGGGGGCGGCGGCCCCGGCGTCACAGGGAGGGAAGGATGGCCCGGACCAGGGATTCGAGCTGGGCCAGGGAGAAAGAGGCAGTGACCAGGATCTCGGTGCTGCCCCGCAGCGCCACCACCGTGTTCGATGCAGCCGCCGTCGAGGTGTAGGCAGCGTCGCCGAGCCCGGCCAGGTCGCTCGTGGTCTCCCCGTGGCTCGGGAACTGGGCCTTGGCCGACTGGAAGTCGGACAGGCTGTAGCCGGTCTCGAAGCGGACCAGACCTCCACCCGGCAGGGAGCACAGCGTCACTGGGCCGTTGACGGTGGTCTGGGAGACCGTCCCGGTGATTCCCAGAGCGGCGCTGACCTCGGCCGGAGTGACAAGGGCACAGGAGACGGTCGGTGATCCCTGCGTCGTCGGGGTGCCGGACGTCGTCGGGACTGCGGCCGTCGTGGACGTGGTCGTGGATGTGGACGTGGTCCCACCTGACGGCCTGTCGGAGCAGGCCGATGCCGCCATCGGGGTCCCGAGCACCAGGACCAGGGCGAGCGTGCGCCAAGCCTGTCGTCGTGGGGGGCCGATGCTCATCACGTCAAGAAGCTACTGCCTCGGGGTCTCCGGCGTCCCGGTGGGGGTCCGGTTGTCGGCGTAGTAGCCGCCGGACTTCGTGGGGCGCCGGCCCAGGGAAGGTTGGCCCCCGGGTGACCGGGAGGTAGAGGACGACCCGGCAGGTGCCCTTGAGGGGTTCCGAAGGTCCAATTCATCTCGGGGCCCACGGTGGCCAGGTTGGTGGAGATGGCGGTGCTGGACCCAAAGGCCTGGGTCCCCTCGGTGTAGTAGTTGGCCGACCCGGTCTGGGCGGTGCCCAGGTTGGCCTGGAGGCCCGGTCGTTGGCGACGTAGGAGACGCCAGGAAATTGGGAATGGCGATAGCGAGGAGGATGGCGATGGCCAGCAGGACCACGATCAGCTCGATGAGGTTGAAACCCTTCTCGGCGGGGGCCCCGGCGGAGTCCGACCCCCGGAGCCGGGCTTGAACGCGTTTCAGGCCGGTTCCGGCCGGGCCGATACTGCAATGGTGGATTACGACCATGGCTGAGGAGCACCCTCCCGGGTGGTGGAGGGCGGGGGACGGCCACTGGTACGGACCGGACCAGCACCCCAGGAGCGTGGCGGCCCGGATCCGAGCCGAGAGGATCGCCACCGTGGAGGCACCGGGGATCTCCCGGGGAGGCACCGTCTACCGGTGGATCGTCATCGTCGGGGGGGTCCTCCTGTTCGTCTCCCCGTTCCTCCCGTGGGTCTCCTTCGTGACGGCATCGCCGACCTTCTTCGCGGTCGACGCCTTCTGGATATTCCCGGTCGGGATCCTGGTCGCGTCGGTGACAGGGATCGTCTTCGCCGTCATCCGCCCCCGGAAGATCGTCGACACCGGGCTCCGGCTGGGCCTGGTCACCTTCGTCCTCGGCGCCATCGGGTTCACCGTGGCCCTGGCCGACGCCAAGGTGATCGAGCAGACCGCCATAAGCGACCGGATCAGGATTTACATCGCCACCGGCCCGTCCTTCGGGGGTGTCCTGGCCCTCCTGGTCGACGCCGTCCTGATCATCGGGGCCAGCTCCCAGTGGAGGGCGGTCCGGAAGATCCCGTGGGCGGAGCGCTCCCATGCCGTCATCGCCGACGCCACCCTCCTCGTGGTCCCGGCCGAGGTGAATGACGAGGGGCGACCGATCTTCGACGAGAAGGTCGTCACCGGCCCCGAATTCGGCGGGGTAGCTCCGTTGCCCCACATCGACGCCGTCCTCGGGCCCGCCCCAGCCGGCCCCGAGCAGATAGGACCAGGGGACGACGCAACATCAGGCGTCGAAGGCCCTCCCGGACTCTTGTAGGCTGGCGAACGCCCTGGGCAGAGCCTCCTCCCGGAGGAGAGAATGTCCAGGTAGGGTCGCATATTCAGGAAGCGGGCTGTGGCGCAGCTTGGTTAGCGCGCTTGACTGGGGGTCAAGAGGTCCCGGGTTCAAATCCCGGCAGCCCGACCAGAGAGGTCCAGGCCAATGGCCTGGACCTCTTGCAGTCCGGGGGCAGGCGGCGGGCTGAGGCCCGGGGAAACTCACCCCAGATGTCACTCGGCCCCACCCAGGGCCGGTAGGGGAGAAGCAGGGGTGACATGTCGATCGACAGCACGGCGCCGGCCCAGGCCAGAAGGGGCAGCACCCCGACGCAGATCCGTGTGGTTCGTCCATCGCCGGGCCGACCCTCCGGTTGATCCTTCCCCATCCGTCTACCGGTCCAGACAGAGGTCCTTCAGGACGGTCGCCGCTGCCCCGGCACCGCACATGCCGTGGACCCCACCGCCGGGCGGGGTCGAGGACGAGCAGAGATAGACCCCCCGGATCGCGGTCCGGTAGGGGTCCCACCGGGCCGTCGGTCGCAGGAGGGTCTGACGGAGCGTGGCAGCCCCGCCGTTGATGTCCCCGCCGACATCGTTGGGGTTGTAGGCCTCCAGGTCGGCGGCGGTCCGGGTGGCCCGGTCGAGGACCATGGAGCCGAACCCGGGGGCGAACCGCTCGATCTGGGCCTCGATCCTCGCCGTCATGTCCACAGTCGACCCGCCCGGCACATGGCAGTAGGCCCACAGCGTCTCCCGACCCTCCGGTGCCCGGCTCGGGTCGACGACACCGGGTTGGACGACGATGCAGAAGGGGTGCTCGGGGTGGCGGCCCGCTGCCACCTCGGCTTCGGACCTCGCCACCTCGGCCAGGGTGCCGCCGACATGGACGGTGGCAGTGTCGCGGCACGGAGACGACTCCCAGGGCACGGGACCGGACAGGGCCCAGTCCACCTTGCAGACCCCGGGACCCATCTTGAACCGCTGCAGACTCCGTCGGGCCGGTTCCGGGAGCGCCTTCCCGCCGAGGCGGGCGAGCCCGGTGGGGGAGAGGTCCAGGAGCACAGCCTGGGCCGGTGGCAGCTCCCTCAGGTCTGCGATCCATCGGCCGGTCAACACCACACCCCCGGCGTCGGCGAGCTCGGCCACCAGCGCCTCGGCCAGCCTGCCGCTGCCGCCTTCGACCACCGGCCA
The DNA here is from genome assembly GCA_003151955.1 of Acidimicrobiaceae bacterium. GTDB lineage: Bacteria > Actinomycetota > Acidimicrobiia > Acidimicrobiales > UBA8190 > PALSA-743. Next base: position 70,215 of record PLZB01000026.1, read on the forward strand.
ACCCACGTGATGGGCCAACACCGTCAAGAGGAGGGCGAACCCTCCCGTCGCCGGGGATGTCAGGGGAAGCATGGAATGGGCCGCCACCCCGGCCAGCAGGGCCCGGGCCGCGTCGGTGTCGAACCGCCGGGCCAGTCCAGTGGCGGAACGGATCCCGGCGAGGCCGTAGCGGGAAACGGCCAACGGCCGGGCCGGGATCCGGCGGAGGGGAGCGAGCACGACGTCGACGATGGCCTCGGCCTCGTCGACGAGGGGACCGAGCAGCCGCTTGTAGGCAGGTCCGTCGACTCCGAGCCCGGACGCAGTCGCCTCCACCGAGCCTCCCACGGCCCCGCCTCTGCCCCCGTCGAGGGGGTGGGCGAACGCCACCACCGGCGTCAGCAGCCGGACGCCCCGGCCGGCCAGATCGACCGACCGGAAGAACGGCGCGGCGGCGGCCAGTGGATGGACGGCAGCGCACACGTCGTGCTGGAAGCCGGGAAGCGTGAGCTCCTCGGTCCGACACCCCCCTCCGGGCGTCTCGGCCCCTTCGTAGACATCGACGGCGAGCCCCTGCCGGGCCAGGACCACCGCCGCGGCCAGGCCGTTCGGTCCGGAGCCGACGACGACGACGTCAGCCGGTCGCACCCGAGGACCCGAAGAGGAGGGTGAACTCCGCCCTGGACTCGAACAGATCGCCGTCGAGGAGGTTGTGCCGGCCGTCGGAGACGTCGATGTCGAAGTAGCTCACGAAGGCCACGTTATGGGAGGCGGCCCAGGCCGCCACCCGGAAGACGAACGCGGGGTCGTCCCCGAGGCCGTGCCCGTCGCTCCGGATCGTGACCCCCCATTCCGGGATGGACATGGCCTTGTGGTGGGCGGCGGCGAACGTCGCCATCCACTCCAGGCCGTTCGGGCCGGTGTCGTTCCCAGCCCAGGCCACCGACGGGGTTTCCGGGCTGCTCCAGGTCTCGTCGTAGATGTCGAGACCGATCAGATCGACGGAGGCGTCTCCGGGGTAGGCGAGGGCGAGGTCGATCGGGCCGGGGCCGGGGGCAGGGTTCCAGTCGAATTGGAAGGAGGTTCCCGGTACGGCCCGCATGGCCGCCACGATCCTTCGGAAGTAACCGGCGAAGTGGGCGGCATCGGCGGCATTGGCCACGGCCCAGGGCTCCCAGGGCTCGTTGAACTCCCACCCCAAACGCAGCACGGCATTCCCCGCCCCGTAGCTGACGAGAGACCGGGCCAACGTGGTGAACTGCGGGTCGTAACTCCCGGCCGCCCCGGCCGCGAGGGTGGCGACAGCCCGGCCGTCGACCTCTGGGATCACGGGAACCCCGAGAACGAGCCGGTACGGAGATCCCTGCCAAGGACCCAGGAACTTCGTCAGCCTCGACTGCTGATCCAGGCCGGCCCAGCCCTTGTCGCCCGGCAGATAGTCCGACGCATAGCTCAGGTGGACTCCGGTCGCAGATGCGAAGCCGGCCACGGTTCCCCGACTCCCTGGCCCGGCGTAGGCGCCGAGGGAAACCCCGGCAACGGCCGCCGACTCCGCTGGAGACGGAACCACGACGGACGGCCTCGCCGGCACCGCCGATGTCGCTCCACACGACGACGACACCACGGCTGTGGCGATCAGCGCCGCCCGGAGAACCCGCCCAGGCCGACGAGCATCCGAACTCCGACCCGATGCCACCATCACCCCCAAGCCTCCCACGCCGGTCCTGCCGATCGATCCCTCCCGTCGGCCCCTACGATCCCGTTATCGAACTCCGATTCCTCTACGTGGGGACCGCCGACACCGACCGGGACCTCGACGCCTGGCTCTCCCTCCCTGATGCCCGTCTCCGGTGGCGCTTCCAGCACTTCGGAGCCGACGTCGCCGACGTCGACCTCGGGACACCACCTCTCATCCTTCTCGCCGACCACCGTCCAGCCGGATCGCTCCTCCCCATCTACGCGGTTGCAAGGATCGGCACCACTTCGTCCGAGCTGGTGGCCACGGGCTGGACCGTGGCCACCGGCCCCCTGGGAACACCTGTAGGTCCCGCCGTTGTCCTCTCCAATGCCACAGGGACCCACATCGCCCTCCTTGAAGTCCATCGTCCCGATGCCCTGGACCGCACCGACGCCGATCTCGACAACAGTCACGCCGTCCGGGAACGGTGAAGGGGCAGGCCCTGAGGCCTGCCCCTTCATCTGGAATTGCACGACGATGCGTCGCCGCCCCTCCCGGGGCAGAGGGTCAGCTCTTCTTGGTCGACCGGGTGCTCTTGGTCGTCCGGGTGCTCTTGCTGGGCGAAGCCGCCTTGGTCGTCTTGGCCGCCGTCGTCGACTTCTTCGACGCCGTGGACCGCGTCGCCTTGGTCGCCTTGGAAGGCGTCGACTTCGCGGCCGGAGCAGCCTTCACCGGCGCGGGAGCCGGAGCCGGAGCAGAAGCCGGCGCGGAAGCCGGTGCGGGAGCCGGAGCGGCTGCCGGCCGGGGCGCGGGACGGTGAGTCCCCCCGGACGCCTTCGCACCGGTCCCCTTCTTCGCCGCCGTCACCGGCCGAGCACCACCAGTCTTCTTGGCACCACCGGCCTTCTTGGCACCACCAGTCTTCTTGGCACCACCGGCCTTCTTGGCACCGCCAGCCTTCTTGGCACCGTACCTTCTTGGCGCCGCCGGCCTTCTNNTGGCACCACCGGCCTTCTTGGCACCGCCAGCCTTCTTGGCACCGACGAGCCTGTTGGTCCTCACTCCATTTGCCACTGCAACCGCCTTTCGGGCTCCGCCGGGTCCACCGGCTCTCTTCGTACGAACACTCTTACTGGCGGCGGCGTGCTTCCGTGCACCCGCCGCCTTGGTGGCGCGCCTGCGAGCTGCGACGGCCCGGCGACGCCGAGACCCAGCCGCAGCAGCCACCCGGACGGGCCGAGGTGCCACCCGACCGTAAGCCTCCGTGAGCTGCAGCAGCTTGTCCGGCTCGATCCCGACCCGCATGCCGCCGCTGCTCTTCGAACCGTTCTCGATGAGCGCCTGCGCGGCAAGCTTGATCGCGTCCAGCAGTATCGGCTGGACCTCACCTGCGTTTGCCACCACCATCTCCTTCCATCGTCGCCGAATTGGTCGGACTACCCGGCGTGTCTCGCCGATGGCGTCACCCTAGACGCCTGGACCGCGCATTTCTCGTTCCTTCGAGATCCCAGGGACTCGATCGGTGCCGACCCCCTGGCTTCACCGGCGGTCGACCAGTCCGGCTGACGTCAGACCTGGATCGGTGTGTAGGGCGGTGAGGTTCTCGGTGTGGGCGAGCGTGGGGCGCGTTTGGGGGGTTGAGGGGTGGGTGGGGACTGTCGCCGGGTGTAGGGGCGTGGCGGTGTATGCCGGGGGTTGTGGCAGTTGGTGTTGCCGGCGGCGGTGTGAGGGTGGCGGCCGGGTTGGTGCCGGAGGGGCTATGGGCTGGCGCTGGCGAGGAGGTGGTCGAGAGTGCGCCAGGCGTCGCCGAAGGGGCCGTGGTGGTCTTCGGGTGCGCAGTGGACTTCGGTCCGGCCGGCGTGGGTGGTGATCCGGGCGGCGACGCAGATGAGGTCGCGGCGGAGGCGTTTCCCGTGGACTCGGCCGCGGCGACGTTTCCGGCGGGACAGGGGGTCGATGGCGGTGTCGTGCCCGGTGAGGGCTTGGAGCCAAGAGGAGATGTTGACGGCGAGGAGCGCGGCCCACATCCACATGGCGTTGACGTTCTGTTAGCCCGACGGCATGTGGCGCAGGGCCAGGCCGAGCTTCGAGTCCTTGATGGTCTCTTCGATCAGGGCTCGTTTGCGGAACCAGGCTTCGATCTCGACGGGGGAGCCGTCGATGTTGGTGATGATGAACGAGTAGGCCCAGGCATGGGCGCCGACGCCAGCTTCGAGGAGAGCGAGCTGGTTCGGGTCGATGGTCCGGCGCCGTCGGCTTCTGGGGTCGGCGGACAGGTCGTCGGCGGTGACCATGACGCTCCGGCAGATGGTCCGGGCTCCGGGCGGCCAGCGGCCCGGGATGTAGTCGCATTCGGCGACTTCGGCGTTCATGCCTCGGGCTTTTTCCCAGCTGCTGACCCGGAGTTTCCGTTCGGAGCGCCAGACCGGAGCGGTCCGTTTCACGGCGATGGCGTAGTCCGCTCCGACCCCGAGGGCGGCGACAGCGATCTTGTGGTCGAAGAACGCGGAGTCGCCCCGGACGACCGGCCGGCCCAGCCCGTTCGGGCAGAGCGGCGACGGCCCGGGTCAGGAGACTGGCAGCTTGGGTTCGGGGATCGGACCGTCCCGAACCGAAGTCGGCGACGAGAACCCAGCCCGACGCCGCCCCCGTCGGCGCGTTGATGGGCCAGATCGCAGAAGAAGTCGCCGCCCGCCAACATCGTCTCCGCCAACGACAGCATCAGCCCCCCGAGCGTCAACCCTCGGCGTCGGACCCGGAACCCGGGGCTGCCACCGTCGATCGCCGCCGCGATCCCGACCAGCTCGTCGACCTTCGCCACCAGCTGCAGACCACCCCGAGGAGTGATCCGGCCGTCCGGCGCGCCAAGCACCACCCGCCGCTTCGCCTTCGCTATCCTGGCCACCAGACAGGTGCCTTTCGCACCATTTTCCCAGGTCGAAGGCACCCTGTCGCGTATCGAACCCCTGTTCGCGTCCCTTACGCGCCGATCCAGGTCAGAGAACCCCTCCGAGATGACTTGACATGATGCGCCACGCTATTTACCCTTATGTCAATAAGGCGGACGGGGGAGACTCACCCCGGAGGCGGGCAACTTCTCCGCAACGACTGCAGCAACGACTTTTGGGGGGCCGGTGGTTTCGATTTCGCCATATCTCGGCGCGCCAGTCGAGGCGGAACCCGATCCACCCCGTCAGAAGCTCGGTCGATCGGCGCGCCTCTCCATCGCCGTTCTCGGCCTCTCGGCCCTCGTCCTTTTCGGGGCCGTGGCCGCCTCGGCGGTGGCCTCGTCGAACGGGAGGACCGCCGCCAACTTCTACGCGGTGCCCGACGCCCCCTCCGGGTCGTCTCCCGGGAAGCTCCTCTACTCCCTGCCGGCCGACTCCAGCCAACTTCCGAACTCGACCGACTGGAAGGTCGCCTACGTCTCACGTGACGCCAAGGGCCAGCCCGACGTCGTGACCGGCACGGTGGCTGTGCCGACAGGTGCATGGCGGGGACCTGGACCCCGTCCCATCGTGGACTATGCCGTGGGCACCCAGGGGCTCGGCACGACGTGCGCACCCTCGAAGTCCTTCGACTCCGGACTCGAGTACGAGGACCCCAACATCAACTCCGCCCTCCAGGCCGGCTACGCCGTGGTCGTCACGGACTACCAGTGGTCCGGCACGACCGGGACCCCGCTGCCGACCTACGAGGTGGGGAAATCCGAGGGCCACGCCGTCCTCGACATCGCCAGCGCCTCCACCCAGCTCCAAGGCGCCGGGCTCACGACGTCGGCACCGGTGGTGGTCTGGGGCTACTCCCAGGGCGGTGGCGCTGCCATCTGGGCCGGGCAGCAGTGGCCGGCCTACGCCCCCGGGGTCGATCTGGTGGGTGTGGCAGCCGGTGGCGTCCCCGGGGACCTGCCCACTGTTGGCGCCGCCCTCGACGGCGGATTCGCCTCGGGCATTCTCCTCGACACGTTCATCGGCTTTCACTCGGCCTATCCCGACCTTCCCTTCACGAGCCTCCTCAACGAAGCCGGGAAGACGGCGGTCAACACCATCGAGTCCCAGTGCGTTCTCGGAAACCTGGTTTCCTACGGCTCGGCCAAGACCACAAGCCTCACCGTCGGTGGCCTCACGTTCCAGCAACTCCTGGCCCAGGGGAACTGGAAGGCTGACCTCCTGGCCAATAGCCCGGGGCAGCCCGGGGCCCACATCGCCACGCCGGTCTTCAACTACCGGGGGACGACCGACGAGGTGGTCCCCGTGGCGGTCGAGGACGCCATCTACGCCAACCTCTGCGCCACTGGGACCACGGTCCAGTCGGCCACCTACGCCGGAGAGGATGTCCTCTCCAACTTCGAGGCCCAGGGGGACGTCATCCGGTTCATCGCCGACCGGGTGGCCCATCGGCCCGGGGTGAACAGCTGCACCACCGATCCCCACACCCTCTGACCGTCCCGCCGGAGCGTCAGCCACCATCCCGGGGAATGGTCCGATGGCGGTAGCGTCGTCCGATGGCCGTCTACGCCCTTGGAACCAAGACCCCCCGCCTCGATCCCGCCGCCTACGTCCATCCCGACGCCGTCGTCATCGGGGACGTCACCCTCGGGCCTGACGCCTCGGTCTGGCCCGGCGCCGTGCTTCGGGGCGACTATGGGACCATCATCGTCGGGGCCCGCACCTCCATCCAGGACGGCACCGTCGTCCACGCCGGACCCGGCTTCCCCACCGTGATGGGGGCCGGTTGTGTCGTCGGCCACCTTGCCCACCTCGAGGGCTGCACCCTCGAGGACGATTGTCTGGTCGGATCGGGAGCAGTCGTCCTCCACCACGCCGTCATCGGGACCGGCGCCACCGTCGGCGCCAATGCCGTGGTCCCCAACAAGATGATCGTCCCGGCCGGCGCACTCGCTCTCGGGGTCCCCGTCACCATCCGACCGGACGCCTCCCACCTGACCCTGATCCGGCTGTCCGCCGACGAGTACGTGGCCAACGCCACCCGCTACCGCCACGGACTCCGCCGCATCGATTGACGCACCGTTCCCCTCAGGCCGGTGGCTCTTGGGCCCTGGCCCGAATCTCCACCAGGCTCGGAGCCGGGTAGGACTCCGCCCCTGGCCGCCACCCAGCTGCCAGCTTCTGCTCCGCCACCCCATCCTCGGCCCAGATGTGGCAGGTGTTGCGCGGGAAGAGGGAGGGTCGGGCCGCCGGGCTGACGTCGAGCATGGTCCAGTCCCGCTCCCGGGCCCGCAGCGACGTGGCCGCCTGGATCACCACCGGCCCCATGGCCCGGGCCAGCTGCTCCAGATGGGTACATCCCGACGGCCCGGAGAACCGCTCCTGGACGGCCCGGACGTACCCCCGACTCACGCTCAGACCCACCAGCCCGGCGAAGGCCGGGGCGATGGCCGGGCACTCCACATGGGGGAACCGCTCCATCACCGCCTCCGCCTCGACGATCGTCATCGAAGCCAGCTCGACCGCGATCCAGAGCTCCATGTCGTGGAGCTCCTCCACCAACCCCGTCCCCGCCGCCCAGGGTCGGCTGTCACGGAGCCGTCCCCGTACCGCCACGGTCCCCCCCTGGTCGAAGGCCTCGAATTCGATCGACCGTCGGTGCAGCGGGACGGCATCGCCTCCCGGGCGGTCCACCGGTCAGCCGTCCCGTCCGAGCTCGACCACGTCGTATGACCACACCTCGCTGTCGGTCGCCACCGGAGCACGCTCCGGCGCCCCCTCCCCCCGGTCGCCCCGGTGCCCATGGCCGAAGGCCGGCGAGGAGACCCAGGCCTCGAACGAGGCCTCGTCCCGCCACCGGGTCACCACCAGCCAGATGGGGCGATCGTCGAGCGGCCGCAGCAGCTCGAAACCCTCGAAGCCATCGGCTCCGTCGACAGCCCCGGCCCGATTGGCGAATCGGCGGGCCAGCTCGTCTCCGTTCCCGATCGGCACGGTCATGGCGTTGATCTTCACGACGGTCATGACCAGATCTTGGTCCCCCGACGTCCCCGGCCCCAACTCCACGGGCCAGCCTGCTGAATCGCGCCAGGCCCCGGGCCCTTCTCAAGTTGATCTCGCCTTGTGCCGACAACCTGAACAGGATGGAACTCGGCCGGGGGGACGAAACCATGATCAGTGAGCACCGTTGCCGTCATTGCGGTGACACCGTCCAACCCTCGAACCCGGACCATCCCGCCGCCTGGTGCACCCGCTGCCGCCGGGTCGGGATCGCGCTGACGACAGCCGCCGCCCCGGCCCACGCCGCCCACCACTGAGCCAACGCTGAGCCTCTCCCTGAGGTTCCGGTTTCAGGGCCGGACCGGGGGTCCCCCTCCCCTGACACCATCGTAACTACCCTCGTGTGACCCTTGGGGTTACGATGAGGCTGTACCTGAGGTGGAGGAGGAACCCTGATGTCCGACCGAGCCCCCTACGAGGCCCGGCTTCCCGGCATGCACGACGTGAGCGGACCGGCCGAACCCGGGTTCCGGGGACCCCAGGTCTGCAAGCTCGTCGGCATCACCTACCGCCAGCTCGACTACTGGGCCCGTACGGGGCTCCTCCGCCCCTCGATCACCGACGCCCGGGGGAGCGGCACCCAGCGGCGCTACTCCTACCACGACCTCCTCGAGCTCAAGGTCATCAAGCAGCTCATCGACGGGGGGATCTCCCTGAAGCGGGCCCGGAAGGCAGTCGAATGCCTTCGTAAAGGGCTCGGTGCCGATCTGGCCTCGACCAGCCTCGTCCTGGCCGGAACGGATTCCGTGTTGGCCCACAGCGACGGGGAGGTCGTGGACCTCCTGCGCGGCGGCCAGGGAGTCCTCAACATCGTGGCCCTCTCGCCGGTCGTCGACGAGCTCGACACCGCCATCCACGTCATCGACCGGGACCGGGCCGGCCAGGCCCTGCAACCGCCGGCCGATGCCATGGTGGCCGAGACCCGCCACCGGTGACGATCGGCGCCGTGACCGGGTCCGGGGCCCTGCACGACGTCCACTTCGCCCACGACTCCGAACGGAACTTCGCCGGTCTCCTCGACTTCTACGGGGTCCGCTGGGAATATGAGCCCGTCGAATTCATCCTCGAGTGGCATCCTGACGGGACGGCCCGTCGGGCCTTCCGGCCCGACTTCTACCTCCCCGACCACCGCTGCTTCGTCGAGCTCACCACCCTCAACCAGAAGCTCGTGACGAAGAAGCACGCCAAGCTCCGCCTTCTCGGAGCCCTCTACCCCGACGTCACCGTCAAGCTCCTCTACCAGCGCGACTACGAGGCCCTCCTGGCCAAGTACGGCTTCGCCCGCCCCGCCTCGCCCGCCGCGTAAGCTCCCCGGCGTGACTCCCACCGAGCCGGATCTCTCCACCGCCGCGCCCCACCTCGAAGGGCCCGACGGGGACCTCCGCCATTCCCCCCTCGAAGCTGCCCACGAGGCCCTCGGAGCGAAGCTGGTCGGCTTCGGCGGTTGGCTCATGCCCCTGGCCTACCCAGCCGGAACCCTGGCCGAGCACCGCGCCTGTCGCACCGCGGCGGTGGCCTTCGACGTGAGCCACCTCGGCACGGTCCGGGTCGAGGGACCCGGCTCCCTCGACCTCCTCCAGGCTCAGCTCACCAACGACCTCGGCAAGATCGCCCCCGGCCGGGCCCAGTACACCCACCTCCTCGACGCCGCCGACGGGTCCGTCCTCGACGACATCATCGTCTGGTGGCTCGACGACGAGGTCTTCGACGTCATGCCCAACGCATCGAACACCGACCGTGTCCGCGGCGCCATCGGGGGGGAGGACCGGACCGCCGAACGGGCCGTCATCGCCGTCCAGGGTCCGGCGGCCCGGGCGCTTCTCGCCCCTCTCGCCCCCGAGGCCGCCGCCGTCGGCCACTTCGCTGTCACGACCTTCGACTGGCGTGGCGTCCCCGCCACCGCGGCCGGGACGGGTTACACCGGTGAGGACGGCGTCGAGGTGTCCCTCCCCGCCGATGCCGCCCCCGCCTTCTGGAAGTCCCTCCTCACCCTCGGGGTGGCCCCGGCCGGCCTCGGCGCCAGGGACACGTTGCGCCTCGAAGCCGGCCTCCCCCTCCACGGCCACGAGCTCGGACCCGGCATCACCCCCCTCCAGGCCGGCCTCTCCTGGGTGGTGGGATGGGACAAGGAGGACTTCCGGGGTCGCGCCCCCCTCGATGTCGAGCGGGCCGGCGGTCCCACCCGCCGACTCCGGGGACTCCTGGCCGCCGGCCGGCAACCCCCCCGGGAAGGAGCCGCCGTGTTCGCCGGCGGCGATCGGGTGGGAACGGTCACGAGTGGGAACTTCTCCCCGGTCCTCGGTCGGGGAATCGCCATGGCCCTCGTCGACACGGCCGCCGGCCTCGACATCGGGGCCACCGCCGAGGTGGACGTCCGGGGACGGGCCCTCCCCGTCACCGTGGCCGCGCTTCCCTTCGTCCGTCCCGGCGAGGCCGGGAGGCACTGATGGCCGGCTACGCACCCCACACCGAGGCCGAGATCGCCGGCATGCTGTCATTCCTCGGCCTCGCCACCGTCGACGACCTCTTCGCCGCCGTCCCCGAAGCCATCCGCCTGGCCGGCGGACTCGACCTCGCCCCCGGCGCCCCCGAGCCCGACGTCATGGCCCACCTCCAGGACCTGGCCGGTGCCAACCGTCCCGTCGGCCCGAGCCTGGTCTGCTTCGCCGGGGGCGGCGCCTACGACCACGAGGTCCCGGCCGTGACCCGGGCCCTGGCCTCCCGGTCAGAGTTCGTGACCTCTTACACCCCGTACCAACCCGAGGTGGCTCAGGGCGTCCTTCAGGCCGTCTTCGAATTCCAGACCCTCCTGGCCCGGCTATCGGGCGTCCCCATCGCCAACGCCTCCCTCTACGACGGGGCTGCCGCCACCGTGGAGGCCGTCAACCTCGGGGTGGCCGCCTCGGGCCGTCACCGGGTCTGGGTCTCGGCCGGCCTGAACCCCTCCTGGCGCGCCGTCCTGGCCACCTTCGCAGCCGGCACCGGTCACGACCTCGTCGACGTCCCCCTGGCCGGCGGGACCACCGACTGGACCTCGGCCGACGGCGATCCCGGCGTCCTCGTCGTCGCCTACCCCAACTACCTCGGCTGCCTCGAGGACCTGGCCCAAGCCCGGGAGGTCTGCGACCGGACCGGGGCCAAGCTGGTGGTGGCCTTCGACCCCATCTGCGCCGGCATTCTCCGCTCCCCGGGGGACTGGGGCGCCGACGTAGTGGTGGGGGAGGGGCAGGCCCTCGGCATGCCCCTCGGCTTCGGTGGACCCTACCTCGGCCTCTTCGCCTGCTCCGAGGCCCACCTCCGCCGCCTCCCCGGCCGCCTCGTGGGCGAGACCGTCGACGCCGACGGCCGCCGCGCCTACGTCACCACCCTCCGGGCCCGGGAGCAGGACATCCGCCGGGAGAAGGCCACCTCCAACGTCTGCACCAATCAGACCCTCATGGCCGTCACCGCCGCCATCCAGCTGGGCTGGCTGGGGACGACCGGCCTGGCCGAGGTGGCCACCCGCTCGGCCCGGGGTGCCCACTACTGCCGCCAGGGACTCCTCTCCATCGCCGGCGTCGAACCCCTGGTCGAAGCTCCCGTGGTGCGGGAATTCGCCCTCCGTGTCCCCGTCGAACCCGCCACCCTCATCGACCGTCTGGCCGACGAGGGCTTCCTGGCCGGCCTCCCCCTCGACGACGACGCCAGCGGCGGGAACGGGCCCGGGCTCCTGGTGGCCGTCACCGAGCGCCGGACCCGGACCGAGATCGACGCCTTCGCGGCCGCCTTCGAGAAAGCGGTGCGCTGATGAGCCCGGGAACCGACACCACCGCCGACGTCATCCCCGGCCCCGCCGCCGGGGGCCGCGCCTCGAGCGCCCCCCTCCTGGGCCGGGACGCCGAGCCCACCCTCTTCGAGCTCTCCCAGCCCGGCCGCCGATCCTGGCAGCTCCGTACGACCGGCGTTCCCGAGGTCCCCCTCGATGATCTCGTCCCCGCCGACCACCGCCGAACCACCCCGGCTCCCCTGGCCGAGGTGTCCGAACGGGATCTCGTGGCCCACTTCACCCGGCTCAGCCACCGCCAATTCTCCGTCGACCTCGGGGCCTACCCCCTCGGCTCGTGCACCATGAAGTACAACCCCAAGATCTGCGACGCCGTGGCCGGCCTCCCCGGCCTGGCCGACGTCCACCCCGGTGCCCCCGTCTCCACCATCCAGGGCTGGCTCGAGCTCCTCGTCGAGCTGGAGGAGGCCCTCTGCGAGGTGACCGGCATGGCTGCCGCCACCCTCCAACCCGCCGCCGGCGCCGCCGGGGAGCTCACCGGCCTCCTCCTGATGCGGGCCTGGCACGAGGCCCAGGGCCGCCAGCGCACCAAGGTCATCATCCCCGACTCGGCCCACGGCACCAACCCGGCCTCGGTCACCCTGGGCGGCTACACCACGGTGACCGTCCCCAGCGACGACCGGGGCTGTGTGGACCTGGCCGCCCTCCGGGCCGTCCTCGACGACGACGTGGCCGGCATCATGCTGACCAACCCCAATACCCTCGGCCTCTTCGAGGAGGACATCGAGGCCATCGCCGCCGCCGTCCACGAGGTGGGGGGACTCCTCTACTACGACGGGGCCAACCTGAACGCCATCCTCGGGGTGGTCCGTCCCGGTGACATGGGCTTCGACATCGTCCACCTGAACCTCCACAAGACCTTCGCCACCCCCCACGGCGGCGGCGGGCCCGGCGCCGGCCCCGTGGCCGTCTCCGCCCGCCTCACACCCTTCCTCCCCGGCCCCCGGGCCGTCCGCCTCCCCGGCCCCGACGGCCCCGCCTACGGCTGGGCCACCCCCGACCGCTCCATCGGCCGGATCCACTCCTGGCACGGCAACGCCCTGGTCCTGGCCCGGGCTCTCACCTACCTCCTCGTCCACGGCTCAGACGGCCTCCGCCAGGTGGCCCAGCTCGCCGTCCTGAACGCCAACTGGCTCCGCCACCGCCTCTCGGCCACGTACGACGTCCCCTACGACCGGCCCTGCATGCACGAGTGCGTGCTCTCGGCCACCTCCCTCAAAAAGGCCACCGGGGTCCGGGCCCTCGACGTGGCCAAGCGGCTCCTCGAATCGGGCTTCCACGCTCCCACCGTCTACTTCCCCCTCATCGTCGACGAGGCCCTCATGCTCGAGCCGACCGAGACCGAGAGCCTCCAGACCCTGGAGGCCCTGGCCTCAGCCCTGGAGGAGATTGCCGCCGACGCAGGCACCGAGGGTGGCCACGACCGGGCCGCCGGCGCCCCCCACGCCACTCCGGTCCGCCGGGTCGACGAGGCCCGGGCCGCCCGCCAGCTCGTCCCCACCTTCGACGCCCGTCGGTGAAGTCCTCCGGGGCCAAGGGTCTCGGCGCCGTCCACCACCGATTCCTGGCCGGCGAGGGCGAGCTCATCGTCGTCGACGAGTGGGTTGCACCTGAGCAGTTCGAGGGCTTCTTCGCCGGCAACGAGAAGGTGGCCCAGATCGCCGCGTCTGCCGGTGTCGCCGGTCCCCCTGAGGTCTCGGTGTTCTCGCCCGTAGCGTCAGCCGGCACCTTCTGACCTCGGGTCGACCCTTCCCGGTCGGGCCCCTGGAGGCTCACGGGGCATCTCTCCCCGACGGCTCGGGGCCCAGCCCTGGAAAGTGGGGGAGACTCGCGTCATGGCCGATCCTGAGCATGGCGGCACAACCGGCACAACCGGCACAACCGGCACAACCGTCCCGGCCGCCGACGACCGGGACCGGATTGCTGACGACCGCGACCGGATCGCCGACGACCGGGACCGCATCGCCGACGACCGGGACCGCGTCGCCGACGCCGACGACCTGGCCGCCAAGGTTCGCGACGACCGGGCCAAGGCCCGTGAGCAGGAATTCCTGGCCGAAGGGGCATCCGACCGCCTGGAAGCCTCCAAGGACCGATCCGGTGCGGCCAGCGACAGGGCCCACTCAGCCGACGACCGTCAGGTCGCCTCGTCGGAGCGGGCCGTCTCAGCCCAGGATCGGCTGGCCGCCTCCCTCGACCAGCTCACCGGGGCCCACAACCGTGACGCCGGGTTGGTCGAGTTGGATCGCGAGCTGGCCCGGGCCCGGAGATCGGGCCGGGGCCTCCTGCTCGCCTATCTCGACGTCGACGGCCTCAAGGCCACCAACGACTCCCTGGGCCACCAGGCCGGGGATCAGCTGCTCCGTACCTTCGCCGAGACGACCCGGGCCAATCTCCGGCCCTACGACCTCTTCGTCCGCTGGGGGGGCGACGAGTTCATCTGCGGTCTCTCGGACATGACCGTGGCCCACGCCAACGAGCGGTTCTCCCGGATCAACGCCATCCTGGTAACGATGGCCGGGGCCTCGGTGGCCGTCGGGCTGGCCGAGCTCCGTGACGGCGACACCGTCGAACAGCTCGTGGACCGGGCCGACCAGGCCATGTACCGGGAGCGCAGCCAACGACCACCTGAGCCCGACTGACAGCCCAGGAGAGCGTCGCGCCCTGGAAGGATCTGACGGGTCCGCGATGCAAACGGGTCACAGCCAGTTCGAGGCGCCGGGAAAGGGGACCTCCTCCCACCCGGGCGTTCGGGAATGTCCCTGTGGAAACCTGCCGCTGAGGCCCGTACCGGGCGGGCTGTGACGACGCCCGCCTCCCGGCATGACGGGCGAGCCAGCCGGAAGTCGGTCGTTCGCAAATTCTGGATCCCTACCCTAAGGTCCGGCGGCGCCTGTCGCGGAGCATAATGACCATGCGCCGTGTGCCAAGTGCGGAAAGAGGCACACGGTGCTCGTGATCGGAGCCGCAATCGCCGGCGCGCTGCGCAGGGCCAGGCTCATCGGGATTGTGATCGTCACCTCAGCGGTGATCATGACCGGAGTGTCCACGGCCACACCGCTGGGCGGATTGTCAACGGTGGCCGCCGCCCCGCCGGTGACGATCACCTTCAACCCGATTCCGCCACCGGGCGCCAGCCCGGCTCAGCCGGTGACCGTGACATGGGACAACCTCGTCCCCACCGGGAACGACCACATCGGCGTCTACCTGGCGGGCACTCCCGACACCTTCTCCATCACGGTCCAGGCCGTCACGACGGTCTCCGGCACCAAAATCTTCGCCGCACCGAACAACCCCGGAACCTACGAGTTCCGGTTGTTCACCAACGGAGCCAAGGCCGCCACCAGCGGCACCTTCACCGTGGTCTCCGCTCCGATCTCGCTCACCGTCAGTCCCCTGCCTCTTTCCGGGGCCATCGAAGGTCAGCCCATCACCGTGTCCTGGGCCCATCTGACCCCCACCGGCAACGACTGGATCAGCCTCCACCCCGCCGGCGCCCCCGACACCACCTACCTCACCTTCCAGGCCATCACCGGCGCCTCCGGCTCCATCGTCTTCACCGCCCCGTCTATTGCGGGAAGCTACGACTTCCGACTGTTCACGAACGGGCTCAAGCTCATCACCAGCGCCGCCTTCACCGTCGTCCCCGCTCCGGTGACGCTCGTGGTCGACCCCCTGCCCCCCTATGGGGCCATCGCCGACCAACCGCTCACCCTGACCTGGACGGGCCTGGCCCCCACCGGCAACGACTGGATCAGCCTCCACCCCGCCGGCACCCCCGACACCAGCGCCATCACGTTCGAGACCATCACCGGTACCTCCGGCTCCATCGTCTTCACGGCACCATCGAGTGCGGGGAGCTACGACTTCCGCCTCTTCTCCAACGGGGCCAAGGTGGCGACGAGCGGTGCCGTGACGGTGCAACCGGCGGTGGCGTTGAGCGTGAACCCGGCCTCGGCCAGCCCGGGTCAGGGGGTGCTCGTGACGTGGACCAACATGATTCCAACCGGCTACATCACGATCCGGATCGTCGCCGCCGGCGCTCCGGACAGCCCGTACCTCACCGACCGCCAGATCACCGGCAGCTCGGGCTCCGTGCTCTTCACCGCGCCCGGGACCCCGGGAAGCTACGACTTCCGGCTCTTCACCGACACCACCAAGCTCGCCACCAGCGCCCCCATCACGGTGGCTCCTACGGTCACCTCGCTTTTCGCCAGCCCGACGGCCCCCGGCCCGGGAGCGACCGTCCACGCAGCGTGGGCCAACCTCTCCCTCAGCGGGAACGACACCGTCGGCCTGTTCCCGGTCGGGGCGCCCGACAGCGCCGCAGTGGCCATGTCCGCCGTCAACGTCGCCTCCGGAGGGTGGGACGTCCTCGGGCCGACCGCACCGGGCAGCTACGAGTTCCGACTCTTCTCCAACGGAGCGACCGTCGCCACCAGCAACCCCTTCACCCTCCCCACGCTCACCGCTGGTCCGGTAGCACTCAACCCGGGAGGAACGGTCAGCGCCACCTGGGCCAACCTGTCCCCGACCGGAAACGACACCGTCGGCCTCTTCGCGCTCGGGGCGCCCGACAGTGCAGCATTCGCCGTGACGACCGTGAGCCAGGTCTCGGGGGGGTGGGACGTCCTCGGGCCGACCGCACCGGGTCTCTACGAGTTCCGGCTCTTCGCCAACGGGACGAAGGTCGCCAGCAGCAACCCCGTCGGAGTGACGACCCTGACGGCCAGCCCGACCGTCACCAGCGCCGGCGGAACAGTCACCGCCACCTGGGCCGGCCTCGTCACCACCGGGAGCGACTGGGTCAGCCTCCACCCGGCCGGCGCCCCCGACACCAGCTATCTCACCTTCAAGTCCATCACCGCCGGACCCAACGGAGCCATCACCTTCACCGCCCCGACCGTCGCCGGCAGCTACGACCTCCGGCTCTTCGCCAGCGGGACCAAGGTCGCCACCAGCAACCCCTTCGCGGTGACGACCCTCACCGCCAGCCCGACCGACACCATCCCCGGCGGAACAGTCACCGCCACCTGGGCCGGCCTCGTCACCACCGGGAACGACTGGGTCAGCCTCCACCCGGCC
>PLZB01000084.1 GCA_003151955.1 Acidimicrobiaceae bacterium
CCCCCGGAGCAGGCGGCGGCGGCGGCCTCCCCGGCGCGCCGGTTGGCCCAACGGCGGCCACGGGGACCTGCGCCAACGCCAGCCAGACGGGCCCGGCCGCGCTCTCGGTCCCGCCGGTCGGCACCCTGACCAGCACCACGGTCGTCCTGAGCGGCGCCGGTGGTGGGGGCGGGGCGGCCGAGGCCTCCGGTCTGGGCCTGGCCTCCCTCGCCGGCGGGGCCGGCGGGGCCGGCGGGAAGATCAGCCTCTCGCTCACGAGCAACTCGGGCAGCTTCAACCTCGCCTACGAGACGGGGTGCGGGGGGAACAAGGGGACCCAGACGACGACGGCCTGCAGCAGCAGCGGGGCGGCCAACGGCGGCGCGGACCAGACCGGGGGGACGTGTCGCGAGGGGGGGAGTGGTGGCGGGGCCAGCATCGTCTGCCTCGAGGCCACCGGGGGGACCAGTTGCACCACCACCACCCCGCCCTGCAGCGCCAGCCAGGGGGCACCCTGCGTGATCGCCACGGCCGGGGCCGGCGCAGGCGGGGGATCCCTCAACAGCTTCGCCCTGGGCATCGCCTTCTCCGCCGCCGGGGGCGGCGGGGCGGGTTGGTCGAGTGCCGGCAGCGGGCTGGGGTCGAACGGGGGGGCGCCGGGGTCGACGGCGGCCCTCCAGGGCTCGGGCGGCGGCGAGACGCCGGCGTCGGGCAGCGACTACGTGGGCCCGGGCTGCGCCTCGAGCTCGGCCCTGGGATGCGGCGGAGCCGGATCCGGGGACTACGCCTCGGCCTCGGCTTCCAGCGCCTGGTCGGGTCAGGCCGGGGCCGCGCCCGGCGCCAACGCCGTGGCAGCCGGCGGGAACGCCTCCCAGGATGCCTCGACGGCCAACTTCGCCGGCGGCGGCGGCGGCGGGGCCGGCAACCAGGGAGGCGGCGCCGGGGGCAGCACCCTGGGTTCGGCCCTCAACGGGCTGCTCGCCTTCGGCGAGGCCGGGGCCGGCGGCGGCGGCGGGAGCAGCTGGACGCCGGCGGTGGGGACGGCGATCGCCTGCGGGGCCGGTTGCTCGGTCTCGGTCGGTTCCGTCACGTTCTCGGCCGGTGCCGCCGGCGGCGCCGCCGGGGTCGGTGGCTGCTTCGTGTTCTGCGGCGGGGCCGACGGGAAAGCGGGTTCCAACGCCGGGCTCAGCGTCACCTGGGACTGGAACACCCCGGTGATCCTCCCCGCCCTCAAGACCACGGCCAGCTGCGCGCCCTCGACGGGGAGCCTGGGGGCCCTGGCGGGATACAACACCGTCACCATCACCGGCGGCGCCGGGGCCGCCGGGGGCGGGCCCGGTGCCACCCCGGGCGGGACCGGGGGGAACGGGGCCCAGATCCAGATCGGCATGAACGACTCGCTCAACTCCGACATCATGTGGTACGAGTTGGGCTGTAACGGCCTGTTCTCGATCGGTGGGGCCGGGTTCACGGCCGGGGGGAGCAGTGGGACCGCCTCGCCCTCGACCGGGCAGGGGGGCGGGGGCGGCGGGTCCAGCGCCCTCTGTCTCGAGGCCCCCGGCGCCGGGACCTTCACCTGTACGACCTCGTCGGGCTTCTGTACAAGTCTCACGGCGCCGACGCCGCCCTGTCTCCTGGTCATCGCCGCCGGCGGTGGTGGAGGGGGGGCGTCCCAGACGGTGGCCAACAGCGGGGCCAGTCCCGTCGCCGCCTGTACCGCCACCGTGAACGCCGGGGACGCCATCGGGATCGGGGAGGCGGCCGCAGCCAGTCCCCCGGCCAACACCGTCGGCTACTTCGGGGAGAACGCCGGGGACACCGGGACCGGGGCCGGGTCCGTGGCCTCCGGTGGGGGCGGCTACTTCAGCACGCTCCTGTCCGCCTACGTCCCGAGCCTCGGGACAGCCGTGGCTGGAACCAACCCGATTGCCGGGGGCGGCGGTGGCGGGGGCTACGACGCCGGGGGCGGCGGGACGGTGCTGGCCGGCGCCTGCGGCGGCGGTGGGGGCTCGAGTGCCTACGCCAGCGCCATCACCCAGGGCACGGTGACCCAGGCGCCGATCGCCGGGGGGTCGGGGACGATCGACCACGCCCAGGACGCCGCCTATCCGATCTCCCAGCTCCAGGAGCCGGTGGCTTCCACGGTGGGCTGGTAGGGGTCTTACCACCGGGGGTGAGTGGCGAAGCAGCGTAAGTTGGGTTCAGGGCCGGAGCCGGGCCAGGCCTCCCCCGATGAAGGCGCTGGCCGTCTCCGCCGCCGTCTCGGCGGCCACCTGGCCGGAGAGGACCGCCTCGGTCAGGCTCAGGAGGAGCCCGACGATTCCCCCGGTCGTGGCCAGGAGGACCTCGGCGTCTGCCCCGGTGCCGGCCAGGGTGACGATCAGCATCGAGGTCAGCTCCTTCCCGGCCAGGACGGCCCGGCTGACGATCCGGGGTTCGGCGGTGCCCCAGGGCTCGGTGAAGAGGATCCGGTAGTCCTGGGGATGGTCCTCGAAGTAGCCCATGAAGTCGACGACGAGCCGGTCGATCCGCCGGGAGGGCTCGAGGGGGAGGGCCAGGGCGGCCCCGGTCAGGGCCGTGACCCGCTCCAGGATCTGGTCCATGACGGCCACGAGGATCTCCGGGCGGCCCTCGGGCCAGTAGTGGTAGAGGAGGGTCTTCGAGACCTGGGCCCGCCTGGCGATCTCCGCCATCCCGGTCCCGCTGTAGCCCGACTCGGCGAAGAGCTCCCGGGCCGAGGCCAGGATCAGGCTCTTCCGGGTCCGGGGGTCCATCCGGACCCGGGTCTCGCGTTCTGCCAGCAGGGCCACGGTCATGAAGGAGGAACCGGGCTCGACCGGGATCCTCACGGTGCCGATCGGGTCCGGGTCGGGCCGCCGGTATCCTCCCGGGGATGGGGAGGAGCCCGTTCGAGGAGGTCACGGCGGTCGAGGCCGACCCGTCCGGTCCGGGTCGGTACCGGGGCCGGACGATGTCCCAGGTCTCCGCCGACGTCCGGGCCCCCGGGGCCGAGGCCGGCCACCACACCCTGGCCGTCTTCGGGGGTCCCCGGACGGGTTTCGAGTTCACCGACCTCGATCCCCTCCCGGTCGTCCCCCCACCCGAGGACTGCCCGTCGTTCCGGGAGGACCCCCCCGGGGGGAGCCCCTTCCGGAAGTTCCCCTCCACTTTCTGGGAGCAGGTCGAGGGTCGGGCCGCCGGGGGCACGCCCCCTGGGAGGACTGGGAGCCGACCAGCTCGGAACGGCTCTTCTGGTACCGGTTCGACGAGACCCCCCGGGTGGACGGGGGCGGCTGGGACCCGCTCGGGCTCGTCACCCTCTGCGACACCATGCCGGGGGCGGTGGGGGAGCGGATGGGCCCGGGACTCCCGGTCTGGTTCGCCCCCAGCGTCGACCTGACGGTGCAGCTGACGGGGACGGCCAGCTCGGAGTGGCTCCTGGCCCGGAACCGGGCCCGACACGCCGGGGAGGGCTACGCCTCGGTGGAGATGGAGCTCTGGGACCCCGCCGTGGGCCTCGTCGCCTACGGGACCCAGCTCTGCTTCTTCAGCTTCCCCGAGGGGCCTCCCCCGCCGGAACGGCTCCGACCGCCGGGCTGAGGAGTCCCCAGGCGTCGAAGTCTTGATCGAGGAGGTCCCGGAGGTCGAGGAGGTCGGGACGGAGGAGGTCGAGGAGCCGGGCCCGGAGGTCGGGGTCGACGGTGAGCTCGCCGGGATGGATGGCCCGGGTCAGGAGCTGGCGGCGGTTCAGTCTCAGCAGGACGTCGGGGACGAGCCCCTCGAGGTGGTGGGCGATCACGAGGTGGCCGAGGTAGCGCCAGGGGGCCAGGGGGGCCCGGAGGTGGTCCCGGGCGGAGTTGTAGGCCAGGTCGAGGTCGGGCGGTCGCCAGGTGGGGTCGACCCCGATGAAGTCGCAGACCCGGCCGAGGACCTCTCGGGGGTGGTCCCGGAGGTTCTCGAGGGTGAGGAGGAGGAGTTGGTCCCGGTCGAAGACCTGGAGGTAGCGGTCGATCTGGAGGGCGTAGCGGCTGTGGTCGAGGTAGAGGGGGTCCTCGAGGAGGGCCCGGCCGATGGGCCGGCGCTCGACCCCCTCGGAGAGGGCGTGGAGGTAGGCCGACCGCATCCGGGCGATGGGGTCCCGGAGGAGGTAGATGAGCTTCACCCCGGGGAGGACGGAGGCGATCCGCTCGGGGACCTCGGGGGCGTGGGGATGGACGGTGTAGGAGGGGGAGGCCTCCCCGACGGCGGCGGCCCCCCCGGAGGCGGCGAAGACCCCCTCGTACCAGGCCAGGCCCCGGAACCAGCCGGGGTCGGAGAAGAAGTCGATCTCCTTGGCCGCCGGGAGGTAGACGTCGGGGTGGCCGGAGAGATGGTGGAAGAGACTGCTCGTCCCGCACTTCTGGGCCCCGATGATGAGGAAGGTGGGCAGCATCACCCGGGGAACGGGCCTGGACCCCAAATCCGGCGGAGCGTGAATCCATTGCCGCCCACGGCGCAATCACGGGGAATGCCTGGGGCTACGACCGGGCCCCGGTGTGCGACGATCGCCCAGCCCTCCGACACCAGCGAGCGGCAGCTGCTGGGGTCGTCGGGCTGGACGGGGTCCTGGCGTCAGACCTTGGCGGCCTGGCCGAGGCGGTCGACGGCCTCGAGGTACTCCTCGACCATCTGGAAGATGACGTCCCGGGACTTCCTCACCTTGGTGAGGTGTCCGACGACCTGGCCGCAGGGGTTGAAGGTGATGGGCTGGGCCTTCTCGGGCCAGCGGTGGCCGGCCCCGAGGGCGTCGATGGCGACGAGCATCTGCATGGGCATTGGGAGGGGGTCGGGGGTGTCGTCGCGTTCCCAGGCCTCGGTCCAGTCGTTCTTGAGCATCCGGCAGGGCTTCCCGGTGAAGGACCGGCTCCGGACGGTGTCCCGGCTGGAGGCGGCCAGGTAGGACTTCATCTGGGCCGGGGGGACGTCGGCCTCCTCGACGGTGAGCCAGAGGGTCCCGCTCCAGACCCCCTGGGCCCCGAGGGCCAGGGCGGCGGCCATCTGGCGGCCGGAGGCAACCCCGCCGGCGGCGAGGACGGGGAGGGGGGCGACGGCGTCGATGACCTCGGGCCAGAGGACAAGGCTCCCGACGTCACCGGTGTGGCCCCCGCCCTCGGAGCCCTGGCAGACGATGAAGTCGAGGCCGGCGTTCTTGTGGTTCAGGGCGTGCTTCACCGAGCCGGCCAGGGCCCCGATCAGCCGTCCCGAGGCCTGGACCTTCTCGATGATGTGCTCGGGGGGGGTGCCGAGGGCGTTGGCGATGACCCGGACCTTGTCGTGGCGGAGGGCCTCTTCGAGGAGGGGGGTGCCGGTGGCCTCGGTCCAGCCCATCATCCCGCTCCGGCGCTCCGACTCGGGGACCTCGGGAATGCCGTGCTCCTCGAGGAGGCGGCGGGCGAAGCGGCGGTGGTCGTCGGGGACCATGCCCTGGAGGGTGGCCTCGAGCTTCTCGGGGTCCATCTCCCCCATCCCCTCGTACTTGGAGGGGATGACGATGTCGACGCCGTAGGTGCCGGTGACATGCTCGTCGAGCCAGTCGAGCTCGACCTTGAGCTCCTCGGCGGAGAAGCCGATGGCGCCGAGGACGCCGAAGCCCCCGGCGTTGGAGACGGCGGCGACGACGTCGCGGCAGTGGGTGAAGGCGAAGATCGGGAATTCGATGCCGAGCTTTTCGGCGATCTCGGTGTGCACGGTGGGCTCCTTGTCAGGTGGTGGTGGGATCTCAGACGGTGGTGGGGGAGGGGGCGGGGAGTCCGAGGCTGGCGGCGAGGGCGGCGGTGGCCGTCTCGACGGTGAGGCCGGTGGGGTCGATCCGGTGGTGGACGCCGAGGCCGGTGACCATGGCCCGGAAGGCGGTGGCCAGGGCTTCGGGGGGTTCGGTGGCGGGGATGATGCCCTCGTCGATCCAGGCCTGGAAGCCCCTGGTGAGCCAGCGCTGGGACTCCCGGGCCCGGGCCTCGAGGATGGCGGCCACCTCGGGGTCCCGGCTGGCCCGGAGCCAGAGCTCCTGTTCGAGGAGGAGGAGTCTCCGGGTCTCCTCCGAGGGCTCCACGATAAGGTTGGTGGCCACGGAGCGGAGCCGATCGGGGACGGTCCGGGTCAATTCAAACTCGGCCAGGATCACAGCGGCCAGGGAATGTCGGCCCTCGTCGAGGAGGGCCAGGAGGAGGCCCTGTTTGGAGCCGAAATGGGCATAGACGGCGCCGGAGGTCCGGTCGGCGGCGTCGGCGACGGCGTCGACGGAGACACCGTCGATCCCCTGGGCGGCGAAGAGGCCGGCGGCGGCGGAGAGGAGCCGGCCCCGGGTGTCGGCCTTGCGCTGCTCCTGGGTCCGTCCCATCCCACCTCCCCCAGCCGACCCCCGTGCCGGGAGCTCAGTTATGTAGGAGAGCCTATGTAAATAGGGAGTTCAATGCAAGTGGGTGTCGGGAGAGTTGTCGACCGGACCAGCGGAGGGCGTTCGTCCTGGTCACGGAGGGTGAGACCACTCAAGAGCGGCTCGCGGCGGACCGATAGGTGAGCGATGCGTTTCTCGTTTGACGGGGCAACGGAGCACAATTACCGGATGGGTCTGATGAAGGCCGTCTACGCCCTGGCCGTGGTCCCCGTCTTCGCCGTCACCCTGTTCATCCCCCACGACACCGGCTTCCGGGCCCCCGCCCTCTACGCCGGTTTCGGGCTCATCGGGCTCGTGGCCGCCTGGGTGGGATGGAAGCTCTTCAAGAGCGGTCCCGGGGGTCTCTGGTTCTCCCCGGTCATGGCGGCGACGATGGCCTCTGTCGCCATCGTGGTCATCGGCCTGGCCCAGGTGGCCGCCGGAGGTCCCGATGAGGTGTACCTGGGGTTCTTCCTGGTCGCCAACGTCTTCGTCGCCGTCGTCGGGGATCTCGCCATGCGGCTGCTGGGGCTGGCCGTCACGGTCGTCGTCCTCGTCTCGGTGGCCGGTGACCACGGGGTCCGGGGTTGGACCCTGGTGACCGTGGTGATCATGACGACGGCGGTCTCGGCCGCCTCCTCGGCCATGACGGCCAACTCGATCGCCGATCTCATCGGCATCGGCCGGTCCCGGGTCCACGTCGACGAGCTCACCGTCCTCGGGACCAGGGCCGAGACGATCGAGGCGGGCCTGGCCGCCTGCCTCCCGGCTGTACCCGGGGTCATCCCGGCGGATCGGGTGGTCGCCTTCCTCGACCGGGACGAATCGGGGTCCTACCTTCCCGTCGTGTCCTGGCCTGAACCGGGGGAGGGGGACGGGGAGCTGGCCGGACTCGAAGCCTTCCGGGAGGCCGGCGCCACCCGGCGGAGCGTCGTCGACCGGACCCACTGCGTCATCCCGGTGGGGAAGACGACCTCGGGGGACCTCCTCCTCGTCATCGTCCGGCCCGCGGGGCGGAGCCGTTCCCTGGCCTCGGTGAAGGAGATCGCCAACGCCCTGGCCGGGAGCCTGTTGCGGATGAGCGGTCGGGTGGCGTTCGTGGAGGAGCTCCGGCGGGAGTCCATGGTCGACCCGCTGACGGCCCTGCCCAACCGGAGGACCCTCATGGACCGGCTCGAGGTCGAGCTGGAGCGGAGCAGCCGGACGGGGACGCCGATGTGCCTGGCCATGGTCGACCTCGACCACTTCAAGGAGTACAACGACGATTTCGGACACCTGGCCGGCGACGAGATGCTGCGACTGGTCTCGGCCACGATGGCTGCCGGTTGCCGCCGCCAGGACCTCCTGGCCCGGTTCGGGGGGGAGGAGTTCTGCTTCGTCCTCACCGAGTGCGACCTGGCCGGGGCGGTGGCGGTCATGGAGGACATCCGGGCCCTCACCTACCGGCTCGGGGACCGCCGGGCCGTGACCATCTCGATCGGGGTGGCGACGAGGGTCGAGGGGGATGACATCGAGGCCATCATCGACCGGGCCGACCGGGCGCTCTACGAGGCCAAGGAGGCCGGCCGGGACCTGGTCCGGGCCGCCCCCGGGCCGGAGTCCTCGGCGTGAAATTCTACCGGGAGGACCTCACCGACGAGGAGCTCCGGGGCGGCCTCATCTCGGCCGCCATCGGCCTCTTCACTGTCCTTCCCGTCATCGTCACCCTCTTTCTCCCCCGGACCGTTCCCCTCCGGCCCGACTACCTCGTCGGATCCTTCTCGACCTTCGGGATCGTCATCGTCTTCGTCGCCGTCCAGCTCGTCCTGGTCCGGCGGTCGGGCCGGGCCCATCTCACCCCCCTGGCTGCCTTCGGCCTCGTCCTCCTCCTCGAGATCGGGGTCTCCCTCATCAACGCCGGGGGCGGGGGTCCCCCCGGGCTCTACCGGGGGCTCCTCCTCCTGAACGCCGTCTTTGTCGGGATCATCGGGGACTTCGTGATGCAGGCCAGCTTCTGGGTCTGCGCGGTGGGGCTGGTGAGCTGGAGCAGTTGGGTCACGGGGCTCCGGGGGGGAACGCTCGCCACGGTGATTCTGGTTTCGGCCGCCACCATGGCGTCCTGCCAGGCGATGGTGGGCCGGACCATCCGGGGCTACGGCCAGTTCGGACGGTCGACGACGATGCTGGACGGGATCACCGACGTCGCCATCGCCTCGGACACCTTCGAGGAGGGTCTCGGGAAGGCCCTCGGGATCCTGGCCGGCTTCTTCCCCACGGACCATCTCACCGTCCTCGTCCGGACGGTGGGCCGGAGCGACTGGACGGTCGTGGCCGGTTGGCCCTCGACCCGGCCCGACGACCGGGAGCTGGCCCGGCAGGCTCCGTTCATCGAGGCCATCGCCTCGGCCGGGACGGTCGTCACCAGGGAGCGCTGCTTCGCCCCGGTCGGCTTCACCGGGGCCGGGGAGCTGGTCCTCGTCATGGACCGGACCGGGGGGAACTGGCGGGGGGACCCCTTCTCTCCGGAGATGATCGGGGCCATGGCGGCGGGACTGCTCCGGGTGGCATCCCAGGTCGACCAGGTCGACCTCCTCCGGGCCACGAGCCGGACCGATCCCCTCACCGGGCTCTCCAACCGGCGGGTCCTGGCCGAGCGGGCCGAGGCGGAGCTGGCCCGGAGCCGGCGGTCCCGGTCCGCCCTCAGCGTGGCCATCATCGACGTCGACCACTTCAAGGCCTACAACGACGACTTCGGCCATCTGGCCGGGGATCAGCTCCTGGCCTCGATCTCCCTCATCATGAAGGACCGGCTCCGGGGCCAGGACCTCCTCGTCCGGTACGGGGGGGAGGAGTTCTGCCTCCTCCTCCCTGACGTCGCCACGGAGGGGGCCCGGGCCGTCCTCGACGACCTCCGGGAGCTGGCCCGGGCCACCCCGGCCCACCGGAACGTCACCATCTCTGGGGGAGTGGCCGAGTGGGACGGCACCGAGGAGTTCGAGGCCCTCCTGGAGCGGGCCGACCAGGCCCTCTACGCGGCCAAGCGGGGGGGACGGGACCGGATCGAGGTGGCACCCCTGCCCTGACTGGAGGTCGGCCGCCTACGCTGCCCCGATGACCGCTCCCGAGATCGCCGTCGGCGCCGCCGCCGCCTACTTCCTCGGGTTCGGGACGGCATTCGTCTTCCGGCCCCAGCTGGCCGACCAGCTGGGCCTGAGCTGGGTGAACGCCGCCGGCCGAACCGAGGTCCGCTGTTACTACGGGGCCGTCTCCTGGGCCCTGGCGGGGTTCCTCGGCTACCTCCTCGCCAACCACCATCCCGTCCTGGCTCTCACGGGGGTTCTCATGCTCGCCACCGCCGTCCTCGTCACCCGGGTGGTGGGGACCACGGTCGACAAGGGCTGGGGAGAGAAGTACACGAAGCTGGCCGTCCCGATCGAGACGGCCTTCGTCCTCGCCCTGGGGGCGGTCAGGCTCTTCTCCTGACCGGCTACCTCCCCCCCCCCGTTCCTTGCGTTCTGTGCAGAAAGCTGTACAGTTGCCGTCATGTCCGCCACCGCCTCCCGCCCCGTCTCCGTCTCGGTGACTGCCGCCGCCGCCCGAGGTGTTCCCGCTCTCGTCCGGGACGCGGAAGCGGGCTCCTTCATCGTCGTCGAACGTCGTCACCAGCCCGTGGCGGCCATCATCGGCGTCCAACGGCTCGAGGTCCTCGAGGAGGCTGAGCGGGACCTCCGTGACATCGGCCTCGTCCTTGCCCGGGCCGCCACCGATTCCGGGGAGCGGACTGATCTCGATGAGGTGATCACCCGGCTGGGCTTCGACCGGCCCACCCTCGAAGCTGAGCTCGACGGGGATCTGGCCGCCGGCATCGAGTGACTCCTTCCAGGCCGAATGCCGGGAAGGGTGGAGCCGAACGGAGATCCGGGCGTCACCCAGCGGCGGAGGCCGTTGTCGTGCGGTTCACCGAGCCGGCCCAGGGCGATCTCGAAGGATTCCTCCGCACCAACCCTCAACTGGTGCGGTGGGCGCTGAAGAAGTGCATCCTTCTGGAGCGCGATCCTGAGGCCGGGGAGCCCCTCCACCGTGACCTTGCCGGCTACCGGAAACTCGTCATCGGTGATCGCCATTGGAGAATTGTCTGGCGGGTCACCCATGACGACGTAGGCACCGTGATCGTCGACGTTGCCGAGGTCTGGGCCGTCGGGGCCAGGAGCGACGGAGACATCTACCAGGAGATGCTGAGTCGGGTCGCCAGCCTTCCTGACGAGCCGCGGACGGTTGCGCTCGCTGACCTCGTCGGGCGATTTGGGAAGCTGGCCGAGGGGATCGAGCCCACGGCGGTGCCGCATCAGGAAGAGCTTCCCGGCTGGCTCGTGGACCGGCTTGTTGGGAGCGCCGGGATGGAACCGGAGAAGGTCCGCTCGCTGAGTCTGGAGGAGGCCGTCGACGCCTGGACGGCGTGGACCATGGGGAGGTAGGTCGAGACTCTACGGCGAGGTGAAGTGGGGGGTGTCGACGACCGTCACCGTGGAGGGGCCCGAGGGAGGCGGCCCGAAGTCGTCGGGCCCGGTCCATGTCGTCACGGCCCCGAGGCTGCCGAGGTCGAAGGACGTCCCCGACTCTGGGGTGGCCACCATCCCCCCGGTGGTGTCCCCGTCGGTCAGGTTGACGACGAGGAAGGCGGCGTCGGCCTGGTAGGCGTAAACGCGTGGGGGGCCCTGGCCGATGTCACCGGTCGGGATGTGGCGGATCCCGCCGGGGGGGTAGACGGCGTCGAGGGTGGCGCCGGAGATCTCGACGACGGCGACGGTGCCGGTCTCGTCGGCGACGAGGCTCATCTGGGAGGAGTCGTTCCCGACCTTCCCCATGGATGTCCCCTTGGAGGGGTCGCAGTGGCAGTCGGCGGAGGAGTAGAAGACGTTCGACCAGCTGATCCCGTCGAGGTAGGCGAGGGCCCGGGCCGGGGTGGTGACGGCGTAGGCAACGATGACGGGGCCGGCGGCGGGCCGGGGCAGGAAGTACATGGCCTCGGCTCGCTTGACGGCGGCGAGGATCTGCTGGTCCCGTACGCCGGATCCGGGCCCCCCATTCCCCCCCGCCGGGTGGAGGACGACCAGCCCGGCGCCGAGGGCGACGATGAGGGCGGCCGTCCCGACGAGGGCCAGCCGGGGGGCCCGCCTGCGCCCGCCTGCCGACGGGCCACCGCCGTCGATCCCTGGCGTCTCGTAGCTGTGGAAGAGCTCCCGGAGGCGGTCGTCGAGGTCGAGGTCGTCCATCAGGGGTTCCTTTCCTCGAGGAGAGGCCGGAGGCGGGCCCGGGCCCGGTGGAGGAGGGTCTTGACGGTGCCCTCGGAGACGGAGAGGGCGGCGGCGATCTTGGCGAGGGGGAGGTCGAGGCGGTAGTAGAGGGTCACGACCTCCCGTTGGCGGCGGGTCAGGGATGTCATCGCCCTGAGGAGGTCGACGGAGGCGGCGGCCCGGTCGGCGGGGTCGGTAGGGGAGGGGCCGGCGGTGGTCGGGACTTCGGCGGCGAGACGGGTGAGGGCGGCTCGCTCCCGACCGAGGCTGCGGAAGTGGTTCCGGGTCCGGTTGAGGGCGACGGTGACGACCCAGGCCGGCCAGGAGTCGACGGGGTCGCCGGCATCGGCCTTCTGCCAGGCCCGGAGGAGGGCCTCCTGGACGGCGTCCTCGGCCAGGAGGGGATCCCCGGTGATGAGGGTCAGGGCGGCGACGAGGCCGGTCCGGTCGACGGCCTCGAGTCCCTCTTCCTCCGGCACGGTCATAGGACCCCACAGCCTGGCAGGGGGTTGACGACGACCCGCCGACCCTTTCCCAAATAAAAGAGAGCGTGCACTCCCTCTTTATGTTAGGGGCTCGCGATGGCGACACAGGCAGAACGACGGGCCTCGACCCGGGGGGAGCTCCTGGAGGCGGCGATCGGGTCGTTGGTGGAGCAGGGCTACGGGGGGTTCACGACGGCGGACGTGGTCCGGCGGTCGGGTCTCTCCAACGGGGCGCTCTTCCGGTACTTCCCGACCCGGGCGGACCTCCTGGCGGCGACGGTGGAGGAGATCTTCGTCCTCCTCCGGTCGGACTTCGAGGCGGCCTTCGGGGGGCTCCCCCCCGGGGAGCGGCGGCCGGGACGGATCCTGGAGCTCCTCTGGGCCGTGATGAGCGACCCGAGGCTGGCGGGGGTCTACGACATCTACACGGCGGCCCGGACGGACCCCTGGATGCGGACGGCCATCCAGCCGGTGGTGGCCGATCACTTGGAGCGGCTCCAGGAACTGGGACGGAACCTCCTGGCGGGGCTCCCGGGATTCGATTCGGCCGTTGTCGACCAGGCCATGTGGCTGGCCATCCAGGCCATGCAGGGGTTGGTCGTGAACGCCATGGTCTGGCCCGACCCGGCGGCTGAGGTCCAGCTCCTGGGCACCCTCGAATTCCTCGCCGAGCTCCTCACCGCCGACGCCCTGGCCGGGGCGGGCCCCGTCCCGGAGGAGGCCCCGTGCTGAGGAGCCAGCCCCCGGTCACCCTCTGGGCCGTCCCCTTCTTCGCCGGCAGCATCGCCCTCGAGATCTTCCTCCTGGGCCGGACGAGGCGGGCCGGGCGGGTCAAGGGCTACGAGTGGCGGGACGCGATGGCCAGCATCTCGATGGGGATCGTCAGCCTGGTCGTCGGGATCGGGCTGGCCGCCGCCGGTCTGGCCCTCTCCCTGGTGGCCTGGAGGTTCCGGGTCGGCGACCTCGGGACGGGGGTGACGGCCTGGGTGGTGGCCCTGGTGGCCTGGGACTTCAGCTACTACTGGAACCACCGGGCCGGGCACCGGATCCGGCTGCTCTGGGCCAACCACGTCCAGCACCACTCCTCGGAGCGGTACAACCTGTCGACGGCTCTCCGGCAGCCGGTGACGTCGGTGAACGAGCTGGCCTTCTTCCCGGTCCTCTGCGTCTTCGGGCTCCGGCCCCCGATCGTCTTCGTGGCGGGGGGGATCAACCTCGTCTACCAGTTCTGGATTCACACCGAGGCCGTCGGGAGGCTGCCCCGGCCGGTCGAGTTCGTCTTCAACAGCCCGTCGCACCATCGGGTCCATCACGGGTCGAACCGGGAGTACCTCGACCGGAACTACGGGGGGATCCTCATTCTCTGGGACCGGCTCTTTCAGACCTTCGAGGCCGAGGTCGCCCCCGTCCGCTACGGGCTCGTCCACGACATCAAGACGACCAACCTCCTCGTGATCGCCGGTCACGAGTACCTGGCCCTGACCCGGGCCGTCAAGGCCACCCCTGGAATTGGGGGGAAGGTTCTCCGGCTGGTCATGCCCCCGGGGTGGGAGCCGGCCCGGGCTCAGGTGGTGGGGGCTCCGGTCACCAGGTGAGGCCGAGGGTCTGGCGCATGGCGGCCTCGAAGGAGGCGTCGTCGAGGGTGGAGCGGGCCCCGAGGACCATGAGGGCGTCGGCTCCGACGGGGACCCGGAGGGGGGTGGTGGGATCCTCGATGGCCTGGCGGATGGCGGTGGCCACGATGGCGGGGTCGGAGCGGCCCGCCGTTCCGGTCACCCTGGTGTCGATCCCCTCCCACTGGTCCCAGAGGCCGGCGTAGGCGGGGTCGCCGAGGTGGCGGCCGACCCCCTTCATCCCGGGGGCGATGTAGCCGGGCTCGACGATGACGATCCGGATCCCGAAGTGGCCGAGCTCGTGGCGGAGGGTCTCGGAGAAGGCCTCGAGGGCGTACTTTGAGGCGGCGTAGGCACCTTCGAGGGGGGTGGCCACCCGGCCCTGGACGGAGCTGACGTTGACGACGACGCCCGATCCCCGGGCCCGCCAGGCCGGGAGGAGGGGGCGGAGGAGGCGGAGGGGGCCGAAGGTGTTCGTCTCGAAGACGGCCCGGATCTCCTCGAACGGGTAGTCCTCGAGGGGGCCCTTCCCGTTCAGGCCGGCGTTGTTGACGACGGCGTCGAGGTCCCCGGCGGCTTCGAGGGCGGCGGCGATGCTGTCGTCGTTCGTGACGTCGAGGGGGAGGCGGCGGGCGACGTCGAGGTGGTCGAGGGTGGTGACGTCCCGGGCGGTGGCCACGACCTCGTGACCGGCCCGGGCCAGCTCGGTGGCGGTGGCGGCCCCGATGGCCCGGGCCGCCCCGGTGATGAGGATGCGCATCCGGGGAGCGTACGGCCTGGCAGCATGGTCGCCGTGGAGACCTGGGACGTCATCGTCGTCGGCGGGGGCCACAACGGGCTGACGGCGGCGGCCTATCTGGCCCGGGCCGGCCGTCGGGTCCTGGTCCTGGAACGGAGGGACCGCCTCGGGGGGGCCTGCAGCGTGGAGGAGCCCTTCGGGCCGGGTTGGGCCGTCTCCCCCTGCGCCTACCTCGTCGGGCTCCTCCACCCCCTCGTGGTCGAGGAGCTCGGGCTCCGGGAGCGGGGCTACCGGGTCAGCCTGGTCGACCCCCACCTCTGGTGCCCTTTCGAGGACGGGACGGCGCTCGCCCTCTGGGACGACCCCGACCGTTCGGCGGCGGCGGTGGGGGGCCTGGCCCCCCGGGACGTCGAGGGGTATCTCGCCTACGGGGCCCTCTTCGAGCGGATCCGGGTGGCCCTCCGGGAGGGGCGGCGGGACAGCTGGCTGGGGGAGGCCCCCGACCGGGCCGAGCTCGAGGAGCTCCTGGCCGGGGACCCCGAAGCCATCGAGATCCTCTTCGAGGCGTCCATCGCCGAGGTCGTCGAGGCCCATGTGGCCGACGAGCGGCTCCGGACCGCCCTCCACGGCCAGGGGCTCATCGGGACCTTCGCCGGGCCCAGGGACCCGGGGACGGCCTCGATCCACCTCCACCACGCCTCGGGCCGGCTCGAGGGGAGGGCGGGGGCCTGGGGCTATGTCGAGGGGGGAATGGGTCGGATCTCGGCCGCCCTGGCCGACGCCGCCGTCGAGGCGGGAGCGGTTCTCCGGACCGGGGTCGAGGTGGCCGGGATCCTCCCGGGCGAGGGAGTCCTCCTCGAGGGAGGAGAGCTGGTCCGGGCCCGGGCCGTCGTTTCCAATGCCGACCCGGTCCGGACCCTGGCCCTCTGCCCCCCGGGCGACGTCCCCGCCGGGTTCGGGGCCCGGGTGGGGGAGTGGCGCTGCCAGAGCCCGGTCCTCAAGGTCAACTGCGGGCTGTCCCGGCTCCCGAGCTTCCCGGCCGCGGTGGCCACCCCAGGGGTCGCCCCCCACCGGGCCATGGTGACCATCTCGGGCGGCATCGCCGAGACCCAGGCCGCCTGCGAGGCGGCCCGGCGGGGTGTCCCGAGCCCGGCCTGGGCCGAGCTCTACTTCCACACCGCCTACGACTCCTCGGTGGCCCCGGTCGGGATGCACGCCATGAGCGTCTTCGCCCAGTACGTCCCCTACGCCCTGGCCGAGGGGGACTGGACCGGTCGGCGGGAGGCCATCGGGGACGAGGCCCTGGCCGCGGTTGCCCGGTTCGCCCCCGACGTGGCCGACTGCATCGTCCACCGGGAGGTCCTCG
The DNA here is from genome assembly GCA_003151955.1 of Acidimicrobiaceae bacterium. Taxonomy (GTDB): domain Bacteria; phylum Actinomycetota; class Acidimicrobiia; order Acidimicrobiales; family UBA8190; genus PALSA-743. Next base: position 15,868 of record PLZB01000084.1, read on the forward strand.
GCCCCCCCGACGTCGAAGCCAGGATCGGGCTCACCGGAGGGCACATCTTCCAGGGGGAATGCCTCCCCGACCAGATGTGGGACCGGCGGTTCGGACCCCGGACCCCGGTCGAGGGTCTCTACCTCTGCGGGGCGGCCACCCACCCCGGGGGGAGCGTCATCGCCGTCAACGGCCGGAACGCGGCCATGGCCGTGCTGGTCGACCTCGAGGGGGACTGAATCCCGCCGGGTCCCGGGTCATGATGTCGCATGGCTCAGAAGAAGCCGAGTCCCCTGGCGGTCGCTACAACAGCAGGCGGAGGAGGTCCCGGGTCAGACGGGTGTCAGCGTCGCCGACGGCCACCGGGGATCAGCACGATCCGGACGCAGAATATTCCTGGCTTGATCAGGATGTTTACCTCGGGGGGGGGGCGGCAGGATGGCGCATGATGGGATCTGCCACCTTTGACGACAGGCCAATCTGGGTGACAAAACTAACCCTATGAGTGAGTTGTGTTACACTGTCGGCGTGACTCACCGGCTCCGGGACCTGACGGAAACCGCCCAAGGGCAAGGGGGGTACATCACCCGAGCCCAGGCCAGGCATTTCATCACCGACACCTCCCTTCGCCGTGCCGTCAACGATGGCCGCCTCGTCTCACCCGCCCGAGGGGTCTACCGTTTCGCTGCCAGCCCGCCGCATCCCCACGAAGATTTGTATGCCGCTTGGCTTCTCCTCGACCCGGAGCAGACCTCAGGAGAACGGCTCATGAACCCCGACGCTCTTGTCTTCGGACGTTCAGCACTCGAAGTTCTCGGGCTAGGCGACCTTCCCCCCCATCGGCACACGTTCGCCGTCAAAACACCGAGGCGGCTGCGAAGGGCCGACGTCGCCTTCAAAGTCCGCCAGTGGGAGCCAGGCGACTGGACCCAGGTTGAAGGCATGCCCGTCGCCCGGCCCGCCTGGGTTGTCGCCGAGATGGTCGCAGAAGGAGCAGACCTGGAACACATGCAGATGGTCCTCGGTGACGCCCGCCGACACCGCATCGACACCGCCGACCTCCGGGAACGGCTGGCCAGGCTGGGCCGGAAAGCTGGCCAGGCGCTTGAAGTTCTCGAATGAGCCGCCGACCCGCCCGCACCTGCCGGGGATTCACCGTGTCCGGCGACCCGTGCGAACAGCCGACCACCAAACCGTCGGGCCTCTGCGGAATGTGCAAAGGAGCCCGCCCCACCCCGGCCACCCCGACAGTGTCCGCCCAGGATCTCGGAGTGTCTCGACCCCAGACCGCCGACAGGTTCCGGGATTCGCTGCTCGCCCACACCCGCAACGCCGCCAAAGCAGACCCGTCCCGAGACGCCCAGACCCGCCAGCGGCTGTTCTGCTTCAACCGGCTTCTCTACCGGATCTTCTCGCATCCCGAAGCCTCGAACGGCAAATGGGCGTTGAAAGGCGCCGCCTCCCTCATGGCCCGCTGTCGAGCGCCACGTTGGATGGGG
>PLZB01000090.1 GCA_003151955.1 Acidimicrobiaceae bacterium
CTAGATGCCAGCGGCTCGCTCGATCTCCCGGCTGGGGTGATCGACGCCCTCCTCACCGCCAACCCCGGCGCCGTGGCCATGAGCGGGTCGATCGACACCCTGGACATCAACGCCCAGAACTCGACGCCCGCCGTCTTCAACGTGGCCAACCCGCCCATCACGGTGGCCAGTCAGCCCGCCACCGCCGGCCAGCAGCTCGACATCCCCATCCCCCAGACCGGTACCTTCACCGTCGGCCCCATGACGGCCGGGTCGGCGGGACGATCACCATGACCTTGGGGGCTTCCGGCGGGGCCCTCAAGCTCCTCGACGCCTCCGGCCACCAGGTCGGTGCCGACGTCGCCGTGAGCTGCCAGCCCCCGCTGGGCCCGATCGTCCTCCTCACCGAGCCCGTCACCTCGGGCATCGTCCCCGCCATCACCGCCGTCAGCCCCTCCAGCGGGCCCACCGCCGGGGGCACTTCGGTGACCATCACCGGGTCCGGCTTCACCGGGGCCGTGGCCGTCAACTTCGGCAACGGCCAGGCCACCTACACCGTCAACTCCGACACACAGGTGACCGTCACCGTCCCGGCCGGCGCGGCCACCGGGCCCGTCGACGTCACCATCCTCGGCCCCAACGGTCCCAACCCCATCGGCTCGATCTACACCTACGCCGGCTGACCAACCCCCCGGCACCAGCCGGTACCGCAGGATCGTCGATGCCGCCCGGTTCCGGCCGGGCGGCATCGACGCGTCTTCCCCCAGGCGGGCCGGGCCGGGCCGGGCCGGAGTATCGGCCCGTTCACGGCAAAACATGAGAAATATTCAGATTTTTATGGACATTTGACAGGGCTCCTTGTACGATCCGATCGAGGGGCCACGGTTGGGGGACCGGGCAACCCGAAATCATGGAGGGGGAGACCGATCATGCGACAGAAATCCTGGTGGAACGCGGCCCGACTGCAGCCCGCGCGGCGTGCCCTGGCCGTTTCGACGGCGGGCCGACGCCGGGCCCTGGCCGCCGTGGCCGGTTTCGGCCTCCTGGCCGCCTGCACCGCCGTCCCCTTCCCGCCGGCGCCGACCACCACGACCACCACCGCCGTCCCCACCGGGGCCGCCTTCTACGTCCCGCCCGCCGTCCTCCCGGCCGGAGCCCCCGGGACGATCATCCGGGCCCAGGCCGGCCACTGGTACACCGACTGGTTCAAGACGGCCCAGGTGGCCGGTACCGTCTCGAACCTCATGTACCTCTCCACCAACGCCGACGGCACGCCCATCGCCGACACCGCCACCCTCATCGTCCCGACCACCCCCGTCTTCGGGAGTCGGCCCCTTGTCGACTACGCCCCGGGGACCCAGGGTTGGGCCAACAGCTGCGCCCCCTCCCAGGAGATGGCGGCCGGTATCTTCGACGAGGGCTTCGCCGTCACGAACCTCCTCGCCCTCGGCTACGCCGTCGTCGTCGACGACTACCCGGGCCTGGGGACGACCAACAGCCACGAGTACAACGTCGGGACGGCCGAGGGCTACTCCGTCCTCGACGCCATCCGGGCCGCCGAGAGCCTTCCCGGCTCAGGGCTCTCCCCGGCGTCCCCCTCGGCCGTCGAGGGCTACTCCCAGGGCGGCGGCGCCGCCGACTGGGCCGCCCAGGAGCAGCCCGCCTACGCCCCCACCCTCCACCTCGTCGGGGTGGCCGCCGGTGGGACCCCGGCCAACCTCCAGGCGGTGGCGGCCAACATCAACGGCACCTCCTTCTTCGCCTTCCTGGCCGGCACCGCCCTGGGCTTCAACTTCGCCTACCCGAGCCTCGACCTGAACGCATCCCTGACCCCGGCCGGGCAGACCGCCCTGGCCGCCCTCAACGGGATGTGCCAGACCGACGCCCTGACCGCCTACGCCGGGAAGAGCATCGAGGGCTACACCATCGGGGGGACCGACCCCATCTCGACCCCCCAGTGGACCGCCGTCCTGAATGCCAACAACCTGGGGGCCACCAAGCCGGCCGTCCCGATCTACCAGTACCACGGGCTGGTCGACGAGGTCATCCCATACAGCGTCGAGCAGACCCTCCACAGCCAGTACTGCGCCCTCGGGGCCACCACCGACCTCGTCGGCTACCCCGGGGAGCACGTCACGACCCAGTCCGAGGCCCAGACCGACGTGGACACCTGGATCCAGCAGCGCATCCAGGGCCAGCCCGCCACCTCGAACTGCTGACCCCGGGGTGATCAGGGGCCGGCGTCCCAGCCGCCGACACGGGCCCGGGTCCTCGGACCCGGGCCCGCCCCTTTCCCCGGTCGGGGGTCGCCCGGCCTGCGGCACCCTGGCACAATGACGCAGTGAGCGAGCTCGACATCGGAGCACGGTCGACCCCGGCCCCGACCGGGATGCGGTCGGTGCCCCGCCAGGCCCGGAGCCAGGCCAAGGTGGCCCGGATCCTCGACGCCGCCGAGTCCGTCCTCCTCGACGAGGGCTTCGACGCCCTCACCTCCAAGCGGATCGCCGTGGTGGCCGGTGTCCCCATCGGGACCGTCTACCAGTTCTTCGCCGACAAGTCCGGCGTCGTCGACGCCCTGGCCCGCCGCTACCTGGCCGAGTTCGAGGCGGTCATGGTCGACCTGGTCGAGGAGTCCTCCCGGGCCCACTGGTCCGACCTCGTCGACATCGTCTTCGACGCCTTCGCCGACCACTACCGGGCCCGGCCCGGCTACGTCGCCCTCTGGCTGGGACGCCACCTGAGCCCCGAGATCCAGCTGGCCGACGACGCCAACAACGAGCTCCTCGCCCTCGGGCTCCGGGCCATCATCGCCGGGCAGGAGGGACTCCCCGAGGACGACGAGCTTCTCCGCAGCTGCCGGGTCGGCATCCACCTCGGAGACGCCATGCTCCAGCTGGCCTTCCGGACCACACCGGGAGGCGACCCCCGGATCATGACCGAGGCCAAGCGCCTCGAGCGGCTCTACCTGACGGAGTTCGTCACCCGGGGCTGACCTCGACCGGCCGGTCCGGTCAGGTGGTGGTCCCGTCCCCCAGCTTCCAGTCGAGGACGTGGCCCACGGCGGCGGCGTAGCGCTCGATGGTCGAGAGCCGGACGTCGGCCTGGCCGCTCTCGAGACGGGCCACGGCCGACTGGGACGTCCCCATCCGGGCCGCCACCTCCGTCTGGGACAGCCCCATGGACAGCCGCCGGGAGACGAGCTCCTCGGACAGGGCCTTCCGTCTGGCCGCCATCGCTCCGATCCCGGGGAAGGGCGACTCGTGGCGCCGCTCACCCATGGCCAATAGGCTATCTCATATGCGAGATAGCGAGCTGGGAGCGGATGCCCCTGTCGGGCCGGCCACCTGGCCCCGGGGACGGGGCCGCCGGCCCCGCCGGATCCGCTGTGAGGGCTGCTTCGAGGTCCTCGAGACCCGCCACCACTGGGACACCGTCAGCTGCAGCTGTGGGGGGCTGACCTTGTCCGGGACCCCCTGGCGGCCGAAGGTCTCCTGGCGGACCTCTTCCGGAGGAGGTTGGAGCGAGCTGGCCCCTGGGCCGGACCCGGCGACGACCGCCGGTGACGAGGAGCTGGCCCGGAGGGGACTAGGGCGGATCGGCTACCGCTGACGGGCGGCGCGAATCAGGCAGAGACGATGCTCTGCGTAATCGATCCTTCGGTGGCCGAACTCAGGGGCGAAGACGTGCCGACGAAGACGACCTCGACCACGGCTGTGCGGTCCTGCACGAAGATGAGGTCTGCTGTCGCGGTCGACGCCGTGCCATTCGTCGAAATCGGCATCGTCAGGCGGAACGAAGCCGATCCCTCCGCAATCTTCGGCATCGTCCCGACCGCCACCGTCGGCGATCCGAAGGAGGTCCCTGGGGGCATCGAATTGAAGACCTGGGGAACCTGGACGGCTGCACATCTCGTGAACCCCGGAGGGCTCACTGCCGCCAGGTACGCGGTCGCGGCGGTGGTGGTGGGCAACACCGTGGTGACGGAGTAAGCGCTGAGCGCCGCGTCGCTGAATTGCGGCGACGCCGTCTGGCTCACGAGCAGGGGCGCCGGGAGACCCAGGCACCCGAAGAGCTGGTTGTTCTGGACGGCATCGGGACTCGCCCGTGTTCCGGTCTGTGTCCACCCTGCAGGAAGGTTGCCTTCCCGCAGCCCGATCGCGGCCGGAGCAGGCTGGGTCGACGTCGGCGGCGTTGTGGCGGCATGTCCGGACCCGCAGGCTCCGAGAGCGATCACGCCGAGGAGCGCTCCGAAGCGCGCCATCCTTCGTTCCGCCCTTCCCCCCGTCATGACAACTCCCTCCGTGGAATGTGGCCCGATCGTCCTGGTCCAGAAGCCATTCGAGCGGTCAGTTGAAGAGAACCGAGAGCGAACCCTTGGTACCGGCGTTCCCGGCCGCACTGCCGCAGAAGACGAAGCATCCGGCGTTCGCCGCCTTCCCTCCCGCCGAGCCCGCGCTGTAGGAGGGGCCGATCGAGATCTTGATCGAGCACCCGCTCCCGCACGAGATGGTCGTAGCCGCGGCGGGGGCGTGCGTGCTGCCCCCACCCCCGCCGGCGCCGTCGCCACCGGTGCTGAGAAGCCCGGTGAAGGTGCTGGCTGTCGCTCCGGCTCCACCACCGCCGTAGAAGCCGCCACCGCCGCCGCCACCGCCTCCCGCCGACCCGGAGCCCCCGGCCGCCCAGCTCGAGGTACCGGGAGAGCTGCCGGCCGTGCCGGCGGAGTGGCCGGACCCGGCCGCGCCAGCGGCGGTGACCGTGGCACCTCCTCCGCCGCCCGATCCGTTGGCGGATCCACCGCTGGTGCCGTTCCCGCTGGAGGACGAGGTGAACCCGTTCCCGCCGGTTCCACCGTTGATCCCGCCCAGACCAAGGGTCAGGGCGAATGCTGTTCCACCCCCACCCCCACCACCAGAGACGGCCAGGACGCACGGGGCCGCCTGTGTGGCGCTACACGGAGGCGTGGTCGGCCCGCAGGTGGTCCCACCCGCCTGTTCGAGGCAGATTGCACTGCCGCCGCCGGCACCGCCTCCGGCGCAGTCCCCTCCACCGGGTCCGGCACCAGACGTCGCTGACACGGTGCACGATGAGCTGACGCCACCGGGCCCCCCGCATCCGAGCTCGTAGGCGAGTGTGGGTGTTCCGGTCACGACGGTGGCGGTCAGCACCGCGGCGCCGCCGACCCCACCGGCCCCGCTGTTGACAGAGGCAAGCCCGAGGCCCTGGGCTTTGGCATAACCACTGCCTCCACCTGCGCCGGCGATGGTGATCCCGGCACTGGACCAGGCCGGGGGCGTCGCGGACCACGACGTGGCACCACCTGCCCCGCAGGCGGCGCTCCCGGTGATCGTGACCGGAGCGGTGTAGGTGAAGTCGTCAACCGACGATGTCGCCGAAGTGCCGTTCGCTGTGGTCACCGTGATGTTGACCGTCCCGGCCGATCCGGCCGGCGAGGTCACAGTGATCGTGCTCGACGAGACCACCGTGACGCTCGTCCCTGCCGTTGAGCCGAACTTCACCGTGGCTCCGGCGAGGAACGCCGCCCCGGTAACGGTGACAACGGTGCCCCCCGTGGTGACGCCGATGTTCGGCGAGACGGCCGTCACTGTCGGAGCGGTGACATAGGTGAACTGGTCGGCGGCCGACGTGGACGATGTTCCATTGCCGGTGGTGACGGTGACGTCCACGGTGCCGGCCGATCCGGCCGGGGAGGTGACGGTGATCGACGTGGACGACACCACGGTGACGCCGGTTCCAGGCGTTGGCGCCGAACTTGACGGTGGCGCCGGTGACGTATCCGGTGCCGGTCACGGTGACCGGTGTGCCCCCGGCGGTGGGTCCGGCGTTCGGGGAGACCGCGGTGACGGTCGGTGCCGAGTCGTAGGTGAAGTGGTCGCCGGCGTTGGTGGTCGAGGTGCCGCCGGGGGTGGTGACGGTGATGTCGACGGTGCCGGCCGCTCCAGCCGGCGAGGTGACCGTGATGGTGGTCGGGGAGACCACCGTGACGCCGGTTCCAGGGTTGGCGCCGAACTTGACGGTGGCGCCGGTGACGAAGCCGGTCCCGGTCACCGTGACCGAAGTCCCGCCGGCCGTGGGTCCTGCGTTCGGGGCGACCGAGGCGACGGCCGAGGTGGCGTCGTAGGTGAAGTGGTCGCCGGCGGTGGTGGCTGAGGTGCCGCCGGGGGTGGTGACGGTGATGTCGACGGTGCCGACCGATCCAGCCGGCGAGGTGACCGTGATCGACGTGGACGACACCACGG
>PLZB01000069.1 GCA_003151955.1 Acidimicrobiaceae bacterium
TGCCTACATTCTGCGGAAGTCAGGATACGGGTAGAGTCCGAAATGTGAATATCCGAACTTACATGACTCGATTGCGGAAATGATGAAGTCCATTGGATGCCGGTATAGGCATATGAACTTTGCACGAGGAAACAGCTCAGCGAGCAATAGAGCGTGGTCAAGGTTGGGAAGGGATTTGTCACAGAACACACTCTTGCCGGCGGATTCCAAGTGCCATGAGATGATGTTGCGGGCATTCGCCCGCGCCTGCTTGATCGCGTGCTTCTTCCTGAGCTCGAAGTCTTCAGGGTTGTTGTAGTTCAGCCAAGTATCAATGACCTCGGCGCAAAGAAGCGACAGTTGCGTCTCCGGCGGACAAGTTATCATGCTGTGAGAGTCTAGAATATACCTCAAGAGAGTCGACCCGGATCTGGGAAGAGTCAAGACGAAGATCGGCTCAGCGGTTCTGCCAGCGCTCGCTTGTCTTGTCACAAGACTGGGGCTGCGATCTTGGTCAATGACTTTGCGTACGATGAGTCAGGTACCCAAACCGATTTTGCCATGAGCTCTCTGTCATTGGGGAAAGACCGGACAAGTTGTCGTTGGAAATTGGACCCAGAGAACCGAGGTCTCCGACGCTATTCTGGACTCCAAGATCTAGAACCTGCCACGTGGATTGATCAACTATGATCTGGAGCGTTGTACCGGCCGGCGGATGCTTACCTGACGGGACGTGAACCCAAGAGAGAACAAACGAGCCGGTCATCTCGATCGCATACACGGGTCGCTGCGTTGAAGCTCCGTAGATGGTCGCTCCCATCAATTCTGAAGCGGCGGCACCACGGTTCGACGCAACCCATTGCGCTGAGCTGACCTGTGGATCGCCCGCCAGGGCGGCGAAATCCTCGGAAAGCTGATCAATCGCTGCGTTGGGACCTGCGGCAGAATTCGGATGAAGCGCGTGTCCCCTGTTGGGCGCACTCGTGTGCCCAACAGATACGAGCCCCCCGCCAGCGGCAATACCCGCTACAACAACAGAAATAGGCACGATGAATACGGCGATGGCTGTCAGTACGAGGCGTTTCATGGTGGCTAGTAGCTGTTACAGTTCTTGGAGGCGGTATTGTTTCCTTCACCGACCTTGAATTTCCATCCACCGGTGCCCGCCGAATATTTTGAGATTGTTATTTGGTGCGCGAGGTGCCCGGGAGGAGACGGACAGACATACCCGGTGGAGGTGTAGTGTGAGGGACGCCCGTAAGTGCCAGCTACATCAGTTGAGAATCGTTCAAAATTGGGGACCATGAACTGACCGGCCTTTTCGCAGGTGGTTTCGAGTCCTGCGGCTGCGTCTTTTGCCTTGGTTGTGTGGGGGTCTCCAGTTGACAGGCCTGCCGCAGTCGAAATCACTGTTCCACTACCTGTCTTTGACTGGTATTGAATATCCCATGAGTGCTGATTTGTGCTGTGTTGTTGGATCGTGAAGTAGGCGTAATCGCCTGGCTTTGGGATCGGCGACATCCCGTGTTCATGATAGTTGCCACCCGAGCTCCGTTGATCAGCCCAAAATGGCCCGATGAATGAGTAGGTCGTCGGCCCCCCGGTAACTTGAAACGTATCCTGCAGTCCAACCGGCCTCCACCCATGTGGAGTTACCATTGCCGTTTGTGTACTGCCATTCCTCTTGGTCGATGAAACTCTTGTTGGGGTAATGTGCGAAATTGCGGACCCCATAACTGCTGGCCTTTAGAATCTTAAAGGTGTTCTTGATTCCTTGAAGACTGACCGTGTTGATCCCATCGTTTACCAAAGCTCGTGGGTGTAGCGATTGAGCCATCGCGCAGGTTGGGGGAATTGCGAATGCAGCCTCAGACCACAACGCCTGGACGGCGAGCACCGATGGAGGCGTGATTAGGCCAATTGGGGTAATGGCCGCCGCCACAGTGCGGCGCTTGTTCTTAGTTCCGCTCAACCTGGGCCTCCCCCGCTCGGTCGATGGTGGCATGGTAGTGCGCCCCCGGATGAGTTTCAAGCGCCTGGGATCGAGTCGCTAGATTTCCCGCTCTTGTGAGGTAGGCCGCTGGTTCAGTTGTGCGTGTTGCCGGCGTCAGGCGCAGGCCCGAAGGTTCATCGCCCATTCCGGTCGGCAGCGTCTCAACCTCCCCAGCGGCCCCCTATCGAACCGTGCGTGCGGTTCTCCCGCACACGGCTTTCCGACACCGTTCACAGTCAGGCATGCGCCGACCAGTAACGCACTGTTCCTGCGAGCCGGTACATCCCGAGGTCGGTCAGCCACCCGTGAGTGAACCGGGTGGTCCAGTTCTGAGCTTCCCCCGGTGGTCCGGACACCTACCGTGAGGCGGTTGGCCGTCTCGGAGAGGAGTCCTGATGCCCCGTCCGCATCCTCCGGAGTTTCGTCGCCGGGCTGTTGAGCTGGCCCGGTTGCGGGAGAAGCCGGTGGCTCAGATTGCCGAGGATCTCGGGATCTCCGATTCGTGTCTTCGGGGCTGGGTTCAACAGGCCGATGTCGATGAGGGCCGCCGGGAGGGTCTCACGACCGAGGAGCGGGCCGAGTTGGTCCGGCTGCGTCGGGAGAACCGGGTCCAGCAGATGGAGATCGAGATCCTGAAGCGGGCGGCGGCGTTCTTCGCCAGGGAGAACGTCCTCCCGTTACCATCTTCAGGCCGCTGAGAAACGGGTCTCGGCGGGCTGCTCGGATCGATGGGATCCATCGGCGACTGCTTCGACAATTCCGTCGCTGAGAGATTCTTCGGGACCCTGCAGCTCGAACTCCTCGACCAGCAACACTGGGCGACCCGCCACGACCTGGCCCAGGCCATCTTCGAATGGATCGAAGCCTGGTCACGATATGCGGGTGATCCACCGTCCGGCCGTTGGGGTCGGGGAGGATGCGGTCACCGCGACCATCGGGGGTCTCCGTGGGGTTCGATCCGTGTGTTGTCCGAAGCCGCGGAGCTGATGGCTGTGAGCTGATACGGGTCGGTCATCCGCTCCTCGACGACTACCTCGAGCTGGTGGCGGCCCGGGCCCGGTGGAACACGGTGTTGGCCACTGCGTTCGACCTGAAGGTGTTGTTCTGCGTGGTCGACACCGATCCGGCCGACGTGACCACCAGTGACGTCCTCGGGTTCATCAAGGCGCAGCGGGCTCCGCGCCGGGGTTCCAAGGTCGTGCGGATCGAGGACGGCGAAGCGGGACTGTCGGCGCGGACGATCAAGCGACGGCTGGCGACGATCGCCGGGCTGTATGAGTACCTGATCATCCGAGGCGACTGCGGCGTGTCGCGCAACCCGGTGCCTCGGGGTCTGGCGGTCCGGAGGCCGGGGCAGCGGCCGGTGCGGGGCGTGCCGCTGATCCGAGCGCCTCGCACCCTTCCTCGGGTGATCGATCCCGACGAAGTCGACGTGTTCATCGCGGCTCTTCGCACCCATCGGGACAGGGCCTGGGGCGGCCGTCGAGTTCCACGACCGGGCCGCTGGTCGACGCCACCGTCTACGGGGTATTCGACCTTTTTGGCCCCTACGACAAGACCCTCGACGATTTCTTGCCCGATGCCCTCCACGTCGCTAACCGTTCCAACTGGTCGGGCTCGCCAACTCCAAGGTCGACGTATGCCGACAGAACCAGACCCTCGGGGATCATGTGTCTTCGGATCTAAGCGGGGTGTGACGTTAGGAGTCCAACGGGAGCGTCACAGAGGCTCCCAGAATCAGGGCTGCTGAAGTCCGTGGTTCTGAAGGAGCCCCTGCGGAGCACGACCCTACGCGCATGTGCGAGCTGCTTGTCGGACTTCCGACCGTGGCGGTCCTCGGCGTGGACGATCTGGCATATGGTCCCCTGGGTGGTGCTGTTCGAGCAGGCGGGGCCTCCGGAACATCTGGGATCTGCCGAAGAACCCGCAGCGAGGGTCTGTGACGATGGCGGGGGCGCCGAAATCACTTGCCTGTCCGGATCGTGAAGTCTCTCATGCATTGTCCAAAAGCCATGCCCAGCCGGGGATGAGGTGGCGATGATGGCAGCGGGTTGCGTCCATCCTTCCATTTGAACCATTACGGGCACAATGATGCCTGTTGCTCCCAGAAGCAACGGCAAGAGGGTGTGGCGCGTCGATTGGACTTGACCTCGAAGCGCACCAAACGCCGCAAATGTGAATGCTCCCACTATTAGCGTGGCCCCGAGAGCAAGGTATGCGGCTCCGGTGTGTCCATCTCCGGTGTCTATTGTACCGAGGTCGAATGGCAAGTGCACAGCTGCGACTACCTGGTCGGCTTGGGCAACACCGGTCAAGGCGGTGATTGTTACAGCTCCACACAGTGCGGTTGAGATCACACCTGCGATGGCCACCATACGCTCAGCCAGCGAAAGGCTGGGAGGCTTGGCTCGTGCAGCAATACTGAGCACGAGGGCAGCAGAGATTTGCAGCGCTAGCGTCAGCACTAGCCCCGCCATAAACGCCACGAACGACGCCCACCTAAACGACTGGAGGCCCGTTGCGGGGTTAACGGCGTTTCGGCTAAAATATTCGACTCCGACATTATGGTGGGTGAGCGCCGCAAAGATGGCCGCTGATCCAACGGACGCTACGAGAGCGGCCGAGATCCACTGGAACGTCGCAAGGAGAGAGAATTTGGAAGTGCGTGAAACGCTAGTCGTAACGACATTCATCTGATCCATTGGCGTTGCTTTCTGTAGTCCGACAGCCCACTGCAACCAATCAAGGTCCCGGGGAAAGGCGGCATTCGTCGATCTTGGATCTCCTGTGGCGGAGAGTGTGAGATGAATTCGATTGGAGACACTGATCGGATCGGCATTTCCATTAGCGATTGTTGTAGCCAGCGTACGACGATCGTGGCGGATCGGCAACGGTTGCGCCCGGTATTGTCGGACGTCGAACGGCGGCTCCGGGAGGAGTTCGGGGCCAGGGTGTGTGAGGGGGAATGAATCCACGTGGAATACATCTAGATATGCCAGGGGCATTCGACGATTCGCTTGCGGCTCGAGTAAGCTGACAAACATCGGTGAACCGGGATTCAGGTGTCAACTGGGTAGTCACGTTCCTGTGGCCTCCTGGAGAAGTGGGTCCTCCACTACCAAATTAACGCAGGAGCCGCACTCTTGTGACGAAGAACTCGGAAGTGCCTGCAGTCGAGTGCGCTGACGTGGAGAAGCGGCAACACGGCGGGTATGTAGCTGCCGAGGTCGGCGTCCTGGCCGTCGAATTGCGGGCGCAGCCGCGGAAAGTACCTCTTGAGCAGGGAAAATTGGCCGGGAGGGACCGGGAGTTCCTAGGATTCGATGAGATCCAGCAGCCTCTGGAGCCCCAGGGATGGGTTTGAAAAGAGTCTCAGGCTCTCCGCCAGCCAGGATGAGGGCGAGTGATCCTCATCCAAGCCCTGGGCACGGGAGACAAGGGCGGGGCGGCCCTGGCCGCTCCCCTCTGTCTCCTCGTTCGGGTGGATGATCCGAGCGTCTGAATCCGTTCCTCAGCTGTCGAGGAGGAGCCGCTCGAGCGGTTGGTGCGTCACCTCGGCGATCAGCTCGAAGTCCCTGTCCACGTGGAGGACCGTCAGACCTGATCGTTCTGCTGTTGCGGCGATCAGAATGTCGGGCAGCGACGGCGCCCGGTGTTGGCCACGATCGGCCAGGGCAGCGAGTATCTGGATGGCCCGGTCTTCGATCACGGGGGTCAGGTATTCGACCGGCATCGATGACAGCGGCGGGCCGTTGAGGATGCGGCTCAGGTCTTCCTTCGAGCGGGCCGAGTATCCGGCCTCCAAGAGGGTCACTGTGGTGACGTGCACGAGTCCGCGGTCGATCCTGCTTGCCCACGTCTCGGGGTCCTTACTCCGCCCGAGCCGCTCAAGAGCGGACTTGTCGATCAACCATGCGGCACCTCGATCCCGCTCGGTCAGGACCACGCCCGAGCCATGATCTCCGGATCTCCGAGATCAGCCGCGAGCGCGCCGAACTGCCGGAGATCGTCGACGGTCACGGGAGTCACCCCTCGCCGTGCTTCCTGCCCGATGCGACGGCGGAGGAACTCGTTCCTGGAGAGACCGAGTGAGGCAGCGCGGACGTCGATTGCCGCCACGACCTCGTCCGGGACATCTCGTATGAGGATGTTGGACATGCCCACCTCCTATCGATATCTAATGATATCACCAGAACCGCAAGTTCCAAGTGGGCTCTCCGTCAGATGACCTCTATCGGGCCGGCCAGCCCATCCCATTGGGGACACCCTGGAAGCACCTCCCGGTCGGGACCGGCACGGTGGTCATAGGCTGGTGGGGAGCGGAAGCGTTCCGTTGCGGCGGGGCGAGGAGGGGGGTCGACATGTCGCGTGGGGACGAGCGCCGGTTGCTCGAACAGATAGCCGCCCGCCAGCAGGAGGTTGACCGCGGTCGATGCGGCCCGCCCCGTACCCCAGGCGGGCTCGTGCGTGGCCTGCGGTAGTGACCGGGTCGACCGGATCGGACCGCTGGGGGTGAACGCGGCCCGGGCCATCGGGGCCGGGACGGTGGGGATCGGAGACTTCTGGCGGTTCCACCTGCTCGTGTGTGAATCCTGCGGTCACACCTCGATCTTCACCCTCAACGGCCCGGCCATGGCCGCCATGCTGGCCGCGAGCGACCCCTCGGCCTAGCGCTCAGCGCCCCATCCCGGCGGCCCGGCACTGGGCTGCCTCGATCCGCTCCTTGGCCTCCTTGAGCCCGAGGCCGGTCTGCTGGCGTAGCTCCTTGATGGCACTGATCAGATTGTCGGGGTGGGCGGCGACTATGGAGTCGGCCAGGGCGTCCTCGCTGACCACCGCGGCGGGAGCTCCCCGGGGCGCCGGGGTGCCGCACCAGATGCAGGCGCCGTTGGCGTTCACCTGGAGCTGAGCCCCGCACTCGGCGCAGGTCGACGCGCCGGCCAGCAGGGCCGCCTTCTGGGACTCGAGCTCGGCCTGGGTCAGGACGCCGGAGTCCCGGAGCCCCTGGAGCCGCTCGAGCTTGGCGATGACATCGTCGGTGTTGCTCACGGGCCTGAGACTACCAATGGCCCGACGGCGATTCGCTGTCGACAGCTGGGTGGGATGCACCGCCACTGAGGCGGTTCCACGGAGCTGTCCCGGCCACCCCGCGCCAGGGGTGGCCGGTAGCCTGCGCCGATGCCTACGCACGTCGTCATCCTGGGAGCCGGATTCGGTGGCCTCGAGCTCTCCTCCCGTCTGGCCGAGGACCTGGCCGACGAGGTCGAGGTGACCCTCATCGACAAGAACGACGCCTTCGTCTTCGGGTTCGCCAAGCTCGACGTGATGGTGGGGCGACGGTCTCTCGAGGAGATGCGGCTCCCCTACCGGGACATGGCCAAGGTGAACCTCACCTTCCGCCAGGAGACGATCCTCTCCATCGACCCGATGACCCGCCGGGTCGTGACCGACGGGGGGGTCCTCGAGGCCGACATCCTGGTGGTGGCCCTGGGCGCCGACCTCGACCCGGCCGCCACCCCGGGCCTGGTGGAGGGAGGGTTCGAGTTCTACTCCCCCGAGGGGGCGGCCCGGACCCGGGACGCCCTCGAGTCGTTCCAGGCCGGAACGATCCTCATCAGCGTCCTCGGCCCCTTCTTCAAGTGTCCTCCCGCCCCCATCGAGGCCGCCTTCCTCCTCCACGACCTCTTCACCCGCCGGGGGACCCGGAACGCAGTTGAGATCCATCTCCTGAGCCCCCTTCCCCTTCCCATCCCGGTCTCTCCCGAGACCTCGGCCGCCATCGTGGGCATGCTGGCCGACCGGGGGATCACCTGGTGGCCCCAGACCCTCGTCACCCACCTCGACCCCGACGCCCCGCTGGCCCATCTCGCCGACGGCCGGAGCCTCCCCTACGACCTCTTCCTGGGCATCCCCGTCCACCGGGCCCCCGAGGTGGTGCTGGAGTCGGGGCTGGCCGAGGACGGCTGGATCCCGGTCGACCCGGCCACCTTCGCCACCCGCTTCGCCGACGTCTACGCCGTCGGTGATGTCACGAGCGCCCCCGTCCCCCGGGCCGGTGTCATCGCCGAGGGCGAGGCCCGGACCGTCGCCGACGTCCTGGTGGCCCGGCTCCGAGGCGGCGACCCCCCGGCCCCCTACGCCGGTGACGCCGTCTGCTACATCGAAATGGGCGACGACACCGTGGGCCGGGTCGACGTGAACTTCCTGGCCGGCGACAGCGTCACCTCCGCCTTCACTCCCCCTTCACTCGAGGTCGCCGCCGAGAAGGTGGAGTTCGGCGCCTCCCGCCGGACCCGCTGGTTCGGCCACCCCCCGGCCTAACGGGACCCCCGGGCCGCCGGGGCAGGGCCAGACCTCACCGGGCCGACCGGGCTCCGTCCTCGAGTTGGGCGTCGACCAGGGTGGCAACGGCCGAGACCGCCGCCGAGGCGGCTTCCCGGAGAGCGGCCAGACCGACGGGGAGGATCCTGATCTGGCCGGTGGCGGGCCAGATGCCGACGACCCGGGCCGGGGCAGCCCGCTCACCCCGGGCCAGGGCGGCCACCAGGGCCGGGAACCCGAGCTCGGCCCGCCACCGGACCGGGGGGGCCAGGCCCCGGCCGACGACGGCGAGCACCGGCCGGCCCCCCGTCCAGGCCCGCACCTCGGCCTGACCCCGGAACGTCACCTGCCGGGCCCCCGGGCAGTGCCACCAGTCGTCCGACCCGGGCAGGGCCGGCTGCCGCTCGAACCCGGACCACTCGAACGCCGTCCAGAGCTGGCTGGCCCACGTCACCGCCTCGGCCTGGACCACCCCCCGGGCCCCGAGGGGGAGTTCCCGGAACCACGACGCCCACCACGGGGCCCGGACCCCCCCGGTCGGGTGCACGACGGCCCCGACGCCCTCGGCCAGGATCTCGGCCACGGCCGCCCCGGGGTTCGGGGACCGGCCCCGGACACAACGCTCCACCGCCGCCAGCCCGATGGACCGCCGGCACCGGGCAGGGCTCGGGCTGAACGTCCCCACCGAACCGGACCGCTCCGGTCGGTGCAGGACCAGGTCGAGCCGGTAGCTGTCGACCCTGAGCTCCCGACTGGCCGGCACCCCGGCGGCGAGGAGGGGGAGCTCACGCTCCAGGTAGGACCGCACCTCGGCCAACCGGGTGCCCGGGACCGCCGGGGGGGCCGGAGCCAGCAGGGCCCCGGCCAGGACCCGGGCCCGGGGCAGGGACAGCGGAACCCCTGCCGGGGTGGCCGCCTCGGCAGGCCTCGCCAACAGCTCGACGGTCACCGGGCCTCCGGGTTCCCGACCCGGGCCAGGCCCGGGCCGCAGCCGGGGAGGGCCCCGCACCACGAGCATTCCGGGTTCGGGCTCCGGGCCGGCTCGGCCCCCGACGCCAACCGGCACAGCCGGGACGCGGCGACCAGCACCCGCTCCAGCGCCGACACCAGGAGCTCCTCGGGCACCGCCTCGGCATCGAGCTCCCCCGTCCCCGTGTAATAGGTCGCCACCCGGAAGGGCGGGGCCCCGCTCCGCAACGTCTCCAGCAGCGCGTAGAAGTGGAGATCGGCCCGGTGCTCAGCCCGCCGCCGACCCGACTTGACCTCGACCAGGCAGACCGACGCCGATTCCCCGGCCGGGTCCCCGAGGGCCAGGTCGACCACCCCCGACAGGACGATCCGACCCCCGACCAGCGGAACCACCAGCCGCTCCTGGGTCCGGGGCAGCCAGGCCGGGCTGGGCACCGGCCACCCCCCGGTAACCACGGCGGTGTGGGCCGTCACCTCGGCGGCGAGCCCGGCCCGCTCCCCGGGGTCGAGTCCGACCACGAAGGCCACCGTTCCGTCCCGATCCCCCTCGGCGGCCAGGGCGGCCAGGGCGTCCCCGACCGGGTCCTCCACTACCCCAACCGTGACCCACTGCCGGAACAGGGCGTCGACGAGCGACCCCCGGGCCAGCTCCGGGGTGACCCCCGCCGGCACCTCCCGGTCGGCCACCAACTGGGCCTCGCAGGTGACGACCTGGCTGAGGCCCTTCTTCGACACCCGGACGGGAAGGTTGTGATCGAAGACGTCTCCGGCCGGTCCGGCCAGGCCGTCCTCCAGCCAGTCCCGGAGCCCCCCGGCCAGGCCCGGGTCGACGGGGGGCCGGTCGAGGCCATCGCCCCGGAGCCGGGCCAGCAGGGAGCCGGCCACCAACGGGACGACGGGGGGCGGTCTCACGGTGGTCGGTCCTCCTGGCATGGTCCCAGCATGCCGGGAGGGTGTGACGGTGAGCCGGTAGCCTGGCGCCGGTGAACGCCGCCTTCCTGGCCGTCTTCGGCGTCTTCCTCCTCCTCATGGTCGGCCTGGCCTTCACGGCCATCCGCTGGGGGGTCCGCCGGGACCGGGCCGCCCGGAACACCGATCCCGGCCCGGACGGGACCGGCCCCGGGGGGGAGGCCTGATGGCCGTCGTCCACCTCCCCGGCGGGGTCTTCACCGGCTCGGCGTCAGCCCGGCGCTGGCTCGACCGACACCGCCGGACGGGAACCCTCCGGCGGAGGGGTGGGAAGACCGCCTTCGTCTTCGCCGGGGGGGGATCGAGAGGGGCGGCCCAGATCGGGATGCTCGAGGCCCTTGTCGACCGTGGGATCGTCCCCGACGCCGTCTACGGCTCCTCGGTGGGGGCCATCAACGCCGGGGGCTTCGCCGGGGAGCCCACCGGAGCCGGTGTGGAGCGGATGGCCGGGATCTGGCGGGGGCTGACCCGGGAGGAGATCTTCCCCCACGGCCGACTCCCCGGGCCCTGGCGGTTCCTCCAACAGCGGGAGTCCGTCCACCCCAACGAAGGGCTCCGCCGGGTGGTCGAGGCCGGCCTGGTCATCGACCGGCTCGAGGACGCCCGGGTCCACCTCGAGGTGGTGGCCACCTCCCTGACCGACGGCCGCCTCCGGTGGTTCAGCCGGGGGGACGCCGTCGAGGCCATCCTGGCCTCCTCGGCCCTCCCCGCCCTCCTCCCTCCGGTCACGATCGACGGGGAGGCCTTCATCGACGGGGGGGTCGGGGACAACGTCCCCATCGGCCGGGCCATCGCCCAGGGGGCCGACCGGATCTTCGTCCTCCTCTGCGGGCCCCTCCGGTTCACCCCCCACCGCTACCGGCGCCCTGTCGAGGCCGTCCTCACCGCCTTCTTCATCGCCATCCACGCCCGCTTCGCCCTCGAGCTCGAGCAGCTCCCCGAAGGGGTCGAGGTCGTCGTCTTCACGGTCGACACCGATCCCATCTCCCGCTACGACGACTTCTCCGGGACCGAGACCCTCATGGCCGCCGGCCGGGCCAATGCCGAGGTCGTCCTCGACTTCTGGGCCGCCGGCGGCATCGGGGAGCTCGCCGGCGGGGAGCGCTCTGATGCCGATGCCGTCGAGGAGGCGGGCTAGGAGGAGGAGCCGGCCAGCCCGGCCTCGAACCGGGCCAGGGCCTCGGCCCGGACCCCGACTACCCGGACCCGCTTCCGCCTGCTCGCCCCCCCCGACTCCAGGGTGGCCTGCCGGGTGGGGACGCCCAGGAGCCCGGCCACCAGGTCCAGACAGCCGGCCGTGGCCCGGCCGTCGACAGCGGGAGCGGAGACCCGGACCTTCAGGGCGTCGCCATGGCGACCCACGAGCTCGCTGCGGCCCGCCCCGGGCTGGACGTGGACGAGGAGGATCAGCTCGAGGAGGTCCCCCTCCCGGGACACCACCCGGACCGGGTCCGGCGGCGCCTCCTCTCCTCCCATCCCCCCGACGCTACGTCCGGAGCCGGGCCCGCGTAGCGTGTCGTCCCATGGCCCTGCTCCCGGACACCGCCCCCCTCGATCCGGACACCCGGACGATCCTGGACCAGATGGCCCTGCTGGCCATCCCCGACTTCTCCGAGATGGAGGCTCCCGCCGTCCGGGAGCTCTTCGACCGGACGGCCGCCCTCATGGGCCGCTCCGGGGCCCCCGTCGAGGGGGTCACCGGCGAGGACCGGACGGTGCCGGGCCCGGCCGGGCCCATCCCGGTCCGGCTCTACCGGCCCGAGGTCCCCGGTCCCCGGCCCGCCGTGGCCTACTTCCACGGTGGGGGCTGGGTCATCGGGGGGATCGAGACCCACGACAGCTCCTGCCGGCAGCTCTGCGCCCGGACCGGGGCCCTCGTCTGCAGCGTCGGCTACCGGCTCGCCCCCGAGGACCGGTTCCCGGCCGCCGTCGACGACTGCCACGCCGTCACCACCTGGCTGGCCGCCTCGGCCGACGAGCTCGGGCTCAAGCCGGGCCGGCTGGTGGTGGCCGGGGACAGCGCCGGGGGGAACCTGGCCGCCCTGGTCGCCCTCCGGGCCCGGTCGGCCGGCCCCGACCTCGTGGGCCAGGTCCTCGTCTACCCGGCCACCGACCTCACCCTGGCCCAGCCCTCGGTCCAGGAGAACGGGGCCGACTACCTCCTGACGGAGCGGTCCATGGAGTGGTTCGTGGACCACTGGCTGGCCGGCCACGACCCGAAGGACCCGGAGGTGAGCCCCCTCTTCGCCGATCTCCACCTCCCCCTCCCCCCCGCCGTGGTGGCCACGGCCGGCTACGACCCCCTCCGGGACGAGGGCCTCGCCTACGCCAAGCGGCTCGAGGCGGCCGGGGTCGCCGTCACCCGGCTCCACTTCCCCGACCTCATCCACGGCTTCCTCGGCTTCGGGACCTTCTCGGCCTCGTCGGCCCGGGCCGCCGGGGCCGTCTGGGACGCCTGCGCCGCCCTCCTGGACGGCTGACCCCTACCGGTCGGGCGGGTCGTCCGGCTTGGGGGCGACATGCCAGCCGGCCGAGGAGACCTTCCGGGGCTCGTAGAAGACGCAGCCCTCGGGGCAGGTGAAGGGGAGGTGGCCGTTGGCGTCGACCCGGCAGCGCTCGATCTTGTCGCCCTGGGAGGTCGTCTGCATGATGTAGTGCCGACAGTCGGCGTGCACGGCCATCCCTCCATTGTGGCCCACCCCGACCTCCTCCCACGGCGCGGCCGACGACGGCTCGTGGGGTAGCGTCGCCTGGTGGACCCTCCCGTCTCCACGAGGCAGCTGCTGCGCTGGAGCGAGAGCCTGGCCGCCATCGCCCGGACGGGCCTGGGCTTCACCGAGAGCCTCTACGAGCAGGAGCGGTTCGAGGAGATCCTCCACGTCGCCGCCGACATCAAGATGGCCGCCTCGGAGGGAGCCGCCGGGGTGGAGGACGCCGAGGGGCTCGTCCACGAGTGGATGGTATCGGTGGTCCCGGGCATCCCCGGCTACGTCACCCCCAAGGTGGCCGTGGGGGCTGCCGTCGGCAACGACCGGGGCGAGCTCCTCCTCATCAAGCGGGCCGACTCCGGGGTCTGGCTCTACCCCACCGGCTGGGCCGACGTCGGCTACTCGGCGGCCGAGGTCGTGACGAAGGAGGTCCTGGAGGAGACCGGCATCGAGGCCGAGCCCCTCCGGCTCATCGCCGTCCTCGACGGGCTCCGGCTGGGGATGACCCGGGTCCCCCTCTACTCCCTCCTCTTCCACTGCCGGGCCACCGGTGGGGACCTCCGGGCCCACCCCCTCGAGTGCTCCGACGTCGGCTGGTTCGCCCCCGACGACCTCCCCTCGCCCCTGGCCGGGGTGGACCGCTGGGGCCCCCAGGTCTTCGCCGCTCTCCGGGGTGAGCCGCTCGAGGTCCTCTTCGACCGGATCCGGGTCCCCGTCTGGCAGCCCGACGACGGGCCAGAGCCGGAGCGCTGACCGCGGTCGGAGGGGCTACTCGCTCAGGAGCCGGTCCGGTCGGGCCTGCCCCGGCCGTCGGTGTCGAACCGGAAGCCGACCCCCCGGACGGTGACGAGGAACCTCGGGTCGGCCGGGTCGCTCTCCAGCTTCACCCGGAGCCGCCGGATGTGGGTGTCGAGGGTCCGGGTGTCGGCCAGGTCCCGGCCCGACCAGAGGAGGTCGATGAGCTCGTCCCGGGTCCGGACCTGGCCCGGGGGGGCGAGGAGGAGGGCGAGGAGGTCGAACTCCCGCCGGGAGAGATGGACGGTCCGGCCGGCCAGGGAGACCTCCCGCCGGGCGAAGTCGACCTGGACGGGACCGGCCACCACGATCTCGGTCGGAGACACAGGAACCGGCCGGGCCCCGGTGGCCGGGAGGCTAGGCGGTGGGGAGACCCGACGGAGGACGGCCTGGATCCGGGCCGTGAGCTCCCGGAGGCGGTAGGGCTTGGTGACGTAGTCGGCCGCCCCCAGCTCGAGGCCGAGGACGATGTCGACCTCACTGTCGAGGGCCGAGACCATGATGACCGGAACCGGGGCGATCTCCCGCATCCGGCGGCAGACCTCAGTCCCGTGCATACCCGGCAGGAGGACGTCGAGGAGGACGAGGTCCGGGGGCCGGGCCGCGAACTGCTTCAGCCCCTCCAGGCCGTCGGCGGCCAGCTCGACCTCGTAGCCCTCCTTCGACAGCCCGGCCTGGAGGGCCTCCCGGTAGGACTCCTCGTCCTCGACGATGAGGATCCGGAGCCGGCCCTCGGGAGTGCTCACGAATGGATCGGGGCCCGGGGAATAGGCCGTTCCCGGTCCATCAAACGCTGGGTGCGGCTCCGTCCGCGGCCGCCAGGGTGACTTCGACCGGGCATCTGTTGGACCGTAGGCATCCAATGTGAACGACACGCGAACAGGAAACGGCTTGTCGGTGATCGTTAGGTGAACGATCGTTGCAGACCCAGGGACCACATCATCCGAATCGACCGTTCACGTAATCGGCGGTCCGGGGGTCGTCCGGTTCGCCGAAGAGCTTGGTCGTCGCCGCATACTCGACGAGCTCACCGGCCCGGTCTTCGCCCATCAGGAGGAAGGCGCAGGTGTCCGAGACCCGCATGGCCTGCTGCATGTTGTGCGTGACGATGACGATGCTGACTCGGTCCTTGAGCTCCCCCAGCAGCTCCTCGATCCGCTTGGTAGCGACGGGATCGAGGGAGGAGGTCGGCTCGTCCATCAGCAGGACCCGGGGCTCGACGGCCAGAGCGCGGGCGATGCAGAGCCGCTGCTGTTCGCCACCGGAGAGGGTGCTGGCATGGGCCTTCATCCTGTTCTTGACGCTGTCCCAGAGGGCGGCGGCGATCAGGGCCGACTCGGCGGCCTCCTCAAGAAGGGCCTTTCGCCGGACACCGTTGAAACGGAGCCCCGATGTGACGTTGTCGTAGATGCTCATGGTCGGGAAGGGGTTCGGACGCTGAAAGACCATGCCCACCCGGGACCGGAGCAACGTGGGGCTGATGGAGCCACCGTAGACATCGATGTCCCCGAGCAGGATGGAACCGCTGACCTCGGCTCCGCGGACCAGGTCGTGCATCCGGTTGAGCGAACGCAGGAGGGTCGTCTTGCCCGATCCCGACGGTCCGATGAGAGCGGTGACCTCGTTCTCGGGAATGTCGAACGAGACGTTGCGGACAGCCGGACGGCCGCTGAATGCAACCGACACGTCCCGGAGTTGCATGACCGGCATCGGCGAGGGTGGGGGCACCAGCTCAGGTTCGGCGGCCACCCCGGGGGCGAGCTCCGGCTTGATCATGGGATCGGTCATCTCCTCACCTTTCGGAGCCTGGCCGCCACCAGCCGGCTACCAACGCTGAGCACAAGGATCATCACGACGAGGAACAGCGCTGCCCCCCAGGCCGTCTTCACCAGGTCGGGATAGGCCTGGATTCCGTTCTGGAACACCACCAGAGGGAGCGCGCCCATCGGCTTGGTGGGAGACAGGTTCCAGTACTGACTTCCGATCACCGTGAAGAGGAGGGGAGCGGTCTCGCCGGCCGCACGGGCGATGCCGAGAAGAACACCGGTGATCAGTCCCGGGAGCGCGGCAGGGAGGACGACTTTGCGGGCCACCGTGGCGCGTCGGGCGCCGAGCGACAGCCCCCCTTCGAGCAATTCCCTGGGGACCGATCGAATTGCCGTCTCGCTGGCCCGCATGATCACCGGGAGCATGAGGACACCCAGAGCGAAGCTGGCCGAGACAGCCGAGAAGTGGCCCTGGATCTTGACGATGACGGCATAGGCGAAGATGCCGATGGTGATGGAGGGCAGGCCCGAGAGCACGTCGGCGGCGAATCGGAGGGCGCCCGCCACGGGGCCGTCCGACTCAGCCAGGAAGAGCCCGCCGGCGACGCCGAAGGGGACGGCGGCGGCGGCGGCAACCCCGTCGATGATGAGCGACCCGACAATGGCATTGGAGACCCCACCGCCGGGGATGCCGGCCGGAGTCGGGAGGTGGGAGAAGAAGGCCCAGTTCCAGGCGGCGATGCCCCGACTGGCGACGTAGAAGAGGATGGCGACCAGCGGGATGAGGACGACGATCAGGCAGGCGCGGCAGGCCCACACGGCCACCGAGGCCCGACGCTCCCGGCCCTGGACGGTCCGTTCCGCGATGGAGTGGATCTCGATGCGCCTGGCGATGATCGGGTCGAGGGCCATGAGAGTCATGCCACCCCCAGTCCGACACGCTGTCGGCCGCCGACAGAACGCACCAGCAGCCGGGCGGTGACGTTGACCAGAATGGCGACCCCGAGAAGGATCACGGCCACTGCTACCAGGGCGGACAGGTGGAAGGGCTCGGTGGCCTCGGTGAATTCGTTGGCGATGACCGAAGCCATCGTGGCCGTCGGCGCGAAGAGCGAGTGCGCAAAGGAGACGGTGTTGCCGATCACCATGGTCACGGCGATGGTCTCGCCCAGGGCCCGGCCTGTGGCCAGGGTGGTGGCTCCCAGCAACCCGGCTCGGGCGTGGGGGACGACGACCCGGCGGAGTACCTGCCACCGGGTGGCCCCGAGCGCGTAGGCGCCCTCGACCTGTTCGTGGGGGACGGCGATGAGGACGTCCCGGGAGATGGCCACCAGGGTGGGTAGGACCATGATCGACAGGATCAGCCCGGCCAGCAGCAGGCCAATGCCTTCCTGTATCCCCCCGAAAGGCTCGTGGCCCCCGGTCAGCTTGGCCAGGGCCGGCTCCAGGACCGTCCGGACAGCGGGCGCCACCACCAGGAGACCCCACAACCCGTACACCACGCTCGGCACCGCGGCCAGGAGCTCGACTCCCATCGACAACGGAGCCTGCAGGCGCCTGGGAAGGGCGTAGGCCAACGCCAGGGCCGTCCCGAGCCCGATAGGCACGGCGATGACCATGGCGATCATGGTCGTCTCTAAGGTGCCTACCACGAACGTCAGGGCCCCCAGATGACCGTGGACTGGGTCCCACTTCGTCCCGGTGAGGAATCCAAATCCGAAATGAGCGAACGCCGGGCGGGCCTGGACGACCAGGCTGGTGACAAACGCCAGGAGCAGCAGGGCGAACACTGCCGCCACCGTGGCCAGGCCCACCCGATACGCGCCGTCGGGCACCACGAGGAGACGGCGGAGCCTCCCCGGGGTGCCCGGACGGGACGGAAGTGTCGCCGTCGTCACTACGACGTCGTGAGAAGGACGGTCTTGCCGTCGGGGCCGGTGACCTGGAGCAGAGTCTGGCGGGCGAGGTCCTGGATGTTCTGCGGGAGCGGGACGTAGTCCAGTGTCTGGGCTTGCTGCTGGCCGGCGTGGGTCAGCCAGTCGAGCACCTTCACCAGACTCGTGCCGGTGGTGGTCGTCTTCTGGAGCTGGTAGACGAGGGCCCAGCTGTAGCCCGAGATCGGGTAGCTGGTGGCTCCGGGTTCGTTGACAATTGAGAAGTCAACCGGCGTCACGTTCGGCTTCTGGGAGGCGTCTGCCGCCACTCCGGCCAGGGAGGGCGCCACGAACTGACCTGCCGCGTTCTGGATGTCGGCCGTGGTGAAGGTGTTCTGCATCGCATAGGCCAACTCGACGTAGCCGATGGTGTACGGCGTCTGCTTGATAAAGCCGGCCACGCCCTCGTTGCCCTTCTCCCCCACGCCCGCCGGCCAGCTGATCGACTTGCCGGTACCGGGCCCCGACTTCCAGGCCGGCGAGACGTTGGCCAGGTAGTCGGTGAAGATGTAGGTCGTACCGCTGCCGTCAGATCGGTAGACCACGTTGATGGGCTGGCTGGGCAGGGTGACCCCTGGGTTCAGGGACTTGATGGAGGCGTCGTTCCAGGTCTTGACGGTTCCGAGGTAGATATTGGCCAGCACGGCAGCTGAGAGCTTGAGTCCGGTGGACACCCCGGGCAGGTTGTACGACAGGGTGACACCACCGAGCGCCACCGGCACCTGGAGAACCTGGCCAGCTGTGGCCTTGGAGATGTCGAGGGCCGACATAGGCACGTCGGAGGCGCCGAAGTTGACGGTGTTGGCCTGGAACTGGGCGATGCCACCGCCGCTGCCGATCGAGGCGTAGTTGACGGCCACACCGCTGTCCACCTGGTTGAACGCGTAGAAGGCTTTCGTGAAGAACGGCTGGTCGAAGGTCGATCCAGCCCCGGTGAGGGCCCCGGCGGGGGCCTTGAGATCGGCCGCCGCATACGGATCGGCGGGCTGGGTTGTCGGGGAGCCAGGGGCGGTCGTCGATGACGAGGACGAACTACTGGAGCTACAGGCCGCAATCAGGAAACCGAAGGTGGCCAGGGCAACCGGGGCGAGTCGTCGCCAGGAAAGACGGGCAGAGGGGGGAAGCTCGGCGGATGCTGCGTTCACGGGGTGTCGACCTCCGGATCGTGGGGTTCCATCTCAGAACCCTTCTGTGGCGGCGCGGCCGTTTTCGGTGAGCCGTTCAGCCACAGCCGAACCTAGGAGTCCCAGGTGAACGTTCCGCGAACGAAAGGCGTCCTGTCAGTGAACTTCCGGTGAACGTCCCGGGGGAGCCCGTTCAGGCCCAGCGAGCCCTTACTGTCTGGGGGTGGCCTCCCCCGACCTCCTCCAGGCCCTCCGGGAGGTGGTGGGGGCCGGCCAGGTCCTCACCGACGCCGACCTCCGGGCCCCCTACGAGCGGGACTGGACGGGCCGGTTCGGAGGCCCCTCCCGGGCCGTGGTCCGACCGGGCTCGGCGGCCGAGGTGACCGGCGTCCTCCGGGTCTGCGCCGACCGGGGAGTGGGGGTCGTCCCTCAGGGGGGGAACACCGGCCTGGTCGGGGGCGGGGTCCCCGCCGGAGGGGAGATCGTCCTGTCATGCCGCCGGCTCGACGACATCGGGCCCGTGGACCGGGCCGCCGGCCAGGTCACAGTGGGGGCCGGGGTCACCCTGGGGGCCCTCCAGCGAAGCCTCGCCGGGTCGGGTCTCGAGGTGGGGGTGGACCTGGCCTCCCGGGACTCGGCCACCCTCGGGGGGATGGTGGCGACCGACGCCGGCGGGAACCGGGTCCTCCGGCAGGGGACGATGGGCCGGCAGGTGGCCGGACTGGAGGCCGTCCTGGGCAGCGGCCTCCTCGTCTCCCACCTCCTCGGGCTGGCCAAGGACTCCAGCGGCTACGACCTGGCCGGACTCCTGACCGGCTCCGAGGGGACCCTCGGGGTGGTCACGGCCGTCCGGTTGACCCTTCTCCCTGGTCGGGCCCAGCAGGTGGTGGCCCTCCTCGGGGTGCCGGACCTGACCGTGGCCGTCAAGGTGGCCGTCTCCCTCCGGGACCGCCTCGGGAGCCTCCGGTCGGCCGAGCTCGTCGGGGGGGACCTCGTCCGGGCCATCGGGGAGCGCCGGGGCCTGGCTCCCCCCCTGGCCAGGCCCGCTCCCTGGCTCCTCCTGGTCGAGTGCGCCGACGACGACGACCCCAGCGGCCCCCTCTCCGAGGCCCTGGCTGCCTGCGGGGACGCCCTCCTCGACACCGCTCTGGCCCGGGAGCCCTCCCGGCGGGACGCCCTCTGGCTCCACCGAGAGCTCGCCGCCGAGGTCCTGGCCGAGCTGGGCCCGCCCCGGAAGCTCGACGTCAGCCTCCCCCTCAGCCGCCTGGCCGACTTCGAGGCACCGGCCCGCCGGGCCCTCGGGGAGCTCGCCCCCGGGGCCGCCCTCCACCTCTTCGGCCATATCCTGGAGGGGAACCTCCACTGCAACCTCCTCGGGGTCCCCGAGAGCCGGGGCGACGAGGTCGACGGGGCCCTCCTGGAGCTGGCCGTCTCCCTGGGGGGGAGCATCGGGGCCGAGCACGGCATCGGCCGGGCCAAGCGACAGTTCCTCCACCTGGTCCGCTCCCCCGACGAGCTGGCCGCCTTCCGGGCCCTGAAGCAGGCGCTCGACCCGGCCGGGATCATGAACCCAGGGGTCCTCCTCCCGGACTGACCGCTACTCGGTGGGCGGATCCCCGTCTCCGGCTCGGAAGCGACGGAGGACGTAGGTGGCCATCCCGGGAACGGCGAAGTTGAGGACCTCCCCCTCAGCGGTGAGGGTGCCCCGATGGATGAGCCGGGCCCGGACCACCGACAGGCGTTGACCGGGAACCCCGAGGTGGGCTGCCACGGCACGGCCCGTGACTGGCCCGCCGGCAACGGCAACCTCGGCGGCCGCAGCCAGATACCGACGCTCGGCTTGAGGCGTCTGCGCCCATCGATTGGCATAGAGGCCATGCTCGAGCTGCACCCTGGCGGTCGCCTCCGCGCTCCGAGCCGCTTCCAGATCGATGGAATCCTGTCCCGTCGATGCCCTCCAAGCGTGATGACCATAGAGCTGAACCGCGTAGGGATAGCCGCCGCTGCAACGAGCGAGGTAATGCGCGGCATCGTCGTCGAGTGGGCGTCCGGCCTCCTCGGCCGGGCCGCTGAGGGCGAGAACGGTGTCTGATTCGCTCAAGATCCCGATCTCGAACCATTCGGAACGCTCGAAGTAGGTGATCGACCGGCTCGGGTCGCGCATGCCGGGCAGACCGGCGCCCGCCACCACCACGGGCCAACTCTCACGGGTCGCATGCTGTAGGGCCGCTGCCAGCGGGGAAAGCTCAGTGCCGTCAGCGAGCTGCAACTCGTCGACGGTCAAGACGAAGCCACTGTCGCGAGCGCGGGCCGCTTCGACGAGCTTCGTCAACGCCTGTTGGAGCTCGAGAGGTGTGGACAAGCCGACCGGATCTCGAGCGAACTGGACCTCCCCACCCAAACCGGCCAGCTGGGCTCGGAGCACAGCCTCCGATGCTCTGAACCTCCGTCCCGCCGGCACTTCGGTGAGCGCCGATTCCAAGGCGGCAATCTTGAAGAGAAGGGCAGGCGTGAACGGGCGATGAGCTTCGACCTCCACATGGAGCCACGGCCAGCCATACGTCGCCCCGGCCCGGGACGCCACCTCACAAAGCAGGACGGTCTTGCCCACCCCCCTTGGCCCCACGACCATCAGGGGGGTCGGTGTCCTTCCGTCGAGTGCCGCAATCGCGGTCGCCTCGTCTGCTGCGGCGAGGACGTCGTCCCGGCCGGCAAGGACCGCCGGAGTCTGGCTGAATCCGGGCCTGTAGGGACTGGGAGTCCGACCTGGGGGGACTTCTCGATCACCCGGTTCCTGCCTCATCCCGGCAGTCTAACGCCCTCTATCAACTCTAACAACCTCTAACAACTCTATCATGCTCTAACAACGTCCCTACGTCTGTCACCGTTCCGTTCAGGCCCCGTGACGGCGACGGTGAGCCAGGGCCTTGGCCACCCCCCAGATCAGGGCGGGGTCCTTCAGGGTGGGGTCGAGGGCGGCCAGGGTGGCCGGGGTCAGGCCGTAGTCGTCGTCGGGGAACATCCCGGTGGCGACGGCGTCCCGCTCGATCGGGGGGACCCCGACCGCCCGGAGGACGGCCGTCGGGTAGGAGACGGCCGTCCGGACCACGGCCAGGGGGGTCGTCGGCTGGGCGTCGACGTCCCGGCCGAGGAGGTCGGCCAGGACCGGGCCGATCCCGGCCACGGCCCGGGCCCCGGCCTCCCGGGCCCCCTCGAGCACGGCGAGCCGCTCAGCGGCGCCGGCCGCCCCCGCCGGTGAGGCCGTCCAGGCCTCGAAGATGGACCGGACGGAGCTCACCACCCAGCCGGGGAGGGCGACCAGGACGGCGGCGGCCAGATCGGCTCCGGCCCGGGCCAGGACGGCATCGGGGTTCTCCGGCTCCTCGGGCCCTCCGGCCACGGGGTCAGCTCTCGACGACGTCGCCGAGAAGGTCGACCCGGATGCCCTCGTCCCGGAGCCAGGTGATGGCCGCCTCCACCGAGGCCGCCTCACCCCCGATCTCGCAGATGATCCAGCCCTCGTGGTCGTCGACGTTGGCCCGGCGGATGTTGGGGACCACGTCGTGCTCCCGGACGAGGACGGCCATGAAGGGCTGGCGGACCAGGTTCTCGGGGAAGGTCAGCTTGACCCGGACGTCGATCATCGAATGCCTCCGCTTCGGGCCCCGGCGGCCGGCACGGTCGTGCCGGCGGGGCCCAGGGCGTCGTTCAGGTTCCCCGACCGGAATCCTTCCAGGTCCAGGGTCACGTAGCTGTAGCCGGCGCTCCGGACGACGGAGACCACCTCGGCCCGGCGCTCCAGGGCCCTTTCCAGGTCGGCCTCGTCGAGCTCGATCCGGGCCAGCTCCCCGTAGTGCCGGACCCGGAGCTGGCCGAACCCGAGCCGTCGGAGGGCCGACTCGGCCCTGGCCACGGTGGAGAGGGTCCCGAGGGTGACGGGGGTGCCGTAGGGGAGGCGGGAGGCCAGGCAGGCCGCGGCCGGCTTGTCCCAGGTCCGCAGGCCCAGCTCCCGGGACCGGGCCCGGATCTCGGCCTTGGTCATGGCCGCCGTCACCAGGGGGAAGCTGGCCCCCCGCTCGGCGGCCGCGGTCTGGCCGGGGCGGTGCTCCCCGAGGTCGTCGAGGTTGACCCCGAGGACGACGGTGGCCGATCGGGCCTCGGCCAGGGGGCCGACGGCGTCGAGGAGGCTGGCCTTGCAGTGGTAGCAGCGGTCCCCGGCGTTCTCGACGTAGGCGGGGACCTCGAGCTCGGCCGTGGGGACCTCGACGTGGGAGAGGCCCCACTGGGCGGCCAGGGCCCGGCAGTCGGCCAGCTCCTCGGGGGCGAGGGAGGGGGAGACAGCGGTGGCGCAGAGGACCCGGTCCGCTCCCAGGGTGTCGGTGGCCACGTAGGCCAGAAAGGCCGAGTCGGCCCCCCCGCTGAAGGCCACCACCACCGACCCCAGCCGCCGGAGCTCGCCCTGGAGCCGGTCCAGACCCGGGTCGGTGTCGACGCCTCCCACTAGCGGCCCAGGACCCGGTCGACGACCTCGGAGGCCTCGGCCACCATCCCCGTCCAGAAGGGCCCGAACTCGGCGTAGCGGGCCGAGGCCTCGTCGAACCTCATGGTGTAGACGCAGTCCTTCAGGTCGGCGGCAGTCCCGGCGAAGAGGGTGACCCCCCATTCCCAGTCGTCGAGCCCGGTCGAGCCGGTCACGACCTGGAGGACCCGCCCGGCGAAGGTCCGGCCCACCGTCCCATGACCCATCATCTGGGCCTTCCGGTCCTCGTAGGGGAGGAGATACCAGTTCTCGGTCTCCCCCCGCCGCTTCGACATCGGGTAGAAGCAGAAGGCCGGCTTCCCCTCGGGGGGGAGCCGGGGATGGAGCCGGGCCTCCTTCATGGCCTCCGGGACCCCCGCCGCGTACTCGGAGACCTCGGTGAGCGAGACATAGGAGCCGGCCAGCTCGAGGCCGGCGGCGGCGACAGCGCTCTGGAAGGCCCGTTGCCGCCAGGGATCGTCCCCGAGAACCATGAACCCGAGGTCTGCCTTGTGGCCGAGGAGGGCGGCCGTGACGACCTGGTCCCCGGCCGCCTCGGCCTCCTTCACCGCCGCGAGGAGGGCCAGCCCGTCGGTGGCCGGGCCGACCCGGCCGAAGAGGTGGAGGACGGCCCAGCCCGGAGGGCCGGCCGTCGAGTCGAGGGCTGCCTGTTCGTCCACCACTGCTCCAGTCTAGGGAAGCACCGAGGGGCGCCCTGGCGGGCGCCCCTCGGATGTTGTTCGGATCAGCGGGCGCATGTCGCCCAGCCGGAGAACCTAGAAGTCGTCCATCCCGCCCCCGGGCATCCCGCCCCCGGAGTCCTTCTCGGGCTTGTCGACGATGACGGCCTCGGTGGTGAGGAAGAGCGCCGCGATGGAGGCGGCGTTCTGGAGGGCCGACCGGGTCACCTTGGCGGCGTCGATGACGCCGGCCTTGACCAGGTCCTCGTACTCGCCGGTGGCGGCGTTGAGGCCCTCGGTGGCCTTCTTCAGGTGCCGGACCTTGTCGACGATGACGCCACCCTCGAGACCGGCGTTGACGGCGATCTGCTTCAGGGGCTCCTCGACGGCCTTGGACACCAGCCGGCAGCCTGTGGCCTCGTCGCCCTCGAGCTTCTCGGCCCGGTCCAGGATGGCGACCTGGGACCGGAGCAGGGCCACGCCCCCGCCGGGGACCACGCCCTCCTCGATGGCGGCCTTGGTGGTGGAGACGGCGTCCTCGATGCGGTGCTTCT
>PLZB01000021.1:0-87843 GCA_003151955.1 Acidimicrobiaceae bacterium
TGCCTACATTCTGCGGAAGTCAGGCTTCAGGAGGACGGACTTTCCCACCCGCCTTGGACCTCGGAGGACGATCAGCTTGTCGTCGACCGGCCCGTCGGCAACGTCGTCGAGGGTTCGATGGCGGAAGCCCAAGTCGAAATGTCCGCGCTCACGCAGTGTTCGGTCCGCCTGTGCCCATGCGGTCCGGTCCGCGTTGCCGTCCGTTGCCGAGCGCCACCAGGGGTTCGAATCCCTGAGACGGCCACGGATCAGATCGTCCCTCATCGCCCTAACCTACCAAAAGCGGTGTGTAAATGGTCAACACCTACCAAAACGGGGCCATTTTGGTAAAATGTCCTACCAAAATGGGGGCATTTTGGATAGCTCGGCCTACCAGAAGGGGTGGGTATGGCCTCGCTCAGCCTCTGTCGACCACCCGGGCCCCGGCCGAGGCCCGGACCCGCCAGGCCGGGGTGGTGAGGGCGGCCAGGTCGATGACCCCCGGCTCGGAGAGGGCCACCACACAGCCCCCGAAACCGGCCCCGGTCATCCGGGCCCCGTGGACCCCGGGGATGGACGTCAGGTGGACGACGAGCTGGTCCAGCTCGGGGGTGGAGACCTCGAAGTCCCCGGCCAGGCTCCGGTGGCTGGCCACCATGAGCCGGCCCGCCTCGGTCAGGTCCCCGCCCTCGAGGGCCTCGGCGAACCACCGGACCCGGTCGCACTCGGTGATCACGTGCCGGGCCCGGCGCCGCATGACCGGATCGGGGAGCCCCATGATGGCCTCCGGCCCGGCCCGGCCCAGGGGCCCGAAATGGTGGGTGGCGGCATCGCACTCGGCCCGGCGGGCCGCGTAGGCGGTGCGCCCCAGGGAGCGGTGGAGGCCGGAATGGACCACCACGATCTCCACGCCGTCGGGGATCCGGACGGCCCGGGTGCTGAGATCGGAGAAGTCGATCAGCAGCGCCGATCCCTCGACCCCTCCGGACACCACCAGCTGGTCCATGAGGCCGGAGGGGACCCCGGTGGCGGCCTCCTCCACCCCCTGGCAGGTCCGGGCCATGGTGACCGGCTCCCCCTCGAAGCCGAAGGCCAGGGCCAGGGCCACCTCCAGGGCCGCACTGGACGAGAGCCCGGCCCCGATGGGGAGGCTGGACTCCACCGACCCGGTCCCCCCGGTGGCGGGCCGGACGGCGGCCACCATCCCGGCCACGAACCGGGACCACGGCGGCCGCATGGCCCGGAGGAGGTCGGGATCGAGGGGGACGTAGAGGTCCACGTCGGCGAGCTCCGGCTCCCCGGCCGAGCGGAGGACCACCCGGGTTCCCCCGTCGGGGATGAAGGTGACGTCGGTCCCGAGGTCGATGGCCATGGGGAGGGCCACCCCCTCGTTGTAGTCGGTGTGGTCCCCCATGAGGTTCACCCGGCCCGGGCTGTGGGCCCGGACCGTCGGGCCCGCCGTCCCCGTCACCGGGGGACCGCCCCCGGTGGTCCGGCCAGGACGGTCCCGTCACCCCGGCGGAGCCCGGCGATGAGCTCCCGGTAGCAGCCGGCGGCGTCGTCCCCCATCGAGTCCCGCTCGGTCCACCGGGTCCCGGCCCGCCGGTCGACCCCGTAGAGGCCGAACCGGGGCTCGTAGCTCCCCCACTCGTAATTGTCGGCCAGCGTCCAGTGCCAGTAGCCCCCGACCGGGATCCCGACCCGGACCGCCTCGACCACGGCGGCGAGATGCTCCCGGAGGTACCGGGGCCGGTCCCAGCCGTCGATCCGGGGGAGGGACCGACCGTCGGTGACCCGGTTGCAGAGACCGTTCTCGACCACCCAGACAGCGGTCCCGGGCTGCTCGTTGACGGCGCAGTAGCTGACCAGTCCGGCCGGGTTCGGGGGGTCGTCCCAGAGCAGCCGGGCCGGCTCCCAGCTCCTCCCCCCGGCCGTCCGGTGCCCGGGGAGCCGGACGTGGTGGGAGACGACCGGGTCGTAGTAGTCGACCTGGGCCACGTCGAGGAGCCGGTCCGTCACCGCCGCCTCGGCCGCGCTCACGGCCCGGGGGAAGGCCCCCTCCAGGGGGGCTCGCCGCTGGGCCAACCGCCGGAAGGCCCCCTCGGCGGCCCGGGACCGGGCCGAGCTGGGGACGGGGAGTCGGGCCAGGTAGGCGGCCCGCCGCTCGGCCAACCAGGGCCGGAGCTTCCCCCCCAGGGTCCCCTCGGCCCGGGCGGCCAGGATGTCGAGGGGGAGCCGGTCGAGCTCGTAGACGGAGAGGGCGTAGTTGTTGGTGGCCACCACCGCCCCGGGTTGGAGCCGGTGGATGGCCTGGTAGCCCAGGATGTGGGCGGTGAGGAGGTTGTCGATGGCCCGGAGGGTGGCCCCCAGGTCGAACCGCCGGCCGGGGGGGAAGGTCCCGATCAGGTAGGACTCGACGGCCAGGATGTTCATCTCGTTGAGGGTGACCCAGTGCCGGCAGAGATCCCCCAGGGCGTCGACGGCCCGGGTCACCCACTCGACATAGCGGGCCGGGCTGTCGGGGCGGAGCCAGAGGTCCGTCCCCAGCCAGGCCGGGTGGGTGAAGTGCTGGAGGGTCACGAGGGGGGTGAGGCCCCGGTCCCGGCAGGCCTCGAGGATGGCCCGGTAGCGGGCCAGGGCGGCCTCGTCGACCTCGTCCTCCCCGGGGACGACCCGGGCCCACTCCACCGACAGCCGGAACGAGTCGCAGCCCAGCCCGGCCACCCGGTCGAGCTGCTCCTCGTAGCGGTTCCAGAAGTCGAGGGCCCCTCCCGAGGGGTCGGCCCGCCCGGAGCGCTCCCAGGCGGCCCAGTTGTTGGCCGGCTGCCCCGGCCCGTTGTAGCCCCCCTCGATCTGGAACCCTGCCGTCGCCACCCCGAAGAGGAACCCCTCGGGAAGGAGTCGGCTGGTCCCGTCGGGGCCCGGAGGAGTGGGAGTAGCCATCGGCGCAAGAGCATGGCACGACGGACTGATCCAACGCCCCCCGGCCCGACCGGCTTGACCGGCCGGTCAACGGGCGACCACCATCCAGGCATGGACCTCATCCGGGTGGGCGACATCGAGCTCTGCACCGAGCGCCTCGGCGACCCCGCCGACCCCCCCGTCCTCCTCATCGGCGGCCTCGCCGGCCAGCTCATCTCCTGGGACGACGGCTTCTGCGCGCTCCTGGTGGAACGGGGCCTCTCCGTCGTCCGCTTCGACAACCGCGATGCCGGCCTCTCCACCTCCCTCGACGGTGCCCCCGGCTTCGACCGGGACGTGGCCCGCCGCCGGGACCTCTCCGCCGCGGCCTACACCCTCGACGACATGGCCGCCGACGCCGCCGGCCTCCTCGGCGCCCTCGGGATCCCCGCCGCCCACGTCGTCGGGGTCTCCATGGGAGGGATGATCGCCCAGACCCTGGCCATCGCCCACCCCGAGCGGGTCCTCAGCCTCTGCTCCATCATGTCCACCACCGGGGCCCCCTACGTCGGGGTCCCCACCGCCGCCGCCCTCGGCCAGCTCCTCCGGAAGCCGGCCCGGGACCGCCAGGCCTATCTCGACGGCGAACTGGCCGCCCACGCCGTCTTCGGCTCCCCCTCCTACCCCACCCCCGACGAGGAGGTCCTGGCCCGGGCGGCCCGGAAGTACGACCGGAGCTACCGGCCGGCCGGGGCCGGCCGCCAGATGATGGCCGTCCTCATGGCCGAGGACCGGACCGTCGCCCTCGGAACCCTTGCCCTCCCCACCCTCGTCGTCCACGGCGGCTCAGACCATCTCGTCAGCCCCACCGGGGGGGCGGCCACCGTCCGGGCGATCCCCGGCGCCACCCTCCTCACCATCCCCGGGATGGGCCACGAGCTCCCCCCGCCCGTCTGGCCCCAGCTCGTCGAGGCCATCGTCGCCAACATCGGTCGGGACTCCGACCTGAGAGGACACACCCCATGAGTGGACCACTGGCCGGGATCCGGGTCGTGGAGCTGGCTGGGATCGGCCCCGGCCCCTACACCTGCATGCTCCTCGCCGACGCCGGCGCCGACGTCATCCGGATCGACCGGGCCACCGGGAGTAGGACCGACCCTGAGGCCGGACCCCACTGGGACATCCTCAACCGGGGTCGCCGCTCGGTCGCCGTCGACCTCAAGCACCCCGACGGGGTCGCCCTCGTCCTCGACCTCGTGGCCGGGGCCCACGCCCTTGTCGAGGGCTGGCGCCCCGGGGTGGCCGAGCGCCTCGGTCTCGGACCCGAGGTCTGCCTGGCCCGGAACCCCGCCCTCGTCTACGGCCGGATGACGGGCTGGGGCCAGGAGGGCCCCCTGGCCTCGACCGCCGGTCACGACATCGACTACATCGCCATCGCCGGGGCCCTCTGGCCCATCGGCCGGACCGGTGAGCGCCCCGTCCCCCCCCTGAACCTCGTCGGGGACTTCGGCGGCGGGGGCATGCTCCTCGCCTTCGGGATCTCCGCCGCCCTGGTCGAGGCCCGGGCCTCGGGCCAGGGCCAGGTCGTCGACGCGGCGATGGTCGACGGGGCCGCCTCCCTCATGACCATGACCTACTCCTTCCACCAGTTCGGCTGGTGGACCGAGGAGCGGGGCACCAACATCCTCGACACCGGGGCCCACTTCTACGAGGTCTACGACACCGCCGACGGGAAGTTCTTCGCCGTCGGGGCCATCGAGCCCCAGTTCTACGCCGCCCTCCTCGAGGGCCTCGGCCTCACCGGGGAGGACCTCCCCCACCAGCAGGACCGGGCCAGCTGGCCCGCCATGAAGGAGCGCTTCGCCGCCATCTTCGCCACCAGGACCCGGGACGACTGGACGGTCGTCTTCGACGGGACCGACGCCTGCGCCGCCCCCGTCCTCTCTCCCCTCGAGGCCCCCGACCACCCCCACACCAAGGCGAGGGCCACCTTCGTCGAGGTGGCCGGCGTCACCCAGCCCGCCCCGGCCCCCCGCTTCTCCCGGACTCCCTCCGAGGTCCGCTGCCCCCCGCCCGTCCCCGGCCGGGACACCCTGGACGCCCTCACCGACTGGGGCATCCCGGCCGACCGGATCGACGCCCTCCGGGAGTCCGGCGCCGTCGACTGACCCGATCCCCTCCCGGCGTCGGTAGCCTGAGGCCGGCTGTAGGTGGGGGAGGGGCGATGTCTGGATCCGGGGAAAACCAGGTCGAGCCCGCTGCGGAGTGCGTGCCCCGGCGACGGTGGCGTTCCCGGACGATCCGCCTGGTCGTCCTGATCGTCGTCGGGCTGCTGGTGGTCCTGGCGGCGTCTGTCCTCGCCAATCCTCCGGTGACCGGATACGACGGAACCGAGAACGACCGGTCGCCGGCGGCGAACCTGACCAACGGGTTGACCGAGGCGGTGGCCCAGTACGCGGCGAACGGCCAGAGCTACGCTGCCATCACCCCCGTCCTGCTCAACAAGACGGCCCCCGAGTTCGAGTGGATCTCCGACGGTCCCCTGGTCGGACCCGGAATCCCCTCCGACGCGCTGGCCGTCGACCCCTGTGCCGACGGGGCCCCCTGCCAGGCGTTTCTCCTGGCCGCCTACGACCGGCTCGACCACGAATGCCTCTATGCCCTGACCCTGTCCGCCGTACCGGCCGACGGCCTCGGGTTGCCCACGACCGGCGGGACCTCCTACGGCCTCACCCCCGACCCCCGGACCTGCTCGGCCGGGACCCCCGGACATCCCAGCCGGCCGGCATCTGGGTGGCGGACGGGCATGTCGCAGGCCGGCTTCCCGATCGGTGCGAGCGATGCGCCCTCGACCGCCGGGTAGATAACAGGCGGCAACGTAGCATACGGCGATGTATGCTACATCGATGATAGGTAACTTCTTCGGGCGGCAGGCCGAGCTTGCCGACCTCGACGCCCAACTGCGTCTGGCCGTGTCGACCGGGGCCGGCCGCCTGATCGCCGTCCGGGGACGCCGTCAGGCAGGGAAGTCGAGACTCGTCGAGGAGTTCGTCACCAGGAGCGGTCTCCCCTACGGGGCCGTCGCCGGCATGAAGCGCACCCCCGTGGCGGTCCAGATGCAGCGGGCCGTCGACACCCTGAGGTCCTCTCTCCGACCGCTCCCGAAGCTCGATGCCATCCTGGCCGTGCGCCCCGAGAGCTGGTTCGACCTCCTCAGCCGGCTCTCCCTCCTCCTCGCCGACGGGCCCGCCATCCTGGTCGTCGACGAGTTCCCCTGGGCCGAGGAGACCGACGCCGGGCTCGACGGGCTCGTCCAGTCCCTCTGGGACGGGGAGCTGAGCCGCCGGCCGGTCCTCGTCGTCCTGGTCGGATCGGACGAGGCCATGATGGACCGGCTCTTCGAGCACGATCGTCCCCTCTTCGGTCGCCTCGACCACCAGCTCGTCGTCAACCCCTTCGATCCCTACGAGACCTTCCTGGCGCTCGGTGGGTCGAGAAGCGCGGTCGACGTCTTCGACACGTACCTCGTCACCGGGGGCTTCCCGAGCTCGTGGCCCAGGCCAGCCGTTTCAAGACCACCGCCCACCTCGTCGAGGATGCCCTGTCCCGGCCCCACACCATGCTGGCCGACATCGCTCCCATGAACCTGGCCGGCGAACTCGCCGACGGTGTCAGCGCACGACTCGTTCTCGAGACGATCGGAGCCGACGAGATCGGCGTCCTGAACTTCTCCCGGATCGCCTCCGATCTGGGGGGTGACAAGGCAGCCGAGACAGCGGTGTCCCGAGCCGTCCAGATCCTGGTCGACTCGAAGCGGATCGTCGTCGTCGACCTCCCCGCCGGCAGCCGGAACGCCCGGCTCCGGCACTACCGGATCGCCGATCCCTACCTCCGGTTCTGGTTCCGCTTCATCGAGCCCCATCTCCGCACCATCGAGGTGGGCCGACCCGATCTGGCCATCTCCGCCTATCGGTCCTCCTGGTCGTCCTGGCGTGGCCGAGCCATCGAGCCCATCGTCCGGGAGGCGGTGCTCCTTCTGGCCCCCCGTCTTCGTCCCCCGTTCGACGCCATCGAGTCCGTCGGTGGCTGGTGGGATCGCAAGGGGGTCCACGAGTTCGACCTCGTCGGTTCCGGGCATGGTGGCGAGCCTCTGGTGTTGGGTTCGATCAAGTGGCGGGAGAGGGCCAAGTTCGACGTCCACGACCTGGCCCAACTGGCCGAGGCCCGAGCGGTCATCCCGGGAGCCGCTGGGGCTGAGCTCATCGCCTTGGCCTCGCACGGGGCTGTCGCCGGGCTCGGTGCAGATCTGGTCCTCGACGCCCCGGCGCTGCTCGAGGCCTGGAAGCAGTAGCCGGCACGTGGACACGCCAGCGGCATCATGAACGGTGTGGACTCCATCGAGCACGCCGTGTCATCGCGACTTGCCGCTGAAGCCGATCTCGATACCGTCATCGCCGAAGCTGCGTCCGAAATCGCCGCTCGAGCTCGTGGCATCGCCGAGGACGACCCGGATCTCTCTACTGACTGATGAGGAGGGCCCCGGTGGGCCCTGATCCTCTCAGGCGAGGTGGACGACGTCCCCGACCAGCAGGTACGTCACTAGCCCCATGACCGCCAGGTAGACCACCGTCATCTGCCACTTGAGCCGGTGGTCGGCCAGCCAGAACCGGCGGATCCCGATGAAGTCGAAGCTGAGGGCGAGGACGGCAATGGGGATCCCGATCCAGGGGCCGACCCCGGCGGCCAGACCGAGGGCCGGGGTGACGAAGGGGAAGACGACGTAGCTGAGAAGGCACCGGAGCCCTGAGAGGATCATGGCCACGTTGAAGATCCGGTAGGGGGCGTCGTCCCGCCGCTGCCGGGCCGTCGGGGGGCCGTCGGGGACCCCGAGGAGCCGGCACATGACATTCTCCGGCCCGGAACGGGTCGCCGGCTCGGGGTCGACCCCGGTGGCGGTGGCAGCCTCGGTCACGCTCCCGACGCTACGACCCCCACCCCGGGGGTTCCAGTCGGGGAGGTGCTCAGATCAGAAGGCCCCGACCACAGTCCGGCGGCGGCGACGCTGGACGACGAAGAGGCCCACCCCGGCCAGGGCGGCCAGCAGGGTCCCCCCGACGGCGCCGAGGGGGAGGGGGGTGTTGCCCTGGATGTAGAGCGCCTGCTGGACCGGTGGTGGAGGGGTCGACGCTGAAGGTCACCGGGTTCCCCGAGCCCCCCCGGTGGCGGTCATGGTGTAGTCCGGGGTCGTGTCACCCGGGGCGTTGGCCACGGGGAACCAGGGGGCCGTCGACGTGAAGGTGATGGTCTGGGCCATCCCGATGACGGTGATGGCCTGCTGGGCCTCGGGGGCGGCCGAGTAGCCGGCGTCACCGGCCTGGTCGGCGTCGATGAGACAGCTCCCGGGGCCGGTGAACGAGACGGTGTCACCCGAGATCGAGCAGGTGCCCGGCGTCGAGGTGGGGTCGACGGTGAAGACGACGGGGTTCCCCGAGGCACCACCGGCCGCCCCGACGATGTAGTCGGGGTCACCGATCCTCGGGGCCGCCGGCGGGGTCGAGGGTGATCCACTGGGAGGTCTGGGTGGGGCTCCCCACGGTGGTGGACACCGGCGGCCGGAGTCCGATCGCCTCGGCCGTGCAGCTGACGGAGATGACGAACCCGTCGTCTGGCCCACCGGTCACCTGGCTCGAGACCGAGAAAGACCCGGGCAGGAAGGTCGCCGTCCCCGGAGTGCTCCCTGCCGTGAAGGTGGCGGGGGCAAAGACGTGCAGGATGGGGTCACCGACGGGCGCAAATGACTCCGCCGGGAGGCCGGCCCCGCCGACGGTCACGGCGGCTTGGTCGACGGGCCCGGTCCCGTCGATGACGGCCGTGGCCGTCTCAGAGGTGAGGTTGTTCCCGCACAGGTAGTTGGCCCAGGGCCACGCCGGGAAGGCAAGTGAGAGTTGGGTGTCGACCGTGATGGAGGCGCCGGGGGCGACAGTGTCAGGAGCCCGCTCGGTGACGTTGGCGGTCACGGTGTAGGGACCGGTGAACGCGGTGTCGCCGGGAGGCTGGCCGATCATGCAGCGGTACTGGATCGGCTCGGCACCGGTGACGATGGTGGCCGAGGCCGGGTCGGCCCCGAGGGCGGCCAGCCCGGCCGTGGCCAGGGTGCAGGCGGCGGCCATGACGCCCAGGCGGGTGGTGATCGGTCGGATCTTCATGTGGGGACTCCTCCATCGATCTCGGGCGGGCGGCTGCCGGGGCGGCAGCGTTCCCGGGATCGGATTCGAAGTCCCGCGGTCCACTCCCCACAGGTGGTCGCACGGTCCAGGGCCCCCCGGACGCGGCCTGCCCACCGCCGCATCCCTGATCTGAGGTGTCTCGGCCCTGAAGTCAAGGAATTCCGCCATTTGACGCGGAATTTCGGTTGTTTCGCTACCCGGTGACTCCGAGCCGCTGCGGGGGGTGGGTTTGGGGTCGGTTCAGAGGTTGACGACTGGACAGGTGACGGTCCGGGTGATCCCCTCGATGAGCTGGATGTGGCTGACCACCATCCGGCCCAGGTCGTCGACCGAGATGGCCTCGGCCTTGACGATCACGTCGTAGGGGCCGGTGACGTCCTCGGCCGACTCGACCCCGTCGATGTCCCGGACCTGCTGGGCCACCGTGGCCGCCTTTCCGACCTCGGTCTGGATGAGCACGTACGCCGTGACCGCCATGATGATCCCTCCTGGCCGCAGCGACCCGCGGTTCCACCGGCATCGTAGTGGGGTCCGGGGTGGGTCCGCCCCGGACCTACCATGGCGCGGTGGCAGGTCGGAGCAGGGCCAACGCGGCCCGAATCGGGAGGCAGCTCCGGGATGCCCTCGCCGACCTCCTCGACCAGCGGACACCATTCGGCCGGCTGGCCGCCACCCACGTCGTGATGACGGCGGGGGACACCCTCCTCACCATCTCCCTGGCCGGCTCCCTCTTCTTCTCCATCTCCCCCCAGGCGGCCCGGGGCAAGGTCTTCCTCTACCTCGTCCTCACCGTGGCCCCCTTCGTGGTGGTCTCCCCCCTCCTCGGTCCCTTCATCGACCGGAGCCGGGGGGCCCGGAGGCTCCTGGTGGTGGTCTCGGCGGCGATCAGGGTGGTGGTCTGCCTGGTCATGGCCGGGAACCTCCACAGCCTCCTCCTCTTCCCTTTGGCCTTCGTCATGCTGGTCTGCTCGAAGATCTACCTCGTGACCAAGGGCGCCCTCGTCCCCCTCGTGGCCGAGGCCGCACCCCGGCCCGACGGCAACGAGGACCACGAGGAGATGGCCACCCTGAACGCCCGGCTCGGCCTCCTGGCCTCCCTGGCCGGCTTCCTCTCCTCCCTCCCCGCCATCGCCGTCCTGAAGCTCCTGGGCGGTCCCTGGGTCCTCCGGCTCGACGCCCTCGTCTTCGTGGCCGCCACCGTGGCCGGCCTCCGGCTTCCCATGCGCCGGAGTCCCCGCCCCCGGCCCGGGCCCGAGGCCGCCACCCCGTCGGCCCCCGAGGAGGAGGACGCCTGGGCCCGTCCCGGGCCCCTGGCCGCCCTGGGAGCCAGGTTCAACACCCATCCCGAGGTCACCCTGGCCCGGTCGGCCATGTCCTTCCTGAAGGCCCTCGTCGGCTTCCTCACCTTCGAGATCGCCTTCGGGCTGCGCCGGATGCACGCCGAGACGGGCTGGTTCGGCCTGGTCCTGGCCGCCTCGGTGGCCGGGGCCCTGGTGGGCGTCCTCCTCGTGCCCCGGCTCCGGCGGAGCATGAGCGAGCCGGCGCTGCTGGCCTCGGCCCTCTGGCTGGCGGCCGGAGCCGGGGTGATGGCCGCCTTCGCCCACCTCCTGGCCGCCCAGGCCTTCATGGCCTTCCTCATCGGCCTGGCCGCTGCGGCCGGGAAGCCCGCCTTCGACGCCCTGGTGCAGCGCCACCTCCCCCCGGCCGAGCAGGGCCGGGCCTTCGCCCGGTTCGAGACCTGGTTCCAGCTCTGGTGGGTCTGCGGGGCCCTCGTCCCCGTCATCGCCACCCTCCCCCTCATGAGTGGGGACATCATCATCGCGGCCGTGGCCGCGGCCGGGGCCCTCTCCTACCTCACCGGCCGCCGGGCCGCCCGGCTCCGCATGACCGGCACCGGGGACTGATCGGGAGGCCCGGGCTTCAGCCCAGCCGCTCGGCCAGCTGGTCGAGCTGGGCCATGAGCTCACCGGGGATCCGGTCGCCGAACTGCCCGAAGTGCTCCCGGATGAGGGGGACCTCGGCCCGCCATTCGTCGAGATCGACCCGGAGGAGCTCGTCCATGTCCTCCTTGGCCACCTCGAGCCCCTCGGTATGGATGGCGCCGACGGCCGGGAGGTTCCCGATGGGGGTCTCGACGGCCTCACCCCGGCCGGTGATCCGGTCCACGATCCAGGCCAGCACCCGGGAGTTCTCCCCGTAGCCGGGCCACAGGAACCGGCCCTCGGCATCCTTCCGGAACCAGTTGACGTAGTAGATCCGGGGCAGCTTGTCGGCGTCGGCTCCGGCCCCGAGCTTGAGCCAGTGGGCGAAGTAGTCGGCCATGTTGTAGCCGCAGAAGGGGAGCATGGCGAAGGGGTCCCGGCGGAGGTTCCCGACCGCCCCGGCCGCCGCCGCCGTCGTCTCCGAGGCCATGATCGACCCCAGGAAGACCCCGTGGGCCCAGTCGAAGGACTCCGTCACGAGCGGGACGGCGCTGCGCCGGCGCCCGCCGAAGAGGATGGCCGAGATGGGGACACCGGCCGGGTCCTCCCACTCGGGGGCACAGGCCGGGTTCTGGGCCGCCGGGGTGGTGAACCTGGCGTTGGGATGGGAGGCGGGGGTCCCCGTCTCCGGCGTCCAGTCCTGGCCCCGCCAGTCGGTCAGGTGGGCCGGGGGCTCCCGGGTCAGGCCCTCCCACCAGACGTCGTTCTCGTCGGTGAGGGCGGTGTTGGTGAAGATGGTGTTCCCAGCCACCGTCCGGATGGCGTTGGGGTTCGTCTCGATGTTGGTTCCCGGAGCCACCCCGAAGAAGCCGGCCTCGGGATTGATGGCGTAGAGCCGGCCGTCGGGACCGAACTTCATCCAGCAGATGTCGTCCCCGATGGTCTCGACGGTCCAGCCCGCGATGGTGGGGACCAGCATGGCCAGGTTCGTCTTCCCGCAGGCCGAGGGGAAGGCCCCGGTGACGAACCGGACCTCGCCCTCGGGGGAGGTCAGCTTCAGGATGAGCATGTGCTCGGCCAGCCAGCCCTCGTCCCGGGCCATGACCGAGGCGATCCGGAGGGCGAAGCACTTCTTCCCGAGGAGGGCGTTCCCCCCGTAGCCCGAGCCGAAGGACCAGATCTCCCGGGTCTCGGGGAAGTGGACGATGTACTTGTTCTCGGAGTCGCAGGGCCAGGGGACGTCGGTCTGGCCCTCCTCGAGGGGGGCCCCGACGGAGTGGAGGCAGGGGACGAAGTCGCCCTCCTGGCCCAGGACCTCGAGGGCCCCGGTCCCCATCCTGGTCATGATCCGCATGGAGACGGCCACGTAGGCCGAGTCGGTGATCTCGACCCCGATCTGGGCGATGGGGGAGCCGAGGGGGCCCATGGAGAAGGGGACGACGTACATCGTCCGGCCCCGCATCGAGCCCTGGAAGAGCCCGGTGAGGACGTCCCGCATCTCGTCGGGGGCCCGCCAGTTGTTGGTCG
Source organism: Acidimicrobiaceae bacterium (assembly GCA_003151955.1). Classification (GTDB taxonomy): domain Bacteria; phylum Actinomycetota; class Acidimicrobiia; order Acidimicrobiales; family UBA8190; genus PALSA-743. The sequence continues at coordinate 12,557 of PLZB01000021.1, forward strand.
GCCCGGCATCACCCTCGTCCTTGGAGCAGATGTAGGTCCGGTCCTCGACCCTGGCCACGTCCCCGGGATCGGAGCAGGCCAGGTAGCTCTTCGGACGCTTGGCCTTGGCCAACTCCCGGAAGGTCCCGTTGTCCACCAGGAGGCCGCAGAGCCGGTCGTACTCCTCGGCCGACCCGTCGCACCACTCGATCCGGTCCGGGGTGGTGAGGGCAGCCACCTCGTCGACCCAGGCAAGAAGCTTCCGGTTGGTGGTTGGGGCCATCTCGAAGGGGTCCTCTCTCGATGCGCTCGCGACATGGTCCGGGCCCGGAGGCGCCGGAGGGCGTGCTCCATGGTAGGCAAGAGCCGTGGTCTACCCCAATTCGGCCCCCCCGGAACCGGCCGGGTCGGGGGGCGACGACCCCCGTCGGACGGGTGGGGAATTCGCCGCCATCGACCGGATCCGCCGGCTCCTCCCGGCCGCCCCGCCGGGGGAGCTCTGGATCGGGGACGACGCCGCCGTGGTGGCCGGAACGGCCGGCCACCTCCTCCTGGCCTGCGATCTGGTCGTCGCCGGCGTCCACGCCGATCTGGCCCTGGTCGGCCTCGACGACCTGGGCTGGAAGGCCCTGGCCGTGGCCGTCAGCGACCTGGCCGCCATGGGCGGCCTCCCGGGCCGGGCCCTGGTGGCCGTGGCCGGCCCTCCCTCCACCGACCTCGACATCCTCTACCGGGGCCTGGCCGCCGCCGCCGCCGCCCACGGCTGTCCGGTGGTGGGCGGGGATCTCTCCGGGGCCGACCAGCTCGTCGTCTCCGTCTCGGTGAGCGGAACCGTCCCCGCCGGGCCCGACGAGCCGGGGCCCGTCCGACGGGACGGAGCCCGCCCCGGTGACCGCCTCCTCCTCACCGGACCGATCGGTGGGTCCGCCGCCGGGCTCCGGATCCTGCGTTCCGGGGGACCCCGGACCTCCCTCGAGGAGCAGCTGGCCCTCCGGCACCGGAGGCCACGGGCCAGGCTGGTCCAGGGGGACCTGGCCCGCCGCGCCGGGGTCACCGCCATGATCGACATCTCAGACGGCCTGGCCGCCGACCTCGGCCACCTGGTCGAGGCCTCGGGCGTGGGCTTCATCCTGGACCACCTCCCCCTCGAGCCGGGGGCGACCCTGGAGGAGGGCCTCGGCGGCGGGGAGGACTACGAGCTCCTCATGGCCAGCCCCGACCCCGACCGCCTCCGAGCCGCCTTCGTCAGTGCCGGGCTCTCCGCCCCGGTCGACATCGGGGTCTGCACCGGGGACGTGACCGACCGGCTCCTGGCCGGCTCCCACCTCGAGGTGCGGGGCTGGGAGCACCGGTGGGAGACCTGACCGGCTCCGCTGAGGGAGCCGGGGACCACCCTCAGGAGGGTGCGGCCACCTTCCGGCGCACCGGGGGCTTCGTGATCTTCCCGGCCCGGATGCAGGAGGTGCAGACGTGGACCCGCTTGGGCGTGCCGTTCACGAGGGCCCGGACCCGTTGGATGTTCGGGTTCCAGCGCCGACGGGTCCGCCGGTGGGAGTGGCTGAGGTTCATGCCGAAGGAAGGGTGCTTCCCACAGACTTCGCAAACGGCTGCCATGGCGCGAACACTCCTCGGGGAGAACCTTCGGGACGAGGACAAAGGTTAGCATCCTCCGCCATGGAGGAGCTCGGGACCCTGGGTGCAGCCGACGTGGCGGCGGTGATCACCGCCTACCGCACGGTGCTCCGCACCCACCAGGAGGTCATCAACCGGCTCAACGTCTATCCGGTCCCCGACGGGGACACCGGGACGAACATGGCCCTGACCATCGAGTCTGTCGTCACCGACCTCGAGGCCCTGGCCGAGGCCACCCCGGGAGGAGGGGCATCGATGGAGGCGGTCTGTAGGGCTGTCTCCCACGGGTCCCTCATGGGGGCCAGGGGGAACTCCGGGGTCATCCTCTCCCAGCTCCTCCGGGGTCTCACCTCCGTCCTGGCCGCCCCCCCCGACCCGGGCCCCGACCCGGGCGGTCCCGAGCTGGCCCGGGCCCTCCGGGTGGCCAGCGACGCCGCCTACCAGGCCGTCCTCCGCCCGGTCGAGGGCACCATCCTCACCGTGGCCCGGGCGGCCGCCGAGGGGGCCGAGGAGGCCGTCGGGACCGGAGCCACCCTGCTCGGCGTGGTCGACGCGGCCCGGACGGCTGCCGCCGACACTCTGGCCCGAACCCCGGAGTTGCTCCCGGTGCTGGCCCAGGCCGGCGTGGTCGACTCGGGCGGGACCGGCTTCCTCCTCCTCCTCGACGCCCTCCTCCACGTCGTCGACGGTCGGGACCTCCCCGAGGCCCCTGAGGACGGTCCCACCCCCCTCACCGACGACTTCCCCACCTACGACGACTCGGAGACCGGCGACGACGACGGCCACGGGGACCTCCGCTACGAGGTCATGTACCTTCTCGACGCCCGGGACGACACCATGCCGGCTTTCCGGGAGGTCTGGGCCGGCCTGGGGGACTCCATCGTCATCGTCGGCGGCGACGGCCTCTGGAACTGCCACATCCACACCAACGACGTCGGCCCGGCCATCGAGGCCGCCCTCGACGCCGGCCGGCCCCGGAACATCCGGGTCACCGACCTCCTGGAGGAGGTCGAGGAGGAGCGCTGGGTCCGGGAGGGAGCCGGCCAACCCGCCGCCGAGCCCGTCCCCACCGGCCCTCCGCCCCGGACGGCCGTGATCGCCATCGCCAACGGCGAGGGGGTGGGACGGATCTTCCGGTCCCTCGGCGTCCGCCACCTCATCCCCGGCGGCCAGTCCATGAACCCCTCGACGGCCCAGATCCTGGCCGTGGTCGACTCGATCGACTCACCCGAGGTCGTCCTCCTCCCCAACAACCACAACATCCACCCGGTCGCCCTCCAGGTCTGCGAGCTGGCCGGGAAGCCCGTCCGGATGGTTCCCACCAGCGGCATCGTCGAGGGCTTCGCCGCCCTTCTGGAGTACGACCCCGAGGCCGGGGCCGTGGACAACGAGCGGGCCATGGCCGCCTCGGCCCGTCGGATCGTGGCCGGCGAGGTGACCCAGGCCATCCGGGACTCCACCGTCCCAGCCGGGGAGATCCACGCCGGGGACTGGATGGGGCTGTCCCGGGCCGGGGTCGAGGTCATCACCGACTCGCTCACGTCCGCCACCTGCGCCCTTCTCGACCGCCTCCTCACCGACCGCCACGAGCTCGTCACCCTCATCGAGGGGGAGGGGGCCCGGGCCGCCGACACCCGCCGGGTCACCGAGTGGCTGGCCGAGCACCACGGCGACCACGCCGTCGAGGTCCACCACGGCGGTCAGCCCCTCTACCCCTACCTCCTCAGCATCGAGTAACCGACTCCCTACGGCTGGCTGGGATCCGTCGGTGACACGTTGGAGGCAAGTCCCGAAGGCTGGTCGACACGCGGGGGAGGAGTCGGAGCCGGTTGTGCATGGATCGGTCCGTCGTGACCTGGAGTCGTGGGGGCCGGCTTGCCCGGTCGCGATCGCCGGATCATGAAGGTGACGACCGCGACGTACCAGAGGACAGCGACGACGGCGTACACACCCATCACCAGGGCGAAGTCCAGGAAGATCGAGGCGATCCCGAGCCCCGCACCGATCATCACGGTGATCAACGCGATGAGCCTTCCTCGCTTCGTCATCGGAGGGAAGTCCGAGCGACGCAACCAGTCCATCGGGGAGACAGCGCCCACAAGACCAATCTTGCCTGGTCGTGGGCCGCGAGCGCCGGTCGTGGCGGGCGGCGGTGGAGGACGATCATCAGGGTGTTCGCCATCTCGCCCGATAACCGGGCCCCTGACGCTCCAGCGGATCTGCGTTCTCGCAGGTGAGTGCGGCGCTCGGCCCGGCATTGCTCCTCGGCATCGAGTGAAGCTGAGGGGCGAACGGCCGAATTTGTACATCTACGTACCACAATGTACAATCGTCCCCATGGCCAGGACGATGACCGTCAGCCAGGCCCGGGCGACCCTGCCCCAGATCCTCGAGAGCGTGGCCGAGGGAGACGAGGTGACGATCACCCGCCACGGTAGGGCTGTCGCCGTGGTCGTCCGTCCCGACACCCTCCGGGTTCGCCGAGCCGATTCGGTGCTGGACGCAGCGGCAGCGGTGGGCGATTTGCTCCGGGAGGGCCGGAAGCAGCGGCTCGGATCAGGTCCGGGACTCAGCGAAGCACAGGCCGACGCCCTCGTCGCCGAGGTGCACGCCGGGCGATCCAGGCGCTGACAGACCCCCGTGGACGCCTTCGATGCCGACGTCCTCATCTACGCGGCCGTGCCCGGCCACGCGCTCGGACGGCGGGTCCTGGCCCTGTTCCCGGTCGAGGCCCTCGAGCGGCCCGGTCCGGTCGCCGGAATCGGCTCCGTTCTCCTCCTCCCGGAGCTCCTGACCAAGCCGATGCGTGAGCAGGCAGAGGACGCGCTGGCCGCGCTCGGGGCACTGCTCGGTCGCCTCGAGCTCCTCCCCACAGACCTGGCCACGGCCGAGCTCGCCACCGCCCTGGGGGCCTCCTACCGGCTCCGGGCCACCGACGCCGTGCATCTCGCCACCGCCGTCGGGGCCGGCGCCGACCGTTTCATCACCAACAACCCGGCGGACTTCCCGAAGTCGATCTCAGAGATCGCCGTCACCTATCCCGACGAGCTCGAGGATCCTGCCGAGCGCTGATGCCCGGATACCCTGACGGGCGGTGACGACCCTCCCTCCCCAGCCCCGAGTGAGCCCCCCGGCCCGGAGCCTCCCCTTCCTGGCCGAGCACCCCGTCACGGTCCTCGAGTCGTTGACCGACCAGAAGGCCGAGGCCCTGGCCGACCTGGGGATCGTGACCGTCCTCGACCTCCTGACCTACTACCCCTACCGCCACCACGACCGCCGCCGCCAGGCCCGCCTCGCCGACCTGAAGGTGGGGGAGGAGGCCTGGGTCGAGGTCGCGATCCGCTCCGGTCGGGTCCCTCCCCGGCGGGGTCGGGGGCGAGGGGGGAGCCGGGCTGAGTTCACCGTGGCCGACCCCTCGGGGACCCTGGCTGTGACCTTCTTCAACCAACCCTGGCGGGTCAAGCAGCTCCCGGCCGGATCCCGGGCCCTCCTCTTCGGGAAGCTGACCCTCTTCGGGGGCCGGCGGCAGTTCGCCAACCCCACCGTGGACCTGGCCGGGGACCCCGACCGGCGGCTGGTGGCCATGTACCGGTCGTCGGAGAAGGCGGGGATCACGAGCCGGGAGTTCGAGGGCTGGATCACCGAGGCCCTGGACCGGGCCGGTGTCATCGTCGACCCTCTGCCCGAGGAGCTCCGGGCCGAGCACGACCTGGTGACCCGATCGGAGGCCTTCCGGCAGTACCACCGACCCGACGAGATCGAGGAGAAGGACTCGGCCCGGCGGCGGCTGGCCTTCGACGAGCTCTTCCGGCTCCAGCTCGAGGTGGGGATCCGCCGGCGGGCCCTCGAGCGTGACGCCCGGGGCATCCGGCACCTCGTCGATCCCCACGGGGGGACCGGGGACCTGGTCTCGGCCTTCGTCGCCGGCCTCCCCTTCCCCCTGACCGGAGCCCAGGCCCGGGCCATCGCCGAGATCGGGACGGACCTGGCCGGGCCCCTCCCCATGCACCGGCTCCTCCAGGGTGACGTCGGGGCCGGGAAGACCGTGGTGGCCCTGGCCGCCCTCCTCGTCGCCGTCCAGGGCGGCCACCAGGGGGCCCTGATGGCTCCCACCGAGGTCCTGGCCGAGCAGCACCACCTGGCCGTCCGGAGCCTCCTCGAGGGCCTGACCCTCCCCGACGACACCACCCTGGAGGGGTCGCGGCCGGTCCGGGTCGTCCTCCTGACGGGTCGGACCCCGGCGGCGGAGCGGCGCCGGCTCCTGGCCGAGCTGGCCGGGAGCGGGATCGACATCGTCATCGGCACCCACGCCCTTTTGACCGGGGATGTCACCTTCGCCGACCTGGGGGCGGTCGTCATCGACGAGCAGCACCGCTTCGGGGTCGAGCAACGGGCCACCCTCCGGGCCAAGGGACGGGAGGGGACGGCCGGGGCCGATCCCGACCTCCTCGTCATGACGGCCACCCCCATCCCCCGGACCGCGGCCATGGTGGTCTTCGGGGATCTCGACGTGACCGAGCTCGACGAGCTCCCCGCCGGCCGGGCACCCGTCGAGACGGTCTGGGCCCGGGGACCCCTCGAGGAGGAGGGGGTCTGGGAGCGGGTCCGCTCCGAGGTCGCCGCCGGCCACCGGGCCTACGTTGTCTGCCCCCTCGTCGAGGGCTCGGAGAGGATCCAGGCCACCTCGGCCACCGAGGAGTACGACCGGCTCCGGGCCGAGGTCCTCCCCGAACTCCGCCTCGGGCTCCTCCACGGCCAGATGAAGCCGGCCGAGAAGGAGGTCGTCATGGCCGACTTCCGGACCGGGAAGGTCCAGGTCCTGGTGGCCACCACCGTCATCGAGGTCGGGGTCGACGTCCCCGAGGCCACCGTCATGGTCGTCGAGGACGCCGAGCGGTTCGGGATCGCCCAGCTCCACCAGCTCCGGGGTCGGGTGGGCCGGTCCACCCTCCCCTCCTGGTGCCACCTCCTCTCCGTCGCGGCTGAGGACGCCGGGCCGACCGACCCGGTGGCCGTCCGGCTCCGGGCCCTGGAGCGGACCACCGACGGGTTCGAGCTGGCCGACGTCGATCTCGAGCTCCGGGGCGAGGGGTCGATCCTGGGGAGCCGCCAGAAGGGGAGGAGCGACCTGAAGCTGGCCTCGCTCCGCCGTGGGGACCGGCCCCTCGTCCTCGAGGCCCGGGAGGTGGCCGAGGGCCTTCTCGAGGGTGACCCCCGGCTCGAGGCCCAACCCCTCCTGGCCCGGGAGATCCGGCTCTTCGTCGGCGAGGAGGAAGCCGCCTTCCTCCTGAAGAGCTGATCCCGGTGCGGGTCATCGGGGGCACCAGCCGGGGCCGGAAGCTCTCCGCCCCCCCGGGGTCGGTCACCCGGCCCACCTCGGACCGGGTCCGGGAGTCGATCTTCGACATTCTCGGGAGCCTGTCGGCTTCGGGCCGGTTCCGGTGGGAGGAGGCCGAGGTCTGGGACCTCTTCGCCGGGACGGGGGCCCTCGGGATCGAAGCCCTCTCCCGGGGGGCGGCCGCCGCCGTCCTCGTCGACCAGGACCGGGCTGCCGTGGACAGCATCGCCGCCAACCTGGTCGCCACCGGCCTCGAAGGCCCCCGGGCCCGGGTCGAGCGGGCCGAGGTGCTCCGCTGGTTGGCGGCCCCTCCGCCCGGGCCGGTCGACCTCGTCCTCTGCGACCCTCCCTACGACTACGGGGACTGGGCCGGCCTCCTCGAGGGGCTCTCCCGGGCCCAGGCCCGGCTGGTGGTCCTCGAGTCCGACCGACCCCTCGCGACCGGCCCGGCCTGGACCGTCCTCAAGCACAAGCGCTACGGCGGTACGCTCGTCACCGTCCTCGAGAAAGGCACCCCGTGACCGTCGCCCTGTTCCCCGGGTCCTTCGACCCCTTCCACAACGGTCACCTCGAGGTGGTCGAGCGATCCGCCCGGCTCTTCGACGAGGTGGTGGTGGCCACGCTCCGCAACCCCCAGAAGGCCGAGCCCCTCTTCACCCTCTCGGAGCGGGAGGAGATGCTCCAGGAGTCGGTGGCCCACATCCCCAACGTCCGGATCGTCTCGGTCTCGACCCTGGTCGTGACGGTGGCCAAGGACGTCGACGCCACCGCCATCGTGAAGGGGCTCCGGGCCGTCTCCGACTTCGAGAACGAGCTCCAGATGGCCCAGATGAACCGGCAGCTGGCCAACGTCGAGACCCTCTTCATCCCCACCAGCTCGACCTACTCCTTCATCGCCAGCCGGCTCCTCCGGGAGGTGGCCCGCTACGGCGGGGACGTCTCCGCCTTCGTCCCCAAGCCGGTCCTGGCCCGGCTCCAGGAGAAGTTCAGCCGGTGACCGACGAGTTCTTCGACGTGACCGGGCCGGGGGAGTTCGATGCCGAGCCCGCCGACTCCGAGGGCATCCTCCGCCATCTCGTCGACCTGGTCTCGACGGCCCGGGGGATGCCGCTCTCGGCCTCGGTCCTCCTCGACCGGGACGAGGTCGTCGAGCTCCTCTCCACCGCCCTCGACCGGCTCCCCGACGAGCTCCGGCAGTCCCGGTGGCTCCTGAAGGAGCGTGACGAGCTCCTGGCCCAGGCCCGCCGGGAGGCCGACGGGCTGATCGAGGAGGGGACGGCCCGGGCCGCCGGGATGGTCCAGCGGACCGAGATCGTCCGCCAGGCCAACCAGGTGGCCCAACGGATCCTCGACGACGCCCGGGAGGAGGCCCGCCGGCTCAAGCACGAGGCCGAGGACTTCTGCGACCAGAAGCTCGCCTCCTTCGAGATCGTCCTCGACCGGACCATGAAGACGGTCCAGGCCGGCCGGGGACGGCTCCAGGCCACCCCGGCCCCGGTCCCCGGGCCCTCGGCCGAGGGCCTCGGGGAGGGAGGGGAGGCCCTGCTCCCCTTCTTCGACCAGGACGAGACCTAAGGAAGCTGGTGATGGCCCGGGCCCCCTTCCTCGTCCACGTGGCCCGGCTCCGCCGGGAGGACGGCGCCAGCTGGCCCGAGCAGCTCCGGGGTCCCATCGAGGACCTGGCCTGCTCGGGGAGCGCCGTCCCGGCCGGGGCCGACTGCGAGGCCGACCTCGTCCTCGAATCCGTCATCGGGGGGCTCTCGGTCCAGGGGACGGTCTCGGCTCCCTGGGTGGGGGAGTGCCGCCGGTGCCTGGCCCCGGCGGCCGGAACCCTCCAGGTCGCCGTCCGGGACCTCTTCACCCCGGGGGGCGACGGGGAGGAGAGCTACCCCCTCGAGGGCGACGACCTCGACCTCGAGCCCCTCGTCCGCGACGCCGTCCTCCTCGAGCTCCCCCAGGCCCCCCTCTGCCGACCCGACTGCCAGGGGCTCTGCCCCGACTGCGGAGTCGACCGCAACGGGGACAGCTGCTCCTGCCAGGCCCCCCCCGACCCCCGCTGGGCCGCCCTCGACGCCCTGGCCGTCCCCGATCCGGCCCCCGCCACCGGCGAGGTGGCCGGGAACTGACCGGGCCGGCCGGTCCCGGCCCCCCCTGACCTGCCGGTTTTCTCAACGACCCCCGAAACGGCTAACGTCACAGGGTCCCGACCCGAGGTGATTGACGATGGCCGTCCCCAAGAAGAAGACGTCGAAGGCGAAGAGCCGGAGCCGGCGCGCCAGCAACTGGGTTCTGAAGCTCCCGGCCCGGAGCGTCTGCCCCCAGTGCCACCAGGCCAAGATCCCCCACGTCGTCTGCCCCAGCTGCGGTTGGTACAAGGGCCGACAGGCCATCGAGATCGACTAGTGGCCGCCGCCGGCCAGGCGGCCCCGGCCGGGCTCCCCGTCGCCGTCGACGCCATGGGTGGTGACAAGGCCCCGGGGGAGATCGTGGCCGGCGCCCGCCAGGCCTCCGAGGAGCTCGGGATCCCCGTCCTCCTGGTGGGCCGGCCCGAGGAGCTCGGCGACACCGGGGACCTCGAGATCCTGGCCGCCACCGAGGTGATCGAGATGGAGGACGACCCCGGTCAGGGGGTCCGGACCAAGAAGGACTCCTCCCTGGTCAGGGCGGCCGAAGCCGTCCGCGACGGCCGGGCCCTGGCCATGGTCTCAGCCGGGAACACCGGGGCCACCATGGCCAGCGCCCTCCTCCGGATGGGCCGGATCCGGGGCATCTCCCGGCCCGCCATCGCCACCCCCATCCCCCGGCCCGCCACCCACCCCTCCGTCCTTCTTGACGCCGGGGCCAACGCCGAGTGCTCCCCGGCCATGCTGGTCCAGTTCGCCCAGATGGGCTCGGCCTACGCCACGGCCCGCTACGGCACCCCCCGGCCCAAGGTCGCCCTCCTCTCCATCGGGGAGGAGAAGTCGAAGGGGACCCCCCTCGTGAAGGAGACCCACGCCCTGCTGGCCGAGCTCCCCGGGATCTCCTTCATGGGGAACGTGGAGGGCCGGGACCTCCTGGCCGGGGAGGCCGACGTCGTCGTCACCGACGGCTTCACCGGCAACGTGGCCCTCAAGTCCCTCGAGGGGGCCCTCCGGTTCTTCATGGACGCCCTCCTCGGGGTCTTCGACACCGACGAGGCCACCCGGGGGGCGGCCCAGGTCCTCTTCCCCCACCTGGCCCCCTTCGCCGCCGCCTTCGATCCCGACAACACCGGCGGGGCCATGCTCCTCGGCGTCGACGGGGTCTGTGTGATCAGCCACGGCTCCTCCTCGGCCCGGGCTGTCGTCGCCGCCGTCCAGGTCGCCCACGACGTGGCCACCGGCGGTCTCGTCGACCGCCTCAAGCAGGCTGTCGACCCCGGCTGAGTAACATGCCGGTCGCAACCACACGAACCAGGAGCAGCCGTGCCCGCTGAGACGCACATGGAGAAGGGTCCCCTTGATCGCCAAGCGGTGTTCGAGCTCGTCCGGGACCAGTTGGCCGACATCCTCGAGATCGAGCCGTCCTCGATCTCCGAATCCTCCTCGTTCGCCGAGGACCTCGACGCCGACTCCCTCGCCCTCATCGAGCTGGTCGAGGGCCTCGAGGAGGAGCTCAGCGAGCGGTCGGTGGGCTTCCGCATCGAGGATGAGGACCTCGAAGATCTCCGAACCGTCCGCGACGCCGTCGACTACGTCGTCGCCAAGCTCGAAGCGGGCTGACACGGACGACGGCGTCGGCAGCGGCGCCTCCGGCGCGGGGACAGGGGCCGGACCGGCCCCTGAGGGTCCCCCGACGGCCGGGTCGGGGGGCCGCCCGGCTGACCTGGGCGTCCTGACCGACCGGCTGGGGCGTCGCTTCGACGACCCCGACCTCCTCCTCCAGGCCCTCTCCCACCGGTCCTGGTGCGCCGAAGCCGGGGGGACCCCCTCCAACGAGCGGCTCGAATTCCTCGGCGACGCCGTCCTCGGGGTCGTGGTGGCCGAGCACTGCTTCACGGCCTACCCCCTCCTCCCCGAGGGGGGCCTGGCCAAGGTCCGGGCCGCCGTGGTGAACACCGTGGTCCTGGCCGAGGTGGGCCTGGACCTGGGCCTGGGGGACTTCCTCCTCCTGGGCCGGGGCGAGGCTTCCTCGGGGGGCCGCCTGAAGCCCTCGATCCTGGCCAACGCCGTCGAGGCCGTCATCGGCGCCCTCTACCTCGACGGGGGCTGGGAGGAGGCCTCCCGGCTCGTCCTCGGCCTCCTGGGGTCCCGGATCGCCGAGGCCGCCGCCGGGCCCGGGGCCGACGACTACAAGACCCGGCTCCAGGAGTTGGCCATCCACGAGATGGCCCAGCTCCCCCGCTACGCCGTCCAGGGGTCCGGACCCGACCACGCCCGGCACTACCATGCCGTTGTCTCGGTGGGGGGGAGCGAGATCGGTCGGGGGGAGGGTCGGTCCAAGAAGGACGCCGAGCAGGCCGCGGCCCGGGAGGGATGGCAGGTGCTGAGTGACCGCCGGTCGGCTGGGGCCGGGTCGGGAGCAGGAGAGGTTCCCCAACCGGGAACCGGAGAGCGAGCCGGAGACGATGCCTGAGCTCCCCGAAGTCGAGACGATCCGGCGGGACCTCGAGAAGGAGATCGTGGGCCGGCGGATCAAGTCCGTCGAGGTCACCGGGACCCGGTCGATCCGCCGCCACAAGACCAAGGCCGACTTCATCGGCCGGCTCGAGGGGCTCAAGGTGGGGTCGATCCGCCGGGCCGGGAAGTACCTCCTCATCGGGCTGGAGGGGGACGACATCCTGGTCGTCCACCTCGGGATGAGCGGTCAGCTCCAGCGGGCCAAGGGCCCGAAGGACCCCCTCGGCAAGCACACCCACGTCGTCATCACCTTCACCCAGGGGGGTCAGCTCCGGTTCATCGACCCCCGGACCTTCGGGGAGCTCTTCGCCACCACCACCGGGGCCCTCGACGATCAGGTCCCCGAGCTGGCCCACCTCGGCTTCGACCCCCTCGACGACATGATGAGCTGGGACGCCTTCGGCCGGCTCCTGGCGTCACGCCACGGGGCCCTCAAGCCCCTCCTCATGGACCAGAAGTTCGTGGCCGGGATCGGGAACATGTATGCCGACGAGATCCTCTTCGCCGCCGGGCTCCGCTACGACCGGCTCTCGGACTCCCTCAGCGCCCAGGAGATCCGCCGGCTCTACCGGGGGATGGTCGAGACCCTGACCGACGCCGTGAAGCACCGGGGCTCCTCCCTGGCCGACGAGCAGTACCGGGACCTCCACGGGGAGATCGGGGACTACCAGGGCCAGCACCAGGTCTACGACCGGGAGGGCCAGGCCTGCCGGCGCTGCCGGCACACCGTCGTCCGGGTCAAGCTGGCCGGCCGCTCCACCTTCCTCTGCGAGCACTGCCAGGCCTAGGGGCCAGGCCAGGGGGGGACGGGCCGACGGGTATGGTTGGCGCCCGGTGTATCTGAAGGCGCTCACCATCAAGGGGTTCAAGTCGTTCGCCGACCCGGCGACCCTCCGCTTCGAGCCCGGGGTCACCGTGGTGGTCGGCCCCAACGGCAGCGGGAAGTCGAACGTCGTCGACGCCGTGGCCTGGGTCCTCGGGGCCCAGGGGCCCCGGATGCTGCGGTCCTCGAAGATGGAGGACGTCATCTTCGCCGGCTCGGCGGGACGGCCGGCCCTGGGCCGGGCCGAGGTCTCCCTCACCATCGACAACCGGACCGGGAAGCTCCCGGGGGGGTTGGCCGAGATCACCATCACCCGGACCCTCTTCCGGTCCGGGGACAGCGAGTACGCCATCAACGGCCAGTCCTGCCGGCTCCTGGACGTCCAGGAGCTCCTCTCCGACTCGGGGGTGGGTCGCCAGCAGCACGTCATCGTCAGCCAGGGCCAGCTCGACCAGGTCCTGAACGCCAGGCCCGAGGACCGGAGGGCCGTTATCGAGGAGGCGGCCGGGGTCCTGAAGCACCGTCGTCGCCGGGAGCGGGCCGAGCGCCGCCTGGCCACCACCGAGGAGAACCTGGAGCGGCTCGGGGACCTCCTCCGGGAGGTCCGCCGCCAGATCCGGCCCCTCGAGCGGCAGGCGGTGGCGGCCCGGAGTCACGCCGGGCTGGCCGAGGAGCTCCGGGCCCTGCGGCTCCATCTCATCGGGCGGGAGCTGGCCGGCCTGGAGGACCGACGGGCCCGGGCCACGACGGAGCGGGAGGCCCTCCTGGGCGAAGAGGGCCGGCTCCGGAGCACGGTGGAGGAGATCGACACGGCCACCGACCAGGCCACGGCCGAGCTCTCGGCCCGCCGGGAGGAGGATCTGGTGGCCGCCCTGACCCGGGTCCAGGGGCTGGTGGAGCGGTGCCGGGGTCTCGGGGGGGTGCTGGCCGAGCGGCGACGGTCCCTGGCCCGGGCCCTCGACGCCGCCGCCGACGCCGACGTCGTCTCGACCCTGGAGGCGGAGTCGGCCCGGCTGGCGGCCGAGCTGGAGGCGACGACGGCGGAGGCGGGGAGGCTGGCTCCGGAGACGGCCGAGGTCGACCGGGCCGAGGCGGAGTTGGCCGGGGAGACGGCGGCAGCCGAGGCGGCCGCCCTGGACGAGGCCGAGCTCCCCGGGGACGAGGAGGCCCTGGCCGAGGCCCGGGGTCGGGCCGAGCCCCTCCGGCGGGCCCTGGAGCGGGACCGGGTCAACCTGAGCCGGCTCGACGAGCGGCTCACGGCCGGGCGCCTCCGGGAGGAGACCCTCCGGTCCGACCTGGCCGACCACGAACGCCAGGGGGAGGAGGCCACCTCGGCCGCCCCCGAGCTGGCCCGGTCGGCCTCCTCGGCAACGGCCCAGGCCGGGGCGGCGGCCGGAAGGGTGGCCGAGGCCGAGGAGACCCTCCGGGGGGCCGAGAAGGAACGGCACCGGACCTGGGCCCGGGCCGAGGCCCTGGCCCAGGCCGTGGCCGAGGCCCGGGGGGCGGCCGGGGTCGACGCCCTGGCCGGGTTGGCCGGGGTGATCGGGACCCTCTCGGACCTGGTCGAGGTGGACGGGGGGTGGCGGACCGCCTTCGAGACGGCGGCGGGGGCTGCCCTCGCCTCGGTCGTGGTCGAGAGCCCCGAGGCGGCCCGGTCGGCCCTGGGCCGGCTCCACGAGCGGAGCGCCCCCGGAGCGGTCCTGGCCCTGGCCGCCCTGGCCGGTCCGGTCCCCGGGTCGGGGTCCCCCGACCCCGTCGGAGGGCTCGAGGGACGGGCCGAGCCCGTCCGGGGCCATGTCCGAACCACGGTGGCGGGCCTCGGGCCGGTCCTGGACCGGCTCCTGGTCGGGGCTGTGGCCGTGGCGGGGGGCTGGGAGGCCGCCGTCGAGCTGGCCCTGGACCGGCCCGACCTCGTCGTCGTCACCGCCGACGGGGACCGGTTCGCCCGATCGGGGTGGAGGGTCAGGGCGGGGGACTCCGAGGTGACCCCGATCCGGGCCGCAGAGGCGGCCGAGGTCGCCGCCGCCGCCGCGGCCCGGGCCGAGACGGCTGCCGGGCTCCTCGGGACGGCCCGGGCCGAGGCCGAGGAGACCCGGTCGGCGGCGACGGCGGCCCAGCGGGAGGTCGAGCGGGGGGTCGACCGCCGGCAGTCCCTCGAGCTGGCCGGCGGGCGGCTGGCCGCCCAGCTGGCCGCCCTGGAGGAGGAGTTGGCCGAGGCGGCCCGGCACCGGGACGAGGTGGGGGAGCGGCTCGAGCGGGACGCGTCCGTCCTGGCCGAGCTGGAGGAGCGGCTCCCTGACCTGGAGGCGGCGGCGGCGGCCACCGGGGCCCGGACGGCGGAGGCCCGGGAGATCCGGCGTCGGCTCGAGGAGCGCCGGGCCCAGGTGGGGATGCTCCGGCGGGATCTCGAGGTCCGGGCGGCCGGGCTGGCCGAGCGGCGGACGGTGCTGAGCGACCGGCTCCAGGACGTCGAGCGGCGCCTGGCGGGACACGCCGCCCAGCGGGAGCAGGCCGCCGACCGGCGGCGCCGGTTGGAGGCCGATGCCCAGGCCGTGGAGCGGCTGGCCGCCATGGTGAGCGGTCGGGGCAGTCGCCTGGAAGGGATCCTCGGCCTCCTCCGGGAGCGCAGAGCCCGGCAGCTCGACCAGGTCCGCCAGGGGGGAGCCCGGCTGGAATCCCTCCGGGAGCGGCGCAACGCCGCCGACCAGCGCCTGGGAGAGGTCCGGGAGCGGCACCAGCGCCTCGAGCTCGAGCTGGTCGAGAACGGGGTCCGCCAGGAGGGGGCCGTCGAGTCCCTCCGTCGGGAGCTCGGTGCCGATCCGGCCGAGGCCCTGGCCGCACCCCTCCCCCAGCTCCCCGAGGGGGTGGGGGCCGCCGACAGGGTCGCCGTGGTGGAGAAGGAGCTCGACGCCCTGGGACCAGTGAACCCCCTGGCCCTGGAGGAGCTCAGCTCCCTGGAGGAGCGCCACACGTTCCTCGAGGACCAGGTCGAGGACGTCCGGAAGGCCCGGAGGGAGCTCCAGCAGGTCATCCGGGCCGTCGACGAGGAGATCGTCCGGGTCTTCGCCGAGGCCTTCGCCGACGTGAACGAGCACTTCCAGGGGCTCATCGGGGCCCTCTTCCCCGGGGGCGGGGGCCGGCTGACCCTGACCGACCCGGTCAACCTCCTCGAGACCGGGGTCGAGGTCGAGGCCCGGCCGGCCGGGAAGAACGTCCGGAAGCTGAGCCTCCTCTCCGGCGGGGAGCGGTCCCTCGTGGCCCTGGCCTTCCTCTTCGCCGTCTTCCGGAGCCGGCCCTCCCCCTTCTACCTGCTGGACGAGGTCGAGGCCGCCCTCGACGACGTCAACCTCCACCGGTTCCTCGACCTCCTCCATGAGTTCCGGGACGAGGCCCAGCTCATCATCGTCAGCCACCAGAAGCGGACCATGGAGGCGGCCGACGCCCTCTACGGGGTCACCATGCAGGCCGGAGGCTCCTCCAAGGTCATCAGCCAGAAGGTCCGCCGGGACCCCGAGCCGGATCCGGACCAGTGACCGCCCTCTGGATCATCCTGGCCGTCGCCCTGGTCCTGGCCGCCGCCGTCCTGGCCGTCGTCCTCGTCCGGCGCCGGAGGCCCGTCGTCGTCGAGGCGGCCGGCCCGGGCACCCTGGACCGGCCTCCGGTTGACGCCGGGTCCGCTCTGCCCCGGCCGGAGGACGGGGTCATCGCCGATGGGGTCGAGGCGCCGGAGGGTGGGACGGTACGCGCCTCGCCGGTTCCCGAGGAGCCGGCCGCCGAGCTCCGGGAGCAGATGGGGAGGACCCGGGGTCGGTTCTCCGGCTACCTGAAGGCGCTCCGGGCCCGGTCCTCGGTCGATGTGGGCACATGGGACGAGCTGGAGGAGGCCCTCCTCGGGGCCGACGTGGGGGTGACCACCACCGGGGCCCTCCTCGACGACCTCAGGGACCGGGTCCGGTCCGGGGAGCTGGCCGGGGCCGAGGCGGTCATCGGGGCCCTGAAGGCGGACCTCCTCGGGAGCCTCGTCACCGAGGGGGGCAACGCCCTGCGCTACGAGGAGGGGGCCACCAACGTCTGGCTCTTCGTCGGGGTCAACGGGGTGGGGAAGACCACCACCATCGGGAAGGTGGCCCGCCGGGAGGTGGCCGCCGGCCGGTCGGTCCTCCTCGCCGCCGGGGACACCTTCCGGGCCGCCGCCGCCGAGCAGCTCGCCACCTGGGCGGAGCGGGCCGGGGTGGGGATCGTCCGGGGGGTGGAGGGGGGCGATCCCAGCGCTGTCGTCTTCGACGCAGTGGCCCGGGCCGCGGCCCGGGGGAACGACCTGGTCCTGGCGGACACGGCCGGACGGCTCCACACCAAGGTGAACCTGGTGGAGGAGCTGAAGAAGATCCGGCGGGTGGCCGAGCGTCCCCCGGGGGTCGTCACCGAGGTCCTCCTCGTCCTCGACGCCACCACCGGCCAGAACGGGCTGGCCCAGGCCCGGCAGTTCCTCGACGCCGTGGCCGTGACCGGGGTGGTCCTGACCAAGCTGGACGGGACGGCCCGGGGGGGGATCGTGGTGGCAATCCAACGGGAGCTGGGGATCCCGGTCAAGCTGGTCGGGATCGGGGAGGGGGCGGCCGACCTCATCGCCTTCGACCCGGCCCAGTTCGTCGAGGCCCTCTTCGACTAGGCCTTCCCGGGCCTCCCGCCGGCTCCGGTAGTTTGGTGGACCGCATGTTCGACAACCTCTCCAGCCGCCTCGAGTCGGTCCTCGGGCGCCTCCGCAGCCGGGGCCGTCTCTCCGAGGCCGACCTCGACGAGGCCCTGGCCGAGATCAGGACGGCCCTCCTCGAGGCCGACGTCAACCTGGCTGTGGCCCGGTCCCTCGTCGACGGGATCCGGCTCCGGCTGGTGGGGGAGGAGCTCTCCAGGAGCCTCTCCCCGGGCCAGCAGGTGGTCAAGGCCGTCCACCAGGAGCTGGTCCGGGTCCTCGGCGGGGAGACCCTCCGCCTGAGCTACGCATCTGTCCCCCCCACCGTCATCCTCCTGGCCGGCCTCCAGGGAGCGGGGAAGACCACAGCGGCGGCCAAGCTGGCCCGGTGGTTCAAGCAGCAGGGCCGGAACCCCCTCCTGGTCGGGGCCGACCTCCAGCGGCCGGCCGCCGTCGACCAGCTCAGGATCCTCGGGGAGCAGGCCGGGGTGCCCGTCTTCAGCGAGGCCAGCGACCCGGTGGCGGTGGCCCGGGCCGGGAAGGAGGAGGCCCGAAGGGTGGGACGGGACATCCTCATCGTCGACACCGCCGGCCGGCTCGCCATCGACGAGGCCCTCATGGAGGAGGTCCGCCAGATCTCGGCCGCGGTCACCCCCGACTACACCTTCTTCGTCGTCGACGCCATGATCGGCCAGGACGCCGTGGCCACGGCCGAGGCCTTCCACGAGGCCCTCGACCTGGACGGGGTCATCCTGACCAAGCTCGACGGGGACGCCCGGGGCGGGGCCGCCCTCAGCGTGAAGGGGGTGACGGGGAAGCCGATCGCCTTCGCCTCGACCGGGGAGCGGCTGGCCGACTTCGACCTCTTCCACCCCGAGCGGATGGCGGACCGGATCCTCGGGATGGGCGACGTCCTCACCCTCATCGAGCAGGCCGAGCGGGAGATGGACCGGGAGGTCACCGCGGCCGGGGCGTCCCGGCTCCTCGAGGGCCGGTTCACCCTGGAGGACTTCCTGGCCCAGCTCCAGCAGGTCAAGAAGCTGGGGTCCCTGGGGGGGATCCTGAAGATGCTCCCGGGGGTCCCGAAGGAGCTCAAGTCCGCCGACGCCATGATCGACGACGGCCAGATCGCCGTGGTCGAGGCCATCATCCGGTCGATGACCCCGGGCGAGCGGGCCGGGACCGCCCCCCTCGACGGGTCACGGCGTCAGCGGATCGCCAAGGGGAGCGGGACCACGACCCAGGACGTCAACCAGCTCGTCAACCAGTTCACCCAGGCCCAGAAGATGATGCGGAACCCGGGGATGCTGAGCGGGCTCCTCGGGGGGAAGGGCGGTCGGATGGCCGAAGCCCTGGCCCAACGGATGGGTGACGTCGGCGAGGGCGGTCCCGATCTCGCCGCCCTGGGGGCCTCCGGTCCCGGGACGCCCGGTCCCCCGGGTTTCGCCGGCGGCGGCGGAGGGGGCGGCGGCGGGTCGAAGGGAAACAAGCACGGGAAGAAGAAGGGTGGCGGCCGGGTGACCCCGAAGGGAGGCCGCTGAGCCCACCGAGGGTGAGGTCCCGGGGGTGGGTCGGGGGTCGTGTTTCGCCGGGAGGTCCCGGACAGGTCACAATAGGAGGTCCGCATCCCGCGTCCGGGGTGCGACCAGACGGAAGGTAAGGGAGTCGACGTGGCTGTAAAGCTCCGCCTCATGCGGATGGGCAAGAAGAAGCAGCCGACCTACCGGGTGGTGGCGGCCGACAGCCGTTCGCCCCGGGACGGCCGGTTCATCGAGATCGTCGGGACCTACGCCCCCCGGGGCAAGTCCACCGCCGAGCCCGACGCCATCGTCCTGATCGACAACGAGAAGGCCCTCAAGTGGCTCCGGCAGGGGGCCCAGCCCACCGAGCGGGTCGAGACCCTGCTGAAGAAGTCCGGGGCCTGGGAAGCGTTCAAGCCCGGGACGGTCTCGACGTGACCATGGCCGAGGAGGGGAACCTGGCCGACGAGGGCAACGTCCTCGACGACGAGGAGCTCGACGACGACATCGGCAACCGGGTCGAGGACGTCGGCGTCGACGACATCGACGACGACATCGACGACGACATCGACGACGGTGACGACGAGGACAACGGGGACGACCGTGGGTCGGGGACGGCCCGGTCCGTCCTCGGCTACATCGCCACGTCCCTCGCCACCGATCCGGAGGCGGTCGTGATCCACGCCGACGACTCCGGCCGGCAGCTCCGGTTCAAGATCCACGTGGCTCCCGAGGACATGGGCCGGATGATCGGCCGTCGGGGCCGGGTGGCCCAGGCCATCAGGACCGTGGTCCGGGTGGCCGGATCCCGAGACGGGGTGGACACCAACGTCGACTTCGTCGACGACTGAGAACGCCGGGGAGGACCTCCCCGGGCTCCTCCTCGAGGTCGGCCGCGTCGTGAAGCCCCACGGGCTCCGGGGCGAGGTCGTCGTGGAGCTGTTCGGGGGTCGTCCCGAGCGGGCCGAGCCGGGGACGGAGTTCTCCACCGTCTCGGGCCCGCTGCGGATCGAGCAGGCCAGCCGGTTCGAGGGTCGATGGACGGACCGGTTCATCATGACCTTCGCCGGGGTCCGGGGCCGGGACGGGGCCGAGCGGCTCCGGGACCTCGTCCTGCTGGCCCCACCCCTCGACGACCCCGACATCCTCTGGGTCCACGAGCTCGTGGGGGCCGAGGTGGTCGAGGCCGGGGGAGGCTCCCTGGGCACGGTCCGGGCCGTCCTCCCCAACCCGGCCAGCGACCTTCTCGAGCTCGACGGGGGCGGGCTCGTCCCCCTCCGGTTCGTCGTCGACCGCCGACCGGGCCAGCTGGTCGTGGAGGTCCCCGACGGCCTCTTCGACCTGGACTGAGCGGTGCGGATCGACGTCTTCACCATCTTTCCCGACCTGGTCGACGGCTTCGCCGCCGGGGCTCTCCTCGGAAGGGCCCGACGAGACGGACTCCTCGACCTCCGGGTCCACGACCTCCGGTCGGCGGCCACCGACGCCCGGCGGTCGGTCGACGACACCCCGTTCGGGGGGGGAGCCGGGATGGTCCTCGCCCCCGGCCCGATCTTCGGTGCCGTCGAGGCGGTCGACCCGCCCCGGCCGCTCTACCTCCTCGGGCCGGGGGGCCGGCGACTCGACCAGGCCGTGGTGGAGGAGCTGGCCGCCCTGGGGACGTCCCCGGCCGGGGGCTTCTCCCTTCTCTGCGGCCGGTATGAGGGGGTCGACCAGCGGGTGGTGGATCACCTGGTCGACGGGGAGCTCTCGGTGGGGGATTACGTCCTGGCCGGGGGGGAGGCGGCGGCCCTGGTCGTGGTGGAGGCGGTGGCCCGGCTCCAGCCCGGGGTGATGGGGAACCTGGCCTCGGCCGAGGAGGAGAGCTTCTCGGCCGGGCTCCTCGAGTACCCCCACTACACCCGGCCGGCCCGGTTCCGGGACTGGGAGGTCCCCCCCGTGCTGCGGACGGGGGACCACGGGCGGGTGGCCCGCTGGCGCCACGCCATGGCCCTCCGGCGCACCCTCGAGGTCCGGCCCGACCTGGTCGAGGGCCGGGGGGGTCTCAGCCCGGAGGAGGAGGGTCTCCTGGAGGAGCTGGCGGCGTCGGGGGAGGGCCCGGCCGGGGAGGCCTGACGGGCCGGAGGTGCGGCGACCCCCGGGGCGCGGCTATCGTGGCTTGCTCCGGCCACGCCCCCGCCGGGTCGGTGCCACCGACCCCCGGGACCCCGAACCGGCCGTCCGGAGAACGACCCGTGGAGGGACGCGCGTCATGAACCCCACCGACATTGTCGACCGCGAGAGCCTGCGTGACGACATTCCCGAATTCAGGCCCGGCGACACCCTCAAGGTGCACGTCCGGGTAGTCGAGGGGAGCCGGGAGCGGATCCAGGTCTTCCAGGGTGCCGTCATCCGGCGCCAGGGGAGCGGGGCCCGGGAGACCTTCACCGTCCGGAAGGTCAGCTTCGGGGTGGGCGTCGAGCGGACCTTCCCGGTCCACACCCCGATCATCTCCAAGATCGAGGTCATGACCCGGGGCGACGTCCGCCGGGCCAAGCTCTACTACCTCCGGGGTCGGGTCGGGAAGGCCGCCAAGATCAAGGAGAAGCGGTCTGTCCGGTCGTAGCATCGCGTCGGGACGATGAGCGAAGAGGACCTGGAGCGCTACGAGGCCGAGATCGAGCTGGCCCTCGTCCAGGAGTACCGGACGGTGCTCCCCCTCTTCTCCTACGTGGTCGAGACCGAACGGCGGTTCTACCTGGCCAACGAGGTCAAGGTGTCCGTCCGGGAGGGGACCACCCCGGCCTGCATCGAGCTGGAGATCAACGACGCCTGGGTCTGGGACATGTACCGGCCGGCCCGGTTCGTCCCCCATGTCCGGGTGCTCACGTTCCGGGACGTGAACATCGAGCGGCTTCCCGACCGCGACGGCTGACCGAGCCGGTGTCGGAGGCGGGCCTGCGGCTGGGAGCCCGGGGGGAGGCGGAGGCAGCCTCCCGATACCAGGCCGGGGGATACCGCGTCCTGGCCCGGAACTGGCGGTGCCGGGACGGCGAGCTGGACCTGGTCCTCGAGTCAGAGCAGGGAGTCCTGGTCTTCAGCGAGGTGAAGACCAGGCGGACGGACCGCTTCGGGACCCCGGCCGAGGCCGTCACCGCGGCCAAGGTGCGGCGACTCCGACGGCTGGCGGCCCAGTGGCTGGCCACGGAACGGCCCGGGGTCAAGGCTCCGGGGGGGATCCGGTTCGACGTCGTGGCCGTCACGCCGGGGTCGGGAGGCCGGCTCGAGGTCGAGATCATCGAAGGGGCCTTCTGAGGGCAGCCGGATTGGGTCGCCGGAACCCGGCCTCGTTAGGGTCTGCGGGGTGAGCACCGAGACGATCATCGTGGAGCGTGCCGGCGGGGTGGTGACGGTCACGCTGAACCGCCCCGAGCGGAAGAACGCCGGCAACGGCCTCATGTGGCAGGAGCTGAAGCAGGTCTTCGACGAGACGGCCCGGAACCGGGAGGACCGGGTCCTGGTCCTCACCGGCGCCGGCGGTGCCTTCTGCTCCGGGGCCGACATCACCGACCCGGGCGGGGTGAGCGGCGACCCCACCGACCCCCACCTGATCCGGATGCAGTTCTTCGGGCGGACCATCTGCGCCCTCCACGAGCTGCCCCAGCCGACGATCGCCAAGGTCCGGGGCATGGCCGTGGGCGCAGGCTGCTCCCTGGCGCTGGGCTGCGATCTCATCGTGGCCTCGGACAACGCCCGCTTCTCCGAGATCTTCTCCAAGCGGGGCCTCTCGGTCGACGGGGGCTCGTCCTGGCTCCTGCCCCGGCTCGTCGGCCTCCACCGGGCCAAGGAGCTGGCCTACTTCGCCGAAATCCTCTCCGCCGAGGAGGCCGCCGGCTACGGCCTCGTCAACCGGGTCGTCCCCGACGGGGAGCTCGACGCCTTCGTCGAGGACTGGGCCGGCCGCCTCGCCGCCGGTCCCCCGCTGGCCCTCTCCATGACGAAGCGGCTCCTGAACGAGAGCTTCGGGGTGTCCCTGGCCCAGGCTGTCGAGGACGAGGCCCGCTGCCAGACCATCAACTTCCACACCGAGGACACCGTCGAGGCCATGCGGGCCTTCGTCGAGAAGCGGGAGCCCCAGTTCAAGGGACGCTGAGACGCCGGCGGGTCGCCGCCGGCCCGTGAGCAGCACACCCCCCCGGTAGGGTTGCCGGCACGCATCGAGTGGCCGGCGGACCTGGCCCTCCCCCAGTAGGAGTCCCGGCGCCGAGCCGGGCCCGGTCCGAGGGAGCCCACGTGCTCGCCTGCATCCCATCCGCCACCCTCCACGGGGTCGACGGTCGACCCGTCGCCGTCGAGGTCCACGTCTCCAACGGCATCCCCGGGTTCACCGTCGTCGGGCTTCCCGATGCCGCCGTCCGGGAATCACGGGACCGGGTCAGGGCCGCCCTGCTCTCGAGCGGGCTGTCCTGGCCCAACCGGCGGATCACGGTCAACCTGGCCCCGTCGGGGGAGCGGAAGTCCGGGGCCGGCCTCGACCTGCCCATCACCATCGGGGTCCTGATCGCCGCCGGGGAGCTCGAGGCGGGGGCGGTGGCCGAGACGGCGTTCGTCGGGGAGGTCGGTCTGGACGGGTCCCTCCGGCCCGTGCCGGGGGTGATCCCGCTCGTGGCCGCCCTCCGGAGCAGCATCGTCGTGGTCCCCACGGCCTGTGCGGCCGAGGCGGCCCTCGTCGGGACCGGCGCGGTCCGGGCCGCGGAGACCCTCGGGGAGCTGGTGGCGGCCCTCCGGGGCCGAGCCCCGTGGCCGCCGGTGCCGGTCGTCCTGCGGCGCCCGGTGGCCGCCCCCGGGGCCGACCTGTCGGAGGTGCGGGGTCAGGAGGTGGGACGACGGGCGCTCGAGGTGGCCGCGGCCGGGGGGCACCACCTGCTGCTCGTCGGGCCGCCCGGGTCGGGGAAGACGATGCTGGCCCGTCGACTGGTTGGCCTCCTCCCTCCCCTGGCGCCGGACGAGGGGCTGGAGGTGATGCGGGTCCATTCCGCCGCTGGGGTCTGGGGGAGCGGCGGTGGGCTCCCGGACCGGCCCCCCTTCCGGGCTCCCCACCACGGGTCCACCGACGTGGCGTTGGTGGGGGGCGGGACAGCCGGACTCCGGCCCGGCGAGATCAGCCTGGCCCACCGGGGGGTGCTCTTCCTCGACGAGCTGGGGGAGTTCTCCACCGGTGTCCTCGACATGCTCCGGCAACCGCTGGAGGAGGGCCGGATCAGGATCAGCCGGGCCCGGGCCACCGTCGAGCTCCCGGCCCGGTTCCAGCTGGTGGCGGCCATGAACCCCTGCCCGTGCGGGGAGGGGGTCTACCCGGGGGCGTGCCGGTGCACCGAGGTGGTCCGGACCCGGTATGCCCGGCGGCTGTCCGGTCCCCTCCTCGACCGGTTCGACCTGGCCGTGTCCCTGAGCAGGCCGGCCGTGGACGACCTCCTGGGCGGCCCCCCGGCCGAGGCCTCCGCCCCGGTGGCGTCCCGGGTGGCGGCGGCCCGGTGGTACGCGGCGGACCGGGGCTACGCCACCAACGCCGCCGTGGACGCCGGGTCGCTCGACGCCGTGGCGCCCCTCAGCCCGGGGGCGGCCCGCCTGCTCGAGCACCGGCTCCGCAGCGGCACGCTCTCGGCCCGGGGCCTCCACCGGGTCCGGCGGGTGGCCCGGACCATCGCCGACCTCGACGACGGGGCCGGCATGGTCGGGGAGGAGCACGTGGCCGAGGCCCTCCAGCTCCGGTCGGGTCGGTCCACCCTCCTGGTCGAGTCGGACCGGTGACGGCGGGATCGACGGGCGAGGATCGCTGCACGGCGGCCATCGCCTCGCTGGGGACATCGGCGGGACGGCTGGGGCGACTCCTGGCGTGGCGGACCCCGGAGGAGGCCTGGGCCGCCCTCCGGGCCGGCCACCACCCGGCCGATCCCGAAGGGTCCTTCCGGACGAAGGCCACGGCTGAGCGCCTGGCGAGGATCGGGGCGGCCTGCGAGGCCTGCGGGGTCAGGGTGCTGCGGCGAGGGTCGCCGGGCTACCCGCCGGCCCTGGTCGGGGACGGGTCCGGACCTGCCGTGCTCTTCGCCCTCGGCGATCCCGCTCCAGCCGAGACCCGGCCGCGGGTGGCCCTGGTCGGGACGCGGTCGGCTTCGGCCTACGGGCTCGGCGTGGCCACGCAGTGGGGTCGGCAACTGGCGGAAGCGGGGGTGACGGTGGTGGCGGGACTGGCCCGGGGGGTCGACGCCGCCGCCCACGAGGGGGCCCTGGCAGGCGGGACCGCGCCTGTTCTGGGGATCCTCGGAACGGCCCCGGACGCCGCCGCCTCCCGGGCCGACCGGCTGCTGCGGGGGGCGGTGGCAGACCGGGGGGCGGTCCTCTCCGAGCTCCCCCCCGGGGCCGGCGGGGCCGCCTGGCGGTTCGCGGCCCGGAACCGGATCACGGCGGCCCTGGCCCACGTGGTGGTGGTGGTCGAGGCCCACCGGGGAAGCGGATGTCTCGGGGTGGCCAGGGCGGCCGAGGAGCGCGACATCACGGTCGGGGTCGTGCCCGGGTCGATCCGGAACCCGGCATCGGCCGGAGCCAACCAGCTGCTGGCCGACGGCTACGGCGCCGTCGTCCTGGGGGTGGAGGACGTCCTGACCGCCGTCGACCTGGCCATCGCCCGGGACGCCGCCGCCGTTGCACCCACTCGGGTCCCGGAACCGCAGACGGCCCGGAAGCGGCAGCCGGCCCCCTCGGCGGTGGCGGCCCGGGTCCGGCTGGCCCTGGACGGGGACCCGGTCCCCCTCGACGTCCTGATCAGGAGGACCGGTCTCCCGATGGGCCAGGTCGCCCTGGGCCTCGAGCACCTGGCCGGGGCCGGGATGGCAGTGGGGGAGCAGGGCTGGTGGTCCCTCCCCCAGGGGTCGGGCTGAGGGAGCGGTCAGACCTGGGGGTAGGAGCCCGGGCTCCACCCGATCGTCCCCGCCGCCGGCGACGAGGCCGTCGGGGCCGCGGCCAGGGCGGGGGCCTGGCAGGAGTTGCCGGCCTCGGGTTCGGCCCCGTACCAGGTGGCGGCGCCCACGCTGATCCAGAGGAACCAGCAGGTCCCCGTGTGGGACAGGGCGGCCAGGGTCAGGCTGCTCCCGTCGCCTCCCCCGGCGCCGGACCCCGTGCCCGGGGAGACGGCCTCGCTGACGGTCGGAGCGTCACTCACCAACCTGCCGACGGTCGACGGCCCCGTGGTGGTGCCCGGTAGGACGATGTTGGTGCCGGAGCCGAAGCCGCCCTGGGCGGTGGCGGCCGGAGCCACCTGGCTCTGGACAGAGCTCAGCTGGGACTGGGCCAGGACATCCGAGGCGGTGTCGACCTGTCCGCCGAGCCCCGTCTTGGATCCCGTCCCCGCCGGGCTCCCGTTCGACAGGAGGGCCAGGGAGCCGACGGCCAGGAGGGCCAGGATCAGCATCGAGAGGACCACGCCGACCATGCCGACGCCGTCGGTGGCCGCCGCCGGCGGTGTGGGGCCCTGTCGGTGATCCATGGGACCTCCCTCCGCGGGCCGGCCCCCCGGTCGGCTCCACCACGCTACCGCCGCCGGATCGGGCAGGCTGGACGGGTGCGCTACGTCGTGGACGGGATGAACCTGATCGGCTCGAGGCCGGACGGCTGGTGGCGGGACCGCCCGGCCGCCCGGTTGGCCCTCAGCGAGGAGCTCGGGGTCTTCGCCCGGCGGAGCGGCCACGACGTCACCGTGGTCTTCGACGGCTCACCGGGGTCGGAGGAGGTCGGGGCCACCGGGGCGGTGGCGGGGATCGTCGTCCGCTACGCCCCGGGCGGGCCTGACGCCGCCGACGACGTGGTGGCCGCCCTGGTGGCGGGACTCGAGGACCCGACATCGGTGACGGTGGTCACCTCCGACGCCGGTCTGGCCGGCCGGGTCGGCGCCGTCGGTGCCGCCGTCGTCGGCTCCCGGGCCTTCCGACGGTCGGCCCTCTCCTAGGGACCGGACCGGCCCAGGGCCTCGGCCACCACGGGATTGGTGATCCGACCGTCATGGACGGTGAGGCCTCCGGCCAGGGCCCCGTCGGCACCGAGGGCGGCCTCGATGCCGTGGTCGGCCAGGAGGGCGACATAGGGGATGGTGGCGTTGGTGAGGGCGTAGGTCGAGGTGTGGGGCACGGCGGCCGGCATGTTCCCCACGCCGTAGTGGAGGACCCCGAACCGCTCCACCACCGGGTCGTCGTGGGTCGTCTCCACCGTCGTCTCCACACAGCCGCCCTGGTCGACGGCGACGTCGACGATCACGGCTCCCGGTCGCATGGACCGGACCATGGCCTCGGTCACCACCACCGGGGCCCGGCCCCCGGGCACGAGGACGGCTCCGATGACCAGGTCGGCCTCGGCCACGGACCGCTCCACCACGGCACGGTTCGAGGCCAGGGTCATGATCCGGCCCCGATGGATCTGGTCCACCACCCGGAGCCGGTCGAGGTCCCGGTCGATCAGGAAGACCTCGGCCTCCATGCCCTGGGCGATCCAGGCCGCGTTGAGCCCCACCGTCCCGGCCCCGATCACGACCACCCGGCCCGGCCGGACCCCGGGGGCGCCGGCCAACAGGACCCCCCGGCCGCCCTGGCCCCGTTCCAGGAAGTGGGCGCCGATCTGGGGGGCCAGCCGTCCGGCCACCTCGCTCATGGGGGCCAGGAGGGGAAGGGCCCCCGACGGGAGCCGGACGGTCTCGTAGGCCAGGGCCGTGGTTCCGGCGGCCAGGAGGGCCTCGGCCACCTCGGGGTAGGCGGCCAGGTGGAGGTAGGTGAAAAGGAGGAGGTCGCGCCGGAGCCGGCCGAACTCCTCCGCCTGGGGCTCCTTGACCTTCACCACCAGGTCGGCCGACCAGGCCCCGGCGGTGTCGACGGTGAAGGCCCCGGCGGCCACGAAGTCGGCGTCCGGGAAGGAGGAGCCGACGCCGGCTCCCTCCTCGACCAGGACCCGGTGGCCCCGGTGGGCGAGCTCCCGGACCCCGTCGGGGGTGACGGCCACACGGTTCTCGCCTGGCTTCACCTCGGTCGGGACCCCGATGATCACGGGACCGAAGCTACCGGAGCCACCCGTCCCGGGTCGGGTCGGCCCCCCCAGGATGGTGCCGGGTCCGGTAGTGGTGGCCCCGGGACCGGCCCCATGTAAAGGTATGGCCCTGGAAAGGCAGCGGGAGAGGAAGGGGACCCGGTGTACGTCGTGGTTGATCTCGGGGCGGATCCGGCTGCGGTCTCGCTGGTGGAGCCGTCCGACTGCACCCGCTTCCACCTGGCCGTCCGGGGTCCCAGCGACCCGGTGGCCCTGGGCCGGGTCCTGGCCGCCACCGAGTCGGGCTGGTTGAACGAGCAGGGAGCGGCCTTCGTGAGCATCGGGGCCCTCCGGCGGCTGTCGGTGGGCCGGGTCCAGCCCGGTTGGGACACGGCGTTCCAGACGATGATCGACTGGGCCGCCTCCAAGGGGTGGACCAACCCCGAGGGGACCGCCATCCAGGCCCACGTGGCCTGGGAGTCGGAGGCCCAGGGAGCCGGCGTCGACTTCTGAGCCACCGTCGGGGACGGCTAACCTCCCCTCCGGCACCGAGCCAGAGAGAGGTGATCCGGTGAGCGCCACCCGCATCGAGACAGACTCCATGGGGCCCATCGAGGTCCCCGCCGACCGCTACTGGGGGGCCCAGACGGCGCGTTCCCTGGTCCACTTCTCCATCGGAGCCGATCGGATGCCCCGCCCCCTGATCCGGGCCATCGGGATCCTGAAGGAGGCCTCGGCCCGGACCAACGCCGAGCTCGGGAAGCTCGACCCGGCCAAGGCCGACCTCATCGCCGCTGCCGCCGCCGAGGTCCGCGACGGCCGGCTCGACGACCACTTCCCCCTCCGGATCTGGCAGACCGGCAGCGGGACCCAGACCAACATGAACGCCAACGAGGTCATCAGCAACCGGGCCATCGAGATGGCCGGGGGTGAGCTCGGGTCGAAGTCCCCGGTCCATCCCAACGACGACGTGAACATGTCCCAGTCGTCGAACGACACCTTCCCGACGGCGATGCACATCGCCGCCGTCGAGGAGCTCGTCCACCAGCTGATCCCCTCGGTCCGGGCCCTCCGCCAGGCGCTGGCGGCCAAGGCCGACGCCTACGGGGACGTGGTCAAGATCGGCCGGACCCACCTGATGGACGCCGTTCCCCTCACCCTGGGCCAGGAGCTCTCCGGCTACGTGGCCCAGCTCGACGCCGGCATCGTCCGGGTCGAGGCCGCCCTGCCCGATCTCTGCGAGCTGGCCCTGGGGGGAACGGCGGTGGGGACCGGGCTGAACACCCACCCCGAGTTCGGCGACCGGGCCGCCGCCCACATCGCCGCGCTCACGGGCCTGCCGTTCGTCTCGGCCCGCAACAAGTTCGCAGCCCTGGCCGCCCACGACGCCCTGGTCCAGGCCAGCGGGTCCCTGCGGACCCTGGCCGTCTCCCTGACGAAGATCGCCGACGACGTCCGGTGGCTCGGGTCGGGACCCCGGAGCGGGCTGGGCGAGCTCATCCTCCCCCCCAACGAACCTGGCTCGTCGATCATGCCGGGGAAGGTCAACCCCACCCAGTGCGAGGCCATGATCATGGTCTGCATCCAGGTGATGGGCAACGACGCGGCGGTGGCCGTGGCCGGCAGCCGGGGGAACCTCGAGCTCAACGTCTGCAAGCCGGTCATCATCCACAACGTCCTCCATTCCGTCCTCCTCCTCACCGACGCCTGCCGGACCTTCCGGGAGTTCGCCGTCGAAGGGCTCGAACCCGACCGGGCCCGGATCCGCCAGCACCTCGACAACTCCCTGATGCTCGTCACCGCCCTGAACCCCCTCATCGGCTACGACAAGGCCGCCGAGGTGGCCAAGAAGGCCCACCACGACGGGACCACCCTGAAGGAGGCCTGCCTGGCCCTGGGCCTCCTCGGCGGGGAGGAATTCGACGCCGCCGTCCGGCCCGAGGAGATGATCCACCCATGACCCTCCTCCCTCCCGACGAGGTCGACGCCGCCCTGGCCCGGCGGTCCTCGGGCTGGACCCGGGACGGGGACGAGCTCGTGACCGTCCGGACCGGCCCGGACTTCGCCGCCGCCATGACCTTCGTCGTGGCCGTGGCCGCGCTGGCCGAGGAGGCCGACCACCACCCCGACATCGACATCCGCTGGAACACCGTCACCCTCAGGCTCACCACCCACTCGGCGGGGGGGCTGACCGGCAAGGACCTCGACCTGGCCGCCGCCGTCGACGGGATCCGGCCCGGAGTGGACTGACCCTGGCCACCGCCGTCCCGACCTTCCGGTACGTCCCCGTCCACCGCCTCGGGGACCGGCCCCATGTCATGGTCGACGGGGCGGCCCGGCCCGGAACCGTGGTGGCCCTCTCCCACTGGGCCGGTGCCCCCACCCCGGAGGTGTTCCGCCGGGACCTCTCGACGGGGATCGTCCTGGCCGCCCTAGCTCACCCCGAGGTCCTTCCCGCCGGTCTGGACGTCGCCACCGTCGACCACGTCGACGAGGACGGGCTGATCGCCCTCGGTCTGCTCTGCGTGGCCGGTCTGGCCGCCGACCACGGCCCGCTCCTCCTGGAGGCGGCCCGGGTCGGGGACTTCGGGGTCGTGACCGACCGCAAGGCCGCCCTCCTGTCCTTCGCCCTGGCCTCCCTCTGGGATCCGGGCCGCTCCCCGTTGGCCGCCCTCCGGACCCCGCAGCGTCCGGCCGAGATCCTGGAGGTCTGTGCCCTGGCCGCGGCCGAGGCCCTCCGGCTCCTCCCCGACCTGGCCGCCGATCCAGGCTCCGACCGGTTCGCCCCCCTCTGGCAGGCCGAGTCCACCGCCTATGACGCCTCGGTGGCCGCCCTGGCCGGCGGGGAGGCCGCGCTCGAGGAGTACCCCGAGGTGGATCTGGCCGTCGTCCGGGTGGGATCCGGGGAGGCGACGACCCCCACGGCGTGGGCCGGCCGGCCCCTCCATCCCGCCGCCGTCCACAGCGCGGCCCGGGGACTCCGGGTCGTGACCGTGGCCGGCGACCGCATCGAGCTCCGCTACCGCTACGAGTCCTGGGTCCGGTTGGTGTCGGGCCCGGTCCGGCCCCGGGTGGACCTGTCCGGGGTGGCCGAGGAGCTGACGGCCGCCGAGGAGCGGGGGGCCCGCTGGGTCTTCGACGGGGCCGGGGCCACCACCGGGGCACTCCGGCTGGCCGGCCCGGCTCCCTCCACGGTCGGGCCCGACCGGTTCCTGTCCCTGGTCCGGGACCGTCTGGCCGAGCTCGACACCGGGCCGCCGGCCTGGGACCCGACCCGCTGACCGCCGGTCGGTCCGGTCAGGGCCCGGTCAGCGGAAGGTCCCAGAGGGGGAACCACCGGCTGAGGTCCTCCTCCACGGGGAGGTCCTTGCCCAGGACCCCCCGGATCCTGAGCTCGAGCTCGCTGTCGCGCTCCTCGGGGCCGCTGGGGGCGAAGGGGTAGAACGTGCCCCGCTTGGCCAGGTAGACGAGGAAGAGGGGCTGGTCCGGGGCCATCCCCTCGGGGCCCAAGGCATCGGGGTCGGCGCCGGGGTCGCGGCCGGGGTGGAACCCGAAGACCGAGCAGAGCAGCTGGGGTCCCCAGCCGGCATCCTCGAGGGAGGAATGGACCAGATGGGCCCGGGTGACGAGGTCGTCGATCCCGCCTCCCTCGATCACGATCCAGCGGTAGCCGAAGCTGTCGGCCACATGGCGGACCGTCTGGGCCGGAGCCGGCGGGTCGCCGGACGTGGTCGGATCGGTGTCGGCCAGCCCGAGGAGGGACTCGACCTCGACCTCGAGCTCCTCGAAGGGCTTCCCGGCCGGGGCCCGGAAGCAGACACCGGCCCGGCCGCTCGGGACCAGCCCGGCCGAGGCCTCGAGGGTCAGGGCCGCCCCCGGGAGGGCGAAGAGGGCGTCGAGGTCGGGCCGGGCCGCCCGGGTCCGCCCCAGGATGGTGTCGAAGAGGCCCATCAGACCGCCCCGTTGAGCTCGACCTCGAGCCGGGCCAGCTGGTCGAGCCGCTTCTCCAGGGTGGGGTGGGTGGAGAACAGCGAGGAGATGCTGACCCCGTTCGAGAGGGCCGGGGTGAAGAAGAAGGCGTTGAAGTGCTCGGAGGCCCTGAGGTCACGGGTGGGGATCCGGGACATCTCCCCGGTCACCTTGACCAGGGCCGAGGCCAGGACCGAGGGCCGACCGGTCAGGATGGCCCCGGACCGGTCGGCGGCCAGCTCCCGGTAGCGGGACAGGGCCATCGTGAGGAGGAAGCTCACGGCATAGACGACGATCGAGACCAGCATCACCACCAGCTCGAGGTTGGCCCCACCGTTCTCCCGGTCGTCGCCGCCGAATCCCGAGAAGATCTCCGAGTAGAACATGATCCGGGTGACGAGGCCGGCCAGCATCCCGAGGAAGCTGGCGATGGTCATCACGGCCACGTCCCGGTGGGCCACGTGGGAGAGCTCGTGGGCCAGGACCGCCTCCAGCTCCGGGCCGCTCAGCCGGCGCATGATGCCCCGGGTGGCGCAGACGACGGCCTGGTTCGGGCTCCGACCGGTGGCGAAGGCGTTGGGCATGTCGACCTCGGCCACCGCCACCCGGGGCTTCTTCATGTCGGCCAGGGCGCAGAGCCGGTCGATCATGCCGTGCAACTCGGGCTCCTCCTCCGCCGTCACCTCCCGGCCGCCCATGCCCCAGAGGGCGATCTTGTCGGAGAACCAGTACTGGGCGAAGGCCACGACCACCAGGATCACGACCAGGAAGGCCACCCGGACGTGGAAGGCCCAGAGGACCGCCCCCACGGCCACGTAGAGCAGGACCAGGAAGAGCCCGGTGAGGAACATCCGGAAGGTGAGGCCGTGGTCGGCCGGGATCCGGCGGGTGGTCATCGGCCCGGGACCCCCCGGGCCGGGAACCCGGCCCGGGCCTCGCCCGCCCTCCTCCCGGCCTCGGCCGCGGCGTAGCTCGCCTTCAGGGTTTCCTCGCGGAGCCGGAACGCCTCGACCTGGTCCTGGAGCTGCCGGGCCACGCCGGCCAGGTGGCTCTCCCGCCCGGCCGCCTGCCCGAGCTCGGCCCGGAGACCCCCGAGCTCGTCCTCCACCTCGGCCCTCCTGGTCAGGGCCTCCCGGGCCGGCTCCTCCCGGCCCTGGCCCAGCGCGGCGCGGGCCTGGCCGTGGAGCTTCAGGGCCCGGGCCTCCAGCTGGTGGACCTGCAACTCGATCCGCTTCCGGGCCGTGGCCAGCTCGGCCACGCTCCGACGGACCTGGTGGAGACCGTCGAGCTGGCTCAGGTAGGACCGGTCCAGGATCTCCCCGGGATCCTCGAACCGGTCCGCCGCCCGGTGGGAGCGGGCCTGGACGATGGTGACGAGACGATGGAAGAAGCCCACGGTGCCGGGTCCCTTTCCCGACCGGGCCCTCCGGTCCGGTTCCTGTCCTGAGCATAGGGGAGGCCCCCGGCCCCCCGACCGCGCCGATCCGGGCCCAGGTCCGGTCCGGGGGGTGGGGGGAGCCCGGCCGCAAGGGTACCGTGGACGGATGGACGAGCCCCGCTGCCTCCTGACGGTCCACGCCCACCCCGACGACGAGGCCTCGAAGGGTCCGTCGACGGTGGCCCGCTACCACGACGATGGCTGTCGGACGGTCCTGGTCTGCTGCACCGGCGGGGAGGAGGGCGAGATCTTGAACCCCGACCTCGACACCCCCGAGGTCCGGGCCGACCTGGGCGGGGTCCGGCGCCGCGAGCTGGAGGCGGCGGCCGGGATGATCGGCTACGACGAGCTCGTCTGGTTGGGCTACCGGGACTCGGGGATGCCCGACTCCGAGGCCAACGCCAGACCGGACTGCTTCGCCCGGGCTCCCCTCGACGAGGCCGTGGGACGGTTGGTCGCCGTCCTGCGGCGGGAGCGTCCCCACGTGGTGGTGACCTATCCGGAGGACCAGGCCGGCTATCCCCATCCCGACCATCTCCGGGTCCACGAGGTCACCGTGGCTGCCTTCGACGCCGCCGGTGACCTCGGCGCCTATCCCGAGGCGGGCGAGCCCTGGCAACCCCGGAAGCTGTACGCCGTGGGGTGGTCGGGCCGGAGGATCGTGGCCATGCACGAGAAGTTCCTGGAGCTGGGCCTGGAGTCCCCCTTCGACGACGGTTGGCTGGCCCGGGCGTCGGCCCCCCAGCCGCCCCACACCACCGAGATCGACGTCTCCGGCTACGGCGACGTCCGCCGGCTCGCCCTCCTGGCCCATGCCACCCAGGTCGATCCCCGGTCCCGCTTCTGGTTCGGCCTGCCTCCCGAGGTGGCCAGCACCATCCACCTTGTCGACGAGTACACCCTGATCCGGACCGTCCCGGGGGCGGGCGTGCCCGCCGACCTGGTCGAGGACGACCTCTTCGCCGGCATCGGGCCCACAGCCGCCAGGTAGCGAACGCCGGGTCGTGTCGGGCATAACATGCCGACGGGCCACCGGGAAGCGCCGGGAGACCGCACCGACGACGGAGGAGCACCAGATGGCCAGATGGCTCACCCAGGAGTGGCTCGACGAGACCCGGGCCATGGCCGCCGGCCAGCCCGAGCGGCCCGGGGCCTCGGCCCGGATGCAACACGTCGTGACCGGTGGTCCCGACGGCGACGTCGACTACTTCTGGGTCCTCGAGTCCGGCATCCTGACCGAGAGCGGCCTCGGTCGGCTGGCCGATGCCGAGGTCACCCTCACCACCGCCTACGGCGACGCCCTCAAGATCCAGCAGGGGGAGCTCGACGCCAACGCCGCCTTCATGCAGGGGAAGGTGAAGGTGACGGGCAACATGGCCAAGGTCATGGCACTGCTCCCGATCACCAACTCCCCCGAGTACCGCCAGCTCCAGGGCGAGATCGCCGCGATCACGGAGTACTGAGGGTCAGGCCCCCGTCCCGGCCGGTTCAGGGGACCGGGACGATCGTGCCTCCCGGGCCGCTGCCGTTGCCGCCCAGGAAGCCCAGGTGGATGGCTCCGGCGCTCTGGGCCAGGATCAGGGCCACCGCCGCCAGCACCAGCACGATGAGGACGACGGTCAGGACCGGCCTGACCCGGTCGAACCGGCTCCTCGGGGAGGTCTCCCCCCGCCCGCTGTAGCCGTCCACCAGGCGGGTCACGACCGGACCGAGCTCAGCCGCCTCGGCCCGGGGGACGAGGAAGCGGTAGGCGCCCCCGGCCGTCTCGACGACGAGGACGGCGCCGGCCGGCGTGTCGTCCCCCCCGGCCCAGTCCTCGACCGTGGTCCGGCGGACCGCGTCCCAGGCCAGGATCCGGGGCAGGTCGGTGGTGACCCTGGTGACCCCCACCCCCCGGTGGTCGAGCACCAGGTGGATGCCCGCCGCCGGTGTCGCGTCGGAGCCGGCCGGCAGGAGGATGACATCGGGGAGTCGGAGACCCCGGGGGGCGGCGCCGCGACCTGCGTCCCGGGCCTCGGAATCCGGGGTGGCCAGCGGCACGTCAGCGGTGCTCGTCACGCCTCGATGGTACCGCCGCCGCACCGGCGGTCGGGGCCTCAGTCCCCCGATCGCATCAGGTCCCGCAGCGCCCGGTAGCCGATCAGGGTGACCCCGGCCGCCTCGAGGCTGGAGTGCAGCCCGCTTTCGCCGGTCAGGTGGGCTTGGTCCTCGACCCTGGCCTCCCAGTCCGGGGCCATGGCCCGGAGCTCAGGGCTGTCCACCGCCGGATGGAGCGAGACCTCGGTCACGCCCGGCAGGAGCCCCGAGACGGCCTCCAGCAGACCCGGCCCTGTTCCGCCGGCCGGGAGGGCCAGGAAGTTGTCGGGGAAGACCACGCCCTCCTCGGCGGCCAGTGACCGGAAGGGGAATCCGATGTTGGGCTCGGTCTCCGGGCCGGAGAGACGCAAGGGGAGGCCGAATTCGACGGCCAGGTCGAGGTAGACGTCGAAGAACTCGGACCGGATCTGGAGCGTTCCCATGTGGGCGTCGAGATGGCTGACGTCGAACCCCCAGAGGATGGCCCGCTCCACCTGGGCCCGGCACTCCCGGCGGACCTCGTCGAGATCGGCGTGGTCCCAGACGTCGGCGACCGTCCGGGGGAAGCCCCCGTCCCCGTCGAGGAGGGAGGGGGCGTGGGTGATCGGGCCCCATCGGTACAGGTCGAGCTCGGCGTTCACCGTGAGCTGGACTCCCACGTCCTCGCCCCGGTAGGCGGCGGCCGCTTCCCGGGCCCAGGGGCAGGGGACCATCAGGCTGGCGCTGGTGGCGAGGCCGTCCCGGAGGGAGCGGTAGACACCCTCGTTGGCGGCATGGCAGAAGCCGAGCCCGTCACAGTTGATGATCAGCAACCTGGCCTCGTCCGGGTACCCGAGACGGTGGGCGAGCGACGGCATGCCCTGAACGTAGCGCCGTCGGCGTCCGACGGTGACAACCGGCCGGCGACCGCCGGTCAGGCCGCGTGGGCGTCGGCGACCCGGGCCAGGGCGGCCCTGGCCTCGGCCAGGCCGCTCAACCCGGTGCGGCGGGTCGGCTCGTCGAGGCGCCAGTCGTCGCCGACCCCATCGGGAGACCGGCTCTCGGCCGCCGGGGACCCCGGTTCGTCCCGTCGGGGGGCCGGGCGGGGACCGCGGGTCCGGCGACGCCGGGCCGGGACGCCGGCCCGGCGGCCGTGCCGGTCGGCGACCTCCTCCTCGAACCAGGGAAGCTCAGGCTGGTAGCTCACATGGTCATCGTGGCAGGGGGGTGTAACACTGCAGATCGTGACCAGATACGGCATCACCGTCCCCTTCGACGACATCACGCTGGCCGACCATCCGGCCTGGTTCCGGTTGCTGGCCGAGCTCGGCTACAGCGACGTCTGGACCGGGGAGGCCAACAGCGCCGACGGCTTCGTGCCCCTGGCCCTGGCCGCGGCCACCGCCCCCGAGCTGCGGTTGGGCACCGCCGTGATCCCGGTCTACACCCGTGGTCCCGGCCTCCTGGCCATGCAGGCCGCCACCATGGAGGAGCTGGCCCCGGGGCGATTCGCCCTCGGGATCGGCTCCTCCTCCGATGTGATCGTCGAACGCTGGAATGCCGGTTCCTTCGACGAGCCCTACAAGCGGGTCCGGGACACGGTCCGCTTCCTCCGGCTGGCGCTGACCGGCCAGAAGGTGGACGAGGAGTTCGAGACGTTCACGGTGCGAGGCTTCCGCCTGGGCCGGCCCATTGCCTCCCCGCCGCCGATCTACGTGGCCGCCCTGCGCCCCGGGATGCTCCGGCTGGCCGGCCGGGAGGCGGACGGGGCCATCCTCAACTGGTTGGGAGCGGGGGACGTCCCCCAGGTCGTGGCCGAGGTCGGTCCGGGCAAGGAGATCGTGGCCAGGATCTTCGTCTGTCCCAGCGACGATCCGGACCGGGCCCGGCACGTCGGCCGGCTGGCGGTGGCCGCCTACCTGAACGTCGGGGTCTACGCCGCCTTCCACGAGTGGGTGGGCCGGGGCCCCCTCCTGGAGCCGATGTGGGCGGCCTGGAAGGCGGGGGACCGGAAGGCGGCCCTGGCCGCCATCCCGGACGAGGTCGTCGACGCCCTGGTCGTCCACGGGAGCCCGGAAAGCTGCCGGGACCACATCCAGCGCTACGTCGACAACGGGGTCACCGTGCCGGTGGTGGCCGTCCTCCCCGGCGGCGACCCCCTGGACCGGGTCGTCCGGTACCTGGCGCCCACGGCCTGAGCGGCGGGCCGACGGGTCGGAAGGCGAAGGGCCCGGTCAGCGCAGGACGGCGGCCAGGGCCCGCTCGATGTCGGGATCGGCGAAGCGGAAACCCGAGGCCTGGAGCCGGGCCGGGAGCACCCGTTGACCGGCCAGGACCAGCTCGTCGGTCATCTCCCGGCCCAGGACGACGCCGAGGGCCAGGCGGGGCACGGCCAGGACGGTGGGCCGGTGGAGGGCCTTGCCGAGGGCCCGGGTGAAGCCGGCGTTCGTGACCGGGGACGGGCCGGTGAGATTGACCGGGCCGACCAGGGCCCCGTCCTCGAGGAGGTGGAGGATGGCGGCGACGTGGTCCCGGAGGGTGATCCAGCTCAGCCACTGCCGGCCGGTCCCGAGGCGTCCACCCAGGCCGAGGCGGAACAGGAGGAGCTGCCGGTGGAGGGCCCCGCCCCGGCCGTCGAGGACCACCCCGGTCCGGAGGTGGACGACCCGGAAGCCGGCGGCCACGGCGGGCTCCGTGGCGGCTTCCCAGTCGGCGCAGAGCGCGGCCAGAAATCCCCGCCCCGGCCCGCTCTCCTCGGTGAGCTGCTCACCGTCACGGTCTCCGTACCAGCCGACTGCGGAGCCGCTGAGGAGGACCCGGGGGCCGTCGACGGTCGTGGCCATGGCCTGGGCGAGCAGCTGGGTGGCACCCACCCGGCTGGTCCGGATCTCGGCCTTCCGGGTCGCCGACCAGCGGTGGTCACCCAGTCCGGCGCCGGCCAGGTGGACGATGGCGGTGGCCCCCTTGAGCACGCTGCCGTCGATGGCGCCGACGGCGGGGTCCCAGTAGCCCTGGCCCGGGAGGGGGTGCCGGCGCACCATCGGGGTCACCTCGTGGCCGGACCGGTGGAGGGCGGCCACGAGCGCCCCGCCGATCAGCCCGCTGGAACCGGTCACCACGACCCTCATGTCTCACCTCCACGGCGGCAGGGACCACCGGTCCCGACCTGGGCGCCGGGCGCCCGCCGTCACCCTACGGCGCCCCGGCCCCGGAATCGTGGAAGCGGGCCCTGATCTCCTCGTCGGCGGCCCGCACCTTCGCCGCCATGGACTGGCGCTGGGCCTCGAGGGCCCGGGCCAGGGCCTCGTCGGACAGGGCCAGGATCCGGACGGCCAGCAGGCCGGCGTTACGTGCCCCGTTGATGGCGACCGTGGCCACCGGAACGCCGGCCGGCATCTGGACCATGGACAGGAGGGAGTCGAGGCCCCCCAGATTTGCGAGGGCGATGGGCACGGCGATGACGGGGAGGGGGGTCACGGCGGCCAGGACCCCGCCCAGGTGGGCCGCCCCCCCCGCTCCTGCGATGAGGACCCGGATCCCCCGGCCGGCTGCGTCCCGGGCGAAGGCGAGGGCATCGTCGGGGGTCCGGTGGGCCGAGAGCACCCGGACCTCGACGGGGACGTCGAATTCCCGCAGGGCCTCGACGGCTCCCTCCATCACCCCGGCATCGGATGCGCTTCCCATCACGATGGCTACCGACATGGGTTGGGGCCTCCTGGCATGCTCGGCCGGCGTAGGGGTCGCCGGGACCTGCGCATTCTGGCCCGGAAGGGCCTGGCCGTCACGTCGAGGTCAGGGAGCGGGGGGTCGGCGGTGGACGGAGACGGCGTAGTCCCCCCCGACGAACGGTTGACGGTCCCAGGTGGCCCAGCGGTCGTCCGGGACCAGCCCCGTACCGTCGAGGGAGCCGTCGTAGTGATCCAGGTCGAGACCCCGGCCCAGCTGGAAGCCGCTCACCAGGCACCCCCCAGGGGCAACCACGGTGGCCAGGTGCCGGACGACGGTCCCGGCCGTGCCGGGATGGAGGAAGACAAGGACGTTGCCCGCCGCCAGGACGAGGTCGAACGGTCCTCCCGGGACGGGTCCGGCGGCCAGGTCGGCCGCCGCCCACCGGAGCCCGGGAGCCTTCCCCCTGGCCTCGTCGAGCATGGCGGGATCGACGTCCACGCCCAGGGTGACGTAGCCCCGACGGGACAGCTCGACCGTCACCCGGCCTGTTCCGCAGCCGGCATCGAGGACGCGGCCCGGAGGTCCCCCCAGGAGCAGGTCGGCCAGGTCGGCCTCGCCGTGGAGGTAGTGGCCCTCGGCGGCCAGCCGGGCGAACCGGGCGTCGTAGTCCTGTCCCCGGCCGGCCATGCCGTCAGGGTACCGTCGGGCCTCAGTTCGAGATGGACGTGTGCTTGAACTCGTTCAGCTCGCCATGGTCGGCGACGAGGTCGAGGATGCGCTCGACGGTGCGACGGGCCAGGCCACCGTCCCCGCCTGGCCTGGTCATGATCCGGACGAAGACGGCCTCGTTACCCAGGACGAACGTCGGGACGCCGAAGACCCGCTGGTCGGCCACGGCGGCGTCGTGGGCGGCCCGGAACTGCTTCCTCGGGCCACCTCCGTCCACGACACCCCGCACCCGGTCGGCGTCGACCCCGGCTCCGGTCAGGACGTCCCCGATCACCTCCGGGTCGCGGAGATCCCGGCCCTTGTCGTGCCGGGCGGCGAAGAGGCCGAGGTGGACGGCGGGGAAGAGGTCGGGGAACTCGTCTCTGACCACCAGCGAGCACTCGACGGCGAGGAGGTCGGCGGCCTTGGTCGGGTCCTCCCAGACGGCCGTCCCGCCCTCGCGCACGTGGGCCTGGGACAGCGAGAAGGGGAGGAACTCGACCTCCCACGGCGCCCCGGCCGCCAGCGCGGCGAGGACGTGCTCGTGGGCGTTGCGGGCGAACGGGCACCGGTAGTCGTAGGTCAGCCCGAAGGCGGGGGCGCTCATGGTCCGGTCAACCCCGTCGGGCCGCCCGGCATTCCACGGCCGGCGCTGGAAGCCCGGCGTGGCGGGCTCAGCAGCCGCCCAGGAGCCCCCCGAGGAGCCCGCCGAGCAGTCCCTTGTTGGCGCAGCTCCCCGTGGCCGAGGTGGTGGGGGGTGAGGTGACGGCGGGAGTGGTGACCGGCGGTGTCGTGGTCGGCGTGCCGGCCACCGTGGTCGACGTCGTGGGCGGAGTCCCGCCCCCCAGTCCACTGACCGTCCCCCCGAGTCCACCGACGGTGTTCCCCAGGCCGCTGACGGTGTTGCCGAGTCCGCTGACGGTGTTTCCGAGTCCGCTGACGGTGCCGCCGAGCCCACCGACGGCGCCCCCGAGTCCGCTGACGGTGCCTCCCAGTCCGCTGACGGTGCCGCCGAGCCCACCGACGGCGCCCCCGAGTCCGCTGACGGTGCCTCCCAGTCCGTTGACCGTGCCTCCGAGCCCGTTGACCGTGCCTCCGAGCCCGTTGACCGTGCCTCCGAGGGCGCCAGTGCCGGCCGGTAGCACCGGGCCCACCACGGGAATCGTGGCGAGCGTGGTCGAGGGGATGAGGGAGGCCGGGTTCTTGACGCCGCCGACTCCGCCACCGGGAGTCACCGCGGTCGGCGGGATGCTCGCCCCGCCCGAGCCGTGCCCGGGAGACGTCGGCGGGAGGGTGGTGGGTGCCGCCGAGGAGGCGGCGGCCTGGACGGCGCTGGTGGGCATGGCCATCGGCAGCTGGGCCGCGGGGCTCGGACTGCCCCCGACGGTCGTCGCCATGACCACGGCCGTGGCGGCGGCTGCTGTTCCCATGGCCGCGACCGGGGCCC
This sequence comes from Acidimicrobiaceae bacterium, assembly GCA_003151955.1. Classification (GTDB taxonomy): domain Bacteria; phylum Actinomycetota; class Acidimicrobiia; order Acidimicrobiales; family UBA8190; genus PALSA-743. The sequence goes on from PLZB01000021.1 coordinate 53,510, forward strand.
ACGACGTCGTGGAGGCCACACGTCGGGCGGCGTGCAACGGGAGCCGAAGGAGCCGGCGGAGCGTGGCCAGCGACAGGAGGCTTCCGGCGAATCCGGCCAGGCGACCCTCGTTCCCGGCGATGGAGGAGAACTCCCGCTTGAGGGCCTGGCGGGCCCGCCACAGGAGGGTTTCGACGGCGGTGATCCCGACCCCTTCGTGGTCGGCGATCTTCTGGTAGGACCAGCCCGCACCCTCCCGGAGGTTCAGCACCCGCTGGTGCCGCTCCGACAGCCGGGTGAAGGCGTCGGCGACCATCCTGGAGTCGACAGCGGCGCAGACGAGGTCCTCACCGCTGTCCTCGGTGCTGGCCACGTTGCCCTGGTGGAACTCAGCTACTGGGGTGGTGCGGTTCCGACGACGGAGGACGTCGGTGCAGAGGTGGGAGGCGATGACGCTCAGCCAGGGGTAGAAACGGCGGTCACCGGCGAAGGTGGGGAGCGCCCGCCAGGCCCGGGCGAAGGCCTCCTGGGCCACGTCCTCGGCCTCGTGGCTGTCGTGGAGCCGCCGGACGCAGAACCGGTAGAGCCGTCGGTAGTAGCGGAGGTAGAGGTCGTCGAAGGCGGTCCGGTCACCGGCCTGGGCCCGCTCGACCAGGGCGCGGTCCCGCACCAGGTCGACGTCGTCGTCGAGCGCCTGCCGATCACCGCTACCCGAAAGAAGCGTTGTCACCCCCCGTACCCCCTGTCCGATCCCCGGCTCCGTGAAGCCGGATCTGACGCAGCCGCAGCTGATTCACCTGGTGGGTTCCTCTGCAAGCGTACCGCTCTGACTGTCCTCAGCAACTGCTGGTTGTTCCCGCAACCCTTCCCGCAAGCTTCAGGGGGAAAACGGTGGTTGTGACTCGGCCTTGCGGTCTTCCGGGGAATTTCTCCAACTTTTCTGGGACCCCACCGATATTGGGTCGTCGTTGGGACAAAGGTCCAGGTGGTGGCGTTGTTCTGAACTTCTCCGCTCCTACCGCAAGGCGCCGATTCCGGTGGGGTTATCCCGGTGGGAAGCGCGATCGGCGCCCCCGGCCGGTCTGCATCCGGCCAATCGGCTCAATCGAGAGGACGTGTGGGGGAGATGGGCGCTATGCATCGTGGAACGCTGATCCGGAGCGCTGCGTCAGGCGGGGCGGCGCTGGTCGTCCTCGGCATGGTGGCGGCCGGGCCGGCCCCGGTGGCCGGAGCGGCGGCCGCCACGGCCTACACCGCCTCCGCCTCGGCGTCCGGCCTGGTTGTGAACCTGTTCGGGACCGAGCTCACCGGGGGCAAGGCCTCCGTCTCGGTCGACAGCTCGACCCCCTCTGCAACCGCCGAGGGGACGGGGGCGCTGACGCCCGCCCTTCTCGGGGACGCCAAGGCCAGCTCGTCGGGGGCGGGGACGAGCCAGACCACCCCGCAGGCCTGCTCCCCCCTCACCGGGTCCACGCCGGCCGGCACCCCGCTGTCGGTCACCCTCGGGGTCGCCTGCGGGTCCGCCTCGACTGCCGTTCCCGGCGGGAACCCCCAGGGCTCCGCCTCGGGCGGGATCGCCGGGGTCACCGTCAACCTCGCCGGGGTGCTGAACCAGGTCATCCAGGCCGGTGGGAGCCAGCTGGCGAACGGCCTGACCCAGGTCCTGAACCAGGTCAACGGCTCGCCGCTGGGGAGCACTCCACTCGGCCAGCTCACCCAGGGAGTCCAGCAGGCCGTCAACAACCTCCAAGCCGTCGTGGCCCAGACCCCGGCCCCGGAGACGGTGACGGTGGCGCTCGGACCCGCCACGGCGTCGATCCGGTCGGCGGACGGATCGGCCACGGCGACGTCCGCCGGCCAGACCGCCGACATCCGGATCCTGCCCGGTGTCGGCTCCATCGGACCCAACCTCACCGGCGGGACCCCGGCCCCGCTGGTCGAGATCCAGCTGGCCCCGGCCAGCGCCACCTCGGTGTTCAACGGGTCGGCCTGGACACCGTCGGACCACGCCTCGGTGGCCGTCGTCTCGCTGAACATCCCCGGCTTCAACCAGACCATCGACCTGTCCCCGGGGCAGTCCCAGGACCTGCTGGCCGGAACCCCCCTCGAGACCGTCATCGATCTGGGCTCGGCCACCACCACCGGCTCGACGGCCCAGGCCGACGGGGCCACCATCGATCTCCTGAAGGGGGTCCAGGGCGGCATCCTCCTCGACCTGGGATCGGCCACATCCACCGGCACGTTGAATGCGCCGGCACCTGCCGTTGCCGCCAGCGGCGGGGGATCGGCCCCGACCACGGTCCCCCCGACGGCCGAGCCGTCCGTCCCGGCCCCGGCCACGCTGGCCGCCGCCTCGCCCACCTCGGTGCACACCGGGGAGTGGTGGGCCGGTTCGACACCGATCCTGGCCGTCATGGCCGCGGCCGGCGGCGCCCTCCTCCTGCTTCCCCGCCTGCGGCGCCGGGCCAACCGGGTCGGGCCTTCGACCCGGGCCCGGTGAAGAGCGTGATCCGGGTCCTGGTCGGCCTGGCCATGCTCTGGGGGGCCCTGGCCGTCTACGGCTACCGGACCGGATGGCAGCTGCACACCAGCCACGGCCGGACCGCCCTCCTGGGCTCGACCCGGCTCGCCTCGAGCCAGCCAGGGTCGTGCACGGCCGGGGTGCCCGTCGTCGACGGTCAGTTGGCCGGGGTCCTCTCCATCGCCAAGCTCGGGGTCACGGCCCCGGTCGAGTCGGGGACCGACGATGCCGAGCTCAACGTGGCCGTCGGACACGCCGACGGGACGCCCTGGCCCGGGTCGTCGGGATCCTCGGTCCTGCTGGCCCACGATGTCAGCTACTTCGCCGACCTGGCCCGGCTGAGCCTCGGTGACACCTTCGAGTACCGCCAGGGGTGCATCACCCGGGACTTCGTGGTCACCGGTCACGAGGTGGTCAAGGCCGGGGACCCCATCGCCCCCATGGCCGGCAACGGGGTCGTCCTCGACACCTGCTGGCCGACCAACGCCCTCTGGTACACCCCGGACCGCTACCTCGTGGAGGCCACGGAGCGGAGCGTGACCACCGACCAGGGGTCCTCCCCGGCCCCAGTCACCACACCGGTGGCCTCCGTCGGGCAATACACCACGCCGGCACCGACGGATCTCCTCGCCACCGGGATCGACCTCGGCCACAACGAGGAGCCCATGGGGAAGATGACCCTGGCCGGCGATCCGTCCCCGGCCTGGGCCCAGTCCCCGGGTCCTCTGGAGGTGGCCGCCGCCGCCCTCCAGGGCTACTTCGGGGCCCTCCACGGCGCCGAGCAGGATCGAACGGATTGGTGGTCGGCCATGGCGCCGGGCGTGGCCATGGACCCCGTCCTGGCCCGGACCGAGCTGTCAGGGTGGGGAGCCACCCCCCTCGACGTCACCATCACCGCCGAAGGCGGGACGCCGACGTCGGTCCGGCTCGAGACCGTCATGCCACTCGCCGGACCGGGCGGAACGGGCCGCTACCACATGGTGATCACCGAAGCCGTCCAGGGATCCACCATCGTGGTCACCAATTGGGAGGTGGATCATTGTCTGACCCGTCCGACGGCGTCGAGCCGATCGAGGAGGCCGAGGACTCCGGAGGGCCCAGCCGCCTCCGGTGGCTCGGTCGGGGGGGAGCCGTCGCCGGGGGCGCAGCCAGCTTCGCTCTGGGGGCGCTCCTGGGCGGGGTCCTCGAGGGGGTCCCCGTGCTCCTCCCACCCCAGGCGGCGGCCGCCCCCGGGCCCTCGCTGGCCGCAGCCTCGGGAGCTCCGGCGGCCGGTTCCCCGGTGACCGCTGCCACCCCGGCGGCCCTGGCCCCGGTTGTCGTCCCCGTTCCCACCACCGTCCCCCTGTCGGTGGGTCCGACCGGGTCGTCCACGCCCGCCGTCGTGGTCGCTGACGGTACCGGAACCGCAGCCGGGCCGGCCGTCCCGTTCCCGACGGTGCCCATCGCCGGCCCCGTGGCGCCCCCCGTCGTCCTGTCCGCCCCGGGCGGAGGGTCCGGTCCGGGTGCTCCCACGGTCGGGGCCACCGGTGCCTCCGGCTGCCCGCTCTGCTCCACCGTCGCGACCGTGACGACACCGATCCAGCAGGCCACCGGGGCCCTCCCGGTGGCCGGTCCGGTGGTGTCGACGATCACCCAGGTGGTGACGGGCGCGGTGGGAACCGTCACCCAGGTCGTGGGAACGCTGACCCCCGCCCTGCCGGCGCTCCCCTCCCTCCCCCTGGTGGGGCTTCCCGCCCTCCCCGGCACACCGATCACGTCGTCGTCCCCGGCCTCTGGCCCGGGGCCTCTCTCCCTGGGGGGTCTGGCCAGGTAGACGACGTCACCACTCGGGCGCCGATCGCTCGCCTCCGGCTCCCGCACCCCGCACGGGAGCCGACGCCCCAGGAGTTCCTCCAGGGCGGCAGGGCAGCAGGTCGGCACCGAGCACAGCCCGAGGTGGGGCTAGAGGGATCCATCGGCCCCCCGAGATCCCTTCAGATCTTCCACCCCAGGCTGTCGGCGGCCAGGGGGCCGTGGCGACCGCCCGCCACGGCCCCCTGCTGCACGTCCCGGCCGGGTTCAGCCGGCCGGGGCCGGGGAGGAGCGGCGGAGGGCGACGGCCTCCGGGGTCGGGTTCCCCCCGAACGCCGGGCAGAGGGGCTGGAAGCTGCACCAGCGGCAGAGGGCGGAGGGCTTGGGTCGGAAGTCGCCGGTCTCGCAGGCCAGCGCGATGGCGGTCCAGATCGCCCCCGTCCGCAGCCGCAGGCCCCGTTGGGTCTGCTCGGTCGAGGTGGCCTCGATCAGGACCGGGTCGGCCAGGTAGAGGAGTCGGACCCGGGAGGGACGCCGACCGAGGACGGCCTCGCAGAGCAGGGCGTAGAAGTGGACGCCGCTCAGCCGGGCCTGCTCCTGGTGCTCCCCGGGGACCCGGCCGGTCTTGTAGTCGACGACGACGAGGTCGCCCTCCGGGGTGCGGTCGAGGCGGTCGATGATGCCCCGGAGCCGCATCCCTCCCACCTCGGCTTCCAGTGTCAGCTCGACGCCGACGGTGTCGACGGCGTCGGGATCCTCGAGGGCGAACTCCCGCCCGACCAGGGTGGCGGCCTCGGCCCGGAGTTGCTCCAGCTCGTCGGCGGCCAGGCCGAGTCCGGCCAACTCCGGGTCCGCCTGCAGCTCCGACCAGGCCCGGGCCAGCTCCGCCTGGGCCGCCTCCGGGGTCCGCTCCCCCCGGGGATGGTTCCAGAAGAGCCCTTCGAGGGCCCGGTGGAACAGCGTCCCCTTCACCATGGGCGGGGAGGGAGGCTCGGGGATGCGGTCGATGGCGCTGAATCGGAAGGCGAGGGCACAGTCCTTGAAGGAGCTGACCTTCGACGGGGAGAGCGACCGGGGGAGGGGGAAGGCCACCGGGGGAAGGCTACGGGCCGGGTGTGTCGGCCAGGACGGATGCGGCCACGGCGGCGGGGTCCTGGAGGGGCCCGAAATGGCCGAGGCCCGGGAGGACGACGGTGGTGGCTCGAGGCAGGCGGTCGGCGAGTGCGTCGAGGAAGGAGGGGCCGAAGGCGTCGGTGTCGGCACCGCAGGCCAGGGTGACGGGGCAGCCCACCTGGGGGAGGCCCCGGAAGGCGTCGTGGGAGAAGCCGTTGGCGTAGACGAGGGCCTCGTGGCGACGGTCGCAGCGGAGGTGAACCCCGCCGTCCGTCCCGGTCCGGAAGCCGCTGTCGACGTAGGCGGCCAGGACCTCGGGGTCGAGGAGGTCGAAGGGGGCCTTGGCCGAGAAGTTGGCCAGGGCCTCTTCCCGGGAGCCGAAGGTCTCCCGGCGCCGGAGGGCGCCGGCCGAGAGCGGGTTGTTCTCCAACGTCGGCTCCAGGGGGGGGTCGCCGGGGTAGACGACCGGCTCGTAGACGTAGAGACCGGAGAAGGTCCCGGGCCGGGCCTCCTCGGCCAGGAGGAGGGCGGCCCCCCCGCAGGAGTGGCCGAAGCCGTAGGGGCGGTCGAGGCCGAATCCGTCGACGACGGCGAGGACGTCCCGGGCGAAGCCGTGCCAGTCGAAGTCGTCCCCGGGCGGGGGGTCGGTCAGACCGTGGGCCCGCTCGTCGAGCGCGTAGGGGTGGAACCGGGAGGTGAGGTGGCGGCCCAGGGGGGCGAGGACGGCGGCGCAGAAGCCGGTGGCGTGGGCCAGGAGGAGCGGAGGCCCCCCGCCTCCGAGGTCGTATCCGGCGACGGACACGCCCTCGGCTGTGGGGAACCGGCGGCTGGGGACGAGCGGACCAGGCACGTCCCGAAGCTACCGGCTCCGCGACCGCCCCTCTTCGTCCCGATCCGGTGCCGGTCGGCTCCGGTCCCGACCGGTCCGGAACAGGTCAGTCCGGGTCGGTCGGACCGCGCCCCACCTGGGTGCCGGCCCGGTCCTCGACCGATGCCTCCGGGGTGCCCTGGGCCCGGACCCGCTTGACCCGGTGGACGATCACCACCGCCAGGGCGACAGCCAGGACCCCGGCCACGACATAGCTGGCGTCACCGAAGCCCTTCACGAGGGAACTGTAGCTGCGGCTCAACGCGTAGCCGAGCCCGGACAGGACCCCGACCCACACCGTGACGCCCAGGGTGGTGAAGATCCCGAACCGGACCAGGTTCATCTCGGCCATCCCGGCCGGGAAGGAGATGAACGTCCGGACCACGGGAACGACCCGGCCGATGACGACGGCGGGCTCGCCCCGGCGGGCGAACCAGGCTTCGCCCCGGTCCAAATCGTGGTGGGTGAGCAGCAGGTACTTGCCGAAACGGTCGACGAAGGCCCGACCGCCGGTCCGGCCTACCCCGTAGGCCAGGAACGACCCGGCCAGCGACCCGACGACCCCGACGAGGATCACGATCACGAGATTGAGGGGGTGGGGCTCCACCGCTCCCGTCAAGGGGTTGAACCCGCTGGCCAGGGCGCCCCCCAAACCGAGCGTGACTTCCGACGGGATAGGGACGCAGGCCGATTCGGCCACCGTCAGGATGAAGATGGCGAGGTAGCCCCAGTGAGTGATGAAGTGCTCGAACACCGGCCCATTTCTAGTCGCTCCACCCGGTGGGCATGGCGACCGGCCCGGCCCCCCGGTCCGAGGTTTCGTGTCGGGGAGCTGTCAGACCCCGCTGGCCGGGGCCAGCCGGCTGAGGCTGTCGCTCCGGAGCCAGGCCAGGGGCTGGCCCTTCACGACCCGCTCCCCGGGCCAGGCCAACCAGGCCACGAAGCGGGCCCCGGCGGGAAGCTGGACGGAGTGGTCCCCGACCCGGCCCAGGTTGGAGCTCGTCACGAAGAACTCGTCGGGAAAGCCGCAGGCCAGACCGGCCAGGTCCAACTCCCCGGGGCCGGGCTCGTGGAGCTCGGGCTCGGGATCGAAGCGGCCGCAGGCCGGAGCGACGACGACGTGGTCGACGCTGGCGAACCATTCCCCTCGTGTCTCGACATCATGCATGGCGCCCCCCCGGACGTCCGGCCCTGGCCGGGCCGACTTTGGGTCAGGCCCTAGACGCTCATCCCGAATCCGGATGAGGCGCAGGACGGCTGGTAGTTGGCGAGGTCGGGTCCCAGGGCGTTGAGGACGTCGTCCAGGGCGACCTGGTCGTAGGTGATCCCGACGTGCCCGACCGTGTCGGCGGGGCACTGATTCTGGATGAGCACGTTCTGGACGTTGGGTCCGGTGAGGAAGGCGGTCTGGTAGGGCGTGACCACGGCGTCGTTGTCGGTCTCGATGACGACGTAGGAGGGACCGGGAACGGTGTCCCCACCGGCGTCGAGGGCGGTGAGGAAGGGCGAGCCGGCCTCCTGCTCGGCCAGCGAGGGGCCGACCAGGCTGGAGAGGGCCCCGTTGACGTCGAAGCCGAGGCTGGAGAAGGTGGTGACCAGGCTCGTCAGGCCGCCCACAGTGGTGCCGTGGCTCGAAGGGGCCATGGCCACGAACTGGTGGACCTTGGCGGCCCCACCGAGGTTGTTCAGGTAGTAGCGGGGCATCATCCCACCCTGGGAGTGTCCGACCAGGTCGACCTGGCTGGCTCCCGTCTCGGCCAGCACGGAATCGACCTCGGTGGCCAACTGGCCGGCCGAGGCCCCGATCTCACCGAGGCCGTAGAAGATGTTGAGACCCCCGACGGCGCTCGAGGCATCCTGGCCGTAGTCGAACGAGAACACGCAGTAGCCGGCGTTGGCCAGCATGGGGGAGAGGGCGGCCCAGTTGAGGGCCTCGTTGTCGAAGGTGGCGTGGACGAGAACCACCGGGTAGGGGTGGGCGACGGAGAGGGCACAGCCGGCCACGTTGGAACCCGGGGGTGGCGTGTTGGGGGTGGTGAGGCCCGGAGAGAGGGCGCTCGAGAAAGTCCCGATGGGCAGGGTGCCGGTTGATCCCGGGAAGGGGCTGACCGTCCCCCCACAGGCTGCTGCCAGCAGTGCAACTCCCGCCATGAGCAGGAGTACCCGTCCTGGACGCTTCATGCTTTCCCCCCGGTCAGCTCTGGCCGTCCCCCAGCGTTCCCCCGCTGGGACGGCACCGCAATGTGGCTTCATTAGGCCCTGGATCAGCGGGGACGGTCAATGGCGGGTCCCGGGGAGCGGGGTCCAAAGCGAGTTCCGGGCCGCTGGACACCCAGGTCAGAGGGTATGGAGAAAAGTTCTGACGGGCACCTCGACCAGCCCCCCCACGCTACTGACGGTGAGGTAAATAGCACGCTCAGTCACCGTTAGGTCACCGGGGGGAGCGGTTGAGGGCGCCCCCGTGCTTCCGCTCATGGTGGAGCCGGGAGATTTGGCATAGCCTCATTCCTGGGCGGCAACCGGAGGGGTCGGGTTGCCGGGCATCAGGGAACAGTGTCCGGGGGGGCGGCCAGAGCAGTCGAGGGGGCAGTGCGTTGGGGGGTCGATTCCTTTTTGCGGTACTACCGCTAGCGAGTCACGTCCATCCGACCGTGGCGGTAGCCCGGGCCCTGGAGGATCGGGGTCATCAGGTCGGCTGGGTGACCCACCACGAGGTGGGCGAGCGGCTGCTCCCACCTGGGGCCTTCATCGTCCCCCTGGACCTGACCGCCCCGGAGTCGGTGAAGGCGGCCATGGCCGCCAAGTCCCGCCACTTCCGGGGTCCCTCCGAGATCCAGTTCCTCTGGAACGACTGTCTCCTCCCCCTCGGCGAGGTCATGGTTCCCGGCATCACTGCCGCCGTCGACCTCTTCGAGCCCGACGTCATCGTCGTCGACCAGCTCGTCCTGGCCGGATCGGTTGTAGCCCAGCAACGGGGTCTCCCCTGGGCCACGATGATCTCGGCCCCTCCGCCCCTGGCCGACCCCCTGGCCGAGATGCCCCTGCTGGCCGAGCGGCTCTCGGGCTCGCTCGAGGCCTTCGGCCGTCGATTCGGGTTGAAGCCCGACCGGGGAAGGCCATCGGATCTGCTCTATTCCCGGGACCTCGTCCTCGCCCTCACCGTCGAGGACCTCCTCAACCGGGCCGGCCCCCGACCGGAGCATTTCACCTTCGTCGGCCCCCTCGGGGTCGAGCCCGACGAGTCCTCAGCGGAGGTGGAGGTGCGCCCCTGGGACCGGTTGGGCCCCGGGGAGCGTCTCGTGACGGTCACGCCGGGATCGGTCCCTGCCGACCTCGAGTCCCCCTTCCTCGAGGCGGTGGTGGAGGCGCTCGGTGAGCTGTCCGGGAGCGGCGTCCAAGGAGTCCTCCTGGTCCCGCCCGACCGCTTCCGGGATCTCCCCCCCAACGTGGTGGCCTACGGCTGGACCGGCGGGTCCGGACCCTCCCTGAGCGACGACCTCCTGGCCCGGACGGATCTCCTCATCTCCCACGCCGGTCATTTCACCTGCTGTCGGGCCCTCTCCTTCGGCGTGCCCCTGGTGATGGCCCCGATCCGATACGGCCAGCCCTGGATCGCCGAGATGGTGGCCCATGCCGGGGCGGGGGTCCGGGTCCGGTATCACCGGGCCCGGTCGGCCGAGATCCGACACGCCGTGGGGACGGTCCTCGGTGAGCCCCGATTCGGCGAGGCCGCCCGTGGTCTCCAGACCTCCCTCCGGGCGGCCGGGGGTGTCCCCGTCGCCGCCGACCATCTCGAGCTCCTCCTCCGGGACCGGGCCGCAACCTCTGAGCCTGCCTTTCGCTGATCATGGTCGCCACGCACCCGGTTGCGCGCGGAGCGTGAGGCAGATCGGATCCGGCGGCGAGCAGTTGGCGGGGCGTTTATCGAGCCCGATTGGCGAGGATTCCCAGGTCGGCGGCATAGAGCCGCCATGACTGGAGCGGTGGACCGTGGTCGGAAGCCCCGACACCTTGTGTGGCCACCCCAATCGGTCTTGAGTGTGGGGAGAGCGGGATTCGGGGGAATCCTGCCGGACTGCTGCCGGTCGGGGGGTCGACATGGGGGAGTCAGCCGTGAAGGTCGGTCGGGCTGAGAGGGTAGCGGCCGTCAGCCAGGGGGACGAACAACGGGACGGCCTCTTCTCCAGGGCGGCCCGCTTCCGGGCTGGCTGGGGCGGTGTCTCGCTGGTGGCCGTGGCCGTCCTGGCCGGCTCCCGGCTCCACGGCGCCGGTGGCTACTTCGAGGCCTGGGGAGCGATCGGAGTTGTCACGCTGGCCCCGGGCCTGGTCCTGGCCCTCCAGGCGGCCCGGCGGACCCGGGGCCCGGCCCGCCGATTCTGGCTGACCTGGTCGGCCGGCCTCGTCCCCGCCCTCCTCCTGGCGGCGGGAGCGTTGGAGCGGGGCGTGGGGATGGTGTCCGGGGCGACCCTCCCGGCCGGGGCCAGGGCCGGGGTCGAGCAGGCGACCGCCGACGTCCTCATCCTCGTCATCGTGGCGACCTGGTCGGCGGCCCTGGTCGCTCTCGTCCGGGGAACGGCCGGATCGAGAGCGGCGGCCATCGACTGCCTCGACGTCGCCATCGCCGTGGTGGTGGGACTGGCCCCGCTCCTCCTGCTCCTGGTGCCGGCCCTGTCCGACGCCTCGGCCCGCTGGTTCACCGTCCCGGCCACGCTGGCGGCCATCGGAAGCCCGGCGGCGGCGGCCGGGGCCGCCCTGCTCTTCGCCAGAGCTCCGAGCGAGGACCGTCGGTCCGAGTTGTTCGGAGTCGTCACCGCCGTCGTCTGCTCGGTGGACGCCTGGCTCCAGGTCCTCCAGGGCATCGACCACTTCCGGCTCCCGGCCGCCCCGGTCCTGGCCCTCCACGCCGCCAGCCTGGTCCTCCTCCTCTCCCTCCCGCTCCACGCCCGCCGCCACCTGGCCCGTCTCCCAGGCGGCAGGTCTCCCGAGTCCGGGGTGCGCCGCTGGGGGGCGGTTCCCGTGGTGGTGGCGGTGGCCGTCCCGGTCCTCGTCCTCGAGACCATGCTCCGCCGGGGACTCGAGCCCTGGGTGGTCCCCTACTCGCTGGCCGTGCTGGCCGGGATCGTCTTGTTGGCCCTGGCCCTCCACGTCCTCACCGTCGACGAGACACACCGGCTCTACGGGGAGATCGAGAGGGTCTCCGAAGAGCGACGCCAGATGCTCACCGACCTCGTCAACGCCGTCGAGGACGACCGCCACCGGGTGGCGGCCCAGCTCCACCAGCTCTCGGTCGAGTCCCTGGCCGTCCTGGGGTCGGTCCAGCAGGCATCCCACCGGTCCCTCCCCCCCGAGTCGGCCCAGCTCCTCTCGGGGGCGCTCGACGGGCTCCGGGCCGAGGTGGCGGCCCGGGCGGAGGGACTGCGCCGACTGATGTTGGCCATTCGGGCCCCGGTTCGCGGGGAGGCAGCCCTGGCCACAGCCATCTCAGCCTCGATGGGGCAGCTCTATCCGGGGGGGCCGGCGCCGGACCTCGCCATCGACATCGACCCCGAGCTCTGTCTGGACTGGACCACGAGCACCATCGTCTACCGGATCGTCCAGGAAGCCCTGGCCTCGGTCCGGGCCCGGGGGCTCACCACGACCGTCGACGTCACCGTCGACGCTCCGGCGGGCCACGTCGTGGTCATGGTCGTCGACGACGGCGGCCTCTCGGGCCCCCCGGCCTGGATCGGCGATCCCAGTCTCGAGACCGTCCGGCTCTTCGCCGAACTCGGACGGGGAGTCCTCGAGGTGGAGGCCGAGGCCTCGCGGCACGTGATCCGGGTCACCCTCGGAGCTGGAGCTGGAGCTGGAGCCGGTGAAGTTGGCAGGTCGAGCGGCGAGCGGGCGACGGAGCGCCTGGCTCCGGCGGCCGCACACAGGGTGCCGGAGCCCCGCCTGGTCCTCCTCCCGAGTGCTCCCCCCTCCTGAATCACCGCTGCACGTGGGCACTTGATTTCGGAGAGAGGCGATGAAGTCGCGGCCTGACCGCCGCTGTGTTCGATCATGACTCTTCGCGGTTTCCCGAGTGGCTCCCCGGCGTGATCCTGGACCCTTGAACGGCCTAATTCCCACGGTTCGTGAGCCGACCACAACACTCGGTTGTTCGTCTGGTGACGTAACGTGTTCGCAACATCACCGACTTCCCGCCGTAACGGTGGCGTGTTTTGGTAGCGCAGCCACCAAGGAGCCAGTGGCGTCCAGAAGCGAGGCGTCGAGCATGGGGAATGGTCTGTCCGCGGGGGGAACAGGGACGCTAACTTCGTGACGCGCCGGCGTCGCGCCCGGCGCGCAAGGGTGGGGTCGGGTCCCCGTTTCACGACCGTGCGTAGCCGAGCCCCGAGGGAGTTCGATCCATTCCAGGCGGAAGAGGGATCGACCCTCCCGGAGGTGCTGATTGCAATCACAACCCTCCTGCTGGTCCTGGTGCCGAGCGCATCGCTGGTGGGGACGATCCTCCGGCAGGACGGTGTCAACCGGGATCAGGTGACAGCTGTCGAGGTGGCCGAGCAGCAGATCGAGCAGTTGATCGGGGGGAGCATCTCCGCCACGGCGCTCCCGGGCGACATCGGGACAACGGTTCCCCTCGGCTCCACCACGGTGACCGGAATTTCCTACAGCTCGAGCGTGGCCCTGAGCTGGGCCGCCCCAGCCGGGTCGGCGGTGGACTCCTGCGCCGGCGGAAGCGTTCCCCAGGTGGTCAAGGCGGTCGTCACCGTGGCCTGGCCGAACGGCCACCATATCGCCGAGACCACGGACTATGACCCGCCCTACGGCACCCTCCCGCTCGGGGACGGCTTCCTGAGCATCCAGCTCAACGGTGCCGGTGGTCCGGGAACCGTTCCCCTCTCGGTTGCGAGCCTCACCCTGAACATCACCGACGGCGGGGGCAACCTGGTGAAGAAGCAACCGAACGGCCAGGGCTGCGTTCTGGTGGCGGAGCCACCCGGGACCTATTCGGTGGCCGTCACGGACCCGACCTACATCGATCAGGACGAGGTCAGCCCACCCGCCGCCCGGTCGTTCACCGTGGCTGCCGGCTTGCCCACCCCGGCGGTGTTGACCCTCGACAAGGCGGCGCAGCTGAGTATCGCCTACAGCGCCGGTCCAGCCCCGGTCGGGATGCCGGTCGCGGTCGGCCACAGCTCCATCGTCTCGGTTAGGTGCCAGTCGACCCAGACCCAGCCCTGCACCGCCGATCCCCTGGTCTCGGCCTTTCCGTTCCCGTTGCTCAACACGGTGTGGTCCGGAGACTGCACGGCCGAATTGCCGCTGACCGTGGGCTACATACCCACGGGGCCGACGTTGACGCCCGGAGTCACTTCCCTGGTCAGCGTGGTCGGCCCCTCCATGGTCCAGGTCACCGTGGCCAACGGCGTGGCCGGGATCGGCGTGCCGCTCCAGGGTGCGTCGGTCAGGGCCACGGTCACCGACAGCACCTGCAGCCCTCCGGGGGGAGCCACCGACCCGCCCTATCGGTTCCAGACCGGGACCGGGCTCGCCGGAACGAGCGCAGCCGTGCTCACCCCGGAGAAGTACCTCGTGGAGGCGTGCTGGCCCGTGCCGGCCTCAAGCCCGCAGAAGTACGTCTACGGGAGCACCCCCTCCGTCGTGGTTCCCGCCAACGCGTCCACCCCTGTCCAGGTGGCCGTCAACGTCAGCACGCCGGCCACGGCCAGCCAGTGCCCGTGACCCACCCGACCCGACCCCCCGCCTCCGAGCGCTCCGAAGGCGGCTTCTCCCTCATCGAGGTCATGGTGGCGATGCTGGTGACGGCCATCACCCTCTCGCTGGCGCTGCCGGTCCTGCACACCTTCCTCGGGGCCGCCACCAACGTCCAGGCCAGCTACGCCGCCCTCGACTCGGTGACCCCGGCATCGGACCTCGTCCCCCAGTACCTCCGGGAGGCGGTCTCCCCGGCTCCACCCACTGCCGCCAAGGTCCCCACCCCGCCGCTGTGCGCACCTGGCACCAACGGAGCTCCCGCCCTGTGCGCCAGCGCGCCCAACCAGTGGAACCTCTGGTTCTTCGCCGACACCTCCAACGGCACCCAGCAGACCAACGGTCCGGTGCTGGTGAACGCGGCCCTGTCGGGCGTCGGGACCGGCCAGTTCCAGATGAGCATCTATGCCCCCGATGCCGGAAGCTGCCCGACCGGCGGCAGCACCACGACGTTCTGCACCTACCTCAAGGCCAAGCCCCAACAGGTTGTCCTCATCCCCAAGGTGACCAACGGATCAGCCAATCCGGTCTTCACCTATCTGTCCAGCGGATCCACGAGCACCGCCCCTGGGAGCGCACCGACCTGCGTGGCGCCTGCGACGGTCTCGACCTGCCTCGCCGCCGTGACCGGGGTGCTCGTCACCCTCCAGTCCCAGAACTCCGGCGGGGCCTCGGCCACGTGGCAGACCCAGGTCAACTTCGTGAGCACCGGGTACAACAGGACCCTCGGTTGACGGCGCGGTCGGAAACGGAGCCCGACGGCGAGGCGGGGATGGCCACGCTCATGCTCGTGCTCGGGCTCGCCCTCGTCCTCCTGCTCACGATCGGGACGTTGGCGGTCACGACGGCCCAGCACGTGCCGATCCTGCGGGCCAACGTCCTGTCCCACGCCACCTATCGGGCTGCCCAGGCCGGCTACCAGCAGTACCTCTACGACGTCAACGCCAATCCCAACCTGGTGGTCTGCGGGAGTTCGGTTCCCGACACCAACGTCCCTGGAGCCCCCCCGATGTCGCCGCCCTGCGCCGGGCTGTACTTCGACACCTGGATCCAGATCGCCTCCAACTCGACCGGCATCCCGGAGTGGTACCTCTACGACAACCCCGTGCTCGACACCTCGATCACGCATCCCAACACCGTCCAGGTGACGGTGATCGGGGCGGCGGGGAAGCCAGGCCAGCAGCAGTACCAGACCATGACGGTCACCCTGGTGGCGGCCAATGCCTTCCTCGTGAACGCATACTTCATGAACCACGACATGGTCGACCCCGAGATCGTCGACCCGGGCAGCACCGAGACCTGTGACCTCTTCAACCCGGCCCCGGCCGGAACGACATTGGCGCCGGAGACCGATTGCGGAGCGCTGGACTTCGTCCCTGGAGATGTGGTCACCGGCCCCCTGTTCTCGAGTGACTCCATCTACGTCTGCACGGCCACCGGCCCGGGCCCGAGCACCGCCGTGGGGCCCACGTTCGGCAAGATCACAACTGGCGACTCGCAGGCGTTCCGGGCCGAGTCGGTCTCGGGGAGCAACCGGCAGGTCAACGCCTGCGTCAGCAACGCCACCGACACCGGGGAGACGCTCAACGCTCCGACGCCGACGATCCCGAACTCGGCCGGAACGTTGGCCCCAATCGCCAAGGCAGGTGGTTGCGACTACACCGGCCCGACGACGATCGTCTTCAACGGACCGACGATGACCGTCTCCAGCCCTGACACCCCGGTGGTCGGCAATAAGGACGCCAACGACCAAGCCGGGGACCCCAGCACCTGCCTTTCGGCCACCCCCGTTTCGCTACCGGCCAACGGCCTGATCTACGTCGAGGCATGCAAGACCGGCTGTGTGGCCACCGACCCCGTGAACAGCGAGATCGGAGGTGGTCAGGTCCCGAACGACAACGGCGACGCCATCATCTCGGGCACCGTGACCGGACCACTCACCGTGGCCACCGATACCAACATCATCCTCGACGGGAACCTCTGCTACTCCGACGTCACGAACTGCGCACCCCCGCCATCGAAGCCGTCCGGGCCGAGCGATGTCGTCGGGCTCATCGCCACCAACTTTGTCGAGGTCAACCACCCCGTGGACAGCAGTGGGAACAACGAGCCCATCTGCGGCACCAACGGGGCCCCTGCGGCCCCAGGCTGCGACCTCCAGAACATCACCATCGACGCCACCATCCTGACCCTCACGCATTCGTTCACGGTCAACGACTTCAACAACGTGGTGGTCGACAAGAACGGGAAACCGACGAGCGCCAACGCCCTGGGCACCATCACGGTCTGGGGATCGATCAACCAGAACTACCGGGGCCCGGTCGGGACCTTCGCCGGCAGCTCCGACGGCAGCACCCTCAAGACGTCGGGGTACCTCAAGGCGTACAACTACGACCAACGGCTCTCGTACCTCAGTCCCCCCTACTACCTGAGTCCGGGGACGCCGTCGTGGACCATCTCGGCCTTCACCGCCGCTCCCGGGCGCTGCATCCTCTCCACCGGGCCGTGCATCACCAAGACCCTGCCCGGCACCTGACCCAGCCGAGGTCCGCTCGGGTCCGCCGTAGGCTCCGGCGATGCACTACGGAGTGATCCTGCCCCAGACCGAGATCGGGCCAGACCCCGCCCTCCTGGTGGGCTTCGTCGAGGCGGCCGAAGCAGCCGGGTTCGACTACGTCATGGTCTACGACCACGTGGTGGGGGCCGACACCACCGACCGGCCGGACTGGCCCGGCCCCTACGACCTCGACAGCCAGTTCCACGAGCCCATGGTCCTGTTCGGATTCCTGGCCGCCCACTGCGCCCTGGAGCTCGTGACCGGCGTCCTGGTCCTCCCCCAACGGCAGACGGCCCTGGTGGCCAAGCAGGCGGCCCAGGTCGACCTCCTCACCGGGGGCAGGTTCCGTCTCGGGGTCGGGATCGGCTGGAACGCGCCCGAGTACGGGGCCCTCGGGGTCGACTTCGGGACCCGGGCCGACCGCTACGAGGAGCAGATCGAGGTCCTCCGCCGGCTCTGGACCGAGGACTCGGTCACCTTCGAGGGCCGCTACCACCGGCTCGAGGCGGTGGGGATCCTGCCCCGGCCCGTCCAACGCCCCATCCCGTTGTGGATGGGGGGCGGCTCGGGCCGGACGGTCCTGGAGCGGATCGGCCGGCTGGCCGACGGCTGGATCTCGGTGGGAGCCCCGGGCCACGGCCTGGAGGAGGCGGTGGAGGTGGTCCGGGCGGCGGCGGTGGCGGCGGGACGACCGGACGGGGCGGTCGGGCTCCAGGGCCTGGTCCAGCCCGGGGAGGATCCCGGAGAGGCCCGGTTCCACCGCCAGCTGGCCAGGTGGGCCGGGGTGGAGGCCAGCCACCTCTCCGTCAGCGGCCTGGGGGCAGGCCGGTCGCCGGAGGAGCACATCCGGTTCGTCCGCGAGGCGGGAGTTCTGCTCTTCGGCTGATCCGCCCGTGGTGGGGATGGCCCGATGGTCGGGGGCCGGACGCGACGCCGCCCCCGGGACGGGGGCGGCGTCACTCGGCCTCGGGATCCCGCCGGCGGGCCCGGGGGGACCGGACCGGCGGGATCCCGCTGGGGCTACGAACTGACGGTGGTGCTTCCCCCGGGGTGGTTCCCGCAGATCCCGACCCTGACGGTGGCCCCGGCCGGGATGGTGTCCCCGGAGGTGGCCGTCCCCTGGTAGGAGTCGGGGGAGTTGGCCAGGAGGTCGGCGCCGGCGCTGTGGGAGCCGCTGTCGGTGGACCAGGTGACGAGGGCCGACATCCCGGGCTCCCCGACCGGCTCGCTCAGGACGGCCGTGATGAGGACCCCGTGGCCGTCACCGGTGGAGACGGCCGTGAGCGAGACCAGGGTGGCCCCGGGCGGGCAGGTCCCGGACGGCTCCGTCGTCGGCGGGGTCGTCGTCGGCAGGGTCGTGGTGGTCGGGGTCGGGCTGGGAGCTCCCTCGACGGTAGTGGTCCCTCCGGGGTGGTTCCCGCAGATCCCGACCCTGACGGTGGCCCCGGCCGGGATGGTGTCCCCGGAGGTGGCCGTCCCCTGGTAGGAGTCGGGGGAGTTGGCCAGGAGGTCGGCGCCGGCGCTGTGGGAGCCGCTGTCGGTGGACCAGGTGACGAGGGCCGACATCCCGGGCTCCCCGACCGGCTCGCTCAGGACGGCGGTGATGAGGACCCCGTGGCCGTTACCGGTGGCGAGGGCCGTGAGTGACACCAGGGTGGCCCCGGCCGGGCAGGTCGCCGCCGGTCCGGTGGTGGTGGGGGGCCCGTCGGGCGGGCTGGTGCTGGGCGGCCCGTCGGGGGTGGTGCTGGGCGGCCCGTCCGGTGTGGTGACGGGCGGCGTCGGGTCCGAGCCCGACCCTGAGCCCGGGGTCACCGGGGTGGTGCCGCCCGGCCGGTTCCCGCACACCCCGACCCGGACGGTGGCGCCGGCGGGGATGGTGTCGGCCGAGGTGGCCGTCCCCTGGTAGGTGGTGGGGGAGGTGGCCGGGAGGTCGGCACCGGCCGAACCGCCAGACCAGGAGACCAGGGCCGACATCCCCGGAGCCCCGACCGCCTCGCTCAGGGTGGCAGTGATGAGGACGCCGTGGCCGTCACCGGTGGAGACGGCGGTCAGGGACACCAGGGTGGCCCCCACCGGGCAGCTCCCGTCCGCGGTCGTCTGCGGGGGCGCCGTCGTGGGCGAGCCGTCCGTCCCGGTCCCGGTGCTGCCCGGGGACGACCCCGTCGGGGGAAGCGTGGTCGGGTCCGGGGAGGTCACGACCGATCCGGTCGGACCGGTGGCGCCCGAGAGGAGGTCGTGGAGTGGGCCCGGAACGACGGCGCCGGCGGCGCCCCCGGCCACGATCGTCCCGATCGAGAAGGCCACAACCGTTGACCTGGCCGTCCAGCCCCGGAGGCGAGTCGGTCGGGCTTTGCCGGTCCTCTCGGTCGGTCCTGCTCCTCCAGTGATGAAGCGCATGGTCGTCCCCCTCCGTCTCCGGCTCCGGCGGTCAAGTCGCCGGCACCTGTGACGGGGCAATCGTCGCCAACGTCGCCAGGGTCACACTTCGTGGGAAAGATTTCCCGCAGAGTGAGAACGGGGCCTAGATCAGGAGGTGACAGTGGTGGAGCCGCCGGGGTCGTTCCCGCAGACTCCGACCCGGACGGAGGCACCCAGTGGGATCGTCTGGGTCGACGTCGCCGTGCCCTGGAAGGTGGTCGAGGACGTGGGCGCCATGTCGGTCCCGGCCGACTGGGGCCCGCCGTTGGTCCAGGTGACCTGGGACGACATCCCGGACGCCCCCGTCGGCAGCCGGGTCGTCGCCGTGATCAGCACGCCGTGGCCGGAGTCGACGAGCACGGCCGTCAGGCTCACCATGGTGTTCCCGGGCGGGCAGGGCACGATCGTGGTGGACGTCGTCGTGGTGCTGGAGGTCGTCGTGGTCGGCGGGACGACCGGCCTGGTGGTGGTCGTCGTGGTGGTCGACGGGGCCTGGGCCCTCGTCGTGGTCGTGGTGCTCGGGACCGGCCTCGTGGTGGTGGTGGTCGTGGTCGGGGCCTCGGTGGTGGTGGGCAGGGTGGTCGGGGGCAGGGTGGTCGGAGGAGACGGCTCGGAGGTGGTTGTGGTGGTCGTCGTCCCGTGCGTTCCCCGGGGGGTCGGCCCCGAGGCGCTGGGGGGTCCGCCCCGGGGGATGGAGATCCCGACGTGGCCGAGGGCGTCGGCCAGGGTGGCCTGGACGGGGCCGGGTAGGTCCCCGTAGCCGGCCAGGGTGCCGAGTACCACCGCCACGACGGCGGCCAGGGCCCCGGCGAACGCCCGTCGGGGAAGGCCCTGGCGGAGGAGGGCCCGCCAGTCCAGGGAGGGGCCGGCCCGGCTGCGGGCCGGCTCCGGGGCCGGTCCGGTCCGGTAGGCCTCGGCCATGGCGGCCAGATGGGTCTCGACGACCGTCGGGTCCGGCTCGGAGACGAGGGAGGTCCGGAGCTGGTCGATCGTCCCCGCCCACGCGCCCGCCTCCGGGGTGGGCGGACCCGTCCCGTCGATGAGATCGTTGATGCTGGCGCGACGCCGACTCCTGCTCATGCATCACTGCTATCGCTCGGGAGCGTCGGGGAGGACACAGTTCGGCTCTCCCCGAGCTCGGCGCGGAGCCTGGTCAGGGCCCGCTGTTGGATCATCTTGACCGCGCTGGACCGCTTGCCCAGGATCGAGGAGACCTCCTCGACCGGGAGTCCGGCCACAATCCGCAGGAGCAGGACGTCCCGCTGGTCGGGCTTCAGGCGTCGGAGAGCCACCATGACCGGGCTGTCGTCGGCCTGAGCCAGGAGGAGCTCCTCGGGTGACGGTGCCGGGGCCGCCGGGTCCACGGGACCCAGCACCTGGGTCGGGACCTGCCGGCCGGCCCGGCGCTGGCTGTCGACCACCCGGCGGAAGGCGATGGTGAACACCCAGGAGCGGAATGAGGCCTCGTCCCCGGTGAAGCTCTCGAGCCCGTTGACGAGGGAGATCATGGTCTCGGAGACCACATCCTCGGGATCGGCGACACCCCGGCCCCGGGCGAAGCCACCGATCTGGGGAGCCAGGTCCCGGTAGATCGTCTCGAATGCCGCCGCCTTCCCGGCTTGGGCATCCCGGAGGGTCTCGGCGAAGGGATCACCGATCACGCTCGACCCCCCGCCGATGGCATAGGCCGAATCTACCGACCTCCGGGGCCGGGAAGCCTCCGATGGTGGGGGTCACTCTCCGTTCGGGTCGCTGGCCCGAATGGATGGAGAGAACGTCGGTCCAACTTTGTCAATATCGCGTAGCGTGTACCTGCCGGTCCTGGCGGTAGCGTGGCTCCCATGAGGCCGAGATTCGTGGCGTCAGACGTACGGGACCGGGTCTTTTCGTCGCGGGACCGCTTCTGGCGGCCTGAGGATTTCGGGGGTTCGCCTGTGGCGGTTGCGCAGGCGCTGTCGCGGATGGTCGCCACGGGGGATCTTCGCCGGGTACGCCGTGGCTTGTACTGGCGTGGGTCGCCCACTCCGCTCGGTATGGCTGCCCCGCCAGCGGGTCGCCTTGCCGGAGAGCTCGCAGGTGGGTTTGGGGTGGGGCCTGCGGGGTGGAGCGCCGCTCTGGCGCTTGGCCTATCGACCCAGGTGCCGCGTGTCGAGGCGGTGGCGGTACCGGGGCGGGCGCCGAGGAATCCGGGGATGGTGCGCTACGTGAGCCGGACGGCGAGCGTGAGACGTCGGGATGAGTTGCTGTGGCCGGCCGAGGTCGCACTTCTCGAGGTCCTCCGGGAATGGGACTTGCTCGTCGAGGTCGCGACTCCCGACGCTGTCGGGCGGATCGCCGGTTTGGTCGAGAGGGGTGTCCTCCGCCTGGACCGGCTGGCTCGGGCTTCGGGAACCGAGCCGGCCCGGGTCCGGGAGCGGCTTCGCCGGCTGTTGGAGTGGCTCGACCGGCCGGATATCCGCGATGGTGTCCGCCCGGCCCGAAGCGAGTCCGTGCACCGCGATCAGGCGCTGGTCGGCTGAGAGGCTCTGTTCCGGGAGAGTGACGAGTTCGGGCCGAACGCTCTTGCCGCCTGGCCGGACAAAGGAAGGTCCGGGGGGGATCGCGGTCGGCCCGGCGCATGTGATGGCGTCCCACCTTCACCCGAAGGGGTCCAACCCGATGTATTGGATGACCCCTTCATCGGGCCCAAACTCCTCCCAGGCGATCACCCAGTCGTCATCGCCCGGTATCGGCACGAGCCACAACGGTCCCTGACCTGGGCGGGCCATGCTCCGTCGCCGGGACCGGCGCGACCCGGGGTCCCGAGCGATGGAGTCCAGCTCCCGGACCACGCGTTGGAGCAGACGGGCGGCCAAGGGATCCGCTTCGAGGCGGGTGAGAACGTCGTCGGCGTCTTCGCTGTAGGCAAGATCCACCGCACGAGGGTAACATGCCCATTTGTGGGCCAAACCCATCTTCCCACAGATGGGCGACGTGGTGTACAATAGGTCCCATGGCACCCAAGCTCGTCACCCGGGATGGCCGTTCCCGGATTCCGCTGGGCAGCGCCGCCCGCTTCGAGCACTACCTGGTCACTCCATTCGAGGACGGCCGGATCCTTCTGACCCCGGCCGAGCCCGTGGCACTCGTCGATCCGGGTCGGCTCACCGCCGCACAGGTCCTCGACCGGGCCGCCTACACGGTTGAGCACCCTGAGAACCTCGTGCGTAACCGTCCGCTTCTGCGATCTGACGGCAGCCGCACGCCTGCCGGGACACTGCCACCCGAACCGCGGTCAACTGGTCGTCGTCGGGTAGCACGAGGCGAATAAGCGAACGGCACTCGGCACTCGGCACTCGGCACTCGGCACTCGGCACTCGGCACTCGGCACTCGGCACTCGGCACTCGGCACTCGGGGGAGCTGGGAGCCGCGGGGTTGCTCGGTGCGCCAACTCGCCGGGGGAAGAGGCATCCGATCTCCCTGGGGCTCACATCACCGAGGGACTTCAGACGAGCGTCGCCAGCCAGCCCGTCGGATTAATAGTCGGCCTCAGGCTCTGTCTGGAGGGGTCAGAAGGCGTCCTGACCTGGACTTGTCCCCTTCCTCAATCCTGGACAAGCGTACTGTTTAATCCCATCGATGGGACTTTCTGTGGATCTGTCGCTGACCCAGGGAGGGAGGGAGCGGGCGACCGGGATCGAACCGGCATAACCAGCTTGGAAGGCTGGGGCTCTACCATTGAGCTACGCCCGCGAGGAGCCCGAGGTTACCCGAGGGTGCACCCGGTGGTGATCTGCCTGGACGATCCTGGTTCTGGTCGAGTCCGGTCGGGGAGACGGGATTTGAACCCGCGGCCTCCTGCTCCCAAAGCAGGTGCGCTACCGAGCTGCGCTACTCCCCGTGTTCGCCTCTGGAACTCCCTGCCTTGCCTGCCGGGTTGCCGGAAGGCGAGGGGAGGACGTCGTGGAGGCCGTCATGAGCGTAGCCCCAGGCCGCCTCGAGTCACGTCAGCCGCTTCGGGGAGGGCCACTGGCCCGAGGCGGCCGGACATGATGTTGTAAAATCTCAACACCATGACTGCCACCCCACTCCCACCCCTGTGATGTGGTGTTTTCCAGACATTTCCCTGGACTCCTGGGCATGCGGGTCTATGATGTAGTCAAATCCCAACATGGAAGGTAGGATGGCGAACCTCACCGATGCCGAACGCCTGGGTAGGACCATCCGCCAGGCTCGGAAGCGTGCCCACCTCACGCAGGCCGAGCTGGGCCAGTTCGCCGGCGTCGACCGGTTCACCATCGCGAATCTCGAACAGGGGCACTTCACCACCCAGGTCCGTCGACTCCTGGCCGTCGTCGAGGTGGTGGGTCTCGAGCTCACCCTGACCCCACGGTCCCGGCTGCTCGCGTCGGGAGACACCGCCGGGGAGTCTCCTCCCGGCGACGAAGGACGAAGGTGACGCCGGGTCGCGCCCCCCTCGCCGTCGAGCTCTATGGCCGGCACGTGGCCGACCTGATCGACGCCGGACACGGTTCAACCGCTCTGCAGTACACCGCCGAGGCAGTGGCCGACCCGGCTGGTTCTCGACTGTCGCTCTCGCTCCCCGTCCGTTCCGACGCCTATCCGGGAGCGGGAGTGGCCAGCCGCTGGGTTCGATCGCTGCTCCCCGAAGGGCGAGCTCTGGAGTGGGCCGTCCAGGCCTTCGGGGTGCCCGAGGACGATCGCTTCGGGCTCATCGCCGCGCTCGGCGCCGATGTGGCCGGGGCGGTCCGCGTCCTGTCCGGGCCGTCGGAGGACGTCACGGGCTCCTACGAGGTCCTGGAGCCCGCCGAGTTGGCCGAGCTCGTGAGGCGGGCCCCGGAGCACGGGCTCGGGCTCGATCGGAGTCGGGGCGTTCGCCTGTCCTTGGCGGGACTGCAGGACAAGGTGCTGTTGCACCAACTCGGAGGTGACTACTGCCTACCGCTGAACGGGGCGCCGTCATCGCTCGTCGTCAAGCCGGAACCGAGCCCCCGAACCGACGGTGTCGACGTCACGGGCCTCGCGACCAACGAGCTCTTCTGCCTCACCCTGGCCAGGAATTGCGGCTTACCGGCTGCGGAGGCGACGGTGGCGCGCTTCGGGGAACGGCCGGCGCTGGTCGTCACCCGGTACGACCGCATCTTGCGAGCCAACGGGCTCGAACGTGTCCATCAGGAGGACCTTCTCGGAGCCATGGGCATGGACCCGTGGCTGAAATATGAGGCGCCGCACATTCAGCGGAGCCTGCCGGCCGGCGGGTTCGCCGATCCCACCGCGGTGACGTCGACGCCGGGGCCGGCCCTACGCGACATGTCGGCGTTCCTGGCGGGGTACATCGGGTTGGCCAACATCCTCCCCTTCCTCCAAGCTGTCACGTTCAACGTCGCCATCGGCAACGCCGACTGCCATGCCCGCAACTACTCCCTCTTGTTGCCCCGGACCGGTGACGTCGAATTGGCCCCCCTCTACGACCTGATCTGCACGAGGCTCTACCCCGAGCTCGACGCCGACGCCGCCCAACGGGTCAACGGGCGGTGGGAACTCGACGACATCAGTGTCGACGACCTCCTGGCCGAGGCCACCGGATGGGGCCTGCCTTCCGGGGTCGCAGAGACGTGGGTGCGTGCGACGCTCGGTGCCCTGACCGAGAACCTGGAGCGGGCCGTCGGCGAGTGTGTCGACCGCGGCGGGGACCCAGCTGTCGCTGCGGCTGTCGCCCATCTCGTCTCCGGCCGCCTCGCTCTCCTCGCCGCCTGACGGGCCGGCCGAGAGGGTGGGGCCTGCACCCGCCATGGCGGTGACGCTTGTCAGGAGCCGGGGCACCGTAATGTCAGGGTTTCCGCCCGGAGGGCAACGGAGGGGGAGCGTGGCCAAGTCCAAAAGAAACCGGCGTCCCCGGCCGGCGTCGACCCCGGTGCGGGCCACCACGGCCCCGCCTCCTCCAGCACGGTCGTCGCTCCCCTTCGACGGGCTCCTGCCCCTCCGGGCCTTTCTTGGGGTGACGTTCGTCTTCGCCGGGCTGCAGAAGCTGGCCGACCGGAACTTCCTCCGGGCCGGGGCTCCGGGGTCGATCCAGTCGCAGCTGTCGTCGGCCATCCACTCCAGCCCCGTCCCCTGGCTGGCCTCGGCTTCGGCCCACGCTCCGGTGGCCGTCGGCCTGGCGGTGGCGTTCGGGGAGTTGGCCGTCGGACTGGGGGTCCTCCTCGGTCTGTGGACCCGGGTGGCGGCGGCCGGGGGGATGGTCCTCTCCCTCAGCTTCTTCCTGCTGGTCAGCTTCCACACCTGGCCCTACTACTACGGCTCGGACATCGCCTTCCTCTTAGCCTGGTCGCCCTTCGTGCTCACCGGAGGCGGTCAGGTCTCCCTCGACGCCTGGGTCGAGCGCCGGGTCCCGGCCGCCGAAAGTCGGGTGCCGTCGGCAGCCGGCAGTCGGAGCCGGCGGGTCCTCCTCCAGAAGGCCGGTGTGGCCGGGATCGTGGCCGGGGCGGGAGCGGCCGTGGCCGGGCTCACGGCCGCCATCGGACATTCCGGCCGGGCCGCCTCGGGCCCCACGACCATCGCACCGGGGGGATCGGGGTCGACGTCGACCCCGGCCACGACCGGGAGCGGGTCCGGACCCACGACGGTGGCCCAACCGGCCGGGACCGCCATCGGGGCTTCCACCGACGTGCCGCTCGGGGGGGCGGCCCAGTTCAACGACCCGGCCACGCAGTCCCTGGCCTACGTGCTCCAGCCCACGGCCGGGAAGTTCGTGGCCTTCAGCGCCATCTGCACCCACGCCGGGTGCACGGTGGACTTCTCGGCCGGGGACCGGCGGTTCACCTGCCCCTGCCACGGGTCGGTCTTCAACGCCCTCACCGGTGCCGTCGTCCAGGGTCCCGCCTTCGACCCCTTGCCCAGCATCCCGGTGGTGGAGGGGGCCGACGGCAAGCTCTACGCCGACGGTTGAAGCCCAGGCCCCGGACGGGGCGGGCGTCACGGTGGGAGCGGCGTCGGGGGAAGGGATGTGCGCCGGGGTGGGGAGCGGCGACTACCGTCGTCCCGTGTCGTTGCGGGTTGCCGTCTGGGATCTGGGGAGCAGCTCCTTCCATCTGCTCGTCTGCGAGGCCGGCCCCGACGGGAGCCTCCAGCCCGTGCTCCGACGCCGGGCCCTGCTCAACCTGGGCGCCTCGGTCGGGGCCAAGGGGGAGATCCCCGCCGATCGGGCCTCGGCCGCCGTGGCCGCGGTGCGGAGGCTCCGACAGCAGCTCGCCGGGCACGAAGCCGACCTGACGGTGGCGCTGGCCACCGCCGCGCTGCGCGACGCCGCCAACGGGACAGCCGTGGTGCGACGGATCGAACGGGTCATCGGAGGTCCGGTCCGAGTGCTGGACGGGGCCGAGGAGGCAGAGCTGTGCTTCGCCGGGCAGCGGGCCGGGGTGTGGACGCCCCCGGGGCCCTCCCTGGGGGTGGATCTGGGCGGAGGGAGCATGGAGCTTGCCGTCGGCGACGAGTCCGGGTTGCTCGAGGCCACCAGCGTCCCTGTCGGGGCCACCCGGCTCCGAGGGGAGCTCAACACCGGGGATCCCCTCTCCGACCGGGAATGCCAGACCATCCGGGCCCGAACGGCCGAGGCCCTGGGCCCGGCCCGGGCCCTGCTCGAGGCCTACGGCGGCGTGGCCCGGCGGACGGTGGCGAGCGGGGGGACGGCCCGGGCCTTGGCCCGACTGGCCACCGTCCGGGCCCGGCGCCGGACCAGCTCGGGGTCGGGCGAGGTGAACCAGGTGGAGCTGGCCGCCGGCCAGGTCGAGGAGCTGGCCCGGTCGCTGGCCGGGATGTCCCTCCCCGAGCGGTTGGCCCTCCCCGGGATGTCGGCCCGCCGGGCGCCGGTCCTGCCCCTCGGAGCCGTGATCCTGGCCGCCACCGCCGCCGAGCTCGGGATCGAGCGGTACGTGGTCAGCGAGTGGGGCCTCCGGGAGGGTGCCCTGCTCGACGCCCTGTCCCGGGCCTGAGACCTCGTCGGTGTCGGAACGGACCAGGAGCCGGCCCGAAGGCCGGCTCCCGGTCACACCACTCGCTCGTGCCGATCTCCGGCACGCCGGGTTCAGGTCTTCTTGCCCAGGATGCGGTTCATCTTGGTGCCGCAGGTCGGGCAGATTCCCTGGGCGGCACGACGGCCGTTCGGGAACTCGACCTCCTCGCCCTCGAACTGCCGCTTCTCACGACACTTCACGCAGTAACCCTCGTACGACGCCACGTGTGCCCTCCTTGCTCAGCTCCGCCCTCGCAGGGGGGAATGACCCGAAGCTAGCCCCAGGCACGAGCAGAACCGCGGATGGTCCCGGTTCCGGGACGCTCGGGTGGATCGGGACGTCGGCGCCCGGAGGCCGTCAGGGGGTCGGCTCGGCGGCCACGGAGACGGGCGCCACCGCCAGGGGGCCATGTCCCAGCGCGGCGGGGTTGCCCTCGAGCATGCGCCGGACGTCGTTGGGGAGGAGGGGCGGGCTGAAGAAGAAGCCCTGAGCCGTGGTGCAGCCGCGCTGGAGGAGGATTCGACTCTGGTTCGAGGTCTCGACCCCCTCGGCGACGCAGTCGATGCCGAGGTTGTCGGCCATGGAGATGATGGCCGAGACGAGGGTGGTCGACTCCTCGCGGGGCCCGAGGACCTGGACGAAGGACTGGTCGATCTTGAGGGTGGAGACGGGGAAGGAGCCGATCCGGCTCAGGGCCGAGTTCCCGGTCCCGAAGTCGTCGATGGAGAACCTGACCCCGAGGCTCCGGAGCCGCTCGACGTTCCCCTGCATGGGTCCGGTCTCGTCCATCACGACCCGCTCGGTGACCTCGAGCTCGAGGAGGTCGGAGTCGATGCCCGAGAGCTCGAGGGCGTCGATGACCGCATCGACGAAGTGGTCGCTCAACAGGTCCCGGGTGGACACGTTGACGGCCACCCGTAGGACGGGGAGACCGTCGTCGGCCCAGCCCCGGATCTGGCGGCAGGCCTCGTGGACGACCCAGCTGTCGAGGACGACGATGAGGTCGGACTCCTCGGCCAGGGCGATGAAGGAGTCGGGCTCGAGCACGCCCTTGACGGGATGCCGCCAGCGGGCCAGAGCCTCGACGCCGACCACGGCGGTGGTCTGGAGGTCGATGAAGGGCTGGTAGAGGACGAAGAGCTCCCCCCGCTCGATGGCATGGTGGAGGTCGGTCTCCAGCTGGACGTCCCCGGAGACGTGCTCGGCGGCCTCCTCGTTGAAGATCTGGAAGGTGTTCCGACCCAGGCTCTTCGAGCGGTACATCGCCGCGTCGGCGGCGGAGAGGAGCTCGTCGTAGGTCTCGCCGTGCTGGGGGGCCGCCGCCACCCCGATCGAGGCCGAGGTGTGGACCTCCTGACCGGCCACCAGGTAGGGCTGGTTGAGGATCTCGAGGGCCCGGCGGGCCAGCTGGTCGATGGCGACGGGGTCCGAGAGACCGGGGAGGAGCACGGCGAATTCGTCGCCGCCCAGGCGGGCCACGGTGTCCTGGCGACGGACGGTCTGGCAGAGCCGCTTGGACACCTGCTGGATGAGGTCGTCGCCGGCGGCGTGGCCCAGGGTGTCGTTCACGTGCTTGAAGCGGTCGAGGTCGACGAAGAACATGCAGAGTCCCTCACCGCTGCGGGTGGCCCGGCTGAGCTCCTGGCTGGAGCGGTCACCGAGGAGTCGCCGGTTGGGGAGACCGGTCAGGGCGTCGTGCCAGGCCAGATGCCTGACCTGCTCGAGGAGCCGGGCGTTCTGGAAGGCCGTCCCGGCCTGGTCGGCCAGGCCGGCCAGGCTCTCCTGGAGCGCGGTGTCCCGTCGAAGGCCGTCGTCGGAGCGGTTGTCGAAGTTGGCCGAGACGATGCCGAGGAACTCGTCGGCGGAGAAGAGGGGGGCCACCACCGAGGCCATGGTGCCGGTGGCGTCGAGGACCTGGCGGAGGTAGACGTCCTCGGTGTGCTGGTCGATGACCAGGATGTCGCGCGAGTTGATGACCATCTCCATGAAGGGGGTGTCGGAGCGGTGGACGACGATGGCGGTCTCGTCGGTCACGGCATCGGCGTCCCCGGTCCCGTTGCCCACCGGGCTCTCCCGGTCGACGGGCTCGGGCTCGAAGCCGGTGGCGGCCCGCATCGTCAGGGTCTGGGCCCCGGCGTCCCAGACCATCACTGTGGCCCGATCGGCGCCCACCACCAGCGGGACGGTCTCGGCCAGCTGGTGGGCCACCTCGTCGACGGTGGCCAAACTGGAGAGGGCCCGGGAGAACTCCAAGAGGGCGGAGGTGACGGCGTTGGACCGACGCGCCTCGTCGAGGGCAGTCACCACGTCGAGGGCGGTGGCGGCGTAGTCGGCGTAGACGGTCAGCATCTGCTGCTCGCCGGTGAAGAACTGCATCCCCTCGGGGTAGACGGCGGCCAGCCGGCCGTAGTGGTTCCGGGACGACTTGATGTCGACGATCAGGCGGGAGCCGTCGAGGTTGTCGGGCTCGTCCTCCATCAGCTCGTCGGCGAGGGACTGGGCCTGGGCCTGGCTGAACCCGTGATGGTGGAGCTGGACCGGTGCGCCCTTGGCCGTCTGGACCACCAGGAGGTACCGGGGGGCGTTGACGGCGTGGGCGGCCCGGGCCGTGATCCGGGACAGGACACCGTCGATGTCGTCGCTGCCGAGCAAGTCGGCGGCGGTGGAGTAGACCCCCTCCAGCCGGTTGGTGAGCTGGGCCACCTGTTGCTGGAGCCCGGATACCCTGGCATCGTCGTCCAGCTCGATCTCGGAGCGGGCCTCGACCACCGTCTCGTCGTCCCAGGCCACCGTGTAGAGGCTGGTCCGCTCATCGACGAAGGTCGACCACTGCCTCGCTTCCCACGCCACGCTGTAGAGGCAGAACCGGCCCCCCTTGGCCTGGCACTCCGACTCGGCCACCACGGCCGGGACCAGTCCGAACAGGACGGGGACTTGGGAGAGGAGCCCCTTCGTGAAGTGGCAGAGGTGGGCGTTGCGGACGAAACCGGGCCTGGTGTGGGCCCGGACCACGGCGTGGGCGTCACCCACCTCGAGGGGCTCCATGGTGGAGACGGTGGAGAACTTGGCGGCGGCGGCGGCCACGTTGCGGAGGAGCTCCCCGGGGGAGCCGAGGGAGCGCAGGAGGTTGGCCACCTCGGTCCCGTCGTGCTGGCGGAGCATCTCCTCGCCGACGTGGCGGCCGATATCGGCGTCCAGGGTGACGGTGGCGCCGGCGTCGAGGAGGGCTAGGGCCTCGTCGTGGGAGCTCCAGCTGGTCGGATCCTCGAGCACCGAGGCCGGGCGCCGCTCCCCGGCCACCTGGAGGGCCCGGACCACACCGGGTTCCCCCGCCACCCGCCGGATGTAGCGGACGATCACGCTCGTCATGGCCCCCGAGATGTCCTGGCGGGTGGAGGCGCCGTGACCGGGAGCGGGGGAGATGGTCACCGGGCCCGTCCCGGGTGCCGGGGCGGGTCTGTGCCCCAGGTGCCAGGGGCCCGGTGGGGCCGGCCGGGATGAGGGAGAAGTTCGATGGATAAGGTGTCGGCTGGCCCGGGACCCGCCTTGAATTTTTGGCCTGTCAAAACGGACATGGACACCTGGTCGAAAGTCTCGGGGTGCCGCCGCCGGCACCGCCCTGGGGTTCGAGGAGGATCGCTGATGGTCGTTCGCACGGCTGTGCACCCGCTTCCGGACGCCCCGGTCTCGAGTTTCTCCACCGGCAGGTCGTCCGGGCTTGCCGGCGGGCCGGCCCGGGCGTGGAAGGCACCGTACCAACGGACTCCGGGCTCTGCCGGGCGGACCGGCCCGGTGGCCGGCGGGGCTCGCTGATGGGCTCCGGGCCGGGCGAACCGGTGGTGGAGGTCCTGGCCGAGGAATTCGGGGCCATCGCCGCCCTCGGGGACGGTCTGGGGCCCGACGACTGGGAGCTCGACTCGGAGTGCCCGGGCTGGACCGTCCGTGACCTCGTCTCCCACCTGATCGGCATCGAGCGGACTCTCCTCGGGGACCCCGCCCCGGCACCGGTGGCCGAGCCCCCCGGTCATGTCCGCAACGCACTGGGGGCTGCCAACGAGGCCTGGGTGGCCGAGCGGCGGGACCGCAGCGGTCAGGAGGTCCTCGACGAGTTCAGGGCGGTCACCGCCCGCCGGCTCGTCCAACTCGGGGACATGGCGCCGGATCGCTTCGACCTGGTCGGGCCCAGCCCGATCGGGGAGGTGCCCTACCGGGAGTTCATGGCCGTCCGGGTCATGGACTGCTGGGTCCACGAGCAGGACCTCCGGGTGGCTGTCGGCCGGCCCGGTCAGGGGGGCGGGGCCGCCGCCGAGCTCTCGGTCGACCGCCTCCTCGGTGGTGTTGCCTTCGTGGTGGGGAAGCGGGCCGGGGCCGGGGAGGGCCAGTCGCTCAGGGTGGAGTTGACGGGGGCCGTCCCCCGGGTGGTCCAGGTCGGGGTGGTGGGGGGGAAGGCCCGACCCGTTGCGGTCACCGGCGACCCCACGGCCGGGATCGTCCTCGATGCGGAGACCTTCCGCCGGCTGGCCTGCGGGCGGGTGGACGGCGACGCGGTCCGGAGCCAGGGTCTCGTGACGGTGACCGGCGACGGGGACCTCGCCGGCCGCGTCCTGGCCGGGCTCGGCTTCATGATCTGACCGGATGACCGGGCCGGTCTGGTCCCTCCGGACGTGGCGGGGGAGGGGCCCGGGGACCGGTACACTCGGCCTTCCTTATGCGTGCCACTGCAGAGCCGGTCGAGGGCAACCGAGTCCGATTGTCGGTCGTGATCGACCAGTCGGAGATCGACGAAGCCCTCGACGTCACCGCCAAACGCCTGGCCAGCCAGGTCCGGGTCCCGGGGTTCCGTCCCGGCCGGGTCCCCCGCCAGGTCCTCGAGGCCAGGCTGGGGGGCGCCGCCGCTCTCCGCCAGCAGGCCCTGAGTGACGCCCTTCCCGACCTCTACGCCCGGGCCGTCGTCGACACCGAGACCGATCCGATCGCGTCGCCCGACATCGACATCACCTCGGGGGAGGACGGTGGCCCGGTCACCTTCGAGGCCGTGGTCGAGGTCCGGCCCGTCGTCACCATCCCGGGGTACCAGGGCCTGGTCGTCACGCTGCCGCCCCTGGCCGCCTCCGAGGAGGAGGTCGACCGACAGGTCGACCGGCTCCGGGAGCAGGGAGGCGAGCTGACCGGAGCCGAGCGTCCCGCCCGCGACGGCGACTACCTGACCATCGACCTCTTCGGCACCCGCCCCGGTGCCGACGACCTCCAGGTCGAGGACTACCTCTACGAGCTCGGGAGCGGATCCGACGTCCCCGGTCTCGACGACGAGCTGCGGGGGACCAAGCCGGGTGACATCCTCCAATTCGTGGCTCCCCTCCCGGGTCCGGGCGGAGAGGAGGTCGAGACATCCTTCCGGGTCCTGGTGAAGGAGGTCCAGGAGAAGGTCCTGCCCGTCGCCGACGACGCCTGGGCGGCCGAGGCCTCCGAGTTCGAGACGGTGGAGGCCCTCCGGGCGGACCTCAGGACGAGGATCGGCCAGATGAAGGTGGTCCAGGCCCAGATGGCGCTGCGGGACCGTGCCCTCGAGGCCCTGGTGGCCCTGGTCGAGGACGAGGCCCCTCAGATCATGGTCGACCGGGAGGTGAACGAGCGGATCCACGACCTCCAGCACCGGTTGGAGGCCCGCCGGATCAGCGTCGAGCAGTTCCTCCAGGCCTCGGGCCGTGACGAGCAGAGCCTCCTGGCCGAGCTCCGGCAGGAGTCGGCCCGTGCGGTCCGGATCGACCTGGCGCTGCGGGCCCTCGTCGAGGCCGAGTCCATCGAGGTCACCGACGAGGAGCTCGAGGCCTCGCTGGCCGAGATGGCGGAGCGGGACGGGTCTGATCCGGCCCAGTTGCGCGACGCCCTCGACCACGCCGGGAGGCTCCCCGCGGTACGCTCGGATCGGAGGAAGGCCAAGGCCCTGGAGTGGCTGCTCGACCACGTCGAACTGGTGGACGAGGACGGAAAGGCCGTGTCCAGGGACGAGCTCCGGGTCGATCTGGGGACCACCGAGGAGGAGCCCGAGGACCTGGAAACCGGTGCCGGACCCGACGAGCAGGAGAGTGACGACGTGGAAGTAGAGGAGACCCCAGTGGACGGCCAACCGTGAACGAGCTCGCCGCCGCCAGCGGCTACCTGGTCCCGACGGTCATCGAGCAGACCAGCCGGGGCGAGCGCGGCTACGACCTCTACTCCCGGCTCCTGAAGGAGCGGATCATCATCCTGGGGACGCCCATCGACGACACCGTGGCCAACCTGATCTGCGCCCAGCTCCTCTTCCTCGAGTACGAGGACATCGACAAGGACATCCACCTCTACATCAATTCGCCCGGAGGGGACATCACCGCCCTCTTCGCCATCTACGACACCATGAAATTCATCAAGCCCGACGTCTCGACCTTCTGCTTCGGGCAGGCCGCCTCGGCGGCCGGGGTCCTGCTGGCGGCCGGGGCACCGGGGAAGCGGTTCGCCCTGCCCCACGCCCGGATCCTGCTCCATCAGCCCTGGGGCGGGGCCAGCGGCCAGGCCAGCGACATCGAGAACCAGGCCAAGGAGATCCTCCGGATGCGGGACCTCCTGAACTCCATGCTGGCCGACGACACGGGCCAGCCCGAGTCCAAGGTCGCCACCGACACCGACCGCGACTTCGTCATGACGGCGGCAGAAGCGGTGCTCTACGGACTGATCGACGAGGTCATCACCACCCGTGACGCGGTTGGCGCCGCCGAAGCGGTTGGTGCGGCCTAGGCTGAGAACCGAGGGAAGGGGGTCAGGGTGGCGAAGTTCGGGGATGGTGGCGACCTCGTCAAGTGCAGTTTCTGCGGGAAGTCGCAGAAGCAGGTGAAGAAGCTCATCGCCGGTCCCGGCGTCTACATCTGCGACGAGTGCATCGATCTCTGCAACGACATCATCGCCGAGGAGCTGGCCGAGTCCACCGAGCTCTCGTTCGATGAGTTGCCCAAGCCTCGTGAGATCTTCGAGTTCCTGAACGACTATGTGATCGGTCAGGACTTCGCCAAGAAGATCCTCTCCGTGGCCGTCTACAACCACTACAAGCGGGTCCAGGCCGGCCCGGGGCAGTCCAACGAGGTGGAGCTGGCCAAGGCCAATATCCTCCTCCTGGGTCCGACCGGGTGCGGCAAGACCCTCCTGGCCCAGACCCTGGCCCGGATGCTCAACGTCCCCTTCGCCATCGCCGACGCCACCGCCCTCACCGAGGCGGGTTACGTCGGCGAGGACGTCGAGAACATCCTCCTGAAGCTGATCCAGGCCGCCGACTACGACGTCAAGCG
>PLZB01000021.1:87850-95525 GCA_003151955.1 Acidimicrobiaceae bacterium
ACCAACATCCTCTTCATCTGCGGGGGTGCCTTCGCCGGGATCGACAAGATCATCGAGAGCCGGATCGGGCGCAAGGGCATCGGGTTCCGGGCCGATGTCCGGCACTCCGGGGAGACCCGGGACGACGAGGCGCTGCGCCACGTGCTCCCCGAGGACCTGATGAAATTCGGCCTGATCCCCGAATTCATCGGCCGGCTCCCGGTGGTGGGGGCAGTGGCCAGCCTCGACCGGGAGGCCCTGATCGAAATCCTGGTCGAGCCCAAGAACGCCCTGGTGAAGCAGTACAAGCGGGTATTCGAGCTCGACGGGGTGGAGCTCGAGTTCGCGACGGACGCCCTCGAGGCCGTGGCCGAGCAGGCCCTCCTGCGGGGGACCGGGGCCAGAGGCCTGCGGGCCATCCTCGAGGAGGTGCTCCTCGACGTCATGTACGACCTCCCGAGCCGGACCGACATCGGCCGCTGTGTGATCGACCGGAGTGTCGTCCTCGACCGGGTCCATCCGACCCTCGTGCCCCAAGGTGAGCCGGCCAAGGCGGCCCGCCCCCGCCGGGCTGCGTCCTGAGTCCTCCGCTCCGGCGTGGATCCCGCCCCTGAGGGCTCCGGGACGGAGAGCCGTCCGGCCGCCGGTACGGTCGCGGATCGGGACGGGTTGGTGGCCTGGCTCGACGGACATGCCGACTTCGAGCTCCACATGCCCAACCGGGCCCAGGCGCCGACGCTGGACCGGATCCGGGCGCTCTGCGACCTCCTCGGCAACCCGGAGGGCGCCTGTCCCGTCCTCCACCTCACCGGGACCAACGGGAAGGGCTCGTCGGCCCGGATCCTGAGTGAGCTGCTGGCGGCCCAGGGCCTCACGGTCGGGACCTACACCAGCCCCAACATCGCCAGGGTCAACGAGCGGCTCGTGCGGGCCGGGGAGCCGATCAGTGACGAGGAGCTCACGGAGACCCTGGCCGCCCTGGCCGCCCTGGAGCCGATGATGGCCGAGCGGGCCACCCGCTTCGAGCTCCTGACGGCGGCCGCCTTCCGGTGGTTCGCCGACGTGGCCGTCGATGTCGCCGTGGTCGAGGTGGGGCTGGGGGGACGGTGGGACGCCACCAACGTGGTCGAGGCCGAGGTGGCCCTGATCACGAACGTGAGCTATGACCACGTCGAGATCCTGGGGCCGACCCTGGGGGACATCGCCGCCGAGAAGGCCGGGATCATCAAGGCCGGGTGCCAGGTCGTGGTGGGGGAGACCTCCCCCGAGCTGGTCGCCATCTTCGGGCGGGCGGCCGAGACCGCCGGAGCGGCCGGAGTCTGGACCCGGGGAGAGGATTTCGCCTGCGAGGAGAACCGGACGGCCGTCGGAGGCCGGCTCCTCGACATCAGGACCCCGGGGAGCAGCTACCCCGAGGTTCTCCTCCCCCTCCACGGGGCCCACCAGGGGGACAACGCCTCTGGGGCCCTGGCCGCGGCCGAGGCGTTCTTCGGGACTCCCCTGGCCCCCGAGGTGGTGGAATTCGCGTTCGGGAACGTCCGGGTCCCCGGCCGGCTCGAGATCGTGGGTCGTCGCCCCCTGGTCCTCCTCGACGGGGCCCACAACGTGGCCGGGGCCCAGGCCCTGGCCCGGGCCCTCATCGAGGAGTTCCAGGTCGGAGGGGACATCGTGGCTGTCGTGGGGATGCTCCAGGGCCGGGACCCCAGCGCCATGCTCGAGGCCCTGGCCGCCGGCGGGGTCCGGACCGTCGTGGCCTGCACGGCACCGTCGCCCCGGGCCCTTCCTGCCACCACCGTCTCGGAGGCGGCCCGGGCCGTCGGGCTGACCACCGTCGCCACCGAGGCCGTCGGGGACGCCCTGGCCCTGGCCCGGGGACGGGTGGCCGAGGACGGGATCCTCCTCGTCACCGGCTCCCTCTACGTCGTCTCCGAGGCCCGGGGACGACTCCAGGCCGGGGAAGTCTGATCCGGCGGGGCGTCGCCGGCCGCGTTTCGACGGGAGCCGACGGCCCCCGGTAGCCTCCCGGAACCATGAATCGCACCCTCGTCATCTGCAAGCCCGACGCCGTCGAACGCCGGCTGGTCGGCGAGATCGTCGGTCGGCTCGAGGGCAAGGGCCTCCGGCTCGTTGCCGGGGAGCTCCGCCTCGTCGACGCGGCGACGGCGTCGGAGCACTACGCCGAGCATGCCGGCAAGCCCTTCTACGGGGAGCTCGTCAGCTTCATCACCCGGTCCCCGGCCTTCGTGGCCGTGGTGGAGGGCCCCGAGGACACCTGGAAGATCGTGCGGACCCTCATGGGACCGACGAACCCGGCCGAAGCTCCCCCTGGGACCATCCGGGGGGACCTGGCCACGGAGATGGGGGAGAACCTCATCCACGGCTCAGATGCGGCCGAGTCCGCGGCCCGGGAGATCGGGATCTTCTTCCCCGATCTGGGTTGAACGGGCCGCCGGAGGGGGGTGGACCCGGCACCCCGGTCCATCGTCTCCCGGTGCATCGTCGCAGTTCAGAGGGGTCGGGGACGATGGACTTGGCCCCGACCGGGTTGTGCTTCGGGTGAGGGTCCCCTAGCCTGGTGACACCTCCAGCAACCCCCTGGGACGGCCGCCGGCTCTGAGGTGGCCTCCCCTCGCTTCCCACGGAAGGGGATCAACCGCATGGCGGACAACCGTTTCTTCCTGCTCGGTCGCGACATGGCAGTGGACCTCGGGACGGCCAACACCCTCGTCTACGTCCGGGGTCGGGGCATCATCCTGAACGAGCCCTCGGTGGTGGCCGTCAACGTGAAGGACGGCCGCCCCCTCGCCGTCGGGGCCGAGGCCAAGCGCATGATCGGCCGGACCCCGAGCCACATCCAGGCCATCCGCCCCCTGAAGGACGGGGTCATCGCCGACTTCGAGATCTGCGAGAAGATGCTCCGCTACTTCATCCAGCGGGTCCATCAGCGCCGGTTCGCCAAGCCCCGGATGGTCATCTGTGTTCCATCGGGAATCACCGGCGTCGAGCAGCGGGCCGTCCAGGAGGCCGCCGAGTATGCCGGGGCCCGGCAGGCGTACATCATCGAGGAGCCCATGGCGGCCGCCATCGGGGCCGGGCTCCCGGTGCACGAGCCCACCGGGAACATGGTGGTGGACATCGGGGGCGGTACCACTGAGGTCGCCGTCATCTCCCTCGGGGGCATCGTGACCAGCCAGTCGGTGCGCATCGGGGGGGACGAGCTCGACGAGGCCATCATCGCCTTCGTGAAGAAGGAGTACAGCCTGGCCCTCGGGGAGCGGACGGCCGAGGAGATCAAGATCGCCCTCGGGTCCGCCTACCAGCTCGAGGAGGAGCTCCACGCCGAGATCCGGGGCCGGGACCTCGTGACCGGCCTGCCCAAGACCATCGTCGTCTCCACCGAGGAGATCCGGCGGGCCATCGAGGAGCCCGTCTCGGCCATCGTGGACGCGGTCAAGGTGACCCTGGACAAGACCCCGCCGGAGCTGGCCGCCGACATCATGGAGCAGGGGATCGTCCTCACCGGCGGGGGGGCCCTCCTCCACGGTCTCGACGCCCGGCTCCAGGACGAGACGGGGATGCCCATCGTGGTGGCTCGGGACCCCCTCAACTGCGTGGCCATCGGAAGCGGCCAGTGCTTGGAGGAGTTCGAAGCCCTGAAGGACGTCCTCATCTCCTCCTCGCGGTGAGGGTCCCGTTGCCGGTGGGCCGGCTTCCAGGGGTCGGCCCTGGGCCGGGACCGGTCGGTCCCCGGCCCGCCTGAGGCGCGGCTCCCGTGGCCCCGACCCGACGGACCAGGGCGGCCCGACGCAACGGGCGTCCCCCCTGGTGGACGATCGCCGTCCTCGTCCTCGCCTCCATCACCCTCATCACCCTCGACTACCGGGGTGGCCTCAACGGTGGCATCGGCGGGGCCCGGCGGGTGGCCCACGATCTCTTCAGCCCGGTCCAACGCGGTGTCGACGATCTCCTCCGGCCCGTCGGGAGCTTCCTCGGGGGCATGGTCCACGCCGGTTCCCTCAGCGCCCAGAACACCCGGCTCCGCCAGCAGCTCGAGCAGGCCCAGCGCCAGGCCCTGGCCCAGCGGACGGCGGCCCGGACGCTCCAGCAGCTGACCGACCTCGAGAAGCTCGAGGGCCTGCCCTCGCTCAGCACCATCCCCGCTGTCACCGCCCAGGTCACGGCGCTCAACAGCTCCCAGTTCGCCGACACCGTCGACCTCGACCGGGGGACCTCTTCCGGCATCGACGTCGGGATGCCCGTGGTCGGCGGGGCCGGGCTCGTCGGCCGGGTCGTCGACGCCTGGAGCAACGGCTGCACGGTCCGGCTCCTGACCGACACCAACTCGACCGTGTCGGTCGCCTTCGCCGTGGCCGGCTCGACGGCGCAGAACCTGGCCCTCGTCACGGGCCGGGGCCACGGGTCCCCCGTGGAGGTCGACTACGTCGAGCCGGGGACCCAGCTGACCAGGGGGACGGTCCTCACCACCACCGGCCTCCAGCACGACCTCTTCCCCCCCGGCATCCCGGTCGCCACCGTCACCTCGGCCACGTCCTCGGCCTCGGCCACCCAGGAGACGGTGACGGCCGCAACCACGGCCGATCTCTCCCAGCTCCAGTTCGTGGCCGTCCTCCAGTGGCAGGCCCAGGTGATCCCGGCCGGGTCGTCGTGACCGGGGCCGACCTGGCCCGGGCGTCGTTCGTCGTCTTCGTCACCCTGGTCGTCCAGCATGCCGTCCTGGATTTCGTCCACGTCGGCGGTGCCCATCCCGACATGGTCCTCCTCCTCCCGGTCGCCGCCGGCTACGCGGCCGGGCCGGAACGGGGGGCCATCTTCGGCTTCGCCGTCGGTATCGCCGCCGACCTCCTCCTCCCCACCCCCTTCGGGCTGTCGGCCCTGGTGGGCTGCCTCCTCGGCTACGGGGTGGGGTTGGCCACGGCCGGGCTGGTCCGGGGATCGTGGTGGCTGCCACCGGTCGTCTTCGCCGGGGCGACCGCCACCGGCCTGACCGCCTATGCCATCCTGGCCTCGATGCTCGGACTCGTCGACGTGATCCCGGCTGACCTCCCCGGTGCCCTGGCCGTGGCCACTCCGGCTGCCGCCGTCCTGGCCCTCCCCGTGCTCCGGATGGTGAGCTGGGCGGTGCCCGAGCCGACGGCCTCGGCCGCAGCCTCGGGGGGGACGACCCGGTGAGGCAGCGGCGGCTCCGCCGATCCCTCGGGCTCCGGGGCGGGGGCGGGGCGACCCGGCCCCGCACCGGCTCCGGCTCAGGCCGGTGGCGGCCCGGCCGGTCCCGGCTCTACCCGAAGCCCAAGAGCAGTCGGGCCCGGCGGGAGCGTCCCGGTCGGACTCCCCGGATGCGTCCCCGGCGGTCGGTCGTCGACCGGGTCCTCCCGGCTGAGACGGCCAATCCCCGGCCCAACATCCGGCTCCGGGTCGTCGGCCTCTGCGTGGTGGTGCTCTTCTCCCTGATGGTGGTCCGGCTCTGGTACCTCCAGGTGCTCGACACCGCCTCGTACACCCAGGCCGTGAACGCCAACACCATCCGGCCCGTCGAGGAGCCCGCTCCCCGGGGACTGATCCTGGACCGGAACGACTCGATCATGGTGGGGAACACCGTCTTCACCGACGTAACCCTGACCAGGCTCCAGGCCCAGCAGCATCCCGAGGTGATCGGCCAGCTGGCCGCGCTGCTCGGGCTCTCCCCGGACCAGATCCAGTCCGACCTGAACAACCCCCAGTACAACCCCTACAAGGCCGTCCCCATCCTGGAGAACGCCCCCCTCGACGCCGTGGCCGCCATCCGGGAGAACCCTGGGCTCTACCCCGGCGTGGTGGCCGTGTCGGACACCCAGCGGAACTACCCCCTGGGGCAGACCGGGATCCAGATGCTGGGCTTCGTCCGCCAGATCACCTCCCAGCAGCTGGCCGCCGGCCAGTCGGCCGGCTACCAGCCCGGTGACGTCTACGGCCAGGACGGCCTGGAGCTCCAGTACCAGGCCCAGCTCCGGGGCACCCCCGGCATCGACCAGATGCAGGTCAATGCCAAGGGCCAGGTGGTGGGGAGGCTGGGACGGACCCCCCCCGTCCCCGGCGGCGACCTCGTCACCAACATCGACGTGGGCCTCCAGAAGACCCTCCAGTCCGCCCTCGACACCGAGATCGCCTCCCTCCGGGGCCAGATCGACCCCTCGACGAAGAAGGTCGCGAAGCCGACCGGGGGGGCGGCGGTGGCCATCGACCCCCAGACCGGGGCGGTCCTGGCCCTGGTCTCGAACCCCACCTACGACCCCACCATCTGGCAGGGGAGCGTCAGCCAGGCCCAGGTGGCCCAGGTCGACCTCGCCTTCAACCGGGCCATCAGCGGCTTCTACACCCCAGGGTCGACCTTCAAGCTGGCCACGGCCACCGCCGCCCTCCAGACCGGGCTCATCACCCCGAGCACCCCCTACGACGACACCGGGCTCTTCGACGTCCCGGGCTGTGTGGTCGGGGCCCCGGGCTGCATCACCTACCGGGACAACGACAGCGGGGGGTCGGGGTGGATCACCGTCCAGGCCGCCCTCACGGTGTCGAGCGACACCTTCTTCTACAACCTCGGGGCCGAGTTCTGGGACAGCCGGGGCCAGTACGGGCGGGAGCCCATCCAGAACGTGGCCGCCCAGTACGGCTACGGCCAGGTCACCCACATCGACCTCCCCGGGGAGGACGCCGGGAGCTACG
The DNA here is from genome assembly GCA_003151955.1 of Acidimicrobiaceae bacterium. Taxonomy (GTDB): domain Bacteria; phylum Actinomycetota; class Acidimicrobiia; order Acidimicrobiales; family UBA8190; genus PALSA-743. Next base: position 94,550 of record PLZB01000021.1, read on the forward strand.
CCCGGGTCGACTCCCCGACGGTGGTGGCCAAGGAGCACGCCCAGGACCCGGCCGCCTACCCCTACGGGAACTGGACCACGGGGAACAACGTCCAGATGGCCTTCGGCCAGGGCGGGACCTCCATCACCCCCCTCGAGCAGGCCGTCGCCTACGCCACCTTCGCCAACGGGGGGACCCGCTACGTTCCCCAGGTGGCGGCCGGGATCGTCGACCCGAACTCCAAGAAGGTCCTGAAGGTCTTCGCCCCCCAGGTGGTGGGCCACGTCCCGCTGTCCGACGCCGACCGCCAGGCCATGGTGGCGGGGTTCACCGGGGTGGTGCAGTCGGCCAACCCCCTGGGGACGGCCTACGGATCGTTCGACTCCTCCTCCTACCCCCCCTTCGCCTCGTCGGGGCCGTTCCCCTTCGACAAGCTCCCCCTGGCCGGGAAGACCGGGACGGCCAGCGCCAACGGCCAGGTCCCCACGTCCTGGTTCGTGGGGTGGGGCCCGGTCGACAACCCCCGGTACCTCATCGCCGTCGTCATCGAGGGGGGTGGATTCGGGGCCACCGCCGCGGCCCCGGTGGCCCGGCAGGGCTTCGAGTACCTGGTCAACAACCCGGAGCAGCCCGTGAGGTTCGTTCCCCCCGCCCCCCCGGTGCCGGGGACGGTGACCCCGGTGGCCTGCGTCCCGGGCCCGAGGGTGAGTGCCACCACGACCTCGGCGCCCGGCGGGGGGACGACGACGACCACGGCACCCTCGGGCTGCCAGACCGGCTACCAGCCGGCGGGGACGGTGGCTCCGACCACGACGACCACGACGCCGACGACGCCCACGACCACGACGACGCCCACCGTGGGGACGGCTCCCTCGGCCGCTCCGGGCCGGCCAGCCGGGGGTGGGCCCGGGGGTCCGGGGGCGTCGCAATCGGCCCTTCCGGCCCGGCGGCACCGGTCGCCGCCGGGGGGGCTCTAGCGGGAGTTTCCTGGCTAGTT
>PLZB01000080.1 GCA_003151955.1 Acidimicrobiaceae bacterium
AGCTAGCCAGGAAACTCCCGCTAGAAGCCGCCGACGGGCGGACCCCGCCAGCCGGCCGGCGGAGCCGCCTCCCCGGCCCCCTCGACATGCTCGGCGGCCTGCTGCCGGGGCCGGCGGCCCTCCATCGACGCCATGAAGGCCCGGACGTCGGTGGCCTGGGTGCAGAAGGCCACCAGGTCGGTGGACTGCTGGAGGTGGAGCCGCATCCCCATCCCCTCCCAGGCCCGCTTGAGGCCGGCCTTGGTGGCCAGGATGGTGGTGAGGGGCATCCTGGCCACGGTCCGGGCCATCTCCTCCACCGTCTCCTCCAGTGCCTCCCCCGGGACGACCCGGTTCACCATCCCCCACTCCAGGGCTTGGCGGGCGTCGATGGTGGGGGCCAGGAAGAGGTACTCGGCGGCCCGCTTCGAGTTCATCATGACCCAGGGCTCGATCTGGGTCTGGGCCCCGGGCAGGCCGAACCCCTGGGGGAGGGGCATCTGGAACCAGGCGTCCTCGGAGACCACGGTCAGGTCGGTGAGGAGCCCGTAGACGGTGCCGCCGCCGACGCAGTAGCCCTGGACCTGGGCGATGGTCACCTTGGGGAACTCCCAGAGCCGGAGCGCCGGCCAGAGGAAGAGGTCGTAGTGGTGGTGCTTCCAGGTGAACTCCGGGTCCTGGCCCGTGGTGGGGTAGACCTCGGGCATCTCCTGGCGGCTGACGATGGCGTGACCGGCGCAGAACCCCTTCCCCGCCCCCTTCAGGATCAGGACCTTCACCTCGTCGTCGGCACCGGCCTGCTGGAGGGCGGCGTCGACGTCCCAGACCTGCTGGGCCGTCTGGACGTTGGCCTGGTCGGGGGTGTTGAGGATGATCCTCGCCACCGGCCCATCCTTCTCGTAGATGATCGTCTCGAACTCCTGGCTCTCCACGCTGTCCTCCCCATCGGTGACACGCCGGGGGGACGCGTCGGGCCCGATGCTACGGCGATCGGTAGCGTGGGGACCATGACCACCGCTATCGACGCCGACTCCCTCGTCCGGGCCCGGGTGGCCGAGCTCCTGGCCGCCCACCCCCCGGCCACCACCCCGGTGACCGAGTTCCTGGGGGCCCGCTTCGACGCCGGCCTGGCCTGGGTCTCCTTCCCCGAGGGGGCCGGGGGCCTGGGTCTCAGCCCCGACCTCCAGGGCATCGTCGAGCGGGACCTCCACCGGGCCGGTGCCCCCAACGAGGCCGAGCGCAACGTCATCGGCTACGGGATGGGGGCCCCCACCGTCGACCCCCCCCTGGACGATCCCGAACAGGGCCTGGTCCTCCCGCCGGTGGGCGGCCCGGGCCCGGCCGGCCCAGGCCGCGGTCCGCTCCAGGGCCAGGCGGACCACGGCCGGCTCGGCCGGGAGGCTGGAGCAGACGTCGAGGACCATCTGGATGTCGGCCCCCAGCCGCTCCTGGACGGCGACGGCCCCCTCCGGGGTCAGCCGGGCCTCGGCCCCGTCGTAGACGGACCGGAAGGTGACCCCGTCGTCGTCGACGACGGGCTGGAGGGAGTGGACCTGGAACCCACCCGAGTCGGTCAGCATGAACCCGTTCCAGCCCGTGAACCGGTGGAGGCCGCCCAGCTCGGCCACGGTGTCCGCCCCGGGCCGGAGCATGAGGTGGTAGGTGTTGGCCAGGACGACCTCGGCCCCGAGGGCCTCGAGGTCGACGGCGTCGACGGCCCGGACCGCCCCCCGGGTCCCGACCGGCATGAAGCAGGGGGTCCGGAAGCTTCCCCGGGCCGTGCTGACCGTCCCGGTCCGGGCCGGTCCGTCGGTGGCGGTGACGTTGAGCTCCGGGATCATGCCGGCCGACCCGCCCCCCGGCCCAGGAGCATGGCGTCGCCGAACGAGAGGAACCGGTAGCCCCGCTCCAGCGCCGTCCGGTAGAGCCCGGCCCAGCGGGGCCCGTAGAAGGCGTCGACGAGGAGCAGGAGGGAGGACCGGGGCAGGTGGAAGTTCGTGAGGAGGAGGTCCACGACCCGGAAGTCATAGTCGCCCCGGATGAAGAGGGTCGTCCGGCCCTCGGCCCGGCCGCTCGATGCCGCCGACTCAAGGGCCCGGACCGTGGTCGTCCCCACCGCCACCACCCGGCCGGCCCGGGCGCAGGCCTCCAGGGTCGCCTCCGGGACCCGGTAGGCCTCGGAGTGCATGACGTGGTCCTCGGGCCGCTCGGCCGAGATGGGCCGGAAGGTGTCGAGGCCGACGACGAGGTCGACGGTGGCGACGGCGGCCCCGGCCCGGCGACAGGCCTCGAGGACCTCGTCGGTGAGGTGGAGACCGGCCGTGGGGGCGGCCACCGACCCCGGAGCCGCGGCGTAGACGGTCTGGTACCGCTCCGGGTCGGCCAGCTCGGCCTGGATGTAGGGGGGCAGGGGGACCCGGCCGATCCGGCCCGGGAGGCCGCCGTCGACCAGCTCGACGTGCCGCCGGCCCTCCTCGCCGGGGAGGACGGCCCCGGCCACGACCGCCACCTCCCCCTCGTGGAGGAGCTCGGTGCCGGGGGGGACCCGCCGGCCGGGGCGGACGAGGGCCACCCAGCTGGTGGCCCCGGTGGCCGGGCCGGCCCCGGGGGCGGGCTCGAGGAGGAGGACCTCGACCCGGCCCCCGCTCCCCTTCTCCAGCACCAGCCGGGCCGGGAGCACCCGGGTCTCGTTCACGACCAGGAGGTCCCCCGGCCGCAGCAGACCGGGAAGGTCGGCCACGGTGGCATCTCCCGGCTCTTCCCCCGGCTCGAGGGCGATGAGGAGCCGGGCCGCGCTCCGGGGCTCGACCGGGGTCTGGGCGATGGCGGCCTCGGGGAGCTCGTAGTCGAAGCCGTCCATGGCCCCGGCCCGGGCCGGGCTCACCAGAGCGAGGGGGTGGCCGGGTCGACGTCCATGTCCAGGTGGGCGAAGGCCCGGGCCGTCGCCACCCGACCCCGGGGGGTCCGCTGGAGGAGCCCCTGCTGGAGGAGATACGGCTCGTAGGCATCCTCGATGGTGTCGGTCTCCTCCCCCACGCACTGGGCCAGGGTGGTGAGCCCGACCGGCCGTCCGCTGAACCGCCGGCACAGGGCGTCGAGGATGGCCCGATCCACCTTGTCCAGGCCCAGATGGTCCACCCCGAAGAGGGCCAGGCCCTCCGAGGCGAGCGTCTCGGTGATGACCCCCTCGGCCCGGACCTCCACGTAGTCCCGCACCCGCCGGAGCAGCCGGTTGGCGATCCGGGGCGTCCCCCTCGACCGGGAGGCGATCTGCCAGGCTCCCCCGCTGTCGATGCTGACCCCCAGGATCCCGGCCGAGCGGACCACGATGGCCTGCAGGTCGGCCGCCTCGTAGAGGTCGACCCGGCCCACGAACCCGAACCGGTCCCGGAGCGGCCCCGACAGGAGTCCGGTCCTGGTGGTGGCCCCCACCAGGGTGAACCGGGGGAGGTCGAGCCGGATGGACCGGGCCGTCGGGCCCTTCCCGATGAGGATGTCGAACTGGAAGTCCTCCATGGCCGGGTAGAGGACCTCCTCCACCGGCCGGGGCAGCCGGTGGATCTCGTCGATGAACAGGACGTCTCCGTCCTGGAGGTCGGTGAGCAGCGAGGCCAGGTCCCCGGCCCGCATCAGCGACGGACCCGACGTGATCCGGAACCCCACCCCCATCTCGGCGGCCACGATCCCGGCCAGCGACGTCTTCCCCAGCCCGGGGGGCCCGGCGAACAGGAGGTGGTCGACGGCCTGCTCCCGGCGCCGGGCCGCCTCCAGCACGATCTGGAGGTGCTCGGTGAGCTGGGCCTGCCCGAGGAACTCCTCGAGCCGCCGGGGCCGGAGCCGGGCCTCGACGGCGAACTCGGCCGGGTCGGAGCCGGGGTCGACGGGGCGGACCGCGGTCGGCTCGTCCGCCGCGCTCCCGGCAACCTCGGCGTCGCCCCCGGTCGGGGCCACCACCTCCCGGCGTCCCGTCACCGGGCCACCGCCAGCTCCCGGAGGGCCAGCCGGAGCAGCTCCTCGACCTGCCCCTCCTCGGGAACCCCGTCCAGGGCCCGCCGGATCTCCTCGGGGGCGTAGCCGAGCTCGCCCAGGGCGGCCCGGACCTCCCCCAGGGCCGAGGACCCCGCCGGTCCGGGACCGGTCCCCGGCAGGGACCGGTCCGGGAGGTCGAGCTTCGACTTGAGGTCGAGCACCAACCGCTGGGCCGTCTTCTTCCCGATACCCGGAACCGAGCAGAGCAGATCCAGGTCGTCGCCCAGCACGGCCCGGGCCAGCGCCTCGGGTCGCAGCGCCGACAGGACGGCCAGCGCCAACGAGGGTCCCACGCCGTGGGCGCTCAGGAGGGCCTCGAACGACCTCCGCTCGTCGGGGGAGGTGAACCCGTAGAGGATGATGGCGTCCTCCCGGACGTGGGTGTGGACGAACAGCTCGACCTCGGCCGCCGCTCCGCCGGCCACCAGCCCGGTGAGGACCGGGGTGGGGACGCTGACCCGGTAGCCGACCCCGCCGACGTCGAGGAGGACCTCCCCGTCGACGTCCCGGGACAGGACCCGGCCCCGGAGCCAGCCGATCACCGGGGCCCCCCGGCCGCGGCGACGGCCCGGCGCAACGGCTCGGCCGTCAGGTGGCAGACGGCCAGGGCCAGCGCGTCGGCGACGTCCGGCGGCCGGGGCGGCTCCGCCAGCTCCAGGATGGAAGCCACCATCCGCTGGACCTGGTCCTTCGTCGCCCCTCCGTAGCCCACCACAGCCATCTTGACCTCGTTCGAGGTGTACTGGGCGATCTCGCACCCCTGTTCCGAAGCCGCCACCAGGGCCAGCCCCCCGGCCTGGCCCGTGGCCATCGCCGTCCGGACGTTCGTCTGGAAGAAGACCCGCTCCACCACCACCACCTGAGGCCGGTACTCGGCCATGAGGGCCCGGAGCTCACGGAAGAGGATGGTGAGCCGCTCGGGCAGGGGGGACTTCGGATCGGTGCTGATCACCCCGCCGGCGGCGGCCGACAGCCTGCTCCCCTGCCGACCGACCACGCCGTAGCCGCAGCGAGACACTCCGGGGTCGATCCCCACGACGAACACGCGTTCGACCTTAGCGCGAGGGTGCGACGCTGCGGGTGGATGGATGCCTAGGCTCCGCCCGTGACCGACGCCCCGGCCCCGACCGGCTCCGCCCCCGGCCCCGCCGCCGACCGCTGGCGCTGCCCGACCTGCGGGGCCTGGCTGGCCTGGAACCCGGCCCGCAAGGCCCTGGCCTGTGCCTCCTGCAGCGGCACCGTCCCCGGGGACAGCGCCGGCCCGGTGACCTCCCACCCCTTCGCCGTCGGGGCCCTCCCGGCCGGCACCCCCGGCCACGACGTCGAGCTCGGCTGCCGGGGCTGCGGGGCCCGGATCCCCCTGGCCGCTCCCACCATCGCCGGCCGCTGCACCTACTGTGCCGCCCCCGTGGTGGCCACCGCCGAGACAGGCGCCTCCCCCCTCCCCGACGCCGTCGTGGCCGCCACCGTCGACCTCCACGGCGCCCAGGAGGCCGTGGCCCGCTGGGTCGCCTCCCGCCGCCTCGCCCCCACCGCCTTCAAGAAGGGGGCCGCCGCCCCCCGGGTCACCCTGGCCTACCACCCCCTCTGGGTCTTCGACGCCTCCACCACCTCCACCTACGACGGCGAGCGCGGCGAGGACTACACCGTCACCGTCTGGGACACCGTGACCGACTCCGACGGCTCCACCTCCCAGGTGGCCCGGGAGGAGACCGAGACCCGCTGGTACCCGGCCTCGGGCACCGTGGCCCGGGACTTCACCGACGTGGCCGAACCGGCCGGACCCCACACCCGGACCGACGGCTCCTGGGACCTCTCCGCCGCCGAGAGCTACGCCGACGACTTCCTCGTCGGCGCCACCGCCACCGCCGCCACCGTCCCCCTCACCGACGGCTGGTCCGCCGCCACCGGGACCATGCGCCGGACCATCGAATCCGACGCCTGCGCCGACATCGGTGGGGACCACCAGCGGGTCAGCTCCGTCCAGACCGCCTACGCCGCCACCCTCTACCGCTACCTCCTGGCCCCCTCCTGGTCCGGGGACTACCAGTGGAAGGGCCGCCTCTTCACCATCGAGGTGAACGCCGAGACCGGCACCGTCTCCGGCGACCGGCCCTGGAGCCGGGTCAAGATCGCCCTCCTGGTGGCCCTCGGCCTGGCCCTCATCGCCGCCGTCATCGTCCTGGCCGTGCTCCACCACCCCCACCCGGCCGGCTCGGGCGCCTCGACCGGAGCCCTCCTCGCCGCCTGGGGCCGGACACCCCGCCGGCGGGACCGGTCGGGCCGAGCTGATCCCTACTCGGTGGCGGCGGCCAGCACCTCGTCGGGGATGTCGAAGTTGGACCAGACGTTCTGGACGTCGTCGTGGTCGTCGAGCGCCTCGAGCAGCCGGAGCACCCGCCGGGCCTCCCCCACCTCGGCCACCGGCACCGTCTGGCTGGCCACCATGGCCAGCTCGGCCGACTCCGGATTCATGTCGGCCGCCTCCAGCGCGTCCCGCACCGCCCCCAGGTCGTGGGCGGCACAGGTCACCGTCCACCGCTCCCCGTCGTCGGCCAGGTCCTCGGCCCCCGCCTCGACGGCGATCTCCATGATCTGGTCCTCCTCGAGCGTCCGGGCCAGCTCGATGAGCCCCTTCCGCTCGAACTGCCAGGCCACCGCCCCCGGCTCGGCCATCGACCCCCCGTTCTTGGAGAAGATGTTCCGGACCTCGGCCCCGGTCCGGTTCCGGTTGTCGGACAGTGTCTCCACGATGATGGCCACCCCGGCCGGGGCGTAGCCCTCGTAGTTGATGGGCTCGTAGCGGACCCCCTCGAGCTCGCCCGAGCCCCGCTTGATGGCCCGCTCGATGGTGTCGAGGGGAACCGACGAGGACCGGGCCTTGTCGAACATGGTCCGGAGGTTGGCGTTCGAGGTCAGGTCACTCCCGCCCTCCCGGGCGGCCACCTCGAGCTGCCGAATGAGCTTGGCGAAGACCTTGGCCCTGGCCTGGTCGACAGCGGCCTTCCGGTGCTTGGTGGTTGCCCATTTGGAGTGCCCAGACATGTCCCTAGTGCTCCGTTCCCTCGATCATCGACACGAACATCCGGTGCAGCCGCCGGTCGGCGGTCAGCTCCGGGTGGAAGGCCGCCACCAGGACCCCCTCCTGCCGGCACAGCACCGGGACGGGGTCCAGGTCCGGGCCGGCCCTCCCGGCTCCCGGGTCGACCGCAGACGGTACCAGCGCGGCGAGGACCTCCACGGCCGGACCGACCTCCTCCACCCGGGGGGCCCGGATGAAGACGGCGTGGACCGGGCCCCCTTCGAGGCCCGCCACCTCCAGGTCGCACTCGAACGACTGGGTCTGCCGGCCGTAGCCGTTGCGCCGGACGGCCAGGTCGATGAGCCCGTAGTGCCGCTGGTCGGGACGCCCGTCGGCGATCCGGTCGGCCAGCAGGATCATCCCGGCGCAGGTCCCGAAGACCGGGAGTCCGGCCGCCAGCTCCTTCCCGAGGGGCTCGGCCAGCTCCGAGGACTCGAGCAGCATCGAGACGGTGGTCGACTCCCCTCCGGGGAGGATGATCCCGTCCAGGCCGGCCAGCTGGTCCGGCCGGCGGACGGGCCGGGCCCCGACCCCGAGGTCAGCCAGGGCGGCGGCGTGCTCCGAGACGTCGCCCTGCAGCGCCAGGATCCCGATCTCCACCTGGGGGCACCTTTCGCCTACCAGCCCCGGTCGGCGAGCCGGGTCTCCAGGGTGCCGATCTCGAGGCCGGCCATGGCCGGACCGAGACCCCGGCTGACCTTGGCCACGATCTGGGCGTCCTCGAAGTGGGCCGTGGCCTCCACGATGGCCCGGGCCCGCCGGGCCGGGTCGTCGCTCTTGAAGATCCCCGAGCCGACGAAAACGGCCTCGGCCCCGAGCTGCATGACCAGGGCGGCGTCGGCCGGGGTGGCGAGCCCCCCGGCACAGAACAGGGGGACGGGGAGCCTCCCGGACGAGGCCACCTCCCGGACGAGCTCGATGGGGGCCGACAGCTCCTTGGCCCACCGGTACCGCTCCGGCTCGTCGGCCTGGGTCAGCTGCCGGATGTCACCGAGGATGGACCGGAGGTGCCGGACGGCCTCGACCACGTTCCCGGTGCCGGCCTCCCCCTTGGACCGGATCAGGCAGGCCCCCTCGGAGATCCGCCGCAGCGCCTCCCCCAGGTTGGTGGCCCCGCAGACGAACGGGACCTGGAAGGCCCACTTGTCGATGTGGTGGGCCTCGTCGGCCGGGGTCAGGACCTCGCTCTCGTCGATGTAGTCGACCTCGAGGGCCTGGAGGATCTGGGCCTCGGCGAAGTGCCCGATCCGGGCCTTGGCCATGACCGGGACCGTCACCGCCTCCTGGATCCCCTCGATGAGGGCCGGGTCGCTCATCCGGGCCACCCCGCCCTGGGCCCGGATGTCGGACGGGACCCGCTCCAGGGCCATGACGGCCACAGCCCCGGCGTCCTCGGCCACCTTGGCCTGCTCGGCGTTGACGACGTCCATGATGACCCCGCCCCGGAGCATGTCGGCCAGGCCCCGCTTCACCGTGAAGGTGCCCGTCACCCGGCCGCTCCCGGATCCGGTTGCCGTGGTCTCGGTGGCCGTGGGGGCATCGTCCATGGCCCCCACTCTACCGCCGGTCCCTCCCTGGTCCTCCCGGATTCCCACCTCACCACTCGTGGAGGGCGGCGATCCGGACCGAGGGGGCGTCGAGCTCCCCGACGGCCTGCTCCCCGCTCGGAACCTCCCCCAGCGCCGCCGTCCACAGCCACCGGGTCACCCGGCCGACGTGACGGCCGGTCAGCGGGGACGTGACCCGCTCCGACCCCCCCATGGCCTCGAGGGCCTCGCACAGCCCCGGCGGGAACCGGGTCACCCCGACGGCCAGCCGGTCGGCCTCGAACTCCCGGCCCCGCCCGGCGAGCCGGTGGACCAGGTCCCCGGCCCCCGAGTAGAGCGGGGCCAGGGGGAGGAGCATCCCGGCCGCCACCGTGGCCGGGACGATGTCCCCCCGCTTGATGTGGGTCAGCTCGTGGGCCAGGACCCCCTCCAGCTGGACCGGGTCGAGCCGCTCCACCAGCCCCCTCGTCATGACCAGCGTGGCCGTGGCCGGACTCCGGCCGACGGCCAGGGCGTCGCAGAGGGGATCCTCGATCAGGGCCAGGGCCGGGACCGGAAGGCCCATGGTGGCGCACAGCCCCTCGACCAGGTTGAAGGGCCGGGGAAACTCCCCCTCGTCGGCCGGCTCGGCCCCGACCGCCTTGAGCACCATCCCCGTCGTGGCCCACCGCCCGGCGGCCCAGATCGCCACCGCCACCACGACCAGGACCGCCCCCCCGGCGATGATCCCGCCGACGAGGAAACCGACCGCCCCGAGGACGACCCCGAGGACGAGGCCCGGTATCCCGGCGATCAGCGTGGCCCGCCGCCGGTTCCGTCGGACCGCCCCCACCTCGGGTGCGGCCGGGTTGACCCGGGGGACGACGATCGGGGGAGGCTCCACCGCCCGCCGCTCCGGCCGGAGCTGGGGCTCCCGGGGCCGACCGCCCCCACCGCCCCCACCGCCGCCGCCGCCGCTCCGGTTGCCGCCCTGCCGGCTCCCGCCCCCACTGCGGTTCCCACCGCCACCACCACCGCCGCCGCCACTGCGATTGCCGCCCGAGCGGTTGCCCCCACCGGAACGGTTCCGGGAGCGGTTCCCACCACCTCCGCCCCCACCGCCGCCTCCGCCCGAGCTCTTCCGGGGGGTACCGCCGCCGCCGCCGCCGCCACCACCCCCNNGCCACCACCGCCGCCACCGCCGCCCGAGCGGGGGCCGGAGCCGCCACCGGAGCGGGAACCGCCACCGCCGGAGCCGGAGGGACGGGACGAGGAGGCTGGCTGCTCTGGCATGGCCCGATGAGCTTAGGGGTCCCAGCCCGACCGGCCCCGCATGTCCTCCGGGACGATAGTCTTGAGCATATGCTCAACTCAGAGGAGGTGGCGCAGGGGCCGGACATCCGGCGGCTCTGGTTCTGGGCCCTGGCCGGGTTCGTCCTGGTCCTGCCGGTGCTCGTCGTCATGCCGCTGACGGCCTTCCTCCTCTTCGTCCCGGTGGGCACGATGGGTGTCGTGCTGTGGGCGGTTCCGCGAACTCGGGGCGCTGGATACCGCTGCCTGGCTGTCGCCGTGGGCCTCCTTCTGGCCGCGGCGGGCTACCTGGTCCTGGCACTCAGCTACCGGTGACGGGACCCGCTGTCACAACCCCGTTGTACCAATTGGCCCGTGAAGGACATGCTCCGATATCGAGATATCATGATGTCATGACAAAGCAGACCACCGTGAGGCTCCCAGAGGACCTGGCCGAACAGGCCGAGACTGTGGCCCGCGTTCAGGGGACAAGCGTCAACTCGCTGATCATCGAGTCCTTGAAGGCTGAGATCGCCCGCGTCCGCGCCGATGAGGACTTCACCAGTCGAGCCACCCGGCTCCTGACAAGGGACAGGGAACTGCTGGACCGGCTCGCGCAGTGACCCGGTACATCACCCTGCCGGAGTACTACTGGCTTGCCGAACAGGTGACCGGGGTTGATGCCGCTGTGCTGGCGAGAACGGGACGCATCGACCTGGCCGATTCTGCCCTCCACGCCCCTCAGGCCAGTTTCGGTGGACAGGAGTTCTACCCGGGGCTTGTCGAGAAGGCCGCTGCGCTCACGTGCCACCTGGCATGGAATCATCCCCTCCCGGACGGGAACAAGCGTGCTTCGTGGGCGAGCCTGACGATGTTCCTGGATCTGAACGACCATGTCTGGGATCCCGACCCACCTGATGTCGACGCAGCCGAAGAGGCCGTCCTCGCCATCACCACCCACCAACACGACGAAGCCTCGTTCGCAGATTGGCTCAAGGACCGGACACGGCCCAGGTCCTCTTGATGAAGCTCGGTGGTGGCTCCGAACCGATGCTGTTCCTCCTTCCCGTCGGTTCATCGGTGACTCCTCCGTCGCCTGGGAGCACGGGTACGACGGTCTCCAAGCCACTGTGCACTCCGGCCTCACCCAGAGCCACCTCACGTTGCTGGCAGCAGGCAGCCATGTGAACGTCCTGATGGGTCCTCTCGACCTGGGGCAGGATCGGCAATGCGATCACCAATCGGATCGGTGCGGGCGAGGTTGGCCCACAACCGACGGCCGACGACGATCTGCAACGCAAGTTGGCCATGTTGACCGACTACCGGTCAAGAGACTTGATCTCGGACGACGAGCTCCGCGAGGCCCAGGCGAAGGTCTACCGGGACGCCGGGATCGCTCCACCGTCCTGACGACCCGGACCTCGTCCCTACCCCGCCACCACCTGCGCGTAGATCTCGACGTAGCGCTCGGCCAGGGCCGTCATGGACCAGCGCCCGGCGTGGTCGAGGGCGGCCTCCAACGCCTCGGAACTGCAGCGGCCCGTACCGGCCGAGGCGTCGGCGATCAGGTCGGCCAGGGCGGCGGTGAGGGCGGCGGTGTCGCCAGGGGGGACGAGGAGGGCGTGGTCGCCGGCCACCGCGGCGTAGCCGGGGAGGTCGCTCGCCACCAGGGCGGCCCCGGCGGCCATGGCCTCGAGGAGGATGACCCCGAAGGACTCGCCCCGCAGGGAGGGGGCGCAGAGGATGTCGGCGCCCCGGAGCCGGGAGGCGAGCTCGTCGTCGGGGATCCGGCCCAGCCACTGGCGGGTGGGACCGGCCGGGTGGCGGCGCTCCAGGACGTCGCGCTCGGGGCCGTCGCCGGCGATCCAGAGGGTGGCGGGGTGGTCGGGGGGGAGGTCCTCGAAGGCCTGGAGGAGGACGGCGAGGCCCTTGCGGTCCTCGTGGCGGCCGATGAAGAGGATGGTGGGCCCTTCGGTGGGCCAGGGCGGTGCGTCGGCGTAGCGGTCGAGCTCGACCCCGTTGCCGACCACCAGGTATTCGCCGCCCAGGGCCTCGGAGGCGGTGGCCTCGGCCTCGGCCGAGACGGCGCAGCGGACGGCCAGGCGGTTGGCGGCCCAGCGGGCCAGGGGGCCGAGGGCCCGGTAGAAGGCGCTGCCGCCGGCCCGGTGGAAGGTCCCGACCCGGGGCTGGGGGGCGGCCACCAGGCAGGCGTAGGAGGGCCCGGGGGCCAGGGGCTCGTGGAGGTGGAGGACGTCGAAGTCCCCCCGGCGGAGCGCCCGGACGGCCCGCCAGGAGGCCCCGGGACCGAGGGCGACGGGCGCCACCGACCCGTTGGCCGGGAGGGCCAGGGACCGGCCCAGGACCACCACGGCCCCGGGGGGGAGGCCGGTGTCGACGAGGGGCCCGTCGGCCGGGGCCAGGACGGTGGCGTCGTGGCCCAGGGTCCGCAGGGCCCGGGCCAGGCCCAGCACCTGGCCCTGGACCCCCCCGGGCCGGCTCAGGCTGTAGGGACAGAGGATGGCGACCCGCACCGTCCGACCCGGGTCAGCCGGCGTCGTCGACGCCGCCGCGGGCCCTGCCGGCGTGACGGGCGGAGCGGCGGTGGGCCTTCACCCGGTACATCTCGTCGTCGGCCCGGCTGAGGAGCTTGCTCGGCTCCGACCCGGCGTCCTCGGCCAGGACGCCGCCGACCGAGGCCGCCACCACCAGGGTGTGGCCGTCGAGCCGGTAGGGCTCGGCCAGGGCCTCGGTGATCCGGGACCCGATCCGCTCCACTTCGGCCTGGCCGCCGGTGACCTCGCAGATGACGACGAACTCGTCACCACCGAGGCGGGCCACCGTGTCCTCGGGTCGGATGGTGGCCAGGAGTCGACGGGCCACGGCCATGAGGACGTCGTCGCCGACGTCGTGGCCGTGGCGGTCGTTCACGTTCTTGAAGTCGTCGAGGTCGAGGAGGAAGACCCCCACTCCCCCGCCGGCGCGGCGGATCCGATCGAGGGCGATGCGGAGCCGGTCGTCGAGCAGGAGCCGGTTGGCCACCCCCGTCAGGGGGTCGTGGAGGGCCAGCTCGGCCAGGCGCTCCTCGGTCCGCTTCTGCTCGGAGACGTCGTGCATGGCCACCACGGCCCCGAGCTTGGCCCCGGTCTGGTCGTGGAGGGCCTGGGCGTTGGCCACCACCACCCGGCGCTCCCCCTGGCGGTTCTCGACCAGGAGCTCCACGTCGCGGATCTCCTCGCCGGACAGGGCCCGCATGAGGGGGTTCTCGGCCTGGGACATGGCCGTCCCGTCGGGTTGGCGGAGCCCGGTCGCCTTGGGGGTGAGGCCGATGGGGTCGATGTCGTCGGGGATGCCGTGGAACCGGCGGCTGGCCGGGTTGAGGAGGGTGAGCCGCCCGTCGGCGTCGCAGGCGACGATGCCCTCCTCCAGGTTGTCCAGGAGGACCTGGAGGAAGGTCCGCTCCCGCTCGATGGTGGCCAGGGCCAGCTCGAGGTCGGCGCTGGCCCGCTTGGTCTCGGTGATGTCGGCGAACGACGCCGCCACCCCGACGGGGTCGGCGCCGGCCTCGCCCCGGATGGGCCGGGAATTGATCCGGAGCCAGACGGTGGGATGCCCGGGCCGCTCGATGGCGTGGATGACCCCGGTGCAGGGCTCGCCGGTCCGGAGGCTGACGAGCAGGGGGTGGTCCTCCTCGGGGACGGGCTTCCCGTCCTCGCTCAGGACCCGGACCCCGGTCGACCCGACCGAGCTGAGCACGTCGGAGAGGGTCCGGCCCACGAGGCGACGGGGCGGGACGCCGAACATGTCCTCGAGGGCCTCGTTGCACAGGACGATGTCGCCGTGCTCGTCGGCCAGGATCACGCCGTAGACGAGAGCGGCCACCAGGGTCCGGTAGCGCTCGTCGGCCCGGCGGGCCTCGGTCTCGGCCCGGACCCGCTCTCCGATGTCGCGGAGGTTGACGACGATCCCGCCCACGGAGTCGTCGTCGAGCTGGTTGCTGGCCACCGCCTCGACGTCCATGTAGCCGCCGTCGGCCCGCAGGAGACGGAACTGCACGGGGATGGCCAGGCTGGACTTCTCGAGGACCTCCACGAAGGCCGCCCCGACCTGGGCCCGGTCGTCGGGGTGGACGGCGTCCCAGGTGTCCCGGCCGGCCCAGTCTCCGACGTCGTAGCCGAGGAGCCGTTGGGCCGATGGACTGGCGTAGAAACCCCGGCCGGCGGCGTCGACCACGAGGACCATGTCGGCGGAGTTCTGGATGAGGGCCCGGTACCAGCGGATCGACCGCCCGTCGTCGGGCTCGGCGGCCTCGGGACCACCCTCGGGGTCGACTGCCGCGCTCACGACACGCCCCCTACGGTGGCGAGGGGGTCCCGGGCTGACGGGCTCCCGCCCTCGAGGCCGTCGACGGCCGGGAGGAGGTCGCTGGGCCAGTTGGGCTGGAAGAGGTGCCACTGGTCGGGGGCCCGCCGGATGAGCTCCTCCAGGGCGCGGGCCAGCAGCTGGGTGATCCGGGTCACGTCCTGGCGGAGCCGGCCGGTCCGTTCGGCCGGGATGGGGTCCAGGATGAGGGCGGTGTGGTTCTTTCCGGGCCCGCTGTAGACGGCGGTGGGGAGGATGGAGGCCCCGGTCCGCAGGGCCAGGGTGGCCGGGCCCCCGGGCAGGGTGGTCCGCTCTCCGAAGAACTCGACCTCGATGCCGTTGCCGACGAGGTTGCGCACGGCNNCGCTCTCCGAAGAACTCGACCTCGACGCCCGTGCCGGTGATGTCCCGGTCGCAGAGGAGGCCGACGAGGCCCCCGTCACGCAGGATCCGCAGCAGTGTCCCTCCGGCCTCGGACCCGAGGGGGAGGATGGTGAGGCCGATGGCCTCGCGCTGGGCCACGAACCAGCGGTAGAGCTCGGGGGGCTCGAGCGGCTCGGCCACGCTCGTCATCGGATAGCCCTGGAGGGCGAGCCAGGCACCCCCCCACTCCCAGCTCCCCACGTGGGGNNCGGCAGCCGGGAGCCCTCCATCCAGTAGCGGGCGTAGTTCCGGAAGGCCCGACGGGTCCAGTCCCGGACCTCGGCGTCGGAGAGATCCGCACCGAGGACCCGACGGAGGTGACGGGCGTAGAACTCCCCGGCCCGACCGGGCCGGGCGGCCAGGGCCGTGGCCCCGAGGGCGGCGGCCCGGGCCGAGGCCGACTCGGGGAGCCGGGCCATGGCCGCGCCGAGGGCCCGGTAGGTCAGGTAGGTGGCCCGACCCGTGGCAGCGGGCACGGTGGGGTCCTCCCGCTGACTCAGGCGCCGCCGAGGCGACGCCCGGCCCGCTCACGCG
>PLZB01000039.1 GCA_003151955.1 Acidimicrobiaceae bacterium
AAGCTGTCGGGCGGGGTGGCCGTGATCAAGGTCGGCGCGGCCACCGAGGTCGAGCGCAAGGAGAAGAAGCACCGCATCGAGGATGCCCTCTCCGCCACCCGGGCCGCCATCGAGGAGGGCATCGTCCCCGGGGGCGGTACCGCCCTCGTCCGCTGCCGGGCCTCCGTGGAGAAGCTGGCCAAGTCCCTCGAGGGGGACGAGGCCACCGGCGCCCGGATCGTGGCCAAGGCCCTCGACGAGCCCCTCAAGTGGATCGCCATCAACGCCGGCCTCGAAGGGGCCGTCACGGTCCGCCAGGTGGAGTCCGAGACCGGTTCGATCGGCCTCAACGCCGCCACCGGCGACATCGAGGACCTTGTCAAGGTGGGCGTCATCGACCCCGCCAAGGTGACCCGGTCGGCCCTCCAGAACGCCGCCTCGGTGGCCGGCCTCCTCCTCACCACCGAGGCCCTCGTCGCCGACAAGCCCGAGAAGGCCGACGCCGGCGCCGCCGCGGCGGCCATGGGTGGCATGGGCGGGATGGGTGGCATGGGTGGCATGGGCGGGATGATGTAACCCAGCCACCTCGTGTGGTTGTGCGCAGCCGGCCGGGCCCTTCGGGGCCCGGCCGCTTCGCGTGGCTCGTCGGGGGGTGTCCGATGGAATGTATCGTAGAAGACCGATGAAGTGTATTGTAAATAGGCGATGAGATGTATGGTAAAAATCCGATGGGCTGTATAGTTGAAGCTGTGACCTGAGAGAATGAGGTTGGATGACCGAGTATGTCCAGCGAATCATCGACGCCGAGATCGATGAACTCTTCAGCGGTCTGGCGGCGCTGTCGCTGGAGGGTCCGAGAGGGGTCGGCAAGACCGAGACGGCACTCCAGCGGGCCGGAACCGTGCACCGGCTGGATGACCCCAACGAACGGGCCGTCCTCGCCGCCGGGCCGGACCGCCTCGTCGAGGGAGTCCCACCGATCCTGATCGACGAATGGCAACGGCTGCCGGAATCCTGGGACCTGGTCCGTCGAGCCGTCGACCGGGACTCCTTGCCCGGGCAATTCCTCCTGACGGGGTCGGCGACGCCGGCCAACCCGCCGACCCACAGCGGGGCGGGACGGATCGTCACCCTGAGGATGCGGCCCCTGTCGTTGGCTGAACGCCGGATCGAGGTGCCCTCGGTGAGCCTGGCGAGGCTCCTCGCCGGGGAACAGCCCGAGGTCCGGGGGAAGAGCACGGTGAGCCTGGACGCCTACGTCGACGAGATCCTCGCTTCGGGATTCCCGGGGCTTCGTCACCACGAGGGTCGGGTCCTCCGGGCCCACCTGGACAGTTACATCGACCACATCGTGGACCGGGACTTCCCCGAGGCCGGTCGTCCGGTCCGTCACCCGTCGGCGCTCCGGAGGTGGATGGCGGCCTATGCCGCAGCCACGTCGACAACGACGACATACGAGCGACTCCGCGACGCGGCGACGAGCGGCGAAGGGGAGAAGCCGTCTCGAGCGGCCACCGAGCCCTACCGGGCCGTCCTCGAACGAATCTGGATCGTCGAACCGCTCCCCGGTTGGATACCGAGCCGGAATCACATCACTAGATTGACGACGGCCTCGAAGCATCATCTCGTAGACCCGGCCCTGGCGGCCCGGCTCCTCCAGGTCGGCGCAGACGACCTTCTCGCCGGGCGTGACGTCGGGCCCGCCATCCCCCGGGACGGCACCCTCCTCGGAGCCCTGTTCGAGTCCCTCGTGACCCAGTCGGTCCGTGTCTACGCCCAGGCCGCCGAGGCCGTGGTCCATCACCTCAGGACGATGGGTGGAGAGCATGAGATCGACCTGATCGTCGTCGGTCACGACGGGAGGGTGGTGGCGGTCGAGGTGAAGCTGACCCGGACTGTCGACGACCGGGACTGCCGGCACCTCCGCTGGCTCCGGGACCAACTCGGTGACGAGCTGGCCGACGCCGTCGTGGTCTCCACTGGACCTGAGGCGTACCGGAGGCGGGACGGCATCGCCGTGGTCCCGGCATCGCTCTTGGGGCCCTGATCTCCGGGAGCCGGTCAGATCTAACCTCTTCGATCAGATGCGGAAGAAGCGGATTCGGTTCCAGAGATGGGTTGCCGGACCGACGGTGTCTGCAGCCGCGACCCGGGTTGTGTTCTTCGCTGTCACGGGAGCGGCCGCCATCGTCGTCTTCAACGCCGGGATGATCCCCGTCCGAAGTGCCGTCCACGGCTCCGGAGTTCAGGCAGTCATCGACTCCACCCTCCTCGCCCTGATGATCGGCCTTGGGTTCGCCGACGGGGTGCTCAAACGGAGGAAGGGCCGAACCCACCGGGAGGTGTCTGTACCGGGAGGTCGCCTGATCTACGACAAGTGGTTCTTCCTCGCCGGTGTCAAGCCCTGGGCGGTCCTTCTCGTTATCGCCAATGGTCGGGCGTTGTGCCACTTCTACGCACCGGGGGCGGCCGGATCGGCCGAAGTGCTGGTCTATGCGGCCGGTGCCGCCACCGTCGTCTGGCTCTTCGTCGTCGGCCCGGTCCGGCGTCCCATGAGCTCTGTGATGGTCCTCGCCGATCCGACATTCCTGGACGGGCGTTCGTGGCCTGGCGACGGGCGTCGCCATTCGAGGACCAGGGAGGATGAACCATGACCGTCGGGGTGGTCGGGCCGGGTGAAGGGGAGCGGACCTTCAGCGCCCGGGGGAGCGTCATGCACTTCAAGGCGCTGGCCGAGCAGAACGGAGGGGACTTCTCCCTGATGGAGCGGACCCTGCCCCCCCGGGGCCGGCGGCCACCGGCCCACCGCCACACCAACTGCTCCGAGGCCTACTTCGTCCTCGACGGCCAGGTCTCGGTCATCGTCGAGGGGGAGGAGCTCATCGTCGGACCGGAGGGGTTCGTCCTGATCCCCCGGGGGACGGCCCACACCTTCGGGAACGCCGGCGAGGTGGAGGCCCGGCTCCTCGTCCTCCACGCCCCGGCCGTGGACGCCTATTCGCCGGCCTCCACGACCTCTGGAACCAGGAGGAGCCCCCCAGCCCCGACGAGGAGCGGGCCCTCATGGCCCGGTTCGCGATGGAGACCGGCTGAGAGTCCGGGCCGGGGGCGCTCCCGGTATGGTCGGAGGGTGATCGACCCGACCGAACCTCCTCTCCTCCCGGCCTGGCCGGAGGGTCGGCAGGACATCCCCCGGCCCTCCGGGGCCTACCCTGGGGGACCGGCCCCTTGGGCCGAGCGGCTCCCCGGGGACCGCCGAGGTCTTTCCCTGGACCGGCTCCGGACCGCTATCGACCTCGCCGGGGAGCCGACGGGGACCAGCCTCGACGGGTTCCCCGACCCCGGGGCCCCCTCAGCCGTCCTCCTGGCCCTCTTCGAGGAGGCCGGGGAGGCCCGGGTCATCCTCACCCGGCGGGCCGGCCACCTCCGATCCCACCGGGGGGAGGTCTCATTCCCCGGGGGACGGCTCGATCCCGGGGAGGACCCCGAGACGGGAGCCCTCCGGGAGGCCGAGGAGGAGATCGGGCTCGACCCTGCGGCCGTGGCCCTGGCCGGGAGGCTCACCCCCCTCTCCACCTTCGCCTCCCAGTCGGTCATCACCCCGGTGGTCGGCTTCCTCGAGGACCGGCCCCGGGTCAGCCCGAACCCGGCCGAGGTGGAGCACGTCTTCGACGTCTCCCTGGCCGAGCTCGTCGCCGAGGGAGTCTTCCGGGAGGAGCGCTGGATCCGCCCCGACCGGCCCGCCCCGGCCCACGTCCGGCCCTTCCTCGGGCCCGACGGGTCCTTCCCGGTCTGGTTCTTCGAGCTCCCCGAGGACACCGTCTGGGGGGTCACCGCCCGGGTCCTCGTCGAGCTCCTGGTGCTTGTCCTCGGGGCCTGACCTGGGCCCATCGGGGCGTCCCGGGGCACCCTCCCGGGGACGGTAACCTGGGGCCCGGAACGAGGCTGAGGAGGCAACCGGGTGGCTGAGATCGAGATCGGCATCTACAAGTCGGGCCGCCAGGCCTACAGCTTCGACGACATCGCCATCGTCCCCAGCCGCCGGACCCGGGACCCCGAGGACGTCGACATCTCCTGGGAGGTCGACGCCTTCCGATTCGACCTCCCCCTCATGGCCGCCGCCATGGACGGGGTCGTCAGCCCCAAGACCGCCATCGAGATCGGGAGGCTCGGAGGGCTGGCCGTCCTGAACCTCGAGGGCCTCTGGACCCGCTACGAGGACCCCGACGCCCTCTTCGAGGAGATCTCCCACCTCGAGGACGAGAAGGCCACCGTCCGGATGCAGCAGATGTACCTCGAGCCCATCAAGCCCGAGCTCGTCACCCAGCGGATCCGGGAGATCAAGGCCGCCGGGGTCGTCTCCGCCGCCTCGGTCACCCCCCAGCGGACCACCGAGCTGGCCCCCGCCATCCTGGCCGGGGAACTCGACATGCTCGTCATCCAGGGCACCGTCGTCTCGGCCGAGCACGTCTCGAAGACGGTCGAGCCCCTCAACCTGAAGCAGTTCATCCGGGAGTTCGACCTCCCCGTCATCGTCGGGGGCTGCGCCTCCTACCCGGCCGCCCTCCACCTCATGCGGACCGGCGCCGTCGGGGTCCTCGTCGGGGTCGGCCCCGGCAACGCCTGCACCACCCGGGGGGTCCTCGGGATCGGGGTCCCCCAGGCCACCGCCATCGCCGATGTGGCCGGGGCCCGGATGCGCCACCTCGACGAGACCGGGGTCTACGTCCACGTCATCGCCGACGGGGGGATGAGCCGGGGCGGGGACATCGCCAAGGCCATCGCCTGCGGTGCCGACGCCGTCATGCTCGGATCCCCCCTGACCTCGGCCCAGGAGGCCCCCTGCCCCGGGTTCCACTGGGGCATGGCCACCTTCCACCCCACCCTCCCCCGTGGAGCCCGGGTCCGGACCACCATGCGGGGGTCCATGCAGGAGATCCTCCTCGGCCCGGCCCACGAGAACGACGGCCGGATGAACCTCTTCGGGGCGCTCCGGACCTCCATGGCCACCTGCGGCTACCAGTCGGTGAAGGAATTCCAGAAGGCCGAGGTCATGATCGCCCCGTCCCTCCAGACCGAGGGGAAGCAGCTCCAGCGGTCCCAGGGTGTGGGGATGGGGCACTGACCTCCGACACCGTCCTCGTCGTCGACTTCGGGGCCCAGTACGCCCAGCTGATCGCCCGGCGGGTCCGAGAAGCCCGGGTCTACTCCGAGATCGTCCGCCACGACACCCCCGTCGCCGAGCTCCTGGCCCGAAGTCCCAAGGGGATCATCCTCTCGGGGGGCCCCAAGTCGGTCTACGCCGAGTGGGCCCCCGAGGTCGACCCGGCCCTCTATGAGGCCGGGATCCCCATCCTCGGGATCTGCTACGGGGCCCAGCTCCTGACCCGCCAGCTCGGGGGGACGGTGGCCCGGACCGGCCGGGGGGAGTACGGCCGGACCGTCCTGACCCGGAGCAGCCCCTCCCCCCTCTTCGCCGACTGGCCCACCGGGGAGACCGACGTCTGGATGAGCCACGGCGACGCCATCACGGAGGCCCCCCCCGGGTTCACCGCCACCGCCTCCTCTCCCGATGCGCCCGTGGCCGCCCTCCACGACCCCGACCGCCGGATCCACGGGGTCCAGTTCCACCCCGAGGTGGTTCACACCGCCCGGGGCCAGGAGGTCCTCGAGCGGTTCCTCTTCGATGTCTGCGGGGCCCTCCCCACCTGGACCCACACCAACATCATCGAGGCCTCCGTGGCCGCCGTCCGGGCCCAGGTCGGCTCGGCCCGGGTCCTCTGCGCCCTGTCCGGGGGGGTCGACTCGGCCGTGGCCGCCGCCCTCGTCCACCGGGCCATCGGGGACCAGCTCACCTGCGTCTTCGTCGACACCGGCCTCATGCGGGCCGGCGAAGGGGAACAGGTCGAGGAGACCTTCCGTCGCCAGTTCCAGGTCGACCTCATCCACGTCAAGGCCTCCGACCGGTTCTTCTCGGTCCTGGCCGGGGTGACCGATCCCGAGGAGAAGCGGAAGGCCATCGGGGAGACCTTCATCCGGATCTTCGAGGACGTGGCCCAGGACGTCGAGGGGGCCCGGTTCCTCGTCCAGGGGACCCTCTACCCGGACGTCATCGAGTCGGGGACCCGGGACGCCGCCAACATCAAGTCCCACCACAACGTGGGGGGTCTCCCCGAGGACATGGCCTTCGACCTCGTCGAGCCCCTCCGGGCCCTCTTCAAGGACGAGGTCCGGGCCGTCGGGGAGGAGCTCGGCCTCCCCGAGGACATCGTCTGGCGCCAGCCCTTCCCCGGACCGGGCCTCGGGGTCCGGATCATCGGGGAGGTCACCCCGGAGCGGGCCGAGATCCTCAGGGCCGCCGACGCCATCGTCCTCGAGGAGGTCCGGAAGGCCGGCCTCTACCGGGAGCTCTGGCAGAGCTTCGCCGTCCTCCCCGCCGTCCGGACCGTCGGGGTCATGGGGGACGGCCGGACCTACGCCTACCCCATCATCATCCGGGCCGTGAATTCCGACGACGCCATGACGGCGGACTGGGCCCGGCTCCCCTACGACCTCCTCGAGCGGCTCTCCAGCCGGATCATCAACGAGGTCGACGGCGTCAACCGGGTGGCCCTCGACATCACCTCGAAGCCGCCCGGCACCATCGAGTGGGAGTAGCGGTGCCCGGCGGCCCCCTCCCGCACCTGGGGGGACTCGGAACCTACGACGACGACGAATTCGACGAGCCCGCCCCGGCTCCGGCGGACATCCCGGCCGGCGACCCGGCCCTCCTCGGAGGGCTCTTCGACCTCGGGACCACCCCGCCCGTCCCCGCCCACCGGGAGCGGCCGGCCTGGATGGAGCACCTCCCCGAGCCCGACTCCCTCCTCGAGGGATTGAACGAGCCCCAGGCCCGGGCCGTGGCATCGCGGACCGGCCCCCTCCTGGTCGTGGCCGGGGCCGGATCGGGGAAGACCCGGGTCCTGACCCGGCGGATCGCCCACCTCATCGCCACCGGGGACGCCCGGCCCGGGGAGATCCTGGCCATCACCTTCACCAACAAGGCGGCCGGGGAGATGCGGGAGCGGCTCGTCGACCTCATCGGGCCCGTGGCCCATCGGATGTGGGTCTCCACCTTCCACGCCGCCTGCGTCCGGATCCTCCGGGCCCACGCCGACCGGCTCGGCTACAAGAAGTCCTTCACCATCTACGATGCCGCCGACTCCCGCCGGCTCATCGAGCAGGTCATGCGGGACCTGAACGTCGACTCGAAGAAGCTCCCGGCCCGGTCCGTCCAGGCCTCCATCTCCTCGGCCAAGGCCCAGCTCCTCGACATCGACGCCTTCAGGGCCCAGGCCGTCACCATCTTCGAGCGCCGGATCGCCGACGTCTACGCCGAGTACCAGCAACGGCTCCTCTCCGCCTCGGCCATGGACTTCGACGACCTCCTCACCGTCACCGTCCACCTCCTCGACTCCTTCCCCGAGATCCTCCAGTCCTACCGGGACCGCTTCCGCTACGTCCTCGTCGACGAGTTCCAGGACACCAACACCGTCCAGAACCGCCTCGTCCTCATGCTCGGCGCCGAGCACCAGCAGGTCACCGTGGTGGGAGACGTCGACCAGTGCCTCCCCCCCGGGACCCTCGTCTCCACCCCCACCGGAGACCGGCCCATCGAGGACATCCTGGTTGGCGATGAGGTCCTCGGGACCGGTGGCCGGCTCGCCGTCCGGGCCGGCACCGTCGCCCGCGTCAGGAAGAGCTGGTACACCGGGGATCTCGTCACCGTTCGAGCCGGGGGTGTGACCCTCACCGGGACACCCCACCACATCGTCCCGGCCCGAATCGGTCTCGAGCCGGGAGGTCATTTCGTCTACCTCATGCGCCGTTACGACCGGGGCTACCGGGTGGGGCGCACCAAGAGCGTCCGCGTCGCCAGCAGAGGGCACCAGGAGCACGGCTTCAAGGTTCGGATGAACCAGGAGCACGGGGACGCCCTCTGGATCCTCCGGAGCTGCGACAGCCTGGCCGAGGCCGCCTATTGGGAGGCCTGGTTCGCAGCCAGCTACGGACTCCCCACGGCCTGCTTCCACGGCGTGGGCCGGGACCTGGCCATGTCAGAGGAATGGTTGGCCCGCCTCTACGGCACCCTCGACACCGAGCTGCGAGCCAAGCAACTCCTCGATGACCTCCTCCTCCACCCGGACATGCCCCACTTCCGGCCCCAGGGCGGCGGGCGCCGCCAGACCATCAACTTCACGATGTTCGGAAACCGCCAGGGGATTGTCGGCCATCACCGGATCCAGTGGTCCTCGAACCGTCCCGATGTCGCCGATCGACTGGCTTACGCCGGATTCCCCGTTCGCCCCGGTCGGATACCCGGGAGCTTCCGCCTCGAGACAGCCCGAAAGGACTACCACTCCGGTCTGGCCCTGGCCCTCGCCGCCGCCGACGCCGCTCGCATCGACGTCCGCCGCCGGATGCAGGTCGGCACTGTGGTCTACGAGTTCACCCCCCTCTCCCATCTCCTCGAAGGCAGTCGCGTTCTCGTCCGTCGGGGCGACGAGCTCGAAGAAGTCCGCGTCGATGAGGTCAGTCGGCAGGAGTACGACGGGGAGGTCCACGACCTCGAGGTCGACGAGACCCACACCTACCTGGCCAGCGGCCTCCTCACCCACAACTCCATCTACAGCTTCCGAATGGCCGACATCCGGAACATCCTCGAGTTCGAGGAGGCCTTCCCCCAGGCCGTCGTCGTCCCCC
Organism: Acidimicrobiaceae bacterium; assembly: GCA_003151955.1. GTDB lineage: Bacteria > Actinomycetota > Acidimicrobiia > Acidimicrobiales > UBA8190 > PALSA-743. The sequence continues at coordinate 8,722 of PLZB01000039.1, forward strand.
TGGAGCAGAACTACCGCTCGACGAAGACCATCCTCGACGCCGCCAACGCCGTCATCGAGCACAACGTCGGCCGGGTCCCCAAATCCCTCTGGACCGACGGTGAGACCGGCGCCCCCATCCAGCGATACCGGGCCGAGGACGAGTACGACGAGGGCCGCTGGGTGGCGGCCGAGATCGGCCGTCTCCACCGGGCCGAGGACATCCGATACGGCGACGTCGCCGTCTTCTACCGGGCCAACGCCCAGAGTCGGGCCATCGAGAACGAGCTCGTCAACGCCCGGATCCCCTTCAAGGTGGTCGGGGGGACCAAGTTCTACGACCGCCGGGAGGTGAAGGACGTCCTCGCCTACCTCCGGGTCCTCGTCAACCCCGCCGACGAGGTCTCCGCCCGCCGGATCGTCAACGTCCCCAAGCGGGGGGTGGGGGACACCTCGGTCGACAAGATGGCGGTCTGGGCCCGGTCCCAGAGCCGGTCCTTCGCCGACGCCTTCCTCCACGCCGCCGAGACCGGGATCTCGGGGAAGGCCCGGGTCGGGGTCGAGGACCTGGCCCGGCTCCTCGCCGACCTCCGCTCCATGCTGGCCGACGGCGCCGGCCCGGCCCGGATCATCGAGGCTGTCGCCGAGCAGACCGGCTACCGGGCCGAGCTCGAGGCCGACACCACCATCGAGGGGAAGGGTCGCCTGGAGAACCTCGGCGAGCTCGTCAGCGCCGCCACGGAGTACGACAGCCTCGAGGTCTTCCTGGAGTCGGTGGCCCTCGTCTCCGACACCGACGACCTCGACGGGGACACCAGCCGGGTCTCCCTCATGACCCTCCACACGGCCAAGGGCCTCGAGTTCCCGGCCGTCTTCCTGGTGGGGATGGAGGACGGGGTCTTCCCCCACCTCCGCTCCCTCGACGACCCCCACCAGCTCGAGGAGGAGCGCCGGCTCTGCTACGTCGGNNTACGTCGGGATCACCCGGGCCCGGCGCCACCTCTACCTCACCCATGCCTGGAGCCGGACCCAGTGGGGTCAGACCAGCCACGCCATCCCCAGCCGGTTCCTGAAGGAGCTCCCCCCCGAGCTCGTCCACGAGGCCTCCATGTCCTCGTCCAGCCGACCCGACCCGACCCGGCTCTCGGGGACGACCCGGTTCCCGGTCCGCCGGAGCTGGGCCGACTCGGCCGCAGGGGGGGGAGGGGGCCGCCGCCGGTCCGAGGGGGGAGCCGGCTCCGGGGACCCCTGGGACGACGACGCCCACTTCGACCCCG
>PLZB01000015.1:0-1102 GCA_003151955.1 Acidimicrobiaceae bacterium
CCGGTGTGGTGTCGTTCGTCGGGGTCGGCTCGTGTGTCCTCGACGCCAACCAGGCCGGGAACGGCAACTACAACGCCGCCGGCCAGGTCCAGCAGTCGTTCGTCGTGGGCCAGGCCAGTCAGACGGTCAGCTTCACCTCCACGGCGCCGGGTTCCGCCACCTTCGGCGGGGCCACCTACACCCCGACGGGGTCGGCCACCTCTGGCCTGGCCGTGACGATCACCGTCGACAGCTCGGCGTCGGGCGTGTGCGCCATCTCGGCCGGAGTGGTCTCCTTCATCGGAGCCGGCCCGTGTGTCCTCGACGCCAACCAGGCCGGCAATGCCGACTACGGCACGGCCGCCCAGGTCCAGCAGTCGTTCACGGTGTCGAAGGCCAACCAGACGGTGTCCTTCACCTCGACCGCACCCGGGTCGGCCACCTTCGGCGGGGCCACCTACACCCCGACCGGATCGGCCACCTCCAGCCTGCCGCTGTCCATCTCCGTCGCCGCCGCCTCTTCGTCGGTGTGCTCGATCTCCGGCGGGGCGGTGTCGTTCATCGGGGTCGGGACCTGCACCCTGGACGCCAACCAGGCCGGCAACGCCAACTACAACCCCGCCGCCCAGGTCCAGCAGTCGTTCGTCGTGGGCCAGGCCAGCCAGACGGTCAGCTTCACCTCGTCGGCGCCGGGTTCGGCCACATTCGGCGGGGCGGCCTACACCCCGACGGCGACGGCAACGTCCAGTTTGGCCGTGACGATCACGGTGGACGCCTCGGCTTCGTCGGTGTGCTCGATCTCGGCCGGTGTGGTGTCGTTCGTCGGGGTGGGGTCGTGTGTCCTCGACGGGAACCAGGTCGGGAACGTCGACTACAGCGCCGCGGCCCAGGTCCAGCAGTCGTTCGTGGTGGGCCCGGCCGGCCAGACAGTCAGCTTCACCTCCACGGCGCCCGGCTCGGCCGTCTTCGGGGGCACCTACACGCCGACGGGATCGGCTACCTCGGGCCTGACCCCGGTCGTCATCACCGTGGACGCCTCGGCCTCGTCGGTGTGCTCGATCTCGGCCGGCGTTGTCTCCTTCGCCGGGGTCGGCTCCTGCGTCCTCGACGCCAACCAGGCCGG
>PLZB01000015.1:1139-13829 GCA_003151955.1 Acidimicrobiaceae bacterium
TCGGCCGTCTTCGGGGGCACCTACACGCCGACCGGGTCGGCCACCTCGAGCCTGGCCGTGGCCATCGCCGTCGATGCCAGCGCCGCCTCGGTCTGCTCGATCTCGGCCGGCGTGGTCTCCTTCATCGGGGTGGGTTCGTGTGTCCTCGACGCCAACCAGGCAGGGAACGCCGACTACAACTCGGCCGCCCAGGTCCAGCAGTCGTTCACGGTGGGTCGGGCCGGCCAGACGGTCAGCTTCACCTCAACGGCGCCGGGCTCGGCCACGGTCGGGGGGTCGACGTACTCCGCCACGGCCACGGCCACGTCCGGGCTGACCGCGACTCTCACCGTGGACGCCTCCGCCTCCGCCGTCTGCTCCATCTCGGCCGGGACCGTCTCGTTCACCACCGCCGGGAGCTGCGTCCTCGACGCCAACCAGGCCGGCAACGTGGACTACACGGCGGCCGGCCAGGTCCAGCAGAGCTTCCTGGTCGGGGAGGGCGCGACCACCACCACGGTGACGGCCTCGGCCAATCCCTCGGTGGTGGGCCAGTCGGTGACCTACACGGCCACCGTCACGGGCCCGGGATCGCCGACAGGGACGGTCTCGTTCAGCCGCGGCGGCGGTGGCATCTGCGCCGGCGTGGCCCTGTCCTCCGGCCAAGCCACGTGCAGCGTCCGGGGGGCCTCGGCCGCCGCCGTCTCCATCGCCGCCTCCTACTCCGGGGACGGGAACTTCACGGCCTCCAACGGCTCGATGACGGAGACGGTGACCAAGGCGTCGACCACCTCGACCATCGCCTCGTCGGTCAACCCCACCTATGCCGGGCATGCCGTCTCCATCACGGTGACGCTGGCGGTGACGGCGCCGGGGTCGGCGACCCCGACCTCGCCGGGAGGCACCGTGCAGGTCAGCGTGGGGACGGCCGTGCTGTGCGCCGCCGCCCCCGTCTCGGCCCTCACCGCCGTCTGCACCGGCACCCCGGTGGTGCTCGGCAACCAGACCGTCTCAGCCGTCTACACCGGCGACGGGAACTTCTTCGGTGGCGCCTCCACCTCGTCGCTGTCCGTCACCACCGGCTACGACATGGTGGCCGGTGACGGCGGCATCTTCGCCTACCAGATGCCCTTCTACGGGTCGATGGGTGGCAAGCCGCTCAACGGTGCGATGGTCGGGATGGCGCTGACCCCCGACGACAAGGGCTACTGGACCGTGGCCGTCGACGGCGGGATCTTCGCCTTCGGCAATGCCGGCTTCTACGGCTCGATGGGTGGCAAGCCCCTCAACAAGCCGGTCATCGGCATGGTGTCGACGGGCGACGGGAAGGGCTACTGGATGGTGGCCCAGGACGGCGGGGTCTTCGCCTTCGGCGATGCCCCCTTCCTGGGATCGCTGGGTGGCACCACCCTGGCGGCTCCCATCCTCCGGATGGCCGCCACCCCGGACAACAAGGGCTATTGGCTGGTCGCATCCGACGGCGGGATCTTCGCCTTCGGGGATGCCGGCTTCTACGGCTCCGAGGCGGGTCACCACCCGTCGGCCACCATCGTCTCGATGATCGGGACACCCGACGGGAAGGGCTACTGGATCATCGGGGTGGACGGAGCGGTCTACGTCTTCGGGGACGCCATTTTCTACGGGTCCATGTCCGGCCAGCACGTGAACGGCATCGTCATTGGCATCGGGGCCATGCCCGACGGCCGGGGCTACTGGCTCTGCGGTGACGACGGCGGCATCTACGCCTTCGGGGATGCCCCGTTCCTGGGATCGGCCGGGGGGATCCACCTGAACCAGGTGATCGTGGGATTCGCCATCGGGTAGGTCCCGCACGCGGTGTCCGGAGCCGCCCCGGCTCCTCCCCCACGGGAGGACCGGGGCGGCGCCGCGACCGGCCCCGGTTCCCGTCGGTTGGTCGGTTGCTCAGCCCTTGACGGCCCCGGCGGTGAGGCCCCGGACCAGCTGGCGCTGGAAGGCGAGCAGAAGCACGAAGATGGGGAGGGCGGCCAGGATGGTCCCGGCGAAGATGACGTTGGTCCTGTCGATGCCGAGGGAGTTGAGCTGGCGGAGCCCGATCTGGACGGTGCGGACCTTGTCGGAGTTCGAGGCGATCAGGGGCCAGAGGTACTGGTTCCAGGCCGACAGGAAGGCGTAGACGCCGAAGGCCCCGATGATGGGCCGGTTCAGGGGGACGACCACCCGGACCAGGAACCGGAGATGGCCGAGTCCGTCGAGGGTGGCGGCGTCGCGGAGGTCCCGGGGGAGCTGGAGGAAGGCCTGGCGGAGGAGGAAGACTCCGACGCCGCTGGCCAGGAAGGGGACGATCAGGCCCGGGAAGGTGTCGAAGAGGTGCAGGGTCCCGATGGTCTGGCGGTTGGGGATGAGGGTGGCCTCCATGGGGACCATCAAGGCGGCCAGGCAGACCAGGAAGAGGGTCCGGCGGAAGGGGAACGTCATGAAGGCGAAGGCGTAGGCGGCGAGCACGGCGGTGACCAGCTCGGCCACGGTGATGGTCAGCGTGACGATGGCACTGTTGCGCAGGTAGAGACCGAGGTGGAAGTCGGAGAAGGCCTGCCCGAACGACCCCCAGTGGGGGTCGACGGGGAACAGGGTCGGTGGGCGCCCGGCAATGGCCTGGGGGGTGAGGAGGGCATTCACGACCGTGATGTAGACGGGGAAGCCGACGATCACGGCCAGGACGCAGAGGATCCCGTAACGGCCGACGCGGCGCCAGGGCCCGGTCCGGGGACGCCGCCGCTCAGCCATAGAAGACCCGCTTCTCCACGAACCGGAACTGGACCAGGGTGACGACGAGGAGGATCACGAAGAGGGCGGCGGCCACCACCGAGGCCGTCCCCGGGTCGTGGTTGACGGTGAAGGACTGGTAGAGGAAGTAGATGAGCGTCTGGGTGTGGCCGGCCGGGCCGCCCTGGGTCAGGAGATCGATCTGGCCGAAGGCCTGGAACGAGGAGATGATGCCGACGACCACGGCGAAGAAGATGGTGGGGGAGAGCAGGGGCAGGGTGACGGCCCGGAACCGGCCCCAGGCCGTGGCCCCGTCGATCCGGGCCGCCTCCAACAGCTCCTCGGGGATGGACTGGAGGGCGGCGCTCATCAGGATGAAGGTGAACCCGAGGTTCTGCCAGACGGTCACGGTGGAGACGGCCGGGAGGGACCAGGTGTTGTTCATGAGCACCCCGTTGCCGCCCTTGATCCCCAGCCAGTAGCTGAAGAGACCGACGGTCGGGTTGAGGAGGGTGGTGAAGATGACCGAGGCCACCGCCACACTGGTGGCGACGGTGGAGGAGAAGATGGTCCGGAAGATCCTGATCCCCTTGAGCCTGGCGTCGGCCGCCACGGCCAGGGCCAGGCCGAGGAGGAGCCCGGCCGGGACGGTCAGGACCACGAAGACGACGGTCCGGCCCAGGCTGGCCAGGAAGTCGTGGGAGCTCAGCACCGACCCGTACTGGGAGGCGCCCACGAACTTCGAGGGCAGGGTCGGGAACGGTGGGGCCCGGAACAGGCCCAGCCAGAAGGTCCGGGCCAGGGGGTAGACGACGAACAGGGCCAGGACGGCCAGGGTGGGGAGGACGAAGAGGTAGCCGGCCACCGCCTCCCGTCCGGCCCGGTGCCGCCGCCGCCGGGGGCTCCCGGACGTCTCCACGACGGCCGGGTCAGTCATCGATCCGGGCACCGTCGCTCGGGTCGAAGAGGTGGGGGTCGCCCACCACGGCGAGCCGCACGGTGTCGCCCGTCCGCCAGGAGCCGCCCGTGCCCGGTACCCGGACCGTGACGAGCCGGCCTCCCGGGAGCCGGCAACCGAGGTGGAGCTCGTGGCCCAGGAACTCCGCCACCGACACTGTCGCCTCCAGGGTCCCGGTCTGGTCGACCACCAGGTGCTCGGGCCGGATGCCGGCCGTGACCTCCCGGAGCCCCCGGTCGGACAGGAGCCGGCCGGCCCGGGGGGTGAGGGGGATGAAGCCACCCTCGACCGACAGGGCCCCGCCTTCCCCCCCGACCCGGCCCGGGAGGATGTTCATGGGGGGGCTGCCGACGAAGGCGGCCACGAAGGCGTTGGCGGGCCGGTCGTGGACGGCCTGGGGCGTGTCGACCTGCTGGAGGACCCCGCCCCGCATGATGGCGATCCGGTCGCCCATGGTCATGGCCTCGACCTGGTCGTGGGTCACGTAGAGGACCGTCACCCCGAGCCGGGAGTGGAGCTCGGCCAGCTCGGCCCGCATCTCGGTCCGGAGCCGGGCGTCGAGGTTGGAGAGGGGCTCGTCCATCAGGAAGACCCGGGGACGGCGGATCAGGGCCCGGGCCAGGGCCACCCGTTGGCGTTGGCCCCCCGAGAGCTGGGCCGGCTTCCGGTCGAGGAGGTCGTCGAGCTGGAGGCTCCGGGCGGTGGCCGCCACCATGGAGCTCCGGTCCCGGGCCGGGACCCCCCGGCTCCGGAGGGGGAACTCGATGTTCCGCCGGACGGTCAGGTGGGGGTAGAGGGCGTAGTTCTGGAAGACCATGGCCACGTCCCGGTCCTTGGCCTCGACCTCGTCGACCACCCGGTCCCCGATCCGGACCGTCCCCGAGGTGGGCTCCTCGAGGCCGGCCACGATCCGCAGGGCCGTGGACTTCCCGCACCCGGACGGGCCCAGGAGGACCATGAACTCGCCGGCCGCCACCTCCAGGGTCAGGTCGTCCACCGCCGTCACGTCACCGAAGGATTTGGACACCCCCACCAGCGCCACCGAGCTGGCCGGTTCCGTCGCCCCGGTCCCCTCCGGCTCCCCGGTCCCCACGGCCACCAGTCGGATCAGCCCGGGACCCGGGAGTTGTAGCTGGTGATGGCCTGGTTGGCGGTGGTGGCCAGCTGGGTCATGGCCGCACCGGGGGCCGTCCCCGTCGAGATCGAGGTCAGGGCGGACACCATGGCCTGCTCGACCTGGGCCTGGGGCCCGTAGACGGCACCGGCCGTGGACGGGTTCTGGGGGCTGGAGAGGAGCTGGTCGTAGGCGACCTTGAATTCGGGATGCTGGGCGTAGAGCTGGTCCACGGCCGGCAGCGCCACCGAGGACTTCCGGATGGGGATGTAGCCGGTGCCGACGGCCCAGGTGGCCATTTGGGCCGGGTCGACCAGGTACTTGACGAACTGCCACGCCGCGTCCTGGCGGGCCGAGGAGGAGGACTTGACGATGTAGAGCCCGGCTCCCCCGGGGAAGACCCCGTTGCGCTGGGCCGTGGTGCTCGGGGTGGGGGCCACCCCGAGCTTCACGTCCTTGTACTGGCCTCCGGCCAGGATCGTCTGGATGGTGCCGAGGGCGGCCGAGGTCTCCAGGCACATGGGAGCCACCTTGTTGGCCACGCCGAGCAGGTTGTCGTAGGTGGTGGCCGAGGTGGCCTGGGCCAGCTTGCCGCCCAGCATGTCGGCGTAGAACTGGAAGATCGAGGTGCCGAGGGCCCCGTCGAAGGTCACCTTGGTGGCCCGGCCGCTCCGGCCGTTGTCGTGGTCGACGAGGGTCCCGTCGCCCAGCGTCACCCACTGCTCGAAATATGACGCGTCGAGCTTCAGGCTCATCCCGTACTTCTCGGTGCCGCTCGAGGTGATCTCGCCGGCCAGCGCCTTCAGGTCGGCCAGGGTGGCCGGTGGGGCGGCCGGGTCGAGCCCCGCCCGGGTGAAGGCGTTCTGGTCGTAGTAGAGGACGTTGCTCGAGATGTTGAAGGGCATGGCCTGGAGGGTCCCGTTCACGGTGAAGTAGCTCACCGTGGAGGGCAGGAAGTCGGACAGGTCGTAGTGGTCGGCGGTCACGGCCGAACCGACGGGGACGATGCTCCGGGAGTCCACCATGAGCTGGAGGTTGTCCGTCTCCATCTGGATCAGGTCGGGGAGACCGCTGCCGCCGAGGGCGGCGGTGAAGAGTGTGAGGGTGTCGGTGTAGCTGTTCTGGTTGACCAGGGTCACCTTGACGTCGCTCTGGATGGCGTTGAACCCGTCGGTCAGGGTCTGGAGGGTCTTCTGGTTGTTGTAGGTCATCGAGTGCCAGAGGGTGATCCCCACCGGCTTGCCCGAGGCCCGGGCCGAGGCACCCAGGGGAAAGGTGCCCGAGGCCGGCGCCGACGAGGTCGACCCGCCGGAGGAGCAGGCCCCGAGGAGGGCGCCCCCGGCCCCGGCGGAGAGGAGTCCGAGGAATCCCCGCCGGTCGATCGGTCCCGGTCCGCTGTGGTCGGCCATGGCAGTCCCCGCTCTCTCGTCTCCTTCCACCGTAGGGCGGGGGGAGGCCAGGGGGAAGGACCGGCCCCCTGCCGGGTCGCCGGCGGGCAGGACCCGGGCCCGGGCGTCGTCGGCCGCTACGCGGTACCTCGGCCGAGGATGCGCTCGACCGTCCCGCTCTCCAGCGCCGATCGGCCCAGCCGGGTGGCGGCGAAGTCCAGGCTGCCGCTGGCCGAGTGGAGCTGGGCCCGGACCAGGGCGGCCAGCTCCAGCTGTTGGACCCCCTCGGCCACCAGCCGGTCGAGCTGGTTCCAGAGGGCCTCGTCGCCGGGGCCACGCCCCCGCCAGCGATTGATCTCGGGGACGAACCGGTCGGCGATTCCGGAGACATCCGGTCCGCTGTCGACGTTCTGACCGCTGACGGTGATCTGTTCGTCGTCGGCACCGCGACCCCCGGACCCGAAGCCCTTGGTCATCACCTCCACCGCCACCTCGGCCAGGGGCAGCGCCTCCAGGCGGGCCACCTCGGCCTGGAGGGCGGCGCTCCCCTGGCCGGGCTGCTGGGCCGACTCGTCCTGATCCTTCTTCCCGAACATCGGTCCCCCTCCGTGGATGCCTGTACCGGCAGCGGTCGCCGCGTCGCTCGATCAGAGCCCCGGGGCAAGGATACGGCCCGGTCCGGCCGTCAGGGCTCGAAGCGGTAGCCCATCCCGGCCTCGGTGAGGAAGTGGACGGGATGGGAGGGGTCGTCCTCCAGCTTCCGGCGGATCCGGGCCAGGAGGACCCGGAGGTACTCGGTCTCCTTCACGTACTCCGGGCCCCAGACCTCGGCCAGGAGCTGGCGCTGGCTGATGAGGCAGCCCGGGTTCCGGACCAGGAGCTCGACCACCTCCCATTCCTTGGGCGTGAGCCGGACCGGCTCCCCCCGTCGCAGGACCCGTTTGGCCACCAGGTCGATGACGAAGGTCGGGGTCTCGACCACCGGGGCCTCCTCCTGGGGGGAGGCCCTCCGGAGGGCGGCCCGGATCCGGGCCAGGAGCTCGTCCATGGCGAAGGGCTTGGTCACGTAGTCGTCGGCCCCGGCGTCGAGGGCCTCCACCTTGGCCGAGCCCTGGTGACGGGCCGAGAGGACGATGACCGGGACCTGGCTCCAGCCCCGCAGCCCCCGGATGACGTCGACCCCGTCGATCCCGGGCAGGCCCAGGTCGAGCAGGATGAGGTCGGGATGGCGGTGGGCGGCGTGGTCGAGGGCCTCCTCGCCGGTCCGGGCCACGTCGAGCTCGTAGCCCCTGGCCCCCAGGCTGATGGTGAGGGCCCGGAGAAGGGGGAGGTCGTCGTCGACGAGGAGCACCTTGGTCACCGGTCGGCCTCCTTACCCTGACCGGCCTGGTCGGGGTGGTCGTCCTCGGCATCCTCGGGGACGGAGATCGGGCCGGGCCCGGCCGGGAGGCTGATCAGCATGGTGCAGCCGCCTCCGGGGGTGTCGTCGACGGTGATCTCGCCGGCCATGGCGTCGACGAAGCCCCGGGCCACGGCCAGGCCCAGCCCGACCCCGGTCGTGGCGGCGTGGTCACCCAGGCGCTGGAACGGGTGGAAGACCAGATCCCGTTGGTCCCGGGGGATGCCCCGGCCCCGGTCGACGATCCGGAGGTGGACCCGGCCGGCCACCAGGGCGGCCTCGACCCGGACGGTGGGGGCCGCCCCGGGCCCGCCCCCGTGGACCAGGGCGTTGTCGACCAGGTTGGCCAGGGCCCGCTCTAGGAGGACGGGGTCGACGTGGACCCGGGGCAGGGCCTCGTCGACGCCGATGAGCACCTGCTGGCCCCGGGGGCCCAGGCTGGCCAGGGCGGCCTCGACGACCTCGACGACGGCGACGTCCCGCTCGACGACCTCGAGGGAGTCGGTCTGGACCCGGCTCATGTCGAGGAGGTTCTCGACCAGGGTGGCCAGCCGGTCGGCCTCGCCGTCGACGGTCTCGAGGAGATCCCGGGTCTGGTCGGGGCTGAACGTGACGTCATCGGCCAGGAGGCTGGAGGTGGCCGCCTTGATGGACGCCAGTGGGGTCCGGAGGTCGTGGCTGACGGCGGCGAGGAGGGCGGTCCGGAGGTCGTTGGCCTTGAGCAGCTGGTCGGCTCCGGCCGCTTCGGCCTGGAGCCGCTGGCTCTCGAGGGCGGCGGCGAGTTGGGCCGTGAAGCCGGCCAGGACCTCCCGGTCCTCGGCGGGAAGGCCGGGCCCCCGCATGACGAGGAGCTGGTCGCCGGTCAGCGGGAGCGTGGTGGTGGCCGTGGTGGCGTCGGCCGGGACGTCGTCGCCCGCCGAGGCTTCCACCACCCACCGGTTCTCCGCCATGCGGACGACGGCGACCCCGTCCTGGCGGAACGTGGTCAGCAGATCGGCCAGGAGCTCCGGAAGGGGGTCGCCGGTGGGCGAGACCAGCCGGCCGGCGATCCGGGCCAGGGCCCGGGCGTCGCTGGCGGCCCGGGCGGCGGCGACCGAGCGACGGGCCGAGAGGTCGACCAGGGCGGCGATGGTGCCCGCCGCCACCAGGAAGGCCACCAGGCTGAGGAGGTCCCGGGCGTTGGCGATGGTGAAGGTGTGGATGGGCGGGGCGAAGTAGTAGTTGAGGAGGAGGAACCCGGCCACCGCCCCCCCGACTGCCGGCCAGAGGCCGCCGACGGTGGCCACGGCCATCACGACCAGGAGATAGGCGGAGAGGGCCAGGGCCATGTCGGTGGTCCGGGGTCGCAACGCCGTCAGCAGCAGGGTCAGCAGCGGCAGGCCCACGAGGCCGATGAGGGCACCGACCAGCTGGCGTCGGCGGGGGATGGGGGAGAGGTAGAGGGGAGCCCGGCGGGGACCCGTCGGTCCCCGGCCCCGCGCCCCGACGGAGTCGGTGCCGATGACGTGGACGTCGAGGTCACCGGCGGCGGCCCGGATGGCCCCGTTCACGACCGAGCCCCGGACCAGGTGGGCCCATCGGGACCGGCGGCTGGCCCCCAGGACGAGCTGGGTGGCGTTCTCCGCCTTGGCCAACTGGACCAGGGCCCGGGGGACGTCCGATCCGACGGTCTCGACGAAGCGTCCTCCGAGCTCCTCCAGGAGGGCCCGGTGCTGGGCCAGCCCCTCGGAGGAGGAGCCGGCCAGGCCGCTGTCGAGGCGGACGTGGACCCCGACCAGCTCGGCCTTGGCCCGACCGGCCATCCGGGCCGCCCGGCGGACCAGGTTCTCCCCTCCCGGGGCCCCGGTCAGGGAGACGACCACCCGCTCCTTCGTCTCCCAGGCCTCGTCGATCCCGTGACGGGACCGGTAGTCCTGGAGCTCGTCGTCGACCCGGTCGGCCACCCAGAGCAGGGCCAGCTCCCGGAGGGCGGCCAGGTTGCCGGGCCGGAAGAAGTTGGCCAGGGCGGCGTCGATCCGTTCGGAGGGGTAGACGTTGCCGTGGGCCAGGCGACGCCGGAGCGCCTCGGGGGCCATGTCGACCAGCTCGATCTGGTCGGCCCGGCGGACCTCGGCGTCGGGGACGGTCTCGCGCTGGGCCACACCCGTGATTCGCTCCACCACATCGTTGACCGACTCGAGGTGCTGGAGGTTCACGGTCGAGATCACGTCGATCCCGGCGGCCAGGAGCTCCTCGACGTCGGCCCAGCGCTTCTCGTTCCGGCTGCCCGGGACGTTCGTGTGGGCCAGCTCGTCGACGAGGGCCAGGGCCGGGCGCCGGGCCAGGACGGCGTCGAGGTCCATCTCCTCGAAGGCCTGGTCCCGGTAGGTGAGGGTCCGCCGGGGGATGACTTCGAGGTCGCGGAGTTGGGCCGCGGTGTTGACCCGGCCGTGGGTCTCGACCACGGCCACGACCACGTCGGTGCCCCGCTCGTGGCGGCGCCAGCCCTCGTTGAGCATGGCGAAGGTCTTGCCGACGCCGGGGGCGGCTCCCAGGTAGAGCCGAAGCTTGCCTCGGGCCACGCTGTGCTCCTCAGCTCTTCGGGAGGCGGTCCAAGGCGAGATTCAATTCGAGCACGTTCACCCCCGGTTCCCCGAGGATACCGAGGGACCGGGGGGTCGTGTACCGCTCGACCAGGGCGGCCACGGTCGAGGCGGGCAGGTTGCGGGCCTGGGCCACCCGGGCCGTCTGGAGCTGGGCGTTCCAGATGGAGATGTCCGGGTCGAGGCCGGAGAAGGCCACGGTGACGGCATCGACCGGCACCGGGGCCCCGGCGGCCAGGCCGTTCAGGGCCCGGTAGGCGAGGGCCCGCTCGGGGACGGTGTTGGGGTCGCACTGGTAGCTGCCATCGGAGTTCATGGCGTACTGCTTGGGGTCGCCGACTCCGCTGGAGGGGGTGCTGAGCGACTGGGTCACCGGGTTCCCCTTGGCGTCCACCGGGACGCAGTAGGGGTCGGTCGGGGTGGCGAAGGGGTTGGTGGCGAGGACCTTGCCGTCGGGCCCCTTCACCAGCTGGCCGTTCCCGTCGATGATGCTGACCCCGGGGACGAAGCCGATCAGCTTGGGGTTGGTCGGCCCCAGGCTGAGGGACCCGGAGAAAGTCGGGTCGTAAGGGTTGCTTCCAGAGCTGCCCTCCGAGGGCCGGGGCTGGAAGTACCGGGGGAGGGGGTTGCCCTTGTCGTCGGAGAAGCCCTGAGCCAGCAGTGACGAGCCGACCACCTGGCCCTGGGCGTTCGTGACCAGCGATCCGTTGGCCTGGTGGGAGAGGACCCCCTGGCCGATCCCGAGGACCACGAAGGTGTAGACGATGCTCAGGACGGTGAAGAGCAGGACCATCCCGAGCCCGGTGAGGAGCATCCGTCGCATCACTTGACTCCCAGTGCGCTGATGATCAGGTCGATGATCTTGATGAAGGCGAAGGGGGCGACGATGCCGCCCACCCCGTAGATGAGGATGTTCCGCCGTAGCACCGCCGCCGCCCCGATGGCCCGGAAGCGGACCCCCCGGAGAGCCAGGGGGATCAGGGCCACGATGACAAGGGCGTTGAAGATGACGGCGGAGAGGATGGCCGAGTGGGCGCTGTCGAGCCGCATGATGTTGAGGGGCTTCAGCTGGGGGAAGACGCCGACGAACATGGCCGGGACGATGGCGAAGAACTTGGCGATGTCGTTGGCGATCGAGAAGGTGGTGAGCGACCCCCGGGTGATGAGGAGCTGCTTGCCGATCTCGACNNGGGCCGGGGCGTCGTTGGTGCCGTCCCCGGTCATGGCCACCAGCTGGCCACCGGCCTGCTCCTTGCGGATGAGGGCCATCTTGTCCTCGGGGGTGGCCTCGGCCAGGAAGTCGTCGACCCCGGCCTCCTCGGCGATGGCCCGGGCCGTGAGCGGGTTGTCCCCGGTCACCATCACGGTGCGGATCCCCATCCTCCGGAGCTCGGCGAACCGCTCGGCCATCCCCTGCTTGACGACGTCCTTCAGCTGGATCACGCCGAGGACCCGGGGCCCATCGGCGACGGCCAGGGGGGTGCCCCCCTTGGTGGCGATCCCGTCGACGATGACCCGGAGCTCGGCCGGGATGTCCCCGCCCTGCTCGACCACCCAGGCCCGGACGGAGTCGGCTGCCCCCTTGCGGACGGACCGGTCCTCGGGTTCGCCGGGCAGGTCCACCCCGCTCATCCTGGTCTGGGCCGTGAAGGGGACGAGGACGGCGTCGGGGATGGCCCGGGGCTCGAGGCCGTAGCGGTCGGAGACCAGGGTCACGATCGAGCGGCCCTCGGGGGTCTCGTCGGCCAGGCTGGAAAGCAGGGAGGCGTCGGCCAGCTCGGCCTCGGTCACGCCCGGCATGGCGAAGATGGCGGCGGCCTGGCGGTTCCCGTAGGTGATGGTGCCGGTCTTGTCCAGGAGGAGGGTGTTGCAGTCCCCGGCCGCCTCGACGGCCCGGCCCGACATGGCCAGGACGTTGCGCTGGACGAGGCGGTCCATCCCGGCGATGCCGATGGCCGACAGGAGCGCCCCGATGGTGGTGGGGATGAGACAGACGAAGAGGGCGACGAGGACGACGATGGACTGGGGGGCCTGGGAGTAGGAGGCGAAGGGCTGGAGGGTGACGATGGCGATCACGAAGATCAGGGTCAGCCCGGCCAGGAGGATGTCCAGGGCGATCTCGTTGGGGGTCTTCTGGCGGCTGGCTCCCTCGACCAGGGCGATCATCCGGTCCAGGAAGGTCTCCCCGGGGTTGGAGGTGATCCTGACCACGATCTCGTCGGAGAGGACCCGGGTGCCGCCGGTGACGGCCGAGCGGTCGCCGCCGCTTTCGCGGATGACGGGGGCGGATTCGCCGGTAATGGCAGACTCGTCCACCGACGCGATGCCCTCGACGACCTCGCCGTCGCTGGGGATCAGGTCGTTCATCTCCACCAGCACGATGTCGCCCTGCTTCAACTGCGTGGCCGGCACCGACTGGTAGCTGGTGGCGGCGGCGGCGATGTTTGCAAGCCGCTTCGCCATCATCTCGGTGCGCGCGCGCCGCAGCGTGGCCGCCTGTGCCTTGCCGCGGCCCTCGGCCACGG
>PLZB01000094.1 GCA_003151955.1 Acidimicrobiaceae bacterium
CGTTGGCCAGGATGTCGGGGACGACGGTCACCCCCCGCCGGTCGAGGACAGCGTCGGCGGCAGGGGTGGTGGGGCCGTTGGCCGCCTCGACGACGATGGGGGCGGCCAGGGTGGTGGCGGCGGCCTCGTCGATGGCCCCCTCGAGGGCGGCGGGGACGACGAGCTCGGCCGGGAGGGCCCAGAGCTCAGCGGGGTCGATCCGCTGTCCGCCGTCGAAGCCGACGACGGAACCGGTCCTGGTGACGTGGTCGGCCAGGAGGCCGATGTCGAGGCCGCCGGGGTTCTCGACCACGCCGGCGACGTCGGCCACGGCCACGACCCGCATGCCGGCCGAGGCCAGGAGGAAGGCCAGCGGGCCACCCACCTTCCCGAACCCCTGGACGACGGCCCGGGCCCCGGGGAGGGGTCGGTCGAGGGCGGCGAAGACGGCCCGGACACAGCGGAGGACCCCGGAGGCGGTGGCCCCGGTGTGGAGCCGCATCCCCCCGACGGCCAGGGGCTTCCCGGTCACGACCCCCGGGAGCGCCCTGCCGTGGAGCATGTCGACGGTGTCGAGGAGCCAGGCCATGACCCGCTCGTCGGTGTTGACGTCGGGGGCGGGGATGTCCCGGTCGGGCCCGAGGAGGGGGGAGATCTCATAGGTGTATCGGCGGGTGAGGCGCTCGAGCTCACCCAGGGAGAGGAGGTGGGGGTCGACCCGGACTCCGCCCTTGCCGCCCCCGAAGGGGATGTCGACGACGGCGGTCTTGAGGGTCATCTCGGCGGCGAGGGCCTTCACCTCCTCGAGATGGAGGTGGGGGTGGAAGCGGATGCCTCCCTTGGCCGGTCCCCGGGCCGTGTTGTGGTGGACCCGCCAGCCGGTGAAGACCTCGACCCGGCCGTCGTCCATCCGGACGGGGACGGCCACCTCCAGGATCCGGTCGGGTTGGCGGAGGAGGCGGACGATGTTCCCGTCGGTCCCGGCCAGGGTGGCGGCGTCGTCGATCCTCCCGAGGAGGGCGGTCCAGGGGTCGTAGCGGAGCGGTTCGATGTCGGGGTCGGGCATCAGGGATTCCTCTCCTGGGGGGCGGACGGGGATCCCCTGACGGCAGCGGCGTCGCCGTCGTCGGCCTTGACGGTGGCGACGAGGGGTGAGCGGGAGAGGAAGAGCCCCCCGGAGCAGAGGACGAGGATGGCGACGATCTCGAAGGCGAGGCGGACCGGGGTGGTGTTGACCCGGTCGCCGAAGAGGCCGGTGCCGATGGCGATCGAGGCCAGGGGGTCGACGATGACCAGCGTGGCCTGGGAGGCGGTGACGGGGCCGGCGTGGAAGGCGTTCTGGGTCAGGAAGACCCCGAGGAGGCCGGCGACGGCCATGGCGTAGAGATGCCAGTGGAGGAAGACGGAGTACCACTGGTGGCTCAGATCGGCGGTGACCTGCTTGATGGTGGAGGCGGTGAAGGCGAACATGATCGCCCCTGAGGCGCCGAACATGGCGGCCTTCCAGGCCGGGGGGCCCCAGTGGGCCAGGCCGACGGCGAGGGCGGTGGAGCCGACCACGGCGACGGCGACGAGGCCCCAGTCGCCGAGGTCGGGAGTGCGGGTCCCGGGGCTGGGGTCGGCCAGGACCAGGAAGGCGGCCAGCCCGCCGGCGGCGGCGAAGGCCCCGGTCCACTCCCGCCAGGTCAGGCGGCGGTGGAACCAGAAGCCGAGGATGGCGACGAGGAAGGGAAGCTCGAGGGTGAGGATGGGCTGGACGACGGTGAGGGTCCCGAAGTGGAGGGCGGAGGCCTGGAAGAGAAAGGCGACGATCATGACCCCGAAGCCGGCCAGCCAGACCTTCCGGCGGATGGCGTAGCTGATCAGGCTGAGGCGGAGGGAGTCCTCGGGCGGGGCCGACTCGACGCCGAGGCGCTGGAGGATGGTGGTGAGGGCGTTGGCCAGGGCGGCCCCCACGGCCAGGGCGTAGGCCATGGGCCATGTCTACACCGCTGCCACCGGCGGGGGCCGGGATCCGGGATTGTCTGGGAACGGGGGGAGGTCGATACGCTCGACAGGCCGCTCCGGGGTGATCGGGGCGGCAGGAGGAGGGACCATGGCCGAGGGGATCAGCGAGGCAGCGTTCGAGGAGGAGGCCCGGGCCTTCCTGGAGGCCAACGCCGAGCCCAGGGTCGAGGTCACCAGCCTGGTCTGGGGGGAGGGGTCGGACGAGGTGGCGGTCCTCCCCGAGAAGAGCCCGGAGGAGGAGTTCAGCGAGCTCGAGGCCGGCCGGGCCTGGATGCAGACCCGCTTCGACGCCGGGTTCGGCTGGATCAGCGGCCCCGAGGCGTACGGGGGCCGGGGCCTGGGACGGTCCTTCCAGCGGCTCTACAACGAGCTGGAGTCGGGCTTCGAGACCGCCCCCCAGAGCGCCTTCGGGATCGGCCTCGGGATGGTGGCGCCCACCATCGCCGCCCACGGCACCGACGAGGTGAAGGAGGCCTATCTCCGGAAGATGTACCGGGGGGACATCGTGGGCTGCCAGCTCTTCAGCGAGCCGGAGGCCGGGAGCGACCTGGCCTCCCTCCAGACCCGGGCCGTCCAGGACGGGGACGAGTGGATCGTGACGGGACAGAAGGTCTGGACCTCGGGGGCCCACCTCTCGGACATCGGGGAGGTCATGTGCCGGACCGACCCGGACCTCCCCAAGCACAAGGGCCTGACCGGGTTCGTCGTCGACATGAAGGCCCCGGGGGTCGAGGTCCGGCCCCTGCGGCAGATGACGGGCGGGGCGTCGTTCAACGAGGTCTTCTTCACCGAGGTCCGGATCCCCGACTCCCACCGGTTGGGAGACGTGAACGGGGGCTGGACGGTGGCCCTCACCACCCTCATGAACGAGCGGGCCGCCATCGGCGGTGGGATGGGCGGGGGTGGGGGCGGGCTCGGGACCCAACGGCTCATCGAGCTGGTCCGGCACCAGGGCCTCGGGAAGGACCCCCTCGTCCGCCAGCAGCTGGCCGACATCATCATCAACGGCCGGGTGGCCGCCTACACGAATCTCCGGGCCATGGCCAAGGTGGCGGCCGGCCAGCTCCCCGGACCGGAGATGTCCCTCGGGAAGCTGACCCTGACGGCGAACATGCTCCGGACGAGTGCGCTCCTCTCCACCGTCCTCGGGCCGAAGCTGGTGGCCGACAGCGGGGAGTGGGGGACCTACGCCTGGTCCCAGGCCATCCTGGGGGTCCCGGGGATGCGGATCGCCGGGGGGACCGACGAGATCCTCCACAACATCATCGGGGAGCGGGTCCTGGGCCTACCCAAGGAGCCCCAGCCGCCGGTCCCCGTCGCCGCGGCCCGGTAGGGGACGGGCCGGTGGGTCGGCCCCTGGATCTCACCGTCGTCGCCGTCCCCGGCTACTTCGGGGCCATCGCCGCCGAGCAGCGCTGGCTCCGGGAGCACGCGGCCGAGCGGGGCCCCACGGCGGCGGACTACGAGCGGCGGGACACGCTCTGCAACCTGGCCCTGGGCGTCGGGAGCCTCCTCGCACCCCTGGTGGCGCCGACGCTCCTGCAGGAGCTCACCCCGGGGCGGGGACGCCACGGGAGGAAGCTGGTAGGCCTGACCCTCGGGGCCGCCGCCGTGACGACGCTGGCCGACCGGCTGTCCCGGCGGGCCCGACCGGAGCCCGGGGCCGACCCCGGGGAGCCGGGGGGGACGACGGCGGCGCGGGTGGCCTCGGTGGCCGGGGTGGTGGCGGTGGCGGCCGGTGGTCTCGCCCTCTGCACCTTCTGGGCCGACCGGACCACCCCGGAGGGGCTCTGGTCCCGCCGGGTCGTCTCCGACCGGGGCCGGGGACCGCTGGCCCTGGCCGCGGCGATCTTCGGCTGGGACGCCATCTACTACTGGAACCACCGGTTCATGCACGAGGTCCGGGCGCTGTGGGCCATCCACGTCGTCCACCACTCGAGCGAGCGCTACAACCTCTCGACCGCCCTCCGCCAACCCGTGGCCGACGCCCTCGGGGTCTTCGTCCCGAGCGGGTTGCTCTGCCTCCTCGGGATCCGGCCCGAGCTGGTGGAGACGGCCCGGGGGGTGAACCTCATCTACCAGTTCTGGATCCACACCGACACCATCCGGACCGTGGGCCGGGGGGAGGAGGTCCTGAACACCCCCTCCCACCACCGGGTCCACCACGGGAGCAACCGGCAGTACCTGGACCGGAACCACGGGAGCATCCTCATCGTCTGGGACCGGCTCTTCGGGACCTTCGAGCGGGAGGAGGAGCCCGTCGCCTACGGGCTGACCAGGAACCTAGGGACCTTCAACCCCCTCCGGGTGGCCGCCCACGAGCACGCCGAGATGATCCGGGACATCGCCGGGGCCCGGACCTGGCGGGACCGGCTCTCCTACGTCGTCCGGGGCCCGGGCTGGGCCTACGGGCAGCGAACCGCCGCCGCGGCCTGATCGACCGGCCTCGCGCCCACTCCTGGTGATGTCCCGACGCCCCGGCCATCGGACCGGCGGTCCTGTCGGATCGGGCCTAGGTTGACGCCCTGAGCGGGAGATCCTCCGGGGGGAGGGGAGGAAGCCGAGGGGGCGGGATGGTCAGTGGACGGTGGACTTGGAAGACCGGTCGGATCGTGGCCCTGGTCACGACAGGTGCCGGACTGGCCCTCGTGGCCTCGGGCTGTGTCGCCGCCGGCAGCTGGACGCTCTCGTCCTCGGCTGTCTCGACCGGGCCGGCCCAACCGCTGCGGGCCATCTCCTGCCCCACCGCGACCACCTGCGTGGCCGTGGCCGACTCGGCGGCGTCGGCGGTCCTGACCGGGCCGGGATGGTCGTTCCCCTCCACGGGGTCGGCCGCCATCGACAAGGACGTGTCCTGTGCCACCCCGACCTCCTGCGTCGCCGTCAGCGCGGCCCCGGGGGCGGCCGAGCGCTTCGACGGAACGGGATGGTCCTCCATCAGCACTCCCTCGGTCGGATCGAGCTCCTTCATCTCAGCGGTGTCCTGTCCCACCACCGGCTTCTGCATGGCCACCGGTGGGACCGGTGGAGCCTTCGCCGGACCTCTGGCCATGACCTGGAACGGATCGGGCTGGTCCGACGCCCACGCCCTGGGCCTGTCGGGGACGGGGACCTTCACCGACGTGTCCTGCCCGACGGCGACGTTCTGCATGGCCGTCGGCCTCGTCAGCGCCCCCGGGGTCTACGTGGGGGCGGCCGAGATCTGGAACGGGACCACCTGGTCGACCTCGGCGCTCCCGGCCTCGGAGGAGGCCGACAAGGTCTCCTGCCCCACGCCGATCTTCTGCGCCGTGGGGGGCTTCACCGGCGGAGCCGACAGCTCGGCCGTCTGGCGGAGCGGGGTCTGGTCGGCGGTCCCCCTCCCCCTGCCGGCCGCCTCCTCGGGGTACACACTGGGAGACCTCTCCTGCGCCGCGGCCAGCTTCTGCCTCACCATGACGGCCGGCAACACCGCCCCCGTCCTGATCGACCGGTGGGACGGGACGGCCTGGAACCCGGTGTCGATCCCGGCCGATGCCGGCTGGGATTGGGTGGGCGGGCTCTCCTGCCCAGCCGTCGACCGCTGTGCCGCCTCCGTCTCGAACACCGGGGCCGGCAACGTCACCACCACCACGGTGGCCTGGTGGGACGGGACGGCCTGGAACCCGGTCAGCATGTCGGGGACCCCGTCGGGCGGGGCGATCGAGGCCGAGTCCTGCGCGGCGAGGACCGACTGCCTGGCCGTGGGGGACATCGTCCAGCACTGGGACGGCACCGCCTGGACCCAGGTGCCCGACACCCCCCGGGCCGTCGACGGATCGGTCACGAACGCCGTGGCCTGCCTCGCCGTCTCCTCCTGCGTCGTGGGTGGAGCCATGCCGGCCTCGGGCGGAGGCCCGACCGCGCTCCTGTTCGAAACCTGGAACGGGACCACCCTCACCCCCTACCCCGACACCGCCATCGCCGGGGACACCCACCAGGGCCTCGTCGACCTCACCAGCCTGTCCTGCATCGGGGCCGGCTTCTGCCTGGCCCTGGGATTCACCACCGCCCTCGGCAACCAGCCCGTCGCCTACCGCTGGGACGGCACCGTCCTGACCCAGGTGGCGGCCCCCAACGGGATGGGGGCCATGACCAGGAGCTCCCTCTCGTGTGTCTCGCCCTCGTTCTGCGAGGCGGCCGGGACGGCCGGCGGGTCCGCCACCGTCGGGACCTGGAGCAGAGGGACCTGGCAGACGACCGTCCTGGGATCGATGACCTCCAACGGGACGACGACGACCACGCCGGTGCTGACCGGGGTGTCCTGCGCCTCTTCCGTCCTCTGCATGGCCGTCGGCCAGACCACGGTCACCACGTCGACCAACGCCCGATCGTCGGAGCAGGTCTGGATCTCGTCCTGGAACGGCTCGTCCTGGTCGACCCAGGCCCAGCCGTCGTTCCCGGACAATGCCACCTTCCACCGGCTGGCCGGGGTGAGCTGCGCCTCGGGCTCCCTCTGCGTCGCCGTCGGGGACGGCGAGCAGCCGTCGGGGAGTCCCCTGTTCGACCCGGCCAGCGTGGTCTACGACGGGAGTCAGTGGCTGGCCGGACCGAACCCGACACCCGCCCCCGGGGGAAGCGCCGCATTCTCGGCCGTGTCCTGCCTCCCGGCCTGGTGCCAGGCCACCGGGGCCACCCCCGACCCGGGCTACGAACCGCCCGTCTCGGTCACCGCCGTCTACGTCCCCTGACGGGGGGTCAACCGGCCGGGCCGGTCGGGACTTTCGACCCTGGCCCTGACCCGCCCTCGGAGGCGAGCCTAGGAGGCTCCTGATTTATTCGCT